>DATDJP010000355.1:0-7970 GCA_036520475.1 Polyangiaceae bacterium | reverse complement strand
GAACGCGGCCAGGGTACCGAAGTCGATGAGCTTGGCGCGTCCTTGCTCGGTCAGGCGCACGTTGCGCGGCGTGATGTCCCGGTGCAAAAGACGCCGCGAGTGCAGCAGCGCCAGCGCGGACGCCACGTCGCGCAGGTGTTTACACGCTTCCTTGTAGGGCAACGTTCCGAGACTGCGCAGGTCGGCGCCGTCCAGAAGCTCCATGGTGTAGTACGGGCCGTGCGAGCTGACGCCGTAGTCCCGGACTTCGATGATGCACGGATGCTTGAGACCGACGAGCGTGTGGTACTCGCGTTCGAATAGAGCGCCGACCCTGGAGTCCGTCTTCGTCTGAGACAACAGCTTCAGCGCGACGTCATCGCCAGCGCCCGACTCGTCCCTGGCACGGTAGACGGTGCCCATCCCCCCTTTGCCGAGGACTGCGTCGATCCGATAGCGGCCGGCGATGCGTTCGCCTTGCATATCGAGCTCGCGCGGCTCCTTCCCACCCTCGAGTGTCATGCGTCAGTTCGGAGCCCCATGCGTGACCTTCATGTATACGCCACTTTGGTGGCTCTCGCTCGCGCCGCGCATGCTACGTCTTCAAATGTGTGGGCACAGAAGGACGGCATTATGGGTTTGAACTTTAGTGTTCGCGTGCGGCGCGCTCTTCGCGTGAGCGCGCCGCGTCTCCTCGGGGCGCTCGGTCTCATCGTAGTCGGCGCGGTCAATAGCGCGTGTTCCGGCGACGACGAAGATCCACCGCGAAAACCCCCGGAATTTCCCGCCACGAACGACATGATGAACTGGATTCAGCTCATCACGGAGCAGGGTATTCGCAGGGCCGGCTATCCCGCCAATCAATGGACTGAGAACTGGACTGCGCAGCAGTTTCGCAAGCTGGGCCTGAAGGACGTCGCGCTCGAGCCAGTGCAGGCCGTGACGTGGATGCCGAGCAGCTGTGCGCTCGAAGTGTGGTCGGATGTCGCCCCCGCGGAGACCACGAACCTACCGTGTTTCCACGTTCCCTATACAACGCTCAGCGCGGACGTCGTGCTGCCGCTCGCCGAGCTCGCGGACGGCGATGTGACGGGCAAGGCAGCGGTCGTCACCGCCACGTTCCTCACGCTCCCGCAAACGGCGATGATCACGTTTTCGAATCGGCACTACGACCCCACGGGTGAGTTTCAGACGATGAACCAAACCCTGCCGTTCACGCCCAAGATCATGAACGTCCTGGAGCCTTCGATCGAGGCGGGCGCGAGCGCGTTCATCGGTGTGCTGGACGTGCCGTGGGAGACCCACGACTACTTCGTGCCTTACGACGCGCACATGCGTCCCATCCCCGGAGTCTGGATCAGCAAGTCAGTGGGTGCACAGCTGCGCGCGGTGATGGCGCGCGGTGCCGCGTCCGTCCGCGTCAAAGTGGATTCCACAGCGCCGACAGTCGAGACGTACAACATCGTGGGAACGCTGCCGGGTGCCACTACGGACTCGGTCATCTTTGGCTCGCACCACGATGGACCCTGGGCCTCCGCGGTGGAAGATGCGTCGGGCATCGCGCTCGTTTTGGCGCAGGCCAAGTACTGGTCAGAAGTGCCGCGCGCCAAGCGTCCGTTCACGTTCAAGTTCGTGCTTCAGGCGGCGCACGTCGCGGGGTATCCTGGCGCGGCGCGCTACGTGGAAGATCACCAGGCTGAGCTCGCCCAGACGATCGTGGAGATCCACCTCGAACACGTCGCGCGGCTCTGCGAGGGTCGCGACGGCGTGCTCGTGCCGACGGACGAGCCCGAAGTGCGCTGGTGGTTCACGAGTGAGAGCAAGAGCCTGGAAGACGCCGTCGAACACGCCATCATCGAGCAAGGCCTCGAGCGTTCGCTGATCATCGGGCCCAACGGCTTTCCGCCGGGCACGGAGGCGCCTCCGACCGACGGCTCGCGGTTTCACCTGGCCGGCGTTCCGATCATGAATTTTCTGACCGCGCCCATGTACCTGTTCGACAGCCAGGACACGATCGACAAGGTGCACGAGCCGAGTCTATTGCCCATCTCCCGAGCCGTCGTCAGCATGGTCGAGCAGCTCCGCGGCCACACTGCCGCGAGCATCCGCGCCGAGCTCCCGCCGGCCGCGGAGTGAAGTGGGAGCCGTTTGTCAATCGCGACAGCTGGCTGGAACGACGTACGCAATGCGCTGTTCGTGGCGATCCCAGACGAGGGATCCGGGGGGAGCGCGAGCGGCGGCCAGCGCCTGGGTGATCGTGCGGCCCTCGCCGAGCACGATCTGTCCCAGCACCGGGTCGCTCAGCAGCTGCGACTTGCGCGGGTCATTGGGGTCATAGACGACGTACCGCATGCAGAAGCAGCATAGCCGCGCCCGCCAAAGACTGAGTCAGCGGTTCTCTTTCTTGGCGCGCAGCAGCTGAAAATAGCGGCGTGCTACGCCGGCGGAGGCGGCGGCGTCCGAGACGCAGCCGTTGTGTCGATCCAGCGCTTGCTGGATGTAGCGGCGCTCGAACTCGTCGACGAGGCGCTGGCGCGCATTGGCGAGCGGCAGTCCCAGCGCGATCACGCGCGCGATCGGGTCTTCGTCTTCCGAGACCGCCTCGTTCAGGAGCGGCGCGGCCGGAGCTTCGCCGCCGAGGTCGCCGAGCTCGATGTGGCGCGACACGGCGTTCTTGAGCTCGCGCACGTTGCCCGGCCAGGGTGCGTCGTTCCAGCGCGCGAGCAGCTCGCTCGACAGCTTGCTCGGATCGGCGTTCATCGCACGCGCGAAGTGCCACGCGAGCAGCGAGACGTCCCCGCGGCGATGGCGGAGCGCGGGCAGCTCGATACGCGCGACGGCCAGGCGATGAAACAGGTCGTCGCGGAAGCGGCCTGCCTGAACCTCGTACGCCAGGTTACGCCGGGTCGCCGAGATCACGCGTACGTCCACGCGGATGGACTGCTCGCCTCCGACGCGGCGAATCTCCGAACGCTCGATGGCGCGCAGCAATTTCGCCTGGAGCGGTAGCGCCAGATCGCCGATCTCGTCGATGAGCAGCGTCCCGCCGTGCGCTTGCTCGAACACGCCGATGCGCCGCCCGACAGCGCCGGTGAAGGCGCCGCGTTCGTGCCCGAACAGCTCCGACTCGAGCAAGCTGGGCGCCACCGTCGTGCAGTCGAACACCACGAACGGCTTGGCTGCACGCGGGCCGAGCATATGCAGCGACTCGGCCAGCACCTCCTTGCCGGTCCCGGTCTCGCCCTCGATGACCACCGGCAGACTCGACGCCGCCAGACGCTCGCAGAGCGGATACAGCCGCCGCATCTCGGCGCTGCCGCCGACCAGATTGCCGAAGCTCGTGCGCACGTCCACCGGCGTGTTTTCCGGGGCGACGAGCAGGTCGACGCGGAACACCGTGGCGCCCATGCGCACGATCTCGCCGCCTTGCAGGAACGCTTCGATGATACGCACGCCGTCCACGAACGTGCCGTTGGTCGACTTGAGATCGGCGATGCGAAAGCCCGATTGTCCGAGCTCGACCGCAGCGTGGCGTCGCGAGATCTCGCGATCCGTGATGCGAATGTCCACGGCGTCGCCCTTGCCGATCACCACGCGGCACGGCGTGGGGCCCGCGAGCACGAACTGGCGCTGAACGTCTTGCCCCTCGAGCACCACGAGCGCGATACCCTGCGGCACCGGCGGACACGAGTCGGACTTCGTGTGATGGAACGTCGAGTTTTCGTCGAATGCGCTAGAGGCCAAGTCGTCCACACTTCACTGTAACATGAGGAGGATCGAGCTCTGATGACGGACCGCTGTCGTCACTGCGCCTACAGGGCATCAGCCGCCCTCCACCATGTGGGTGTTCTGCGCGGCAGGTGGGCAAGCGTACGGAACAGAGCCGGCGAAGCCCGGCAAGACCTCGTTCAACACGACGGGCGGCACGGTCACCACGTAGGCGTCGGCGTTGACGAATTGTTTCTGTGCGTCCGGGGTGAGCAGCATGTCGTCGATGGAAACGATGGAGCCGGGCGGGGACACGCCGCCCTTGTTGAAGTCGTCGATTTGCCCGGCAAACCAGAAGTCTTGCGCGCCGCGCACCGAGAACAGAAAGCCGGTCGCGGTCGTGGGCGCGCTCGCGATGTTTGCGCACTCGACACGCGCAAAGCCGTAGATGCGCGTGTTGCTGGCGGAGCGCTCCTGAAACGCCCCGACCAGGACCGGACCCTGTGCGTCATCCGGCGCGCTGACACCCTCCGCCATGCCCAAGCGCACCTCGACGTCGAAGCGTCGCAGCGCCGTCATCACGTGTGATAGCTCGACGGCCGCGCCGCTCGGCAGACGTACCTCGCGAATGGGCGGCGTCGGGATGATGCCGTTGTTCAGGTCCCGGCCTCCCATGAACACGCCATACAGGTAGGGCTGTGCCGTGGCCGACCACGCCGGATTGTCGGCGAACGAGCTGCGCACGTAGACGAGCTCGGGCAGACCGTCGATGTCGACCCGCGGCAAGGCGTCGAGCGAGAGCCCGGTATTGGCGGGGTCCGTTTCGGCTTCCGGCGGGAAGAACAGGCGCTTGAGCGGCTGAGTTCCCGCGCCCGGTGACGGCGTGTCGAACACCTCGACGAGCAGATAGCCGCGACCGTCGAACTCCGGCTCCGTGCGCAGCGCCATGGTTTGCGGCTCGAGCGTCAAACACAACTTGGAGGTGCCGGGCTGTGCCGGGGCAGAGCACGGCTGGCCCGCCGCGTCGGCGCCCGCGTCGTTGTCGGCGCCGCCGCCGTCCGTCCCGGCGCCTCCTCCACTGCCGGCGCCGCCGGGGGGTTGAACCGAGTAGTCGGCGCACCCCGACGCGGTGAGCAGGAGCATCGGCAGAATCGTCAGACAGAATTGAAGATCGAGTTTCATCATGAGCTCCAGGGACGCAATCAGCGGCGGAAGTAAGGGTTCGTCTCGAATCCGTCATCGCCGGACTTGGCGGCCTTCGGGGGAGGCGCGACGACTGGGCTCGGCGACGCGGCGCTGGCCGGCGTGCTCGTCACGGCAGTCACCGCGCGAGGACGCGCGCGCCGGTACAGGCGCGGCGCGCGCTTCTCGTCCGCGACGCTCGCCCGCGGTTCAGCGGCGGTCGGTTCGCTATCAGGGATCGCCGTCTCAGGCGGCGCTGTGGGCGGCGCTGCAGCGGTGACCGCTGGCTCTATCGGCTGGCGGGGAGCGGCGGGTGCGCTCTGCTGCTCGGCGCGGGGTTCGGGAGCGAGCTTGGCTTGGCTTGCCCAGGCGATTCCCCCCGCCAGCGCGCAGGCGACGGCAATCTTCAGCGCATGGCGCCGCAGCGGACGCGCGTTCCCCGCGGGCGCGGACAGCTCCATGACGTGGCGCTGCGAGAGCGCCTCGGGCGGCAGTGAAACGCCGGCCTCCGCTTTCCGCAGCGACGGCGCCGTGGCGCCCTCGGGCACGCCGGCGAAAGGAGCGGGCGTCGGAGTAGGAGCGAGCGGCGGCAGCACGGGCAGCGCCACCACCCGCGACACGTGCGACGACTCGTCGTAGGTCGCCTGCTGCGCCTGCCGAATGGCCTGGCGGCGTCGCTCCAGGTCGTTGCCGAAGAGCTCGCTCACCCAGCTCGCCACCTCGTGCCGCGTCGCGAGCAGGTCATTCTTCGCCGCTGCAGTGCGGAGCGCATCCGCCATCTCCAGCGCGGACGAAAAGCGCTTCTCCTGGTCGCGTTCGAGCGCGCGCAGGATGATGGCGTCGAGGCACTCCGGCGGTTTCGTGCCCTGCGAGCTCGGCACTGGCACGGTGCTCGAGAGCAGGTTGTGCAGTGTGGCAGCGTCCGTATCCGCCTTGAACAGGTTCTGACCCGTGAGCGTGGTCCAGAGCATCACGCCGGCTGCCCAGATGTCCGCGCGCCGGTCGACCTCCCAGCCCATGACCTGCTCGGGCGCCATGAACTGCAGCTTGCCCTTGCGCGTTCCGGGCTGCGTGCTCGTGATCCGGCTGCGCGCCTTGGCGATGCCGAAGTCGGTGATGCGCGCGATGCCGTCGGCGCTGACCAGCACGTTCTGCGGCGACACGTCGCGGTGCACGAGGCCCACTGGCTCGCCGTAGTCGTCCGTCAAGGTGTGCGCCGCGTGCAGCCCTTCCAGCGCGTCGATGAGGATCGACAGCACCACGCCGACGGGACGATTCTTCGCGCTCCGCCCGTAAAGGATCGCGAACGCGGGCCCTTCCACGTACTCCATGACCACGTAGTGCCGGGCATCCTCCGAGCCGATGTCCACGACGGCGACCACGTTGGGGTGGTGAATGCGCGCCGCGAGCAGGGCCTCGTCGTGCAGCATGTCGACGAACTCGGACTCCGCCGACAGGTGTGGGTGCAACACCTTGGCGGCAAACAGCCGTTGAAAGCCGCGCTGACCGGCGTGCCGCGCGAGATACACCGTCCCCATGCCGCCGCTCGCCAGCTCGGCGATCAGCTCGTATCTGCCGAGCGAGCGCCCGCCGTGGCCCTCCTTCCGGGGCGAGGCTGCACCGCGCTCCACGTCAGTAGCTCCCACCGACGGACAGCAGCGCGCTGTTCGTAGTGCCTGCCGCCATGAAGCGCACCGCCCCGGGCCGCGCGGCTTTCTTGGGTGCCTCGCTGCCGTCCCAGTCCGTGAACAGCGCGAGCCCCAGCGTGATGGCCGCGCTCGCCGCCGCGCCACCGATCAGGATGTTCGTGCGCCGCTCCTTGCTCACCCCCGCTTCGTAAGCCTCCCGGCTCTCATACTCCTCGTAAGCCGAGTGCGCGCGCGCCACGTCGATACCCGACCAGATGGCCGCGCCTCCCAGACCCGCCGTGATCACGGCGCTGGTCGCAAAAAACCAGGGCGACAACCCGCCGCTCTCGCTCGGTTTCGCATCGCCCGTCGCGTCGAGCGCCAGATCGCCGCCCGACGTGAAGCTCGCGGGCCTTTGCGCGGCCTTCGTGCTGCTCTCGGCGGGAGCTACGAACGACAGCGAGAGCGCTTCGCCCGCCGCGCCCTGAACCTTCTGCGCCGGCGAGCGCGTCGCGTTGAACACGCCGACCAGCTCGTGCTCTCCGGGCGCAACGTAGAAGGTGTGCCGCTCCCTGGCGTCCGAAGCGCCCACGGCGCCATCGACCTCCATCGCACAGCCGCGCGGACGGCAGGTGACGGCCAAGCGCACGAGCGTACGGCGCGCCTCGTCGAGCGTGGTCTGCGCGAGGTTCTTGGAGCGTTCGTTCTCCGGGTCGCGTTCGAGCAGCGCCTCGGCGTGCACTGCGGCGGTTCCGAGGTGTCCGGCGGCGACGCGCGCTCTGAGCGCGCTCCGCACCGCCTCCGGCGAGGGAGCGAGCGAGTCCGCGAGCTCGAAGAGCTCCGCAGCCGCGGGGTAATTCCCGGTCAGCTCCGCCTTTTGCCCCTTCGAGAACGCATTCGCCGCGCCGGCGAGATCGTCGGCCAGCGCCGGCACCGCGGTCGTGGAAACAGCGGCCGCGACCGACAGAGCCAGTAAGCAGCGCCTGACGGGGTTCAGATAATTTGGCTTCACGTGCATAGCTCCGATGGCTCCGGGGTTACGTGCACTCGCCGCTGGGTTGGCAAGTGCAGCCTGGCCGCGGTGCAGCCGGGTTTTTGGGAATGGGGCACACGACCAGTGGTTGCGCTTTCGTCACGTCCGCCGAGCTCGCGGACGCCTGCCGCGCCTCGAAGTCGACGCCGACGGACACCGCGTTGCACTGCGTGTCCGGGAGAATCTCCGAAGTCCCCTCGAGCGTGTCCTGATGCGTGTAGAAGTATTGCGACAACACGTCGAACACCGTGCAGGCGTTCTCGCACAAACCGATCTGACGCAGGCTGAGCAAGAGCTCGTCGGGACGGCTCACGAAGCCGACCGTGCCCTCGTCGATCACCCACAGGTCGGCGCGCTCCTTCTTCAGCCGCGCGATCAGCGTCGAGCGGTGCATGTTGAAGCGAAAGCCCGGAACGCTCGCGCGGTCGCCGTTGAACCAC
>DATDJP010000354.1:0-3240 GCA_036520475.1 Polyangiaceae bacterium | reverse complement strand
CCAGGTCCGTTCTAACTTCCGGGCAGCCGGCGCCCGTGGTGCAGCTCGACGCGTACCAGGGGCACGACGAGACTCAGTTGGTCCGCGCGAGCTTCAAGTCGGGATTCCTCGGCGCCCCCGCCGTCCCGTATCCCCCGGCCGGAGCTCTAGAATGGGCGCTGCAAGCCGAAGATCTAAACACGCTCCAGTTTCACGACGTCGCGGTGGTGGCATCTCCTGCCGCGCACGAGACCACCGCGACGGAGGACGGCCTGTACAGGTCGTTCAACGGTGAGGTCCGCGCGTATGTTCCAGCGAACACGCGAGTTCGCCTTGAGCTCCGTTGGACGTTGAGCGATGGCAATGCCATGTTGGTCCAGGTCAGGGATGCACGGATCTTCGCACCGATCTGCGTACGGTCCTCGACGCCTCCGTACGAGTGTCTCTGATTCTGAGGACGAACAATGAGTTATGTTGGAGTTGGAGCTACGCGCGATAAGGCTTCAGCGAAGAAGCCGGGATATGGCGCAACAAGTGCGCAACTTGGTGACCGCCTATTTTGTTCTGATTGAGAGTCGGCTTTAGGTAGAGGGATACGCGGGGGGTGAAGTTGCTGCGGCGCCGTGCCCGAGTTCGTAGAGCGCAGTCGTGGTCGTTTTGGCGCGTGCTAACTG
Organism: Polyangiaceae bacterium; assembly: GCA_036520475.1. Classification (GTDB taxonomy): domain Bacteria; phylum Myxococcota_A; class Polyangia; order Polyangiales; family Polyangiaceae; genus DATDJP01. Next base: position 2,587 of record DATDJP010000354.1, on the reverse strand, counting down.
GCTACCGTGATTTGGCTGAATCCGGTGCTCGACTCGACCTGAGTGATTGTTGACCGTTGGAGGAAGCGATGTCTGTGAAGATGGTGTATCGTGGGGGAGCGCTGGCGCTGTGCGGTGTGGTAGCGATTGTTGGCTGTACTGAGTTTGGACAGGAAACAACTTTCAACCCATGCGATTTGAGATTTCTTCCTGCGGACCATGAGTGCCGCGTGGACGCACCTGGCGAGCCGTTGTGTGAGATCGACTTGCAGACCGGCGCTGCGAAGGGGGCGGATCGTTACCAGGTTCGGGGCAAGGTGTGGCAAAGCGACTACGTCGCGCCCAACATTCACGCGTATCAAGCTCAGTATGCGCAATGTTCTGCAGCACAAGTCAATGGCGGATTGGTGCCGAGACTGCTCGAGTTTAGGTCCTACGTCGAGGGACCTGCGCCGGTGATCCAGCTCGAGGCGTATCAAGGTCATGATGAAACGAAGTTGGTTCGCGCCACTTTCAAGTCTGGATTCATCGGGATCGTGGGACCTTGGAGCGCGATTGGTCATCCAGTTGCGGGAGCTCTCGAATGGGCGCTTCAGGTCGAGGATCCGAACACGCTCCAGTTCTACGACGTTGCTAGCGTGCCGTCGCCTAGCGTCACTCCCGAGAACCAAGCCTCCGTGGATGGCATGTACGTTCCCTTCAACGGTGAGGTCAGCGCATACGTTCCTGGTAGTCGGCGCGTGCGGCTCGAGTTGCGCTGGAGACTCGGCGATGGCAGTACCAACCGAGTGCAAATCAAGGAAGCCAAGATTTTCGCGCCTACATGTGTGCGTTCATCCACGCCACCCTTCGAGTGCCTCTGAGGCGTAATTTTGTCAGAAACCAACAGCCCCGTGCTCGAAGCGTCCGCTCCGTGGGCTCGCGCCACAGCGCTCGGCACCGATCCGCGCATGGGGCATTGCCACCGCACCGGTAGACGCTCGCGAAATCAAGGCTGAGTTGATATGCACGCCGACGTGAAACCTTTCTTGTTGCTCACAACGTTCACGGCCTTGGGTTCAACCGGTTGCGGCGGTGAAGTGGACACCGCTCGAACGCCAGAGTGCCGCCCGGTCACGGACGAAGAGCTCACTGCGTACACTGGCGCCTATGCGATCACGAGCTACGTGGAGCACTACCGAAGCTGTGCGAACGCGCCGGAGACGCCCGAAGACGCACCGGCGTTCCTGTCTCTGAAACCGAGACCGGACTACATGCCCGGGGAGCCTGCGCTGTTCCTGGGTGCGTGTTTTTCGGAGGAGGTCTGTAGTGGTCCCCACTCGGAGCTTGGCGAGTACGCACACTTCTTTCTTTACGAGTTCTCATGCAGCTTGGGCGACGGTTCATTCCTCGGTAAGACGGTCCTGGTCAACGATTTCGAGGACGGAACCTGTGGATGGCCACGCGCCAGCGACGGATCCATTCGCATCAGCCGCGACGGAGAGCTCGAGCTCGACATTCGCGACCACGAAGGCGCCGACTACACGACGCCGCAAGGAACGCCTTGCTCCCGAGCAAAGGCGGAACTGCTTGCGCGAACGGGCAAATGCTTCCGACGCGAACGGGCACGCGCCTCCAAGCTGTGACGCGGCGCGCTTTGACGCCCGCTACTGAGCCTTGTACGCAGGCAAATACGGCGCGAGCCGTTTTCCCATCTCGTCTCCGAGAGCTTGTAGGGCGTTGAAGGGCCGGACCATCACTTCGAAATCGACGATGCGTCCGGCGTCGTCGAAGCGAATCAGGTCTGCGCCCTTTAGCGATTTTTTGCCGACCTTGGCGCTGAACTCGAGCACCACGCTCAGGCCGTCCGGCGTCGCGAACTGCCGGTGGTACTCGAAATCGGTGAAGACCTGCATCACGTTCTCGAGGATCAAACGCACGGCTGCGGCGCTGGCGTACGGTTTGAACGCCATCGGTGAGCGGAACACCGCGTCGTCCGCCAGAATGGTGGGTAAACGAGACAGGTCGCGCTGAGCGACCATCTCGTGCCACAGCGCCAGAGATGACGCGACCGCCGGGTGTAGCCGTTCGGGCAATGTAGTCATGGACGTGTCAGTCCTCCTTGTGCTCTTTGGCGTGGGAGCAGTCTTTCAAAAAGCTCCGTTCGAGCTGCGACGCGACCGCTCGGTCGTCGACGACCAGCGTGACTTCTTCGAGCTTGCTCAGCGAGAGTGGATCCAGATTCGCGGAACCGATACTGACGAGGTGCTCGTCGACCAGCATTGTCTTCGCGTGCATCATCGATGGTTGATACTCCCAGACGCGCACTCCCTTCTTCAAGAGGGCGCCGTACTCGACGTGCTGAGCGCCAAAAGACGTCTTCGAGTCGCTCTTCTTGCCGGGAGCCAGGATGCGCACGTCCACGCCGGCGGAAGCTTTGCTCGCGATCAAGTCCAGGATGGCCTTAGACGGCACGAAATAGGCGTTGGCGATCCACAACCGGCGCTTGGCGGCGGCTATCATCAGCTGGGTCAAGCGCTCGGAGCGGGTGAGGACGGGGGAAGCGGTGCTCGACACCAGCGCGGCGAAGCTGTGCCCCGCTCGCTTCGGTGCTGGGAAGTCGTCAGCT
>DATDJP010000353.1:0-25165 GCA_036520475.1 Polyangiaceae bacterium | reverse complement strand
CGTGAGTGACTCGCTGGCGGCTTCAGGTCCGGGAGCCCGCGCGTAGCGGGGCGCTCGCCAGCTGCAAAACCGGACTCAGCCGGCTTCGTCACTGGGAAGAAATCCGTACACGGTGATGGCGACCTCCGCGTCGACGTCGGCGCCGCTCGAGAAGTCCGGTCGCTCCGCCGGGCCGAGACGCGAAACGCGAAAGCGTTCAGTCGCCGAATGGAGCGCAGCCGTTGGAGCGCGGCTCAGACGGCCTTCCCCATGGCGCGCGCAGGCGACGCCGAGCACGGAGCAACGACGGCGCCACACCGACATCGGGAGAGCATGCCAACGAGGCTTGTCATAAGTATCCTATGCGATATCAATAAAGCGTGCGCTTCACCGTCCGCGAATACGTCGATGGCAGCGGGCGGATACCCTTTCGAGACTGGCTCGAAAAACTGGACACGGCGACCCGAGCTCGCGTGCAAGCACGCATCCTTCGATTCGAAGTTGGCAACCTCGGCGATCACAGGAGGTCGGCGGCGGAGTCTCGGAAGCCCGACTGGACTTCGGTCCGGGGTATCGCTTGTACTTTGGACGGAGCGGTCGCGACGTCGTTTTGCTCCTGCTCGGCGGGGACAAGAAGTCGCAGACGAAGGACATCAAGCGCGCGCGAGAACTCTGGGAAACGTACGTGAAGGAGCTGAAGCATGGCAAAGCGCAGTAGAGACTGGAACGAAGGACTGGCCGAAGACCTGCGGGATCCGGAATTTGCCCGAGAGTTCCTGACCGCTGCCGTAGAAGACGGCATTCCGCTGAAAATCGCTCTCGCAAAAGTCATTCGCGCAACCGGGGTAAAGGAATTCTCACAGAGTGTCGGGATGCCAAGCCCAAACGTCCTGCGCGCCATCAATTCGAAGCACAATCCCACACAGGAGACACTCGAGCGCCTACTGAAACCATTCGGGCTTCGAATAGGGCTGGCTCAAATCAAGCCTCGTCGCAAAAGTCGCGCGGCGTAACGCACTCGCTCGTATCCGATCCGATCTGGCCAACGTACTGGCGCGAACTTGCGAGCGCGAACCTCACCGAGGGAATGTCGCCGCAGATCGAACTGCGAGCGGAGAAAGAAAAACCGCCACTCAGGTCCCGTCGCTGGCTCAGAGACGGCCTTCCCCATGGCGCGCGCAGGCGAAGCCGAGCACGACATTTGGGGAAGGCAGGAGGAGCGCAGCCGCAGGCGAGCACCGCACGGTTGGGGCAACCCACCCATTGCGCGGACGATTGCGCCGGCGTTCGGTGGGGAGCAGCCGGCAGCATCGTTGCGCTACCTTTGCCGCGCTCGGGGTGGTGCGTCCCACCTGGTGCAGCCCTGACGAAAGTGCGTGCCTTCAGGCCCACGACAGCTCGAATACTGCTCGCCCCGCGGTGACCTCCGTTACCTTCATGTACGATTTTCTGCAAAAGCGATCGCATAGGCCCTGCACGGCGCCGCAATAAGCGTTCCGCATGTAACGCAGGTCGAATACCGGTATCTTGTAGAGCTCGATGACTGCGTCTTTTGGTCCAAACGCGTGCACGGTCACAGCGCCGCCGACGAGCACCCGCGCTTGGATCTTTCCGAACATTCCCAGCGCTGCCCAGGGCGTCACGCCAGCCTGCTTAGCGAGCTTCAGCAGTGACGCGAACAGCGTGCGATCGATCCGAGCGCCCGCCGTGCGCCCAATCTCCACCTCCTGGGTGGGGGCCAAGCAGAGAGCGTCACAGGCGCGGTAGTGCGCGAGCGCAATTTGCGCCGGTACCCAGGCACCTGCCACGAGTGAACGAACCTCGCCGTGCAGTTCCGAAGGTAGCGCTTGGTAGTAGCGCGTGAGCAGCATGTGGGATGCCAGGCTCTGCAGTGAGGAGACGAGCACAGTGCCGCGCACGTACGTCACTGGCTCGATTTGAGAAACCGGACCTGACAGCGGGACGACTACCTCCCGCTTCTCAGACCGTGCTTCGGAACGCGACACAACGGTTCAACGGCGCGCCCGGGGTAAATTGAAGGCGTCACAACCCCGATCCTGAGAGAAACCGCAGTCGACGGGCGCCCGGGGCCTGGCTGGCGCTGATAGCGACCGCCGCTGCTGTTGCGAGCACAGGGCTCATCTCAGCCACGAGGCGCACCTACAACGGAGACCCGGCGCTCATGCGAGATCGGCTGCCGTGGACCGCTCGCATCTACCAGGGTAACCTTGGAACTGTCATGATCGCGTCCGCTCCCGAGCGTCAGCATTTGTTCTCGTTCGACGAGTACGCGGAGGTAGCAGAGCTAAGCTCAAACCGCGTGGAGTTCTGGGAAGGTGCAATCCTGGATATGACCGGCGGCTCACCCCGCCACTCGGCCATCTGCAGCAACATCTTGCGTGTTCTCGGTAATCAGCTTCGTGGAAAGCCGTGCAGAGTGTTCGATGCCAACCTCCGGGTCCGATCCATTGCAGCCAATCGCGCAACGTACGCGGACGCGACGATCGTCTGCGGAGCTCTGCAGCTCGATCCCGGAGACAAGACCCGACACACCGTCCTGAATCCGTCCGTGCTGATCGAAGTCCAAAGTCCGTCTACCGAGAGCGACGATCGCGGTCCGAAACTGGATGCGTACAAGTTTATCGCCAGCGTTCGCGCCGTGATCCTGGTTAGCCAGGACGCAAAAGAGGTCGCCGTGCACCAGCGCGAGCGAGACGGCACGTGGGTGCAAGCGACCTACCGCGACGGCGCGGTCGACCTTCCCGATGTCGGCTGCCGGCTTCCCGTAGCGGAACTCTACGAAGACCTACCCGACACGTAGGCCTGCAGGCGAGCACCGCACCGTTGGGGCAGCACAGGAACGACTGCGCATGAGAGCCTCCGAGGCCCGTCCCGCGGCGGATTTCCGCCGCGCCGGCGCGGGTTCCGCGACGCGCCCCAGTGCTCGGCGCCCTCGCACGTTTGGCAGTGAGGACGCCGTGGAGATCCGGCGCTCGTGCGAAATCGGCTGTCGTCGAGACCTCGCTCAGGGCGCCTCTCGCGACTGACCGTCGCTTCGTGCTACCAATCGGAAGGTCACCGTGAGCGACGAGATCCCGGACAGCGAGCTCGCGCGACGTATCCACGCCGGCGGAACAGCGGGTCGGGCGGCAGAGGAAGCGCTGTGCAAACGCTTCGCGCCGCGCATCCGCCTCTATGGGCTGCGCCACCTGGGTGTCGAGGCGACCGCGGCGGACCTGGTGCAGGTCGTGCTCGTTCGGGTGCTCGAGGCGGTGCGCGCGGGCTGCGTTGAAAATACCCAGAATCTGGCGGCATACGTGCGGGGCACTTGCCGCTACGCCGCCTTGGACCTGCGACGTACCGAGAAGCGTCAGCGTGCGATCGAGGCGTCTGCCGTCGTCCTGGCCGAGGTAGCCCTGCCCCCTCCGACCAGCGCTCGCGACTTCGCGCGCCTGTTCGGCTGCCTTCAAAGCTTGCCGGAGCGCGACAGCCAGATCGTGCGAATGAGCTTCATGGAGGAGCGCAGCGCGGACGAGATCGCAGAGCGGCTGAGCCTCAGTGCGGGCAACGTGCGCGTGATCCGGCATCGCGCAATCGCCCGGCTTCACGCGTGCATTGAACGAGGAGCCGGCGCGTGAGCTGTCCGTCACTCGAAAACTGGACGGCCTGGGTGCTCGGCGAGCTGGCGCCTGACACCGAGGACGAGCTTACGGGTCATCTGTTCGAGTGCGCCGCGTGCACGAGCCAGGCGGAAAGCGTCGAGCGGTTGGTGACAGAGCTGCGCGGAATGCTCCCTCCGCTGCTCACGCCCGAGCGCCGCAAGAGGCTCGAGGCGGAGCTCGGGACGGAAGCCCTGGCGATCGTGAACGTATCTCCGGGCGAGCAAGCCACGATCGAGCTCGGCGCCGATAGGCCCCTCGGCTTTTGGGTGATGCGGGCGGACGTGCAGGGCGCCGAGCGGCTCGATTGCGAGTTCTTGACGCCGGACGGAGCGCCGTTTGCGACGTTCCGGGATGTTCCGTTCGATGCGGAGCGCGGCGAGCTCATCGTGTGCTGCCAGCTGCACTACCAGGCGCTCGGCGCCGACGAAGAAATGCGGGTGCGGGTCAGCTCCGTCGGGGCGGCCGGCTCACGCCCGATCGCCGAGTATCGACTGAATCACATCTTCCACGTGTAACGCTGGCGCTCCGACCTCCACATTGGGAAAGGAGGCTCGCATGCCCATCACCAATTCCCAATCGAACACCCGCATCGACGAGATAGCCGACAGAATTTACCGCATCAGCACGCCGGTTCCGCCCGGACCCGAGCTGCCTCCCGGGTTCAGCTTCAACCAGTTTTTAATCGTGGACGACGCGCCCCTCCTGTTCCACACCGGGCCCCAGCGACTGTTCCCGCTGGTGCGGGAAGCGGTGGCTGCCGTGCTCCCGCCCGAACGCATCCATTTCGTAGGATTCTCGCACGCGGAGCCGGATGAGAACGGATCGCTCGCGCAGTGGCTGGAGACGGCACCGAACGCGCGGCCCGTGTGCGGCCGGATCGCAGCCATGGTCGCCGACGGGGACATGGGAGGCGGCCGACCGGTGCACGCGATGGGCGACGGGGAAACGCTCGCGCTCGGGCGCAGCAGCGTGCGCTGGTTCGACGCTCCGCACGTTCCGCACGGCTGGGACTGCGGTTTCGTCGGCGAGATCACGACGCGTACCCTGCTCTGCGGTGACCTGTTCACGCAGGCGGGCGCGGAGCTACAGCCGGTCACCGAGTCGGAGATCCTCGGGCCGAGCGAGGCGATGCGCGGGATGATGGACTACTTCGCACACGGGCCGAACACACAGAGCACTCTCGAGCGTCTCGCGGCCTTCGAGCCCCGACTCCTCGCGTGCATGCATGGCAGCTCCTTCCGTGGCGACGGCGCCGCGCAGCTTAGAGCGCTGGCCGCAGCATTGGCTGGTTAGCGCGAAAGACCGCCGACGACAGTTGCCGTTCAACGCCAATCGCGGCCGCACCAATCGCCAATCAAGCGGGCAGCCCCGTCGGCGGCGGCACGCGCATGCGGCGCGGTCATCGGTCAGCCCGCGCACCCTCCAGCGACGGGAAACTAGGGGCTAGAGAAGTCCTCGCCATAGTCCTTTATGTCGAGCGGGGGAGCTTCCAGAGGCCAATGGAAGGCATCGAGGCAAGTTCGAGCGCGCGATCGCACGTGGTTCCAATGTTCGGATTCTCTTAAACCGTACTCGCTCCAGTGTTCGTTGTTGGAGGGGCCGGAGAACGCCTCGATCTTGTCGAATAGAGCGCTCATCGCGGAGCGCTGCTCGGGAGTGACGTCGGTGTTCCGGGCGAGCAACGCACGCCACGCCTGGACAACGCGCTCTGGCAGCTCCGCGGGCGGCTCAGCCCACGAATCTAGCAACAGCAGCTGAAAGTCCGCTGGTTGGGCGAGCGCCTGCAGCGAGAGCTTCAAGGAATGTTTGGCATCTGACGGCATCGTCTGATCAACTCCAATGGGCTCGCAGAGGATGCCGTGCCAAGCGTGCCTCGTCTACGCCACGCCGCTCGCAGGAATCCGCTAAGCAGCGGCCAAACGACGACGCCAGCCAATAGCAACGACCCAGCGCTCCCACCGGTGTGACCGGCTCACCGCGCCACTCGCGTGGCAACGCCAAGCTAGCCCGCCAAAGCTTGGACCTTCTCCCACTGCGCCTCCAAGCCGAGAAGGGTGGCCCATTTTTCGATGTAGTCGATGTCGAGGTCGCCATTTTGAATTGAGACGATGCCCGCAGCATCTTCGAGCTGGCGTTCGGATTGGGTGAGTTTGGCGCTTCGCGACTGACATAGAAGTGGTCTTCACGGAAATAGCGCCAGCAGCTTGTTGAGCGATCCCAACGTTGGAGCAATCACAAAGTCGATGTCGTGACTGGCGCGCGGTTGGCCGTGAATCCCGCTCGCGAACGACCCGGTCAGCATGTATGGCACGCCCGCCGCATCGAGAAGTGCGGCGAGGCGCGTGATGATGCTACTTGGTGTCTCCGCTGAACCCATACAGCTCACGCATGAGATGTGCGAGTACACCGCGCTCGTCAAGGTTCGGGTGGCGCTTTCGAATGCGGGTGATGGCGAAGTCGCGAATGGCTTGGCTCATCTGGCACGCAGTACGAAAGCGCCCGGCAGGCCCCAGCCGACGCTGAGCTTCAAGCTGGGCGGCTCGTGCCGCGGGCAGTGTGTCGGCAAGCACAGGGCGATGGTAGCACGCGGCAGCCGAGGTCGACGGCGGGAGGGCATTCGAAAGCGTTCGATCGCCGAAACCGCTCAGCCGTTGTAGCGCGGCTCAGTGGCGGCCTTCCCCATGGCGCGCGCAGGCGAAGCCGAGCACGACATTTGGGGAAGGCAGGAGGAGCGCAGCCCGAAGGGCGAGCACCGCACGGTTGGGGCAACCTCAGCCCGGGACGCGCTTGCGGTCGTGAACGCGAGCGTGCGCGGCGAACTCCTCGGGGTTGCGCGGGCCCGGCGGGACGCGGTGCGTCCAACGGTTCGGCCCGAGCTCGCCGTCCATGTCGCGCTTGAGTTGCGCGAGCTCGCTCTTCTGAAACGTGCAGCGCTCCGCTTCGACGTCGATGCGGTAGAGCTTGGCCGCATTCAGGCCGAAAATCTTGGCCTTCATCGCGTTGGTGATCGCCGGGTATCCGTACTTGTCCTGGTACTCTTGCGTGATCGTGAACGCCTTGAACGCGGTGATCTGCGCGGCCGGGCTGCCCGTCAAGATTGAGTCGGTGCCCCACACGATGTTGTCGGGGCCGAGATACTTGAGGAGCTTGCCGATGTAGTGCTGAGCCCTGTTCGGATCGCCCAGATTCATGAGCCAGGCCGTGCCCATCTCGGCAAAAACGTTCAAGCGCTTGGCTTTGACGCCGGTCGGTTTATCCGGATCGTCGATGAGGCCCGAGGTGATGAGCGAGCGGATCAGTTGATTGACCCCGTAGGGATTGGGATCTTTGGCGTCGTAGGGCACGTCTTCCGTTACCGGAGGTATGACGGAGTTGATCAAGCTGCCGCGACCGCTTGGTTTGCCGGCGGCGATGCCGGAGTGATAGACGACGAAATTCGCTTCGGGGAATCGCTTCGCGATGGGCCCGATGTCCGTCGGCTGATTGTGCTCGACGTCGAAGCCGGGGATGGGCAGGCCTTTGTGCACGGCAAAGTTCGGCACGCCGAGCTTGAGGCCCGCTTCGACCACGGCGATGCCGACCGGGTCGGTCAGGAAGAAGCCGCTCGCGTACCCATTCTTGTCCCGGTACGTGTCCGACTTCCACGCGGGGTAGAGCTTCCACGAACCGCAGCGCCACTCTTTGTCTTCGACCGCGGCGTACATGCCTTCGAGCTGGAGCTCGAGCACGTCGTTCGGCATGACCTGCACCTGGTTGATCAAGCGTTCGCTGCGCGCGAGCTGATTGAGCCAGTTGCGCAGGTTACGCATGGCAATGTTCGACAGCGGGAGGCCGCACGCGAGCGCCTCGTTGCCCAGCACCTTGCGCTCGTTCGTACACTGCGAGGCCGGCCACGAGGTGATGACGGCCATGGTCGTGTCACTGTCGAGGAACATCTGCTCCGCGTAGTGACGTTGATCCAGGCAATCGAGCTTGTTCGCGCCCGGCAGAAGGTCGATGCAGTTGGAGAAAAAATTCAAGAACAGCGGGTAGCCGAGGCCCTTGGTGCGCCACTCCCCGTCGTCGAAGCTGTGAGTCTGCACGTCGAAGATGAAGTACTCCTGGTCGCTGAGCGCCGGGTGAGCCGGGTCACAAGTCGACCCCGGTGGGACGACGTACGGGCCGTCTTCGAAGTCGAAGATCTTGTTGCCGCCAGAACCCCCACTGCCGCCGCTCCCGCCGCCTCCTGAATTTTCGTCGCTGCCGCAGCCCATCTGGTTGAAGACCGCCAGGGTCGTCATCATGCCCATGCTGCTCGCCAGGAACGAGCGCCGGTCCATGCCGAGCTTTCGCGACGTCACCTCTGCGCGGCGCAAGATCTCTTTACGCATGCGCGCTTCGTTGGGCGTCTGGAAGTGATAATACTCGCCGTTCGAGTGGTCACCGAGCCAGATCGGCGGCTCGACGGGCAACTCCGGGTCGGTCTTCTTGCCGAGTTTCAACCAGGGAAATTTCTTAGCCATCTCAGTTCGATCCTGTTCCTTGAGACCTTGATGCGAGACGCCTGACTACTTCGGCCCGCGGCAGCTGTTCTGCGTCGCGCACTCACCGAGAAACTGGACGATCGTCGTGGCGACGGAGGTGTTGCCGATCTTGTCGATCACGTCGCGACAGGGCGGCGCAGGTCCATCCAGGTAACAATCAGGCGTACCCAGGCAGCCCGAGGTCGTGATGCACTCGAGCTCTTCTCGGCAATCCGGGAGCGCGTCACATTGCTGCAGGAGCTTGAAGCACTTGTCGCACATGCACGAGCGCTCGTCCGGCACGGCGTCGTCGAAGGCTTTGCAGCCGGCCGCGTCCGCATAGGGGGCCGCCACTTGATCGAAGCGAAAATTCGGTAGCTCCGCGGGCCTTTGAATGCAGAGCTTCTGGAAGATGTCACCGTCGCCACAGCCGGGATAGCGCGTCGGCTCGGCCAAGGCTCTCACGCCCGGAGCTGCGACGGCGACGACAGCGGGCACCGACTCTTGCCGCTGCTCACCAGTGATCGAGCACGCCGAGAAGCCGAGCACGGCGAGCGCTCCAGCGACGACGAATGAATGGGGCCTTCGGCTCATGGTCATTTCTCCTGCTCTAGCAGACAACTCTCTTCATTAGAGACAGCCAACCAGACACTCATGTTCACCGAGAGATTCAACAGTTCAATCTTTCAGTGCTCCAAGCTCGATCCAGCGGCGAACTTGCGCGATGTCTCGCTCCGGAAGACGACCGATGAGACGGGGCATGAGCGCGCCACACGGCGGAGCGACGAGCTTCAAATAAATCAGGCTCGACTCGGGATGACGCGGCTCGACCAATGTTAGCCCCGAGTCTTTGCAGTCGACTCCTCTCGGTAATGCGCCGACGAGGTCGTCATACGCCTGGTCGGCTGCCATCAGCATCAAGCCGGTTTGGTCGCCAGCGTGGCAATAGCTTGCGCCGCAGCTCGCGTACAACACCTCCGACCAGACGGCGGAGAAGGTCGGCGCGTAGGTTCGCTCCGGTGCTCCTGCCTCTGCGAGCGCGGCATCGCTCGCGTTACGCGACGCGCTCGAGTCGTTTCCGCAGGCGACCGTCGATGCGATCAGCGCCGCCGCTGCTGCCGCCTTGCTGTCGAGATGCCGGTCGAGAAACACAGACGCTCTGCCTTCAGCTGGAGTGGCTGGATGAGCCATCGGGCACCGGTCCGGTTCGTGGCGAGAAAAGGGCCCGCAGACGGGCACAGCTCCCACGTACCGTTCGGCATGCGAAACGTGCCATCATTCAGTGTCGAGATAAAGGCTCGAATCCGAAGCGAATGCAATAGCTTGCGCGGATGCGCCGCGTCACGACCCCTACTTCGGAGACGAATGGCCCGCCTTGCGCACTTGCTGTGCGCCTCCCTCCGAGCGGCCTCGCACGCGAAAAGTGCGGCATCTGTTGCCGCGCAGGCCTCAGGATTGGAACCGCACCCCAAGCGTCACGGCCAGCGCATGGCCCGCACGACGGACACACCTGTCGTGCCGAGTCTCTCCTCATCGCCTACGGCCGTTCCGTAGGCATTGATGGAGCTGGCTCTGCTGTTCGGGTTGCCGAGGTCGCTCAACACACCGGCCGCGTTCCAGCGGACAGCGTACGACGCTAGACTGCCATCCGCGCTCGGGTTGCTGGGTCCACTGCAACCGTCAGCGCCACGCAGTGTTCCAACGATCACTCCAGAATCGTTGATTGCTGCGGCGTCGCCCACGGTGCAACGACCAAGTGGCAGCTGAGTGGGCATAGAGTCCGCCGTGGGCCAAAGTACCGGAAAGTAATCGCCGGTGTCGGTGTACATGGTGCCGACGATCGCACCCGAAGCGTTGATCGCATACGGAACGGCGTAGCTGGCTCCTTCCGGCCTGGGCAGGGCGCGGGGCTCGTGCGTCCCTGCCGCCCAGCTCACGCCTCCAGCATCCGCGTAGCCAACGACCTCACCGGCGTCGTTGATTGAATGAGCGCGAGAATAATTCGGTTCGGTCAACGTCGGTAGCTCCGTCAGCACGCCACTCGCCTTGTCGAAGATCCAAGGGCGCCCACCCATCACGGGCTGTGCCCCAGGGGGAGGGGGAGCTATGGAAAAACCCGCGATCAGGCCGCGCCCGTTGATGGCCATCGCCATCATCCACGGAGTGGGATCCCCGCCGAGCGCCGGGATGGCGTGAACTGCCCCCGTCCGGTCCCAATACACTGCGATCGGCCCGGGGCTCGTAGGGGTCGGCAAAAAGGATATACCGACGATGGTGCCGTCGTTGCTGATCGCGTTCGCGCTCGCCACCGCGTCAGCTTCGTGCGGCTCGAGATCGACGAGCGGACCGTTACCGCGGTAAACGACGGCCCCCGCCACATACGGGAAACCGCGGTTGAGGCGGTCGCCCACGATGACTCCGTGCTCGTTGATGTCGCGCGGGGACCAATCCCCGAGCTCAGCCGTGCAACTCGGCAGCGCGACCAGGGCAAACACGGCATGGCAAACGTTGGCAACACGCATGTTCAAAGCTCCATCCGGCATTAGCCGTCCCCCATCCAGAACGGGCTCTACGTACCCAGCGCCGTCGTAACAGTCTATTCGCCGTGCTGCAACGGCCCGCCCGCGCCGTGCCGCGCTCAAAACGTCCGGTGCAGTTCTCATCCTGATGTAATGTCGCAGGTGTGCGAGCCGCCGGTGACAATTCGTTCGCCGTACCCTGGTAGCGTGCGCCCGAAGCCCGGCTGTCCGGGGGGCGCGGAGGTATCGCATGGATCCGATCGAACAGTTCAAAGAGAACCAGAAGACTGTGTGGTCCGGCTTCCGCGCACTCGAAAGCGTCACGGGCACAGCCGCACCTCGCCTCGTGAAGTTCGCGGGCGCGAGCGGCGTGCTGCATCTGTCGCGGTTGACTGCGCCTCTCGATTGCTCGCCGGAAAGCACTTGCTCGTGGTCACCATGGACGGCCGTAGCGGGCGCACCGGCGTCGAACTTCGAGCCGAGGCTCGGACATCGTCGTGCCGTTCACGGTGATCACGTTGGAGCTCGCGGTTTATTTCACGAGCTCCGCTGAAGGTCCGAAAGCACGCCTGCCTCTGCTAGCTGGGCGGTTTGGCGCGCACTGCGGGCCCGCTGACTCCGCCACTCTCATGTCGTGTCGTGGACATGTCGTGTTGTGGAACGTATATTGCTAACGGAACACGTACCACTGAGACTCAGCACGCTCCGGAGATTCAACGAAGAAGATCTCGGTCACGCTGGCTGAACAGGTTCCGTCCGTAGAGGCGGGAAATCCGGTGAGCCGCCGAACCTTGCGGCCCGGCACAGCGCACGATTCGATATCCCGGCCTGCTCGGAGATGAAATGTCCAAACGCGTTTTGATCGTTGGAGGTGTGGCCGGCGGGGCCTCGGCAGCCGCGCGGCTTCGCCGGCTGGATGAGACCGCAGAAATCGTCCTCTTCGACCGGGGGCCGCATGTGTCGTTCGCCAACTGCGGCCTTCCCTACTACGTGGGCAACGTCATCCCCGACGAAGGAAACCTGCTCGTTGCGTCGCGAGAGCTCTTCCGCGAGCGCTTCAACATCGACGTCTCCACGGAGCACGACGTCCTTTCAATCGATCGGGCAGAGAAGACGATTCGCGTGCGGGATCTCCGGGCAGGGACCGAACGGGACGAGCGGTACGACGTGCTCGTGCTCTCCCCGGGCGCAGCGCCCATGCGCCTCGCCAACCCGGGCGTGGAACTGCCCGGAGTATTCGTCGTGCGCAACATTCCAGACACTCGGAAAATCCGCGCGTGGATCCAGAACCTGGACCACGGCGAAGCGGTCGTGGTGGGCGCTGGATTCATCGGGCTCGAGATGGCGGAGAACATCCACCACCGTGGACTCTCGGTGAGCGTCATCGAAAAACTGCCGCAAGTCATGCCTCCCATGGACCCCGAAATGGCGGCGCTCGTGGCGCGGCACCTCGGCGAGAAAGGGGTGCGGCTTCATCTCGGCGAAGGCCTCGAGCGCATCGAGCAAGACGGAGCTCGCCTCGTCGTGCGCACCGACGGGGGGCGCGCGCTTCGCACCGATCTGGTGATCCTCGCGCTCGGCGTGCGTCCCAAAACCGAACTGGCGCGTGACGCGGGACTGACGCTCGGCGCGCGCGGCGGCATCGTCGTCGATGACCAGATGCGAACCTCCGACCCCGCCATCTACGCCGTGGGCGACGCCATCGAGGTGCGCGACGTGGTCGTGGGCCAGGAGACAATCCTGCCGCTGGCCGGTCCTGCGAACCGCCAGGGACGCATCGCCGCAGAGGTGATCGCTGGCCGTGCTTCGCGCTTTCGCGGCGTCCAGGGCACAGCGGTGGTCGGCGTCCTGGGGCTCACCGTAGCGACCACTGGCGCGAGCGAGAAGGGTCTGCGGCGGGCGGGCGTAACTGACTACGGCGTGGTGTATTTGCACCCCGGCCATCACGCCAGCTACTATCCCGGCGCGCAGCCCATTCACCTCAAGCTAGTCTTCGCGAAACGGGACGGACGGCTGCTCGGCGCCCAGGCGGTGGGCACCGAGGGAGTGGACAAGCGCATCGACGTGGTTGCTGCGATGATCCAGATGGGCGGCACCGTCGCCGATCTGGCCGAAGCCGAGCTCTGCTACGCCCCCCAGTACGGGGCCGCCAAGGATCCCATCAACGTGGCCGGCATGATGGCCTGCAACGTCCAGAGCGGCGACATGCCCCTCGCCAATTGGAGTGCGCTCGGCAAAGATGGCGCGCTCATCCTCGATGTGCGCGAGGTTACGGAGTTCGGGGCCGACTCCA
This sequence comes from Polyangiaceae bacterium, assembly GCA_036520475.1. Lineage (GTDB taxonomy): Bacteria > Myxococcota_A > Polyangia > Polyangiales > Polyangiaceae > DATDJP01. The sequence continues at coordinate 12,210 of DATDJP010000353.1, read as the reverse complement.
GCGCCATTCAAGGCGCGCTGAACATCCCGCTATCCCGCCTGCGCCGCCAGCTCCACGAAGTGCCGCGCGAGCGCGAGGTGTGGGTGATCTGCGCCGCTGGGCAGCGTGCCTACTTCGCGCAACGCCTCCTGCTCCAGAACGGCTATCGATGCCGCCATCTGTCGGGTGGCTATCAAACCTACGCGGCCCTGCGAGCATCGGGCCAGGTGCAGTGAGAGCGCTGGCCCCGCCTTCCATGTTCCCCACGCACGGTCACGGTCGACAGATTGCTAGGCCCCCCTCGGCCAAACGCGACGTCGGTCGGGCATCTCAGGCTTCCCTTTGCGCGAGTGTCGCGGCGGCGAGTGCCGGGGGGCGTGCGACGCTCGCGGAGAACCCGACGCTCCACGGTTCGAGCACGATGTGAGCAGAGTGATCTGCGAGCTCGCGCAGGTGCGTGGCTTCGTGCGCCTGACGCGAGCGCAGGACCGGGTCCGTCACGTGGAGGGGTGTGAGGCTCTGATTCACGACCCACGCGAATGCCTTGATGTCGGCACGTGTGAGGTCGCGCTCGAGCTGCATCGCTTCGTGGATTGGCGTCGCCTCGGGCAGCGTCACGAGCAGCACGTGGGTGAGCTCCGGGTCCCGCAGCCGCGGCAGAAGCTGCTGCACGGCCTCCGGGCTGCCGCTCGGCTTCTTCAGCACTTCGCGGTGGTAGGACTCCGCGGCGTCGAGCAAGAGCAGCGTGTGACCCGTCGGTGCCGTGTCGATGATGACGAATCGGTCCGTACCTTCCGCCACCGTCTCGGCGAAGGCGCGAAAAACGGCGATCTCCTCCGTGCATGGACTACGCAGATCTTCCTCGAGTAGCGCCTTGCCCTGAGCGTCCAGGCCGCTACCCGCAGTTGACATCACCTCTGCGGTGTAGCGACGCGTCTCGCGTGCGGGATCGATACGTGTGACGCGCAGCCCGGTGGCGCCTGCGCTCAGCTCGCGAACAGCCTGCTCGACGTGGGCAGCGGGATCCGTGGTGGTGAGCGTGACCGCAAAGCCGCGGCGCGCGAGCTCGCTGGCGATGCGCGCGGCCACGGTCGTCTTGCCCACGCCGCCCTTGCCCATCGTCATGACGACGCCCTTGCCTCGCTTGGCGAGCTCATCGACCAGGTCACTGAGGCGCTCTCCGCGAAATGCACTCGCCGGGGTAGAGACGTTCGATTCGCCCACTGCCTCGATCAACGTGCCCATCTTGCGAAGCGCGTCGATCCCGACGAGCCCGAACGGAAGCAACGGCACATCGACCCGCTGAAGGCCCCGCAGTCCCGCTGGCAGCGCGTCGAGCGACGCGCGCCCCCGGGCCTCCATCGCGACGGCCGTTGCGTCGTTCGCGTCGCGCGCCCTGAACACGCCGTTCAGAATCAGACGGACGCTGCCGACGCCCAGCTGCGCAAGCTCGGCCCTGGTGCGCTCGGCCTCGGTGAGTGACGAGCGCTCAGGGCGCGCAACCAAGACCAGGATGGTCTGCGCGTGATCGCGGAGCGCCTCGTTCGACGCCGCGTAGAGGGCCTTCTGCGCGTTCAAGCCAGAGAGCGGGCCAAGGCAGGATGTCCCGCCGACGTTCGCGTCGATGAAGCTCGACCAGGCTGCAGGCAATTCGAGCAAGCGCAGGGTGTGTCCCGTCGGCGCCGTGTCGAAGATGACGTGATCGAACTCGGCCGTGGCCGCCTTGTCGCCCAGCAGCTTCGAGAACTCGTCGAACGCCGCGATCTCCACCGTGCACGCGCCCGAGAGCTGCTCCTCCATGCTGGCGATGGCGACCGCGGGCAGCACGCCTCGGTAGGGCCCGACCACGCGCTCGCGATAGTCGTGCGCGGCTTGCACCGGATCGATGTTGAGCGCCGAGAGGCCGGGGACGTTGGGCACCGCAGTCGGCGTCGGCGAGAGCTGCACACCGAGCACCTCGTCGAGGTTGGAAGCCGGGTCGGTGCTGACGAGCAGCACGCGCTTGCCGGCGTCGGCGAGGCCGATGGCCGTGGCGCAGGCCGCGGAGGTCTTGCCCACGCCGCCTTTGCCCGTGAAGAACAGGATGCGTGTCGGATTCTGGATCAGCGTGGACATGACGGTTCCTTTCAGCAGCAGCTGGACTTCTTCTCCGCGGAGACCTCGGTCTTCGCAGGGCCGCAGCAGCCCCCAGCGCTCGCTTTCACCTCGGGCGCGGGGGCAACCACGCCCGCCCACGCGGCCAACTCGGCGCGCGAGGGGTAGGTACCGCTGCTCTTCACCTCTCCGTTCACCTTCACGACGGGCAGTCCCGCCTCACCCTTGGTCTCCAGGGCGGACTTCACTGCAGCGTCGTCGGCAAAGGCCGAAGGTTGCTGCGAGAGATTGAAGCGCTCAACGGCGACTCCCTGGTTCTTCAACCAGTCCAGATCGGCAGCGAAGCGAGAGAGCCGCGGGTCCACGGACGGGCCGCAGATACCGGTGGAACAACACATAGCGGGGTCGAAAACGCGAACAGAAATCATGAAAACCGCCTTTCGTTTTGGCGATGAGCGATAGATTGACCGCAGAACCATCACAGCCGGGCCACAAGCACCGTGAGCCCGCGCGCCACACGAGGTTCGATGCAACAATAGAACCTCGCCGCGGATGAGCCCGGCCTCCTTCAGCATCCTTCAGATGCCACGAGACTGTCGTCTGAGTGAGCGGGAGCTCATCGACGATGTCGTCGAATACGCAGGCTGTGCGATAAAATACGCAGGCTGCGCGATAAACGATAAGTCTGCTACCGCTCTGCGCACCCGGTCCCGAGCGGCCGACTCCGCGCAGCAGGAACGCCCGAGGTGGGGCGGTTCGGCGTGGCACAACAGCATCAGCACCACGACGACACCCGTCGCGGGCGAGTGGATTCCAGGTGACGCGGAGGCGCTTCCGGACCTCATCGAAGCACCGTCGCTGAATACAGGCGCCCCCTGCGGGCTCCAGTTCACGCGTTCGCGCATTGGCGCCGCGCCTGCTGCCGGGTCGAGTCGGCCCAGGAGCGGATCGAGGCTCACCGCAAATTTCCGATCGGCAACTCGCGGATTTCGCGCCACTTGTGCGGTGCGCTGGCCCTCCCGCTGGACACGCGCGCTCGCGCACGGCAAGCAGCGAGCGGAGTACACCAATGTCGCTCGCTCCCCCCGCACGACCGATTAGCGACGGCTACCGGTTTTTCAGCAGCGGTGCGCTGCGGACCTTCCGCGCCATTGCGGAATGTATCGTGCCCTCGGAGTCGGACCTGGCTGGAGCAAGCGGGTCCGCGGCGCTGATGTTGGCGGACGCAGCCATAGCGGATCGCCCGGTCCAGGATCAGAAGCTCATTCGCCTGTTCCTGGTGATCATCGAGTGGCTCCCGTTCCTCCGCTTCGGACGGCGCTTCAGCAAGCTGTCTCGCACGAAGCAGGTGCGCGTGCTCGAGTTCTTCGAGAGTAACCGTTTCGTGCCCAAGTTTCGCGCGGGATTTTTCGGTGTGAAAACCTTCGCGCTGCTCGGGTTCTACGGGCACCGAGACTCGTTTGCCGAGCTCGAGTACCCGGGCCCGAGACTGGACGCGCCGTACTACCAGCTGAGCGGAAGGCGGCCTTAGCATGAGCCTCACCCTCAGTTACGACGTGCTCGTCATCGGCTCAGGCGCGGGCGGCGGTGTCGTCGCAGAGCGGCTCGGCCGCTTGTGCGCCGAGGGAGCTCGCATCGCGGTCGTCGAGGCCGGGCCGTGGTACGGCCGCGAGCATTTCACGATGCGCGAGAGCGAAATGTTGAAGCTGTTCGTGGACCGCGGCGCGGTGCCGTCGCAGAGCTTCGACGTGGCGGTCAGCGCCGCAGAGTGCGTCGGGGGGAGTACGTCCGTTTACACCGGAGTCACGTTCCGTACGCCGCCCGGCGTCGTGGCTGACTGGTGTCGAAGTTACGGCTTGGACGAGCTCTCCGATCAGGACATCCAAGCGCGCTTTGAGCGTCTCGAGTCAGAGATCAACGCGCACGTTCCCGGAAGAGAGTTCGAGAACACGAACAACCGCATCTTCCGTGAGGCGTGCGAGCGGCGCGGCTTTCCGGTCAAGGAGTTCAAGGTCAATATCCTGGACTGCCAGAAGTGCGGCTTTTGCAACCTGGGTTGTCCGTACGGCGCAAAACGGGGCACGCTCGAGGTGCAGGTCCCGTCGGCGGTGTCACGTGGGGTAGAGGTCATTCCCAATTGTCGCATCGAGCGCGTCGCGGACGGGCACGCCTGGGGTGTCATCGAGGCAGCGCCCGCCGGGACGAAGGCAAGCGCTCACGCGCCCGGAAGCGTCCGTTTCGATGCCAAGTTGATCGTCGTGGCGGCTGGCGCGTTGAGCTCCTCGGCGCTGCTCTTGCGCTCCGAGTTGCCGGGGCTCAGCCCGGCGTGCGGCCGATACGTGACGGTGCACCCCGCGCTCACGTCCTTTGCGCGCATGCCCTTCGAAGTGCGCGGGTTCGACGGCTTTCCGAAGCTTTACTACACGGACCAATTCAGCGACAGCGAGCACTACTACATCGAGACGGCTTTCTACTTCCCATTCGTGACGGCCAAATCGCTCCCGGGCTTCGGCGCGGACATTCGCCGTTTCATGCGAGCCTATCCACGGCTCGCGTGCGCGCTCACCTTGGTTCACGACGAAGCAGAAGAACACAACCGCATCCGCTGGCACAACGGGCGGCGCGTGCTCGACTATCGCCTGTCCGACGCCAGCAAACGCGCGATCGTGCATGCGCAACGTAGCGTCGGCGACCTCTACCTTGCCGCCGGCGCAGCAGAGTACGTGTCGCTCGTGAGCGACCGGTTCTCCGTCACGAGCGCCGCCGAGCTCGAGGGGAGCATTCATCTCGGAGCGCTCGTACCCGGTAAGGTGGTCGTATCGAGCGCGCATCCCATGGGCGGTTGCCGTATGGGGCGCGACCCGAATACCAGTGTTACGAACGAGTGGGGTGAGGTGCACGGCTATCCAAACATCGTCGTGGCCGATGCATCGCTGTTCCCGACGAGCACGAAGGTCAATCCCTACTTGACGATCATGGCATTCGCGGATCGCATCGCGGAGCGGCTGGCGCTGCGTCTCACCGGCCGCCCCGCAGAGGTGCCGGCACGGCAGCTCGCCGTGGTGAGCTGACGCACCCAGGTCACGCAGCCCTTCGGTCATGGCACAGAATCAAGCGGAAGGTCTCGCGCGGCAGCTCCCGCCGCACGTCTTGCCGGCGTAGCTCGACAGCGCCCACTGCAAAAAGGCGATGGCGGCTTCGTCCCTCACGACCAACGAACGCTACCCGAGTCTAACTTCGCGTGCAGAACCTGCCCGTCAAAACGGAGAGGGAGAGGGCGGACCGCAGCAACCTGTCCGCCGCGCTCCCCGATTCCGCCGTCGATTTCGCTGCTGTCCATGTTCAGCCTTTTACGCACACGACCTGCCGCAGCGTATGCACGACGTCCACCAGATCCGCTTGCGCGGCCATGACGGCGTCGATCGACTTGTACGCGAGCGGCGTTTCGTCGAGCACGCCGCTGTCTTTACGGCACTCCACACCGGCCGTCGCGCGCGCGTGGTCTTCCAGGGTGAACTGCTTTTTCGCGTCCGTGCGCGACAGGAGCCGGCCGGCGCCATGACTGCAGCTACAGAAGCTTTCCGGCTGACCCTTGCCACGCACGATGTACGAGCGCGACCCCATGCTGCCCGGGATGATCCCGAGATCGCCCGCACGCGCCCGCACGGCGCCTTTGCGCGTCACGAACACGTCTTGGCCGTAGTGGTGCTCGCGCGCCACGTAGTTGTGATGGCAATTCACCGCTTCCTCCGTGGTCGTGAATGCCGGCAGGTCGCGCCGCGCCGCGAGCACCCGCAGCACGGCCGCCAGCATCACTCGCCGGTTTTCCGCCGCGAAGTCCTGCGCCCAGCCCAGCGCCGTGACGTAGTCGTCGAAGTGCTGCGAGCCTTCGGCGAGGTACGCGAGGTTGTCGTCCGGCAGGTGGATCCACCAGCGACGCATCTCGAGCTTGGCCAGCTCGATGAAATACGACCCGATTCGGTTCCCGACGCCGCGCGAGCCGCTATGCAGCATGACCCACACGCGATCGGCTTCGTCGAGACACAGCTCGATGAAGTGATTGCCCGTGCCGAGCGTACCAAGGTGCGTGGCGCTGTTGGAACCCGCGATGCGCGGGTGCTTGTCGACCAGCGCCTCGAAGCGCGGCTCGAGCCCCTGCCAGGCCTTGGCTGCATCTGCCGGGAGGTCGCGCCACGCGCCGCAGTCACCACTACCGCCGTTGGCGCTGCGGCCGTGCGGTACCGCCGCTTCGATGTCGCTGCGGATCGCGCGCAGATTGTCCGGCAAGTCTCGTCATGGAGCAGCTGTTTGCATCCCTGTCAGCGCGCCAGCGTCCGGAGGACGTGGCCGATCGCATCCTGAGTGTGCTGGGCGCGCAGCTCTCGCGCACGGAGCGCGCACTGCTCGAACGCGCGGCGCGCGGTGCGCTGCGACGTCAGATGAGCGCTTACGCGGCTGGACCGGCGCGCGGCCGACCGGGCACGTCGCACGCTACCGGCCCACGCCCGAGCTCGTGCACGGCGTGGTCGTGACGAGCCCCGAGCTCGCCACGGTGCTCAAGCGAGCGGGCTGGTTCTCGGGCAAGAAGACCGACGCGACCGCCGCGCCGCACGCACTCGACGCCGCCATCCTGGAACGTCACTGTGCGCACAAGGAGAACATACGAAGCAGCAGCGACGAGCTGCCCTGAAAAGTGTCGATCGATCGCATGGGCTCGGCAACGGCCGGGCCCGCTTGGCGGGATAGTTCAGAGGTAGAACTCTCGGCTCTGTACCGAGTAGACGCTGGTTCGAGCCCAGCTCCCGCTGCCGCAACAAGGGGAACAACATGATAAGAAGCATCGAGCTGGAACGGCTATTGGCACGCGTCGGCGAAACGCACTCATTCGCGCTCGAGTGCCAGCCGGGCGTTGTTGCGTTCGACTGCAATGCGCACATTGGCATCGCGTACTACATGGGCGAGACCACGCGAATCATGGCCGAAAGGGCAACGAAGATCATCAGCGGCCGGAGCAGTGAGCTCCGCGAATACGACCGATACTGGCTGGCGCGCCCGGTTCTAGAGGACGACGTGTATTGGACCGACGACTACGAACAGCTGGTCGACTTGTCGCCGGCGCCGGGGCTGCTCGCCCACGCGCGCTTGCTGGACCGACTTCGGCGCGCATCGCTGGCACGCCTGGAGAGTTGACGACTCGTGAGCCGGGTTGTCGCTGGCGCGGCGTCTGCGCCTGAAGGTCGCGGCAGCTACAATTCCGTTCTTCCGCCGTGCTTACAATTGCGCGATCGGGCGGATCACGCCGGCCGGCGCTGTGTCAAGCTTCACCCATCCGAGCATCAGCGCCCCGTATGGGATCGCGGCGGGGCCGGATGGGGGTATGTGGTTCACCAACACCTCGAGCAATTCCATCGGGCGGATCGCCGCCGCCAATTTGCTTTGATGATCGCAGAGCGTGGGTGGGCGTGCTTCGGGTAAGCATTACGGCCCATGCGTCACGAGCCCAGCACGGATAAGCCCACCCCTCAGGACAGCGCCGGTGAAACGCGCCGCGGGCCACTCGCGTGGTGGACCGGCATGCCGCTCTACTCGCGCATCCTCATCGGTCTCGTGCTCGGGATCGGTGCGGGTGTGGTGCTCGGCCCAAACGCCAAGCGCTTGGAATTGCCGGCGCTGCTCATTCTGCGGATTCTGGGCGGGCTTGCTCCCGTGCTCATCCTCGTGGCCGTCGTTCATGCGATCATGACCGCAGAAATTCATGGCCGGCTTGCGCTGCGCATGGCTCGCCTGCTCTTGCTCAATACTCTGGTCGCGATCGGAGTCGGGTTGGGAGTGGCCAACGTCTTGAACCCCGGCGCCAGCACGCGCCTGCCCGCGCCACAGGCGACGAAGGCGCCCGTCGAAGGCAACGTGCTGTCGCAGCTGCTCGACAACGTTCCGGACAGCTTGGTCAGGCCCTTCGTCGAGAACAAGGTGATTGGCGTCGTGATGATCGCCGTTGCATTCGGAGTCGCTGCGCGGAGCCTCTCGGGCTCTCAGCGCAAGACTGCAGAAGAAATCGTGGGGCTCGGGTTCACGTCCATTCTGGTGGTGCTGTCGTGGGTCATTGCGCTCGTGCCGCTGGCTGTGTTCGGTAAAGTCGCGAGTATCATCGGTAGCAGCGGTTTTGCGGTGTTCGCAGCGCTCGGCCTGTTCGTGGGCAGTGTGCTCCTGGCGCTCGTGATTCAGAGTATCTATTACCTGGTGCGCATTCGCTTCGGCTCCTGGGTACGGCCGGCGGAGCTCCTCCGAGGGACACGCGACGCGCTCGTCATGGCGTTTTCGACCGCCAGCTCGACGGTCACGATGCCCGTCACCTACGAGCGACTGCGAACACGCATCGGGCTCCGGGAGCAATCGGCAAGCCTGGGTGCACTCGTCGGTTCGAACTTCAACAACGACGGCACCGCCCTGTACGAGGCCATGGCAGCGTTGTTCATCGCGCAGATGGTCGGAGTCGAGCTCTCTATCGCGCAGCAACTGATGATCGTCCTCACGTCGGTGATTGCGTCCGTCGGCGCCGCCGGCATTCCGGAAGCAGGGCTCGTTACGATGACTCTGGTCTTCTCGGCGGTGAACCTTCCGACCGAGTACATCGCGCTCTTGCTCACGGTAGACTGGTTTTTGGATCGCTGTCGTACGATGATCAACGTACTCGGTGACATGAACGTTGCGTGCCTGCTCGATGGTAGAGCGCGCGAAGCGCCATCGCCGGTGCCCGTTCCGCAGGAAACGTGACGCCGCTTCGGGGTGTTCATCGTCACCTCATCATCACGCGCCGACTACGAGTCTGCCGTGTCGCGCGCGCCGGTCGCCACGGCTGCGGGCAGCGTCACATGAAACGTGCTGCCTTCACCGAGCCGGCTTTCCGCCCAGATCTTGCCTCCGTGCGCCTCCACGATGCACTTCGAGATGTAGAGGCCCAGGCCTACGCCGCGGCGGTCGTTCGCATCCAGCTGATGAAAACGTCCGAACACGGCTTCCAGCTTGTCTTCCGGAATCCCCGCGCCAGTGTCACTCACGGCCATGCGGAGCCCACTGGCCGTGCGTTCCAGGCGGACCGACACCTTGCCATCTCGCGGCGTGAACTTGATTGCGTTGCTGAGGAGATTGGTCAGCACCTGAAGAATGCGCGCCGGGTCGAACTCAGCGAGCGCCGACGCCGGTGCCGGCTCGGACAGGAGCGTTATTCCGTTTGCCGATGCTTGCGTCTCGAAGCTATCCACCGCCTCGACCACCACCGGCTCCGCATCCGCGAGCACACGCGTCATCGGGAAACTGCCGGCGGCGATGCTCGCCACATCGACGAGATCGCCAATCAGGCGGCTCATCCGCGCGCCCGAGCGCTGAATGCGCTGAGCATACGCAACCACGTCCGCGCTGTGATTCGGCCGTAACTCGGCTTCCGCGATCAGCGCCGCGAAGCCGACCATCCCATGTAGCATATTCCGCAGCTCGTGGCTGACGACGCCCAGGAACTCGTCGCGCGCGGCCAGCGCTTCGTCCGCACCGCTCCGTTCGGTGGACAGATCCTTGTCGGTTTCGCCGCGTTCGATCGCAAGCAAAGCCAGGCGCTCGGCACGCTCCACCCGCACGACTTCGTCAGCGTCGGCGCGCTCCTCTCGGAGCGCTTCGTCTTCCAGCGCTCGCTCCTTCTGGACACCGTGGGCGGATCGCACTTGCGACGAGCGGGTCTGTCGATCCGAGCTTGCGCGACTTTCTGCCAGCACTTCGTCAGCGCGGTCTCGAGCTTTCGTGATGACGGCGTCGGCAGTCTCCTCGATGGCCGCGAGCTTCGCTTCCAGAGCGTCATCCGCCTTTTCGCGTTCGTGGCGCAGACTTTCGTCGGTTTGCTCGCGCTCGGGGGTAGTTTGTTTGTCCTCGGGTGCCACGCCAGCGAGCATAGCACCCTGAGCCATTTTTAGTGTCTGCCGGTATAGTGAGCGCGTGTCGGAGCTCGATCCCGAGGAGCTCGCCGACGCGCGAGCCGCGCTCGCGTGGGAGCGGAGCCAGATCCAGGACCCCAACTGGATAGGATCCGAGCTGGTCGTGACGCGACGTCCGATACAGGTGCTGCCGGCCGTGTTCGCGCTTGGACTGGCGCTGATCGTTGGGCTCCAGGCGCCGCTCGTGGGCGTGGTCACTGCACTGGTCATCGCCGTGCTGTGGCTCGTCGCCGACCGCCGACGCGTGGCTCGGCTTCGCGTCGAGCGAGACGGCAGTCTGACCTTGCCGGGGCGAGCGCCTATCGCTTGGTCTGTGCTACGCGCGCTGGAGCTACGCGTCGTGCAGCCGCCCTGGTGGTCGTACACGCGCGAAACGGGCAAGCTGGCCGGCGTTACGCTACTCGTGCGCTTCTGGCTGCCGCATGGTCCGCCGGTCGCGCTCGCCCGTGGGGCGATTTTTTCACGCAACCCATGGCGGCACGTCGATGCGTTCCTGCTTCAGCGCTGGATGATAGAGCGTGCGCTCGCATCCGGAATGCGCATCACCGCACAAGACGCTGAGCACTGCGTGCTTCAGCGCTGAACCGCTCCGTTGGACAGCGGCGCGACGTCGCATACGAACCCTTTGGTCGCTGCGCGTTCGTGCGAAAAGCGACGCATGCACGCTTATGATCCGGGCTAACCTCGACCCGCCTTGTCGCCAGATGCACTGATCGCAATCGCCGTCCTCGCCGGCACCATGACGCTCTTCGTGAGCGACCGGCTGAGGCTCGACGTGGTGGCCATGCTGTCGCTGCTCGCGTTGATCTTGACTGGCGTTGCGTCGGTGGACGTAGGGCTCGCCGGTTTCTCGAACCCCGCCGTGCTGATGATAGCCGGGCTCTTCGTGGTCGGCGCTGGGCTCACCGAAACGGGGATCGCAGACTGGCTCGGCCGGAAGCTAGAGCTCGCGGGGGGAACGAGCGAGCTCCGTTTGGTCGTGGTGATGATGGCGGGTACGGCGTTCGTGTCCGCGTTCATGAGCTCGACCGGTACGGTCGCCATCCTCTTGCCGGTCGTGGGTGGCATCGCGGCCCGCCGCGGCATCGCGCCGAGCAGGCTCTTCATGCCGCTCGCGTTCGCCGCTCACCTCGGCAGCAACCTGACCTTGATCAGTACGCCGCCCAACCTGCTCGTCAGCGACGCGCTCAGCGCCGCGGGTCACGAGCCGTTTCGTTTCTTCAGCTTCAGCGTGCCCGGCGTGGCGGCGCTCGTCGTCGGCGTCGCGTACGTCGCGCTCGCCGGACGCCACCTGTTACCGCGCGGGACCGAGCCCGAAGCACGGCCCGGCGCCGTTTCGGATCACGAGCTCGCTTCGGAGTACGGCCTGGGTGATGCGCTGCGCTCGGTGCGCATCGGACCGTCTTCACGTCTCATCGGCGAGACGCTAGCCGCGAGCAATCTGCGCGCAGGGCAGGAAGTCACGGTGGTGGCGGTGCTCCGCGACGGCGAGTCCCTGCGCGTGATGCCGTCACTGACGTTCCAGCCATTCGATGACCTCCTCGTCATCGCTTCGGATCAGGCGCTGCATGCATTCGTGACGAGCTTCGGCCTGGTGCAGCTCTCGACGCCTGCGACGTTTTCGCTGCCACCGGAGGAGGGGCTAGCGGAAATCGTTCTTCCAAGGCGCTCGCGCCTGGTGGGACGTAGCGCGCGCGCTATCCAGTTCCGCGACCGCTACCGGGCCACCGTGCTCGGCGTGCGCCGCGTCGAGGGCGGACGGCAGGTGTCTCACACGCGCCTGGCGCTCCGCGACCTGGTGCTCGCCGCCGGAGACACGCTGCTCATCAAGGGCCGGCGCAAGTACTTGAAGAACCTGCATCAGGAGCGCAATGACATGGTGTTGGTCTCGGAGCCCGGCGCGGGGCCGGGCGTGCTGCTCGACCGCACACGCGCGCTAGTGGCAGTGATCATCACGCTCGCGATGCTGGTGGTCATGGCGTTCGCGTGGCTGCCCAACGTGGTCGCGGTGCTCGCGGCGGCGCTGCTCATGGTGCTCGCGCAGTGCGTGCGGCCGTCCGAGATCTACCGCTCCGTGAACTGGGAGAGTCTGGTGCTGATCGCGTGCTTGATCCCGCTCGCCAGCGTGCTCGAACGGTCGGGCGCCACCACGGCT
>DATDJP010000352.1:0-32449 GCA_036520475.1 Polyangiaceae bacterium | reverse complement strand
GCGGCCGAGCACGAGTGCAAAATCAGAAAGCCCGAGCGACAGTCCCGATTGCCGTCCGTCCGCGAACTCCGACCCACTGGCGCACGCGTCGCCCCGCGCTATCCCCCCAAAATCAAGCCGCTCGAAGCATTCAGTTTCGTTTCAGGACTGCGGCGCCCCCTACGCGCGTGCGTCCGCCCTCGCATCCGCCTGCGCCCTCGCATCCGCCTGCGCCTGCGCCCCGCGTTCACCCGCCCCCGGGGTTCAAACCGAGTAGGTATCTGACACTCTGCACCAAGGGCATCGCTGACACACAACGGGGGCATGCGACAAGAGCATGCCAGTGGACCTGTCAGCCATGGGCCCGGTCGGCGTGCTCATGTGCTCGGCCACCGCACAAACCACTCACCGGCCTCAATGGTGCAGCAGGCTCGCGCCGATGCCGATGGTGGCTGCGCCTAGACTGTAGTTCGTGTCGTCCTGGTCCTCGTCTTTCAAATCCGCGGAAGGGCTGAACGAGGCAAGGCCGACGATACCGAGCGCCCACTGAGGTCCGATCCACCAGTCGTAGCCGCCGAGGAGGGAAACGCTCCCGGTGACGCCGGTGTACTGCTCGTTGTCATCGCCCGTCAGGACGTTGCCGCCAATGCCGAGCACACCGCCCACGTGCCAGCCGTCGCGCGAGTTGGGATACCAATCGACGAGCACCCCGATCTGGCCAAAGGCCATCTGGACGTCATCGCCTTCGTCCGACACCCCCGACCAGTGGCTGCTCCGACCCCCGCCAGCGAAGGCGGCTCCGATCACCAAACCGTCCGCGGGAGTGCCGCCGATGGCGACCAGCGCACCGGCGCCAAAGCCGTCAAACGACTTGTCCTCCTCCGGTCCTTCGGCTTCGAACCACCAGTACTGGAGCGAGCTCGCGACCGTCCGCAGGTAGAACCCATCGTGCCGGTAGGTGTTCGGCTCGACCGGCGTTGGCGCTGGTACTTCGAGGTTCGGGGGCGGTTCGTATACACGCACCCGCGTGGGCGGCGGCGGTGGCGGCTCCGGAGCGGCAGCTGGTACGGGAGGCTCCGGCGTTGCGGCAGCGGGCGGCGCCGTTTCGGCGATGTCCGGCGGGGGTGCGGTCTCAGCTGGCGGAGCTTCGGCCTGTGCCAGTGCCGAAGACGCGCTCAGAAAAACGACGCACAACGAAGCAAGCGAAGGGGTACGCATTTCAATTCTCTCCTATCCGCGGATATACGGCACCGCGACGCGTACTTCCCCCTGACTGAAGCTGCAAGCGGCGCCCGCTCAGGAACGGAAGCGGTCGAAAGGCACGAGCTCGAGACCGGCGCGTTCGAACTCGGCTTCGACTGCTCGCACGAAGGGCGCGGGGTCCTGTGGCGCTGCCGCCTGCGCCGCGAGCGGATCGGGGCGGTCGAGGAGCCGATGGATGTCGTCGAGGTGGAAGGCGTCAGGCGCGATGGTGTCGATTTCCGTCCATTCGAGCGGCGCCGCGACGTTCGCCAGCGGCCTGGCGCGAAGCGAATAGGGCGCTACGACGGTCGCCAGCGCGTGGTTGCGCAGCCAATCGAGGAACACGCGATCGCCGCGGTTTGCCACACGATACGCCGTGGTCAGCTGATCCGGGTGGGCGTGCGCGACGAGCTCGGCAAATTGTTGCAGCGCGAGGCCGAGCGCGTGGGCGCCCTGCGTCGGCTTGATCGTGGCCACGAGATGATAACCCTTGGAGCCCGTCGCCACTGGTGTCGTTTCCAGACCGAGCGCGCCGAGCGCGTCGTGCACGATGTGCGCGGCACGGCGGACCAGCGCGACAGCTCCGGGTTTCGGATCCAGGTCCAGCACGATGCGATCGGGCCGCTCGAGGTCGCTGGTTCGGACGCCAGGCACATGCAGCTCGATGGCGTTCTGATTGGCCAGGTAGGCCAGGTGCTGAAGCTCGCGCACGACTGGGTACACGGTAACACCGCGCGTGCGCGCCTCCTTGTCGCGATGGCGTTTCGTGGCCTCGGTGCTGCGTCGCATTTCCGCGCGACCCATCGACGCCGGATAGTGCGCAGGCACGTTCTTCTGAAAGAAGCCGGGCGCCGCCAGACCCTTGGGATAGCGCTTGATCGAAAGTGGACGGTCTTCCACGTACCGAAACAGGCGCGGCGCGATCCGCTCGTAGTACGCCACGACGTCGGCCTTGGTCCGCTGGATCTCCGGAAAGACCACGCGGTCCGGGTTCGAAACCTCGATCACTCCGGACAGGATAATACGAAGCGCGAGCGCCGGCTAAACGCCGGCAATTCAGCTGCTTTGCAGCTCTTTCTCGTAGCGGCGCTGCATCTCCTCGGGGGCCACATCCTCGAGGTGATGCCCGATGTTCCAGCGGTGCCCGAAGGGATCTCGAATCGTGCCCGAGCGCTCGCCGTAAAACTGATCCTGCGGTGGACGTTCGAGCGTCGCGCCCGCGGCGACAGCGCGCTCGATGAGCGCGTCGCAATCATCGACGTGCAGGTGGATCATCACCGGCGTGCCGCCGTATTTGTCCGCCCCCTTGAAATCGTACTCGGGATACTCATCGGCCAACATCACCGTCACACCGCCAAAGTCGAGCTCGGCGTGTCCGACTCGGCCAGCGGGTTCGACGAGGCGGTACTTCTCCTTGGCGCCGAACGCCTTTTCGTAGAACGCAATGGCGCCGGCCGCGTCGTTCACGGCCAGATACGGGAATAGCTCCTTGACCTTCATGTGACCTCCACGAAGCCCAATCTGGCAGGTCCGGCGTGTCCCGTCTTGGAAGGGTGAGCAGGGCCAGCGCGCCCGGCTGAAGCTGCGCGCCGACTCCGCGGGCCGGCCGAGACACATCGCGCACGTAGGATGCAGCGCGCGGTCCACCCAGCACCGCGTGGCCGAGATCCCGTCCGACGCGATCCGCCGGCGCGTCGAACACGTGCAGCGGGTGGGCGGAGAGACGAAAGGCGACGTGAGCCGTCCCCGTCGGCAACACGAGCTCACGCTCGGCGCGCTCCAATTCTGGCGCGAGCGTCTCGTCCGACGCCCACAACACCTTCACGAATGGCCGCAAGGCCGGTCGCGGAACGCGCAGCAGCATGCCGACGAGAGTATAGCGCGAACGCGGCGATCAGTTGACGGGTGCTAGCGAAGGGCGCACGGACGTCCGGCGTTCGCGTGGCGCTTTGGCGAGCTCGGCCGGGAAGTCGAAGCGCCACGTCGTTCCCTGCTCTGGCGCGCTTTCCACGGAGATCGTGCCGCCCAGGGCGTGACACGCCTGCTGCAGCGCTGGCATGCCGATGCCGCGCCCCGACAGCTCGTCCGCGCTGTCTTTGCTGGAGATGCCGCAGGCGAACAGAGCAGCAGCCAGGTCCTCGGGCGTTTCCGCCGGCAGACCGGCGAGCAGCGCCTTCGCCCGGATCTTGTCCCATGCGATGCCGCGACCATCGTCGGAAAACTCGAAGACGAAGCGTCCTCCACTCTGGTACGCGCGTAAAGTGAGAGTCGCGACATCCTTGCCGGCCGCGTGACGTTCATCGCTGCTCTCGATGCCGTGATCGACGGCGTTGCGCACCGCGTGCGCGAAAGCCGCCCAGAACCCGGCCCACACCTCGCTGGCGACGCGAAAGCCGCCGTGCTCGTTGCGGATGCGCAGCGCGCCTTTGTTGAAGCGCTGCGCCAGACGATCAGCGTGCTCGCCGATGCGCTGAAAGCGTAGCTCGAGCGGCTCCAGCGTCCACATCTCCAGCTCCTGCGCGAGCGGGTGGTTCTCGCGCTGCAGCTTCTGCAGCGCTGCTTCGAAATCGCGCAGGATGACCTGGAGCGTGCTCGTCTTCGTGTCCAGGAACGGCAGCAGCCGCCGTTCCAGGTCGGACCAGGCGCTTCGCAGCTCTCTCTGCTCTTCCTCCGATAGGCGGCGCTGATCGAGCTCCAGGGCCGTCTCGATCTCGTGGCAGAGCGCGCTCACGACCGATACGCCGAACAGGCTGCAGTTGCCCTTCAGCGTGTGAACCTGCCGTCTTTCCAGATCCCGATCGGGCTGCTCGCGCTCGAGCTCGCGAAGCAGCTCCTGCGATTCGCGCATGAACTCGAGTACGCCGTTGCGATCCTGGCCGACACGTTCCACGAGCGCCATGAGCTGGAGTTGTTCTTGTTCGGACCGCTGCCGCAGCCGCACCTCGGTGACGTCGCTCATGACGAGCAACATGCGCTCGAGCTGGTCGTGCTCGCCGGCGATCGGCCGCCAGCCGAGCTCGAAGGTACGCTGCCCGCGTTCGAGCTGTTTGGGCATTTGCTCGACGCACAGCTCGAGCGGCAAAATGCCCTCGAGGAGCTGCTCCCAACCCAGATCGAACAGCGCCACCACCTTGCTGTCCGAGGCGAACAGGCCGCGCACCGTATCCGGCAGACCGCCTGGAAACCATTGCTCGAAGATCGCCGAACGCTCGCGGGACAAGCGCCCGTCGCGATCGATCGTCACCAGGCCCTGCGCGACGTTGTCCAGCACGCGCCGCATCTCGACGTTGCGGCCATGGAGCTCGGCGGTGCGCTCGCGCACCCGGTGCTCCATATTTTCGTAAAGCGACGCGTTGTCGAGCGAAATGGCGGCTTGGGCGACCAGCGCCTGCGTCAAGTCGACCAGCTCCTGCGTGAACGCACCGGCCACGAGCCGATTTTCGAGCACGACGAACCCCGCGACGGCGTTGCTCTTGAGCACGGGAATGCCTGCCAACGAGCGACAGCGGTTGGCGACGACGAACGCATCCGTGGCGTGCCCCGGATCGGCCGTGGCGTCAGCGATCACCACGGGCTTGTGCGTGCGCCGGAGCAGCCGCAGGAGCGAGCGGGGAGCGTCGTCGTAGTCGCTCAACCTTCGGCCGATCTCGTGGTACTCGCCGCCCGTGAGCTCCGCGTACACGGTCTCCTCCCCGCTCCCGGCGCAGAGGACGAAGAGCGCGCGCTCGGCTCCGGCATTTTGCGCGATGCCGCCGAGGACGGCACGCACGACGCCGGATGCCGAGAGCTGCGTGCTGATCTCCTGCGATACGTTGAGCACCGTGCTCAGGTCGAGCGCGGCGTTCAACGTCCGCGCGCCCGTGGCCTGCAGCGTGCTGCGAGTGCGAGCAAGCCCCGGCTGGTGCAACGTCTGCTGCCCCGTGGACCGGTGGTGGACCGTGTGCAGGCTCACCTCCCCGGCCCCGTACCCGGCAAAGTCCAGCGCCTTCAGCTCGGGATGCGCGACCTCGAGCTCGCGCACCTTCGTGAGGTGGCCCCAGCGCTGATAGGCCAGCGCCGCCTCGCGGTAGAAGAGCGCCGCTTCATCTACGGCCCCTAGCTGCTCGAGCAGCTCCGCGCGCTGCTCCAGCGCGAACGCGACCAGGTGATGGAGTTCGTGCGCGCGCGCTTGCTTCACGGCGTGCACGTACAGACCCACCGCGCGTTCCAGGTCACCGGCAGCACGCGTCATTTCCGCCTCGAGCAGGGCGATGATCGGCTCGAGGTTCGTAGAGCCGGTCTTCTGCACGATGCCCCGCATGTTCGCGGTGATGTGCCTGGCGTCGTCCAGACGTTCGGGCTGCCCAAGCCGCGCGTCCTTGGCCGCAAATAGGCCGTCGAGCAGCCAGAGATTGGCGACCTGCGGCTGCGCAAAGCTCACAGTGGAGAACGTCGGCCGAATCGCGTCGAGCCAGCTCCGCACCTGCGCCTCGTGTCCGACCACGGACAGCGCCAGGCCGAAATTCACCATCGGATTGTTGCGCATCGGCCCGGCTTCCACGGGAAAGTTCGTGATCGGGTCGAGGTCCTGGCCGGTGATCGGCTCACCGCGCGAAAACCTGCCCACGAGCCGCGACACGTTCGCCGTGCTGGCCCCGAGCGCGCGGTCCGCGCTCATGATGGCGTGCCAGCTCTCCAGGCATTCGGCGATCCGTTCGAAAGGCACGCCGCACAGGCACTGCATCGTCACGGAGCCCGAAGCGCACATCGCGGCGAACATCGGGTCCCCGGCGTCGATGCAGCGCTCGACCCCTTTGGCGAGCTCCTCGGCCGACTCTTGCCAGGTGTTGAACCACGAGCCGAGCGTGTAATAGAGGACGAGCGTGGTGCGTCCGTAGAGCGCCGGCGCGGGGCGTTCGCGCTCCAGCGCCAGGCACGCTTCATACGAAGAGCGCGCTGCGTCGTGCTGACCGAGCGCACCGATGAGCAGGGTCGCGTGCGTCGCCAGGAAGCCGGAGGTCTGCTGGACGTGTCCGTCGCGGAGAATCAGGCTGATCGCCGTTTCGATCAGCAGCAAGTACAGAGTCGTGCGGCGTGACAGATAGACGGGCACCGTCAGCGTAGAAAGAATGCGTAGAGCGCCGAGCACACGCGGATCCGTCGCAGGAGGGCGTTGGACATGGTCCGTGTAAGTGAGCTCGGCAAGTTGGCGCTGGTTCGCGAGCAAGAGCGGCATCGTCTCGAGCGGCGACGGGTCGGGCGGCAAGCACACACCTAGCCGCGAAAGCCCCTCGATCCCGACCTCTATCGCGCCCGAGCGATCCGCGGTGGCGCTGTAGTTGTCACAGCGGCTCGGATAGACGACGCCGAGCTCGGCAGGCGTGAGCTCGTGCGCACACAACGCTTTCAGCACGCTCTCTGCGCGCTCGTTCTGTTCAAGCATCATCAGCGATCGACCGAGACCGATCGTCAGCTCGAACGCGAGCTCGCGCTCGACCTGGAAGCCATCGGCGCCGAGCAGCTCGGAGCCGAGCTGGAAGAAAGCCGCCGCCGTCCCGTACGCCATACCGGCGGTGGCGTGCGCACCGGCCAGCGCATGAACGCGCGCGGCACGCGTGCGATCGCTGCCCATCAGCTCCGGCTTTCCTTGCTGCAGCGCCAGCGCCATGCGTGGAGCCTTTTTCGAAAGTTCAGCGTCCGGCGTGCTGGCAAGCCAGTGGCGCGCGAGCTGCGCCATGAGGCGCTCCTGAACATCGGCGGCGACGCTCTCGCGCGCGGCCGCGGCGATCGCGGCGTGCGCCACGCGATGACCTTCCTTCGTGGTGACCACGAGTCCTTCGCGATGGAGCGAGCTCACCAGAGTCGTCAGCTCGCCTTGGCCGAGCTCGGTCATCGCGGCCAGGGTTTCGGCGTCGCAATCGTGGGTACAGCAGGAAAGACCGGCGAGCACGCGCTGCGCGCCGGGTGGCAGCTCCGCCACCCGCTGCGAGACGAGGGCGGCCAGGCTCTTCGGGGTCTCCGCCTCGCGCACACGCTCGAGTGACCAGGTGAACTCACCGTCGCTGCGCGCGATCAGGCCCGTTTCGATCCAGTGGTCCAAGAGGCTCGCGACGAGCCCCGGATGGCCAGCCGACTTGTCGTGAAGCACACGGGCCAGGTCCGCCACCCTGTCGGCGGGAATGTCGAGCGCGGCGCTCAACCACTCCGTGACGGCCGGGACGGCCAAGCCGTCCAGCTCGAGACGTACGACTCCGGAACGCTCGGCCAGCGCGCCGAAGCGCGCAGGATCCGCGGCGCTGAGGACCACCAGCACGCACGCGCCGGATTCCAGCAGCGCCTCGAGTATCCCGACGCTCGCCGCATCCGCGAGCTCGAAATTGCCGAGCGCCAGCACGACGACCTGGTCTTTGCCGAGGGCGGAGAAGAAGCGGCGAAAAACCAGCCGCAATCGAGTCCGCGCTTCGGCGAGCCCCACCTCGGGCAGCTCCGGCTGCGGGCCGAGCAGGTCGCCGAGGGCTGGCGCGAGAGCGACGAGCGCTTGACCGACCGTGCCCACGCTCTCGAGCAGCCTGCGGCGAACGACGGCAAGTTTCTCGTCGTCGAGCAGCAGCAGACTGCGGGCGATTGCCGAGAGCGCGTCGCTGAGCGCAGCGAGGGGCCGTTCAGAATTAGCACTCCATGCGCCAGGCGCTGCGAGCACCCGAGGTTGACTTCGCAGCAGCGCGCGCACGAGCTCACCGCGGCCGGATCCTTCTCGGCCCGACAGCAGGACCAGCGACGGCGCCCCCTTGGCAGCGCTGTCGAAGGCGCGGAGGAGCACTTGCATCGCGGGCTCGCGGCCGCACAGTTTCTCGAGCGGACGCGGGCGTACGAGGTCGCAGCGCCCCAGCGCAAAATCGCGGATGGACCCGTCGCCCCGCAGGGTTTCCGCGCCCCGTTTCAGATCGGCCAAAAGGCCGCGCGCCGACTGATAGCGGTCCGCCGGGCGCTTCTCGAGCAGCTTCATGACAATGGCGCTGAGCACCGGTGGCAGGCCGGGCGCGTGCCGCTCTGGAGGCTCCGGCAGCCTGCTCAAGTGGCACGAAATCAGCTCGAGCAGATCTCGAGCCGCGAACGGCAACTTGCCGGTCAAGAGCTCGTACAGAGTGACCCCGAGCGAATACAGGTCCGAACGAAAGTCGCAACCGTCGCGCATGCGCCCGGTCTGCTCCGGCGACACGTAGCTGGGAGTGCCGACCAGATCACATACCCCGAGCGCGCGTTCGCCAACCGGTAGCGCGGCTGCGATGCCGAAGTCGGCGATCACGACGGCATCGGTGCGCGAGTCGTACAGAATGTTCTCGGGCTTCAGGTCGCGGTGCACGATGCGGCGCTCGTGAATCGCGGCCAGGCCCTGCGCGAGGTCGTGCGCGATGCGCAAGGTGCGCTGAAGTGGCATGCGCCCGGCGTTCAGTGCCTGGCGCAGGTTCTGATCGCCGAAGCGTTCCAGTAGCAGCACCGGGCCTTCATCGCTCTCGACCACGTCGAGCGCGCGCACCACGCCGCTGCTGGCGGCAGCCCGCAAGAATGTCAGCTCTTCGCGCAGCGCCGGAGCGCCACCACGAACCTTTTTGGCGGCGATAGGCAGGCCGTCCGCTTCGCGTAGGCCTGCGTAAACCGCCGTTGACTCCCCCTGATAGAGACGCGCATCGAGGACGAAATGAGCGATTCGCACCAGGGCGTGTACGGCCGGGTCAGGCCGGATCTTGAGGCCCGACGTGCGAGCGCGGTGCACGCGCGAGCATACCTACCTGAACCCCTCGTGTGCGCAGGGTCGCTACCTCGGGCCAACGCCGAAGCAAGAGACCCGCCTCTAACCGCGCCTGGACGAGAACATCGCCGTGAGACTCCCGAGCGAGGCCAGCAATTCGCCGGGCTCGACGGGCTTCGGAACGTGCATGTTGAACCCGGCGACCAGAGCTTTCGTGCGGTCTTCGAAACGTGAGTAGGCGGTCAGCGCGATCGCAGGTGTTCGGCCGCCGCAGTTGTCCGGCAACGCACGCAGCTTGCGAATGAGCACGTAGCCGTCTTCGTCAGGCATTCCAATGTCGGACACGACGACGTCGGGGCGAAGCTCGGGAAGCAGGCTCAGCGCTTCGGCCACGGAGCTGGCCGTGGCGACCGTCGCCTGGCATGCGCCCAGCATTTCTCTCAGCATCTCGCGCGCGTCGTCCTCGTCGTCGACCACGAGCACGGTGACACCCTCGAGCTCTTGCGCACACTGAAGCTCCGCGCGTGACGCCCCGAAACGCAGCGCAGGGGGCCGCTGCAGTGAGTTGCTCGACGCCGGCGCGATCGGCAGCAGCACGCTGAACGTCGCACCCCTGCCCTGACCTTCGCTAAAGACTCGAACCGTTCCTCCGTGAAGCTCGACGAGGTGCCGGACGATGGCGAGCCCCAGGCCGAGTCCGCCGTGTTTGCGCGTCGTGGTCGGGTCGGCCTGGCGGAAGCGTTCGAAGATCTTCGGCAAGAACGCCGGATCGATGCCCTGGCCCGTGTCGGCCACGCTCAGCTCTACGGAGGACTCGCGCTGCCGGACAGTGAGCGTCACCTGGCCGCCCGCCGGAGTGAAGCGCACCGCGTTGGTGAGCAAATTCCAGACGACCTGCTGCAGGCGCGCTGGATCGCCGCTGATCGGCGCGAGCTCACGATCGATCACCTGCTCGAGTGTCACGTTCTTCGCGTGCGCGGAGGGTCGCACAGCTTCGATCGCGTTCTCGGCGACCAGCGAAAGCTCGACGCCGCGCATGTCGAGACGCAGCTTTCCGGAGATGATGCGGCTGACGTCGAGCAGATCCTCGATCAACTGCGTCTGCGCGTTCGCGTTGCGCTCGATGATTTCGAGCGCGCGCTCACGCTTCTCTTCGGGCAGATTGCCCGAACGCAGCATGCGTACCCAGCCGAGAATCGCGTTCAGGGGAGTACGAAGCTCGTGCGAAACAGTCGCGAGAAACTCGTCCTTGGTGCGATTGGCGCTCTCCAGCTCATTGGCGATCGCCTCGAGCTTCTCGCGCTCGCGCTGGGCCGTCTCCTCCGCCTTGAGCGTGGCGCCGAAGAGCTTGGCGTTGTCGATCGCGACGGCGGCCTGAGCCGCGACCGCTACCAGGAGCCGCTCGTGGACGTCCGTGAACACGCCCGGCTGAGCGTGACCGAAGAAGAGGCCGCCCAGCACTTCGCCGGAGCGGGACTTGACCGGCACGGCGAGGTAGCTACGGACGGGCAGATGGCCCTCCGGCATACCGTGGTAGGGCCCGCTCTTGCCGTATCGCGGATCCTGCTTCACGTCCGCGAGACGTACGACGTGTCGCCCGCTGAACGTGGGCTCGAAGATCGCCGTGTTGCGCGGCATCGGAAACTTGGTGAAGGCCTCGCACGGAGCTCCGGAGAGCGTGTAGAGCGTGTAGCTCTCACCAGCGTCGTCGACGAGGTTGTAGAAGAAAGCGCCGAACTGAGCGCCGCAGATGGCGGTCGCTTCGTCGGTGAGCTTCTGAATCAGAGCCTCCGGATCGAGCTCCGAGCTGAGCGCGCCGGCGATGCGCGCGAGCGTCTCGTTGATGCGATTTTGCGCATCCAGCTTTTCGACCGAGCAGCGCAGCTCTTCGTGACCGAGCTTCGTGGCGGCGAGCGCCTCGCGCAGCTGGTGTTCCAGCGCCATACGCCGTTCGATCTCGTTCTCCAGGGAGCGCGCGCGTTGCTCGAGCAGCACGGTGCGCTGCCAGCGCTCGTCTTCCGTGGTCAGCTCGGAGAAGCTCTCGGTGGGCAGCGCATGCGTGTGCGTCCCGCGTACCCGCTCGAGCTCGCGCGCGTGCTGCTCTTTCGAGAAGTGCTTCATGCCGTAGGCGCAGAGCAGACAAAACGAGTGGAGCTGCGCGAGGCGGTTCCACATTTCTTCGAGCTCGAGCGCAGCCGTCGGGTTGCCTTGCTGGAACAGCAAATCGACCATCTCGCCGTACGCGCGCAGGGACGGTGCGCGGCCTTTCAGCTCGGCCACGCGCCGGATGACCGAGCCGACGTGCCTCTGGAACAGTTCCCAATCGGGCACGCCGTCGGTCATGAACATGGCGAGCGTCTCGGCCGCGTCGAGCAGCGTGAGCTGACCCGTCGCACGAGCGCGCTCGACATCGAACGACGCGGCCTGGAGCTCTCTCACGAAGGCCTGTCGGTGCGGCTCGGTGGCGATGACGATGACGGGCTCGCCCGCGAGGAAGCCGGATCCGACGAACTGTGCCACCGTCGCGGCGAGAAACTCGTCCTCCTCGTAGAACTGAACGATGTGGCTGCCGCTGCCGGGCTGGTGGAGCAGCTGAAGGCGCGGGTCCGAGGTCGGGGCTACCGCGACCGACGAACTGTCCATGGAGCTAGACCGCTCCCCAGAGTCGAGCCTCATCGCCGGGTCGGGCATGTTGATGGTAGGAGCCTCAAAGTTGGCCGGTGGCCGTGGCAAAACCGAACCACCGCGGCAAATCGCCCCGCTCCGAGCGAGCGCGCACCGGCTTTTTAGTGGCGTTTCTGTGCAAAGCGGGAGAGCTCAGCAAGCGTCGTGCCTAAGGCCCGCCCGGGCGTCTTCGACGGGTTGGCGGCTCCGCATGCTCTCCGCCGCGTAAGCTCCGGACCCGACGAAGAACTGCGCCACCAGCGCCGCCAGTAGGAACGCGATGTACTCCCAGCCGCCTCCCGGGCTCGTGAACATCCAGCCGGCGGCGAGATGCGGCTTCAGCGCGCCGAGCATGACGGGCATCAACGCCAGCGCCGCCCAACGCGTCCCGAAGCCGGCCATCAAGGCCAGGCCCGCCACGAGCTCGGTGGCGAACACCGGGTACGCCATGAACCCGGGAAACCCCTGCGCTTCGAAGAACTGGACTGTCCCAGGGAACGTGTAGATGGCGGCCTTGGCGTACGCATGCGCCACGAAGACGCCGCCCAGGCCGAGGCGCAGCGCGAGCGGGCCGAACGAAGCGTGACGGTCGAGGTTTGGCAGTGACATGACGAATATCTCCTTGGGATTGGGGCGTGAGCCCGATGACTACACAGATAGGCTGTGCGCGTTCGCGGAGGTAGATTCATAAAATGCACACCGCATCCGCAAAATTGCACAGGCTCGACTGGTCCGACTTTCAATACGTCCTGGCCGTCGCCGAGCAGCGCTCACTCGCGGGCGCCGCGCGCGCCATGAAAGTGAACCACTCGACCGTGCTGCGACGGATTGCGGATTTCGAGAAGCAGCTCGGGGTGCGTCTGTTCGAGCGCCTACCCACGGGCTACGTGCTGACGAGCGCGGGAGAGGAGCTGGCGGCGGCAGCGCGCGACGTCCAGGAGCGCATCGTCAGCATCGAACGCAGCGTGGTCGGTCGTGATCTGCGTTTGACGGGCAGCGTGCGCGTGACCACCACCGACACGCTGGCGGCGGAGCTCGTGCCTCGGGCGCTCGCGGCGTTCTCGTCGAAGCATCCGCAACTACAGCTCGAGCTCAGCACGACCACGCTGTACTTGAACCTCACGAAGCGTGACGCGGACGTCGCCGTGCGCCCGACTCGCCGCCCGCCGCCGAACCTGGTCGGCCGCCGTGTCGCGCCGCTCGGGCATGCGCTGTACGCAGCGCCGAGCTATCTGAAGCGGGTCCCGGCCAAACGTCCGCTGACAGAACACGTGTGGCTCGCCCCCGACGACAGCCTCGCCGGCACGACGATCGCGCGCTGGATGCAGAAGGAGCTCGGCGACGCGCCGATTGCACTGCGCGCAGATACGCTCACGTCGCTCTGTCGGGCCGCGGTGATGGGCCTCGGTGTGGTCGCCTTGCCCTGCTTTCTGGGAGACCAAACCGCGCAATTACGCCGCATCCGGGGCGTCATTCCGGAGATGGAGGTGGACCTGTGGGTGCTCACGCACGAGGATCTGCGCAGCGCCGCACGCATCCGCGCGCTCACGGACGCGCTCGTGGAGGCGCTCGCTGAACAGCGCGCGCTGCTCGAAGGGCGCTCCCCGCGCGGCTGACCGCATGCGCGCGAGCTGTTGGCCCCACATCTGGAGCGCCTGCGCGGGGGCGGGGAATGAACACGCGCTGCTCGCCCTGCCGGAGCACCGCCACCCGCTCTTCGTCCAGGCCGTACTGCGGGAGCAGCTTCCGCAACGTGCGCGGCGCCTCGCCGTATTCGTCGAGCGAGTTCACGAACGTGTCGAAGTGAATGGCCAGCATGGAGCGCGCGCCCAGGTCCCGAAACGCGTCGAGCGCCTCTCTCGGATCGATGTGGTGGCGGCACATGAACGCGCGCGGATGAATCGGCGCGATCGGCAAAATGGCCAGATCGATGCGCGAGAAGCGCTGGCCGGTCTGGCGAAATGCGTGCGTGTACGCGCTATCCCCACCGAAATACAGCACCAGCCCGCGGTATTCGACGACATAACCGGTGTAGCTCTTGGTCATCCAGGAGCGGTCACCGGCGTAGCGCCAGCCGTTGTGCCGCACCGGCACGGCGGTCACGCGCAGGCCAGCGACTTCGTGGCTCTGCCAGCTCGGTAGCTCGATGGTCGGTGTGCGCGAGAGCGGAACGTACACCGCGCCGCCCTCCGGCAGGTACACGCGCTCGAGCTTGTCTTCGAGCAGGTCGAGGCTGCCGAGTGACAGGTGATCGAAGTGCATGTGGGAGATCAGCGTCGCGTCGATGCGCGGCAGATGTTCGACGTCGAGCCCCGGCTCGATCAGCCGTTTCGAGAGCTGCCCCACGCTGCTCGTGAACACCGGGTCGGTCAGAATGAATTTGTCGTCGAGCTGCACGAGCACGGTGGCGTGTCCGACCCACAGCGCCGCCAGCCGCGCGTCGCGACGCTCCGGGTTACGCGATGCGACCGGTAGAGGACGCGAGGACCGTGCCAGCGTGGCCGCGTTCTTCGAAATGAAGCGAGCGAACAAGCTGACACGATCACAGCCGCTCACCGCCACCGCCAGCGCACAGGCAATGGCCCACCCCCAGCGTCGCATCAGAAGAACCTCACGCGCAGCGTGCCGATGAACGACGCGTCCGACAGCGCTGGAGCGTGGCTGACCTGCAGACCCAGCATTCCGAACAGGACGTAAGCGCCGGCTTCGTACGCGACGGCCTCCCTGTCTCCGAAGCGCAGATAGGCGCTGGCCAGTGACACGGACAGGTAGTCGCCACGGTGCAATACGCCGAAGTAGGAGCGGACGCCGGCTCGAAAGCCGAACCGATCCACGCTCCGCGCCAGGTACTCGGGCGAGAAGAACAGCTCGACGGACCCGCTGTGCCGCACGATCGGCTCCACGATCAACGCTCGCCAGGGGCGGAGCCGCCGATCGATACCGAACGCATACGCCAGAGGCGTGAGCTGCCACTGGAGGCCGAAGCCGGCGCCGGCGTCGCCGATCGTGAGCTCGGGGCTGGGCACGAGCTGCCAGATCAGCCACTCCAGCGTCAGTCGCGGGGACGGGCCGCGCACCCGCTCGGGATCGACCCAGCGCACGCCACGCGGCGGCTCCGCGTCACTCGGCGGCTCCGTCTCGGGACACGGCGCGGCGGCGGCGAGCAAGAGCGGTACGAGCCGGAGCACAGCGTCACACGGGAGTGAGGGAGACGCGCAGCAAGCTGCCGGAACATGCGGCATCCGCCACATTGATGTAAAGGGTGTCCTCCGTCCGCGTCAGATCCCACGTGGTATTTTGCCGAACGTGCGGCTCGAGCGCGTCGAGTAGCTCCGGCTCGACGCGGTAGACCTCGATCTCTTCCAGGCGATGAACGCTTCGCGACGCCGCTTCTCGGCGCAGCCGCTCGGGCTCGGCCGAGCTGAACACCACGACGCGCGACGCCGCTTTGGCCGCTCGGTGCAGGCGCTCGGCAGAGGGCACTCCGACGTCGATCCACACGCGCAGCTGGCCCTGCGCGTCCACGACGGACAACGGCGGCTCGTCACGCGACGACACCCCGCCCTTGCTGAAGCCAATTCCTTCCTCGTGGACGAGGCAATACGCGAGCACGCGCGTCAGCAAATAGCGCACGCTCTCCGACGGATGCTGCGCGATCCGAAAATCCAGACACTCGTAAAAATCTCTGTCGCTGTCGGCGACATTGACAACGAAGTGATAAACCGTAGCCTTCGGAGCCATCTTTTTCCTCGGAGGCAGCTTGAACTTCGCACGAATCGCGCGGCTCCGCGAGAAGCTCCTGGCCGCCGGGCAACCGTCGATCCGTCCCCCGCCGCCGGGTCCCGAGGAGCCATTGCCCCCCGAGCGCGGCGCGCTCTACGCGCGCGTCCAGCCGCTCGCCGAGGTCATGTTTTTGGTGATGAGCGCGGACGGCGCGATCGCCAGCGACGAACGCGCGGCGCTGCTCGGCATGCTGCGGACCTTGACCGATGGCGCGCTGAGCAGCCGAGAAATGGCGCAGATGCTGGACGATTTTGGCGAAGGGCTCGCGCGCGAAGGCGTGGAGCAACGCCTGGATACGCTGGCAGCGCGCCTGTACGGAGAGCCCGAGGATCGCGAGCTGGCGCTGGCTCTGGCGGCAGCGACAGTGCTCACAGACGAGCAGGTGCAACCGGGCGAAGCCGCGATTTTGAGCTCGCTCGCGGAGAGGCTGGGCGTGCCCGAAGCCCGGGCGCGTAGCCTGATCGAACAAACGGAGTGAGGCGCGATGTCCGAGCTGGCGATCATCGGCGATCTGCATAGCGTCTGGAACGACGACGACGTCCGCTACTTCAACGGCACCGAGTACGAGCTGCTTTTGTTCACCGGGGATCTGGGCGGCGGTCTGACCCGGGACAGCCTGGCGATCGCCCGTTCCCTTTCGAGCTTGAAGCGGTCAGCGTTGGTGATGCTCGGCAACAACGACGCGCCAGAATACGCCGCGATCGCCGCGGAGCTCACGTACCAGCGCGGGCTCGCCGGGTTGATGAGCAAAGGCGAAGGCGAGGCATCGACGCCGTCGACCCGAACCTGCGGCTTCAGCGCGCATCCGCTCGACCTCTCCGGGCTCCGGGCCACGCTGATTGCTTGCCGGCCATTCGCGATGGGCGGAAACGAGCTGTCCTTTCCAGCGGAGCTCTGCGAACGTTACAGCGTCGCGTCGCTCGACAGCTCGCGCGATCGGCTGCGCGCGCTGGTGGACGGCGCCGACACCGAACACCTGGTATTTCTGGCGCACAACGGGCCGACCGGGCTCGGCACCACAGCCAGCGATCCCTGGGGCCGCGACTTCGGGGGCAAGACCGGCGATTGGGGGGATCGCGATCTGGCCGATGCCGTTGCCTACGCGCGCGAACGCGGACGCAGGCCCCTGGCCGTGATCGCAGGGCACATGCACTGGTCCGACGCGCGGCCGCGTCGATGGTGCGTGGAACAGCACGGCACGCTGTATGTCAACGCCGCCTGCGTGCCGCGCGTCCTCGAAGCGGACGGCGCGCAGCGCCGCGTGCACCTCGCGTTGACGCTGTCGCCGGCGGGTGCCCGCGTTCGGCTCGTGAAGGTGCCGTCGGAGCGCGATTCGCGGCAGTAACGGCTTGAAAAGCCGTCTCAAGCGCCCAGGCGCTGCGCTCGTGCTTTCATGATCTCGGCGAACGAGCGCAGCTCGAGCTCCTGGGCGGTGAGCCCCACCTGTTCCGCTTCGCGCACGCTGATTGCGCCGCAGTTGAGCGCGAGAAGAAAGGTGTTGAGCAGACCCTGTCCCGTAGCCGCATCGTCCATCACGTCGCCGGCGAGCGTGGCCTGCGCCGCTTTGTTTACGAAGTTTTTCAGGCGCTCAGCCGCTTGGGGAAACGTTTCGAGGAAGAACGCAAAGCAGGTGGCGTAACGCACCGGCAGCTGCGCCGGATGCAAGTCCCAGCCCTGGTAAAAACCGCCCTCGAGGGAATGGCGAATGTGCGAGTGCGACAGCCGCCAGGCGGCGTGCACCGCGGTGCGATTTTCCGCGAGCTGCTCGGCCGACAGGACTGCTCCCTTGTGCGGCCCCACGGGCAGCACGTTGGTCGCTCCGTCCGACAGGAATACACCCCGCCCGCCGTACGCGAGCAGCATCATGCCCTTGGCCAGATCGCAGAGTGGGTGATCCATGCGTTGCTGTGCCGCAGTGACGTTGCAGGAGGCCGTAAAATCGTAGGTTCCGAGATGAGCACCCCAGCAGCGGCCCTCGCAGGCATCCAGGAACGCGGGCAAAGGCGATCGACCCTTGGCATCGAGCAGGGCCTGAGTGAGCTCGATCATGAGCTCGATCTTCAGCGTCTTGCGCGCGAGGCCATGACGTTTCTCGAGCGCCTCGAGTAACCGGCTGAGAGCCGCCGGTTGCTCCGGCACTCTGACCTTCGGCAAGGTGACGATGAACGGCTCGGGCAATTGGCCGTCCGTTTCCGCGAGCAGCGTCTCGAAGAAGCGATCGAGCGTCCGGATGGATCGCTTCTTCCACTCTTCGCCGAGCGACTTGATGCGAATGCCGATGAACGGTGGCAGGGAGCCCGCCGCCAGGCCCCTGGCGACCTGGCGCGCCGCCGACGCCGCGACTTCGTCTTCTTCCGCGTCCGGCCGCGCGCCGAAGCCGTCCTCGAAATCGATGCGAAAGTCCTCCACCGGCTCGCGTTCGAGCTTCTTGCGCACGCGATCGTGCACGGTTAGCGCCAGCCAGGCGCTCGGGTTGTCGCGCTTCAGGCGCTCGGGATCGCGCTCGAGCTGGCTACGAAACCAGGCGAGATCTCCTGCCTGCAGACTCGCATCCGGCAAGAAACCCATCCCGCGCGCGAGCTCCACCGGCCCTCTTGCGTAGGTATCGAGGGCGCGAAGCGCGCGCTCACCCAGGCGTTTGGGCGTGTCGGAGGCAAACAGGTGCGCGCCCCCGTACACCGTGTGCACCGGCTGTCGGGCGGCGGGCTGCCCGGGGTACGTGACGGAAAAGGCGCGGTTCGCGCGCGCGAGCGCTTTGAGCTCGGTTTTGGCGTGACGGGTGATACTCATGAATGGGGGCTCCGCAATAGTTCTGCGCGCTCAGCTGCCGCGATACGTGGAATAGCCGAACGGGCTCAACAAAAGTGGGACGTGATAGTGCTCTTCCGGGGCAGCGACGCGAAACACGATTTCGATGCGTGGATAGAACGTCGTGCGCAGACCGGCGGCGAAGTAACTCTGGGTGTCGAACACCAGCCGATAGATACCCGCCTCGAGCACCCCTGCCGGCAAAAAATCCGCGATTCTGCCCTGATAGTCGGTGGCGCGCTCGGCGAGCGGCTGAAAGACGCCGTCCACGTCGCAGAACTCGAGGCGGACCACGAGGTTTTCCGCCGGGCGTCCCAGCGCCGTGTCGAGCACGTGAGAGGTGATGGCGCTCATGGTGCGAGTTTCTCCAGTCTAAGTCGTGTGATCTTGGCCTGCTCCGCTGCAGCAATCCGGAGCTCCACGTCCGGCGCGTTGTCGAGGCGTGCTTCGAGCAGTGAAAGCATCTCCGCCGCCGTTTTTCCAGAGGCACAGACGATGAAGATGTGGCCGAAGCGCGCCAGGTACTCGGCGTTGGCGGCGCGCAGTGCCAGGAGCGTCCGGTCGTCGGCGTGGGTCACGGAAGCCTGCTCCTCGCTCGACCAAGCGGCCGTCACCGGGAAGCGCGCGCGCAGCTCCAGAAGGCTCGCGCCGATTTGCGGGTGCTGGGCGAAGGCCTCCAGGTAGTCGTCGCGACCGAGCCCCGCAAAGCTCTGCTCCGCGGCAGCGAACAGCGCGGCAGCGCTTTCGAACGGCCGCTGTCGTAGCATCGCCGTCAGCCAGCGGTGAGCGGCACAGCAGCGCTCGAGCGCCTGACGCGCCGCCGCGTCACTCAAGGCATTCAGCACGTGGTGCGCCTCGCTCACGCGCGCGTACCCCAAATGCGCAGTCGACTCACCCCACCGTCTGGAAAGACGTTGAGCCGGACGTGGGTAGCCGCGGCCGGAGTCACCAGCTCCGAACGAAAGAAGTGGCGCGCGTGTGCGGAGAGCTTCACCTCCGGGAGCAGCGGCCTGAAGCTCGCCTGCACCAGCTCCGTGATGCGCGCACCCGGCGCGTCGATGCTCTCGAGCGCACACCGATCGGGGTAGTTGCCTTTGAAATGGTGAGTATCTACCTCGATCACGCGCGGCACTCCGCGCGCCGCGAGCCGAATCAGGATCCAGTCGTGACCGGGAGCGCGCTTGCGGCGGGTCTCCCAGCCGCCACCCATATTCTCGGCGCGGCCCGGCAAGAGCAGGTTGTTCATGGGCCCGAAGAACGCGTCGGAACAGGCGAGCGCTGTCGCTCCGTTGAGCACGGCCGCGAGATCCACGTCGTCCGGCGCGACGTGCGGCGCTGTCTCCGCGTCCACTGGCTGGTGCGCCCAATCCGCGACGACTTTGCCGAAAACGCGGAAGCGCGCGACACCGCCGTCCGGAAAGATGCTCAGCCTGACGTGACTCAGCGCCTGCGCGGCGTGAGCCGTGAACAGATTGTGCGACCCGGGCCGCAGCGGCGCCTGGTCGAGCAGGTCCGTCCAGGTACCGTTCTGGAGCTCGGAGAGCGCCGTGCTTCTTTTAGCAGAGAGCCCCGCGACTGCCGCGAACGGCGGGTGATTGCCCAGGAAATGATCCGTGTCGATGTCGAACGCCTGGATGACGCCCGGAGCGCCCAGCTCGATCACGCACCAGTCGTGTCCAGGCTCGCGCTTGCGTCGGCTCTCCCAGCCGTCCATCCACTTGCCGCGATCGGTGTACTTGTCCTCGATGAACAGCGCGCGCCCCGCGCGGAGGAGATTGTCACCGCTCGCGAAGAAGTCGTCGCTCACGCCGACGACCCGGCCACCCAGACCCGCCGCCGCGAGATCCACCAGATCCGTGAACGTGGCCGTGCCGTGCTCTCTCATGCCGTTCCTCGACCCAGCAGCGGCTTACCCAGCGGGGCCGCAGAGTGTTCGTGCCCGTCGTAGATGCGGCGGCCGCCCAGCCAGGTCTCCCGGACCACTCCGCTCAAGGGCGCGCCCAGATACGGGGAGAGCTTGTGCCGAAAAAATAGGCGCTCGGGGCTCGGCGTGAAGCGCCCATCGGGATCCCACACCACCAAGTCCGCCAGGTAGCCCGCCTGGATACGGCCCTTTCGCTGCCCCAGGCCAGCAAAACGCGCCGGCGCTGCGCTGAGCCACTCGCTCATGTGCAAGAGCGTGGCCCCGCGCTTCGCCGCCTCCGTCCAGACGGCGCTGAGCCCGAGCTGCAGCGAGGCGATGCCGCCCCAGGCCGCTTGAAAGTCGCCAACCTCCGGCAGCTTCAGCTCCGGCACGCACGGACTGTGGTCGGTGATCACGAAGTCGATCACGCCTTCGAAGAGCGCCTGCCAGAGCCGCTCTCGATTGGCGCGCTCGCGGATCGGCGGCGCGCATTTGAAGTGCGTGGCGCCGTCGGGGATCCCCTCCGCCTCGAAGCACAAATAGTGCGGACAGGTCTCGACGGTGATCGGCAGCCCTTCGGCCTTGGCGTCGCGCAGCTGCTCGACCGACGACGCGGACGACAGGTGCACGATGTGGACGGGGCAGCGCGTGACACGGCACAGGCGAATCAGGAGGGCGATGGCCGCATCCTCCCAGGCGGGCGGGCGCGACTCGAGGTAAGTGCGGTAGGTACGCGGGCTCCCCTGGCCGCCAGAGGAGCACAGATCGAGCTCCGCGTGCGCGAGCAGCGGCAAATTCAGGTCGCGCAGCACCGGCATGGCCGCGAGCAAGTCCTGCTCGGTGACGTTCGGGAACTCGTCGATGCCGGAGTGCACCAGAAACGCCTTGCAGCCGAGCACGCCGCCGCGGGCGAGCTCCGGTAGATCCAGAGTGTTACCCGGTATTACCCCACCCCAGAAGCCGACGTCCGTGAAGCATCGAGCCTCACACGCCGCGAGCTTGGTCTCGAGCGCCGCGCCCGTCGTGGTCACGGGTAGACAATTCAGCGGCATGTCGACGATCGTCGTGACGCCACCGGCAGCCGCCGCGCGCGTCGCGCTCTCGAAGCCCTCCCACTCCGTTCGTCCCGGCTCGTTGACGTGAACATGGCAATCCACGAGCCCCGGCGCGATCACCGCATTGCCCAGGTCGTGAACGTTCGGCGGCGCGGCGTCATGGTCGAGCACGCCCTCGATCCGCTCCCCGACGATCGTGACGGTGGCGGGCCGTACCCCATCCGGGCAGACGACGCGCGTGCTGCGGAGCGCGCTGTTCTTCATTCGAGCTCCCGCTCCGCGAAATCGCACAAACTCTGGTAATACTGCGCGCGATCTTCGACGAACAGCGAGCCGGTGAGACCCGCTACCAAGCGCGGGATGGAGTACTTCATGCCGGAAATGCTGGCGCCACCGAAGCCCAAGCTGAGCAGGCACCCGAACGTATAGTTGTGCAGGTATTGCAGGTACGGCGCGCGTCCCGGCTCGCGCTCGGTGAACTCGAAGTGACGCCCCAGATACGGGTGGCGCAGGAGATCCTCGTGACGCTCGTCTTCGGGCGGTGTGTAGCGGTCGGCCCAGCGCGCGATGTGCGGTTCCACCAGCGCGAGCTCCGGTCGCTTGCGCAGATCGGTGATGAACCCGGTACCGATGATGACGAAGTCCGTCTCGATGACGCCGCTCGTCGTGGTGATCACGACGCCACCCGCTGCTTCTTCGATGGCACGCCAAGCGGCACCGGGATGGAGATGAAATCCGGGCAAGGCGCTGGCCCGGCGCAGCGTGTCCTTCGGCGGCAGCTGGCCCATCCGCAGGATACGCAGCACGAAGCGCCACTTGTCCGCGTCCGGTAGATCCGCAAGGTGCTTGAGAAAGCCGACGAACTCCGCCCAGCGGTAGGCGTTGACGGCCACGAGCTGCTCGCGCCGGAACAGGACGCGCACTTCGCGGGCGCCCTGCTCGAGCGCGGTGGCCGCGTTGTCGAACGCGGACGCGCCAGCGCCGAGCACGGCCACCCGCTTGCCACGCAGCGCCTCGAAATCGATGGCGTCGCGAGTGTGGGCGTAACGGTGCCGCGGCAGCCCCTCGCGGATCTCCGCCGGCACGTGCCATTCACCGGATCCATCGATGCCAGTCGCGAGCACGACGCGACGCGCGTACAGAGCGTGCTCGCGCCCCGCCTGGGTAACCGGAACTTGCCACGCGCGTTCGCTCTCCCGCCACGCCA
Source organism: Polyangiaceae bacterium (assembly GCA_036520475.1). GTDB lineage: Bacteria > Myxococcota_A > Polyangia > Polyangiales > Polyangiaceae > DATDJP01. The sequence continues at coordinate 10,079 of DATDJP010000352.1, read as the reverse complement.
GCGCGCCCGCCCGTGTTTCAGCGCGCACGGGGATGTTCAGCGTGCGGCGGTACCAGGCCAGGTACTCCGCCCACGCGTCCTTCGGGATCAGATCCAGCGCGTTCCAGCTGCCAGCGCCGTGGCGCGCCTCGTACCAGGCCTGGGGGGTCAAGCTCGGAACACCCAGCTCCGGCCCCGAGACGTGTTTGGGCGTCCGCAGCGTCTGCATCCGGGCAAAGCTCCGCCACGGGCCGGCGTGATCCAGCGGATTTTCGTCGATGATGAGCAGGTTTTGCACGCGCTCGCGCAAGAGGCCGAACGCCGTCGCCAGGCCCCCCTGACCGCCGCCGACGATCAGCACGTCGTAGATCGGTTCTCCCGCCACGGTGCGGCGCGGCAAGAGCCAGTCTCGCTTGGGATAGCTCAAGAGCGCGAGCTCGCGCTGCGCGCGCTCTGCGAGTCGTTCGAGCGCGTCCTCTGCCTGTGCGTCGAGCCCGCTCATCGTTCCACGAGCTTTTCGGCGACCGACAGGGGTAAGAACTGCTGCAAGCGCTCGTCGCCCGTGGCGCGCAGATGGGGGACGGTTTTTCCTCTGCGCAGCGCCACCAGCTCGGCCACGATACTCACCGCGATCTCTTCGGGTCCAATCGCACCGAGGTCGAGCCCCACGGGCGCGTAGATTCGCTCGAGCGCCACAGGGCCGCGCTTCTGCGCGATGCGCTGGATCAGCCGGAACACCTTGCGACGACTGCCCACCACGCCGATGTATCGAAGCGGCTGATCGAGAGCAAGCTCCAAGCTCTGCTCGTCGAGGTGATGGTCGTGGGTCACGATCAAAAGCCAGTCCTGCTCGCTCAGCGCCGTACGTTTCAGCATGGCGACCGGGTCTCGCAAGTCGCGCGCACAATTCGGGAAGCGTGCGGCGCTGTTGAGCTCTTCGCGCTCGTCCACGACGCTCACGTCGAAGCCCACGCTCTCTGCCAGCGGCGCCGTCGCGCGCGCGACGTGCCCCGCGCCCAGCACGAACAAACGTGGCCGGGCCTCGATCGGCTCGATGAATATCTCCATGCGACCTCCGCAGCACATGCCCAGCTCGTGTCCGAGATCGCGCACGAGCAGCTGAGACGACCCGATCCGGAGCGCGCACTGCAACGCTTCCAGGACCGCGAGCTCCACGGCACCCCCACCGATAGTGCCGACGGAGCTGCCATCCGCGCGCAAGAGCAGGCGCGCTCCCGCGCGATTCGGTGTCGAGCCTTGCGTCCGCACCACGGTGGCCAAGGCCCCACGCTGACCCTGCTTCAGGAGCTCCAGCAGCGCCTCGACGACTTCGCGCACTCGCTCACCATTGGAGAACGCGCCAGAGTGGCGGGTTCCTAGCGCCCAGTGTATCCCGCCCGCCGCTTCCGTACCAGGTTCGAGCTTCCCGCCGGCAGGCCGATGTTTCAGGAGTGCGCGCCGCGAGGCCGCCGATTTCCGGTCTATACTGAGCCGTCATGAGCGTGCGCTTCGTGCTCAACGGACGGCGCGTCCAGGTTGACCGGATCGCGCCGCACGTCAGCCTGCTGGAGTGGCTGCGTATGTCGGGCCTTCCGGGGAGCAAAGAAGGCTGCGCGGAAGGCGAGTGCGGCGCGTGTGCCGTCGCCGTCCTGCGCGAAGACACGCGAGGCCGCGCGCGCTTCGAGGCCGTCAATAGCTGTCTCGTGCCGCTCGTCGCCCTGCAGGATCGGCAGATCGTCACCGTCGAGGGCGTCGCCGCGGAAAACGGCGAGCTGCATCCGGTACAGCGCGCGCTGCTCGAGACGGGCTCCTCGCAGTGTGGCTATTGCACGCCAGGTTTCGTGATGAGCCTGTTCTGCGAATACTATCGACCGGGCCGCGCGGGGTATGACCCAGAGGGCATCAGCGGCAACCTGTGTCGCTGCACCGGCTATCGTCCCATCGCCGATGCGGCGCGCTCGCTCGGCGCTCCCGAAGCGAACGATCCGCGCCTCGCATTGCTGGAGCGCGCTCCGGAGCCTGCGAACGCCTTCCAGCACGACGGGGATGACCAGCGCTTCGTGCGACCGATCCGCCTGGCGGCGGCCCTGGAACATCTCGGGCGTACGCCGGAGGGCGTGCCGATGACGGGCGGCACGGACTTGATGGTGTATAGCAACCTGCGCGATCGACGCGCTGCGGACGTGGTCGCCCTGGACGCGGTCGCCGAGCTCGCCCACCTCGACGTGCGGCCCGGGGAGCTCGTCATCGGCGCCGGGTTGCCGCTGTCGGAGCTTCAAGAACGACTACGGCTCGAATTGCCGACAGAGTTTCCGCTGCTCGCCGACATGCTGCGGCTGTTCGCGTCGCGGCTGATTCGCAATCGCGCCACGCTCGGCGGAAATCTGGCCACCGCCTCCCCGATTGGAGACAGCGCGCCGGCGCTCCTGGCGCTCGACGCCCGCGTCACCTTGGTCAGCGCAGAGGCCGAGCGCACACTGCCGCTCCACGGCTTCTTCACCGGCTATCGAAAGACCGCGCTCGCGCAGGGCGAGCTCATCCGCAGCATCCACCTCCCCCGCCCCGCGCCAAAGCAGCAACGCTTCTACAAAGTCAGCAAGCGCGAGCTGGACGATATTTCCACGGTCGTGGCCGCCTTCACGCTCGAGCTCGACAGCGAGGGCTCGGTCTCGGAGCTGCGCGTGGCGTACGGCGGCATCGCGCAGACGCCAGTTCGCGCGGAGCTCGTCGAAGAAAAGGCACGCGGTCTACCCTGGGACCAGGACACGCTGGCTTTGCTCGCGCGACAGCTCGAGACGCTCGGATCTCCGATCTCCGACCACCGCGGAAGCGCCGCTTACCGGCGCGCGCTGATCGTCCGCCTGTTCGAGAAGTTCTTCGTCGAAAGCACGGCCAGGCTCGAGGCAGCCGAATGACGCACGTCGGCCGCGCAGAGCCGCACGAGTCCGGGCGCGGGCACGTCACCGGCGAGGCGCGTTACGTCGACGACACGTGGGCGTCGCTTTCGCACCTGGTGCACGCCTGGCCGGTGCTGGCGCCGCATGCGCACGCGCGCGTGCTCGAGATCGACGCAACCGCGGCGCTGAGCTCTCCCGGCGTGCTGCACGTGCTCACGTCCCGCGACGTGCCAGGCGAGAACGACATCGGCCCCGTGCGGCACGACGAACCGCTCCTGCCGAACGAGGTGTCCTTTCACGGTCAAGCCGTGGCCTGGGTACTCGCGGAGACGGAACGACAGGCGCGCGACGCAGCGGCACGGGTTCAGATCCGCTACGAGGTCTTGCCTGCGCTGCTCTCGATCCGAGAAGCCATCGAGGCCGGCAGCTTCTTGACCGAGCCGGAAACGCTGCGGCGCGGTGAGAGCGCGCGAGCGCTGAGCAGTGCCGCGCACGTTCTCGAAGGCGAGCTCTTGCTCGGCGGGCAAGAGCACTTCTATCTGGAGACACAGGCGGCCCTCGCCTGGTACGACGAGAGCGGGGGCGTCTTCGTCCATTCGTCCACGCAGCACCCCGCCGAAACTCAGGAGATCGTCGCGCGCGTGCTGGGAGTGCAGAAGCACGCCGTGACCGTCCAGTGCCTGCGCATGGGCGGGGCCTTTGGCGGCAAAGAGGTCCAGGCAAACGCCTGGGCGGCCGTCGCTGCGCTCGGCGCTCATCGGCTCCGCCGGCCCGTACGCGTGCGCCTGACGCGCGAGCAGGACATGCGGATGACCGGCAAGCGCCACCCATTTTTCGCGCGCTTCCGCGTGGGCTGCACCGACAGAGGGGAGCTCCACGCGCTCGAGCTCGAGCTCTTCAGCGACGGCGGCTACAGCCTCGATCTCAGCGCGCCCGTGCTGGGACGCGCCCTGCTCCACACCGACAACTGCTACTTCGTGCCGCACGTCACGGTGACGGGACGCGTGTGCCGGACCCATCACGTTTCTCACACGGCGTTCCGGGGCTTCGGTGCACCGCAGGGAATGCTCGTCATCGAAGACGTCCTGGACCGCGTGGCGCGACACCTCGGCTTGCCGCCCGAAGCGGTCCGTGAACGGAACTTCTACACGCCCGGCGCGACCACGCACTACGGCCAGGAGGTCCGGGATGCAACACGCATCGGGCGCATCTGGACGGAGCTCCGACGCTCGAGTGGATTTGCCGACCGCGCGCGCGAAATCGAGCATTTCAACGCCAAGAGGCCGCACACGAAACGCGGTATCGCCATCACGCCCGTCAAGTTCGGCATCTCGTTCACGACTTCGTTTTTCAACCAGGCCGGGGCGCTCGTGCTGATCTTCAAGGACGGCAGCGTGCAGGTGAATCACGGCGGCACCGAGATGGGTCAGGGACTGCACACGAAGATCCTGCAAATCGCGGCGGACGCGCTCGGCGTCCCCGCAGCGTTCGTGCGCATCATGCCCACGCGCACGGACAAGGTGCCCAACACCTCGGCGACAGCCGCGTCCAGCAGCTCGGACTTGAACGGAGCCGCCGTGGCCACCGCGTGCGCGGCCCTCCAGCAGCGCCTCGCCGAGGTCGCTGCGCGGCGTCTTCGCGTGGCGCCGGAGGACGTCGTGTTCCAGGACGGGCGCGTGTATCCGCTCGCCGATCCCGGCTCGGGCACCTCGTTCGCGGAGATCGTGAGCCAGGCCTATCTCGAACGCGTCGCTTTGTTCGAAAGCGGCTACTACCGGACGCCCAATCTGCATTTCGACTGGCAGACCGGCCAAGGTAAGCCGTTTCACTACTTCGCCTATGGGGCCGCCGTCAGCGAGGTCGAAGTGGACGGGTTTACCGGGCAGTACCGCTTGCTCCGGACCGACATTCTGCACGACGTGGGCACGTCGCTCTCGCCGCTCATCGATCGCGGTCAGGTCGAAGGCGGCTTCATACAAGGTGTCGGCTGGCTAACCAGCGAGGAGCTGGTTTGGACGCCCGACGGCGCGCTCGCCACGCACGGCGCATCCACGTACAAGCTGCCGACCTTGGCGGAGTGTCCGCCGATCTTCAACGTCACCTTCTTGCGCGACGCCGCGGAGCCCGGCGTCGTCCACGGCAGCAAGGCCGTCGGTGAACCGCCGCTCATGCTGGCGCTCAGCGTGCGCGAAGCGCTCCGCGCCGCCGTCGCCGCCTTCGGCCCGAACCGCGTCACCGAGCTCGGCGTGCCCGCGACACCGGAAGTCGTGTTCTGGGCCGTGCAGCGCGCACGCGACGCCGCGCGCTCGAAGTCTACCCGGCAAAGCGCCGCGGAATGAAGCAAAACGTCAGGGCGCGCGCTGCACGCCCTCGTTCGGCAGCGGATGGCTACCGCTCGGATCCCAGCGCCGGTCGAGCGAGTTCTCTCCGCCGCTGCCACCGTCCGCCCCTTCGCGCGACGTGAGCGCGTAGCCCGCGACGACCGCGAGCAGCAACACCACGACAGCGAACAGAGCTCGGCGCCGGTGCAGCACACGACGCTCCGCGTCAGCTCGCGACGTTCAGCACCGTCACCACGTGCGCGAACAGGCAGACACTGGCAATGATCACCAGCAGATGGAATACCTCGTGGTACCCGAACACGCGAGGGAACGGATCGGGCCGTTTCAGCGCATAAACCAGGGCACCCAGGCTGTAGATGGCGCCGCTCGCGACCAGCAAACCCACCGACAGCGTCCCCACGATGGCGGCGCGATCGACGACCTGACCTATCACCATCCAGCCGAGCGCCACGCAGAGCAGCGCTGTCAGCCATTTGGGCGCGTGCGCCCACAAGAGCGACTTCACGACGCCGATCGCCGAGCCAATCCAGATCGCGGCGAGCGCGCCGTGACCACCCTCTGACGAGGGCACGAGGCTGAACAGCGGTGTGTAGCCGCCGGCGATCAGCACGAAGATGGCGGCGTGGTCCAGGCGGCGCATGCGCTGCCGTCCCTCGGGCGACCAGTCTATACCGTGGTACAGCGCGCTCACTCCGAACAGGAACACCAGGCTCAGCGCGAACGCCAAGGACGCGCCTTTGGCAGTGCCGGGCGGCGCGCGCAGAACCAGCAGCGCGCCCGCCGCCAGCGCGACGAAAAAAGCGACGCGGTGCGACACGCCGCGCAGGAGCGGCTTGCCTGTGGGCGCTACGAACGGCTGAGCCCCGCTGTCCATCGGACCCGGGGATCTAGCGAGAGAGCTCGCGCGCGTCGACTCCCGTCGCGGACCGCTCAATCGGACACGGGAAAACCGCGCTTCTTCAGCAATGCGCGCACGTCGGGGTCGCGTCCGCGGAACTGACGATACGCGAGCGTCCGGTCAGTCGAGTTGCCGGGCGCAAGGATGTACGCACGCAGCTTTTCCGCGGTCGAACGGTCGAACACGTCGCCGGCCTCCAGGAAGGCTTCGCGCGTGTCCGAGTCCATCACCTCCGACCACAGATAGCTGTAGTAGCCGGCGGAATACGAGTCGCTCGTGAACAGGTGATTGAACTGCGGCAGGCGGTGACGCATGGCGACCTCCTTGGGCGCTCCCATGCTCTTCAGGGTCTCCCGTTCGAAGGCGTCGGGATCGATCTTGTCCGCTTTGGTGGTGTGCAGCTTCATATCGAGGATCGCCGCCGACAGGTACTCGACCGTCGTGTAGCCCTGATTGAAGCGCTTGGATGCCTCGACCTTGTCGATCAGAGCCTGCGGCATCGGCTTCTTCGTCTTGTAGTGCAGGCCGAAGCGATCGAGCACCGGCCGCGTGAGCACCCACATCTCATGCACCTGCGACGGATACTCCACGAAGTCGCGCGGCGTATTGCCGAGCCCGGGATAGTTCACCTCCGACAGGAGCGAGTGCAGCGCGTGGCCGAACTCGTGAAACAGAGTCTGCGCGTCGTCGAGCGAGATCAGCACTGGCTCGCCTGGCCCGGACTTGACGAAGTTGTTGTTGTTCGAAGAAATCGGCGTCTTCACGGCACCCGTGAACGACTCCCTGTCCTGGTAACCCGAGGCCCACGCTCCGGATCGCTTCGCAGGGCGCGCGAAGTAGTCGCCGTAGAACAGGCCCCGAAACTGGCGCGTGGTCTTGTCCGTCACCTCCCAAACGCGCACGTCGGGGTGGAACACGGGCACCTTGCCCGTGACCTCCTGGAACGAGAGCCCGTACAGCTGCTCGGCCATCCAAAATGACGCCGCGATCATGTTGTTGAGCTCGAAGTACGGTTTGAGCGCGTCCTGATCGAGCGCGTACTTCGCCTTGCGCACCTTCTCGGCGTAGTGAAGGTAGTCCCAGGGCTCGATCGGCTGGGTGTTGCCTGCCTGCTTCGCCACCTTCTGCATGTCCGCGACTTCTTCGCGCACGCGCGCGACGGCGGCGGGCCAGACGCGCAGCATCAACGCCTCGGCCTTCGCGGGCTCGCGGGCCATCGTGTCGAACATGCGCCAGTGGGCGTGCGACTGATAGCCCACGAGCTTCGCGCGCTCGGCGCGCAGCTCCACGATGCGTGCGATGGTCGCGTTCGTGTCGTTCTTGCCGCCGTTGTCACCGCGGTTCTTGAACGCCTTCCACACCTTCTCGCGCAAATCGCGGCGCGTGGAGGTCGTGAGGAATGGATCGACGCTGGAGCGCGTGTTGACCACCGCCCACTTGCCCGTCAGCTTCCGCTCGTCGGCCGCTGCTTTGTACGAGGCGCGCAGCGCGGCCGGCAAGCCGGCGAGCTCCGCCTCCTTCTCGAGCACGATCCAGGTGTCCTCGTCCGCCAGCACCTTGTTGCCGAAATCCGAGAACAAGACGGCCAGCTCCTGATTGATGCGACCGAGCTCGGCCTTGTGCTGTGCCGACAGCTTCGCGCCAGCCTGCACGAAGCGATCGTACGTGAGCTCGACCAGCCGGCGCTGCTCGGGGGTCAGACCCGACTCGCGCGCTCCATGCACGGCAGCGATGCGCTTGAACAGCTTCTCGTTGAAAGTGATCGAGTCGTACGCGGCGCTCAGCTTGGGGGACCATTCGCGATCGACCGTCTGCACCTCCGGCGTGTTGAGGTTGCTCGTCAGAACCGAGAACAGCACCTCCGCGCGGTGTTGATGACGGCCCGCGTCCTCGAGCGCGGAGAGCGTGTTCTCGAAGGTCGCCGGCTCGGGCTGATTCGCGATCACCTCCACCTCGGCCAACAGCAGCGCGATGCCGGCCGTGAATGCAGCCGGGATTCCCGCGAGCTTCAGCGTGTCCCAGGGCGGCACGCCGCCGTAGGGCCCGGTCCACGCCACGAGCAGCGGGTTCTGCTCGGCCTCGCCCCGGAGCCGTGCCACCTCCGCACGCGCTTTCTCGTAGGCGGAGCGACTGTCTCCGCTGCCCGAGGAGCCCTGCGCGCCCGCCGCTTGCGATCCGGGCGCCGCCGCCGGCACACCCCCGCCTCCGCACGCCGACGCGAAAACCAACGGCAAGAACAACCCTAAATGACGGTGAGACATCGGGCAGCACTCTAACCCATCGGCTCCCAATTTCATGCCCGGGCAATACGCGCAGAAACAAGTAAGATTGCGACCGTGAATCTGCAGGTTCCGCCGCCCGTTTTGCCCATGCTCGCCAAGCGCGTGAGTGAGCTACCTTCCGGCGAGGGCTGGATTTTCGAGCCCAAGTGGGACGGCTTTCGTATCCTCGTGTTTCGCGACGGCGACGAGCTGCTCTTGCAGAGCCGCGACGCCAAGCCCTTGAACCGGTACTTCCCCGAGCTCGAGGCGCCGCTCTTGGCGCAGCTTCCGGAGCGGGCCGTGCTGGACGGCGAGCTCGTGATCGCGCGAGGCGGCGCGCTCGACTTCGATGCACTCCAGCTCCGGATCCACCCTGCCGCGTCGCGGGTCCGCTTGCTCGCAGCGGAGCTCCCCGCAGCCATCGTGTTTTGGGACCTGCTCTGCGAAGGCGAACGAAACCTTTGCTCGCTGCCGTTTCAGGAGCGCCGGCGCGAGCTCGAAGCTCTGCTCGCCGCTGTGCGTGCTCCTTTGCATATCACACCGGCAACGCACGACCGGGCCACCGCACAGGACTGGTTCAGTCGCTTCGAGGGTGCCGGCCTGGACGGCGTGATGGCAAAACCGGCGCGGGGCGCGTACGAGCCGAACAAGCGCGTCATGTTCAAGGTGAAGCACGAGCGCGAGTGCGACTGCGTCGTGGCCGGTTTTCGCTGGCACAAGCGCGGCGAAGGCGTCGTGGGCTCGCTCCTGCTCGGCCTGTACGACGACGCGGCCGCGCTGCAACACGTGGGCGTCACCGCAAGTTTCAGCAACAAGAAGCGCCAGGAGCTCGTGGCGGAGCTCGCCCCCTATCGCGAGCGCGCACTGGAAAACCATCCCTGGCAAGAGTGGGCGCACGCAGAAGCCGAGGCGAGCAGCAGCGGGCAACGCAAGCCCGGCGGGCACAGCCGCTGGAGCCAGGGCAAAGATCTCTCCTGGGAGCCCTTGCGCGCGGAGCTCGTCGTCCAGGTCGCATACGATCACATGCAAGGCGATCGCTTCCGACACACCGCGCAGTTTCGCCGCTGGCGCACGGACAAGAAGCCCGAAGACTGCACCTACGCCCAGCTCGAGGTCGTCCCTCCGCACGAGCTCGAAACCATCTTCGCAACTGGCGGCTGAGCGAAGCTTTCGTTCAGAACGCCACAGCGCCAACGCGGCTCGCAGCAGGGCTGCGGGTTTCGGCTCGATCTCGCGTGCGCGAAGCCTGCCAAACGCTTGTACGACTGCTATGCAGAAGCAGGCTTGGTCGCGCTCTTTCGCACGACCACCAGATGGTTATTTGCCGACTCTGTCAGATCTCCGAGACTCAGAAAAAAACAGACCGGACTGTTGATGAGCGCAGCCGGAACCATGAGCGGGAACAGCACGTAGAATAGGGCCGGGCGTTCACACTCACGCACGGAATACCCAGGCAGACGCATGGCCTGCATGAAAAAGTGTATCGAATGCATGGCCATCGAGGACCAGAGGCCGCCAATGGCTTTGAGATCGACGATTTCCAGGCCCGCGTCCTTCATGGCTTCCTGGATCCAGAAACGTGTGAAATTATAGTAGTGATACGGAGCAAAGTGCATGTACGCCGTCTGAGGAATGAGAAAGATGGCATGTCCTCCGGGCGCGAGAACCCTGCTGATCTCGTGCACCATGCGCATGGGTTCTT
>DATDJP010000351.1:0-2136 GCA_036520475.1 Polyangiaceae bacterium | reverse complement strand
CGCGCAGCGGAGCGAGCACGCACGGTCGTGCAACGCCTCAGCACGACTGGGAGCAGCATCACAGCCCTTGCGCTGGCAAGGCCGGCTGACATTCGGCGGCGACTTTTACGACTTCCGGGCGCGCGTCTGGAGCCCGGAGCTCGGGAGCTTCCTGCAGCCGGACGAGTTCGGCTATGTGACGCCAACGGGCACGCTGTGGTCCTGGCCAGGCCAGAATCCGTATCGGTGGAGAGATCCGTACGGCCGCTTCGGCATGGAGGACGTGAACAACGGGCTCTTCTGGCTCGAGGACAACGGGTATCTAGAGGGCGCACAGAATGCGGCGCTGCTGACGTCGGCGATCGCAGCGACGATCGCGACCGGTGGTGCGGCCGGGCAGCTGCTTGGGCTGGGAACGTTGGAAGGTGCGCTGGGCTCGGCGGGAGCGGCTGCGCTTGGATTAGGGCGGGCGGCTGCGGCAACCGGGGGTGGTGCTGCGGCCGCACTGCTCGGTGGCGCGAAGGGGTGTGCCTCTGGCGGGGTGAACAATCCGATCCCTGCGCGGCTTGCCCGTGTGATTCCCGGCAACGTGACCCCGGCGACGTTGGGTCGGCCAGGGACCTCTGACGTCTTCGTCACCGCTGCGGACGATATTGTCGGACTAAACGCTGCCCAACTTTCTCAGCGCCTCGCCATACCGCCAAGTCAGACCTTCACCGTGTTCGAGTTCGCTACGCCTGCACAGGGCCTCGCTTCTCCGATCTTGAGGTCGAACCCCGGCTTCATCGGGCACGGACTCACCGGTGGCGGCGCGCGCGAGTTCGTGCTGCCGAACGGACCGATTCCGGTCGATGCGGCCAGGAGGTTGGTGGGTCAATGAAACTGCAGCCGGGTGAGAAAAGGCTCGACGGCAAGTGGACCGTTACGAACGGCAACATGCTCGCAGACGATACATGCAGCCGTATAGAGGAACTGATTGCGCAGCACCTAGATCGGATTGCATCCGACGCGTCTGGTTGGGATACGTTGTACCGGGATCCAGATGATGGTCGGTACTGGGAGCTCATCTATGAACAGAGCGACATGCACGGCGGCGGACCGCCGAGTCTCGTTCAGGTTGATGTGGCGACGCCGGGAGTGAAAGCGAAGTACGGCCTAAGTTAGTAGTGCGCGCTCGCGAATGACCCAATTTAGCGATTGTTTTCGCATTATCGCCAAGGTGCTGGTGAACGTGATCGCACAGGCCGGCGGGGGCAAAGCCGCGCTGAGGCCGGCGGTAGGGCGTGGCTACCGGCGGCCAAGCGGAACAGAGCGGGTGGGCCAGAGTCGGCGAGCGCCGTCACCCGTGAAGCGCCTGACCGCGAGCGAGGTGGCCGTGATGAGCACGGTGTTGCCGGCGCCGACGACGCGATCGTCGTGACGGTGCCCGAACATGATCGCCGGCGACACGGTGCGAGCCGGACAGAGTTTCCGGGCCGCAGCACGCCGCGCAGCGAGCGGAGCGGAGCCTGCCCGGCGGAGGGAACATAACGACGGTTATGTTTAGGGAGGGCCAGGCGCGGGGCTTGCGGCCGTTGCGGTGGTGCTCGCGCCGTCTCCACGCGGGAGCAAGCCCCGTGCCCCGGAGGGCGTGTCGCATCACCCGGGTTATGCGGCACGCTGGTCCGAGCGACTCCTGCGGGCGGGCAGGGCGAAAACACGGTTTGGGCGCAGCGCGTGCGGCGTGCGGCGATCAAGTACGGGCCCAGTGCGTGACCCGTGCCGCGGTGCCGCCTTCACCCACAGGACGCGACCAAGGTGGCCCGAATGCAAGCGACAGCGTCCGGGAGATTGTGCTCAACCAGGCCGGCGTCCAGCCGGAGCACGCGATAGCCGAGGCGCTCAAGCTTGTGATCGCGGCGCGCATCAGCGGCATGGCGGTGCTGATGGTAGGCACGGCCATCGACCTCGAGGACCAGCTTGGCCGTGGGAGCGAGAAAGTCGACGATGAAGCGGTTGGCAATCACGACCTGGCGCCGGAACTCCACACCGAGACCACGAGAGCGGAGCGCCGATTGCCAGAGCCTCTGCTCAGAAGGTGTGGGAGACTGGCGCATGGCATGAGCGCGTTCAGCGAGGAGCGTCGAGCGTGCGAAGTGGTTGGGACGAACAGCGTGC
>DATDJP010000350.1:0-13122 GCA_036520475.1 Polyangiaceae bacterium | reverse complement strand
GCGGCGCCCGACACGTTCCATCGGGGCGGCACGCGCCGCCCCGCCCCGATGAAGTGAATTCATCGGGGCCCCACCCCACGCGGCGAGGGCGCCGCAAACCCTCTGCACGCACCAGTCTGGCCTCGGTACCTTTCCTGTTCCTGACGTACGACGACCCGGAATGGAATTCCGGGCCGACGTACTAGTTCTTCTTGTTCCATCGGGAGCACAGCTCCCGCCCCGCTCGAGTGAATCGAGCGGGCCGCCACCCTCAGGTTTTGGGGCCCGCTACCCCAAAACAAACTACTCCGAGACACGACGCTATTTAGTAGCGAGTTAGACGAGACTGGGCGCGCCTTTTCAACGAGGCGCGCCCGTTCTCGTCCAGACGGACCTGTCCGTTGCACGACAACACCCGAAGCCGATTTCCTTTCCACGTCAGTTCGGGCTGCGTGCACAATGAGCTCTGCGTGCCCAATGTAATGTGCGTGTTCGTCGGTCCGGTTCTCGATCGCCTGACAAGGCAGGAGACAACATGAGGTACGCTGGGTTTTTCTTCGGCCCGGCAGTGTTGGCGCTCGTCGTGGTGAGCGCTTGCGGATCTGACGAACGAGTATGGCCCCCGGGGAGCGTGCACGGCGGCAAGCCGTCGCCCGAGTGCGGCAATGGCGTTCGCGAGCCTGGCGAGGCCTGCGACGACGGTAACAACCAGCCCGACGACGGCTGCTCGCCGACGTGCACCGTGCTGGATCTGTGCCTTCTGCCTCCAGACCCTGGCAAGTCGAAGTGCAAGCGCGGGACGCACAAGTACTGGGTGTACGACGCTGCCGAAAACAGCTGTAAAGAGCTGCTTTTTACCGGCTGCGGCGGCAACGAGAATCGCTTCCTCAGCCGCAATCACTGCGAGGGAGCCTGCATCACCGAATGCGGGAACGGACGCGTCGAGCGCGGGGAAGACTGCGACGACGGAAACGATGGCTCGGGGGACGGCTGTTCCGCCGAGTGCCGGAGTGAAGGTTCGGTCGTGATCGATGGGGGCTTGACCACGAATTCGTGTCCCCGCCTCTCGGCTTACTCGGTCGCCCCGCTACAAGTCGCCGTGGGAGGCACGATCGCGCTGAGCGCAATCGCCGTCGATGCCGAAGGCGATCCCTCGGAGCTCAGCTGGACGGCAACCACAGGGGAAATCGTGCTCGGCGACGATCCCACCGCCGCACAGTACCGGTGCACGGTCGAAGGGCGGCACACGCTCACGCTACGCCTGTCCGACGGAAGTGCCGACTGCGACACCACGCGCCAGGTCGAGGTCACCTGCACGTCGATTCCGGTGTGCGGCGACAACGTCGCGGACCCGCGCGAGCAGTGTGAGGACGGCAACGTCGTGAACGGCGATGGCTGCTCGGCGACCTGCACACTCGAATCCCCCCGCTGACCGAGGCTGCGCCGGCGCGGCTAGCGTGGACCGACGCAGGTAATCGTGAACTCTTCGCTGTCCACGCAGCGACCATCCGACACGGTCAGCGTGAGCAGCGCCGTCCCCGCCGCGGTGCACTCGAACGTCGTGCTCGGCTCGTTCGGCGTGCTGACGGTGCCGAGGGACGCGTACCAGGAAAACGTCAGGTTCGCCGTGTCCGCGTCACTCGCGGCGACATCGACGAGCATGCTCTCGCCGACCATGAGCTCGAATGGCGCGGACTGGCCGGCGTTGAGATTGGGACACTGCGATACCGAGGAATCGAGGCCGACGAGGATCGTGCCGCCGTCGTTGGCGCTCGAACAGGTCATGACCAGGTCGACCGGCGTCGTTTGTCCGAGGAGGACGTCGAATACGGCGGAACCCGTGCAGAAGATGCCTCCGCTCAGGGACGTCGCGCTCAGCGTGACCGTGTAACCCGTGCCGGTGGGTAGACCGCCGACCTGAGTGGAAATCGTCGCGCTCGGATCGGTCAGCGGGATGCTGCCGGTGAGCGGGTTGATGCCGTTGCCGGACACCACGTACGTGACCTCCGCGACCTCGACGCCCGCAATAATGGCCGCAGCCACGCCAAATGCTCCGGTGGCGTTGGCGGGCTTTCCGGGCGCCGGCTTCCCCGAATCGACCTCCGCCAGGCAGCCGCTGGCAGCCAACGCCAGAACGAGCGCCGCGCGCGCCGAAACCTTTTTCAATGTGGTCGCACTCCGCCTCATTGCTCAGTGCCTTCAATTCTTAGAGGTTATACTTCTTTAACTTTTCGTAGAGCGTCGAAACCGCAATACCGAGTGAGCGCGCCGCCAGCACTCGATTACCATTGGTTTGCGTCAAGGTTTGCTTGATGGCTGCACGCTCGATGCGCTGAAGATTCAATCCGCCCAGCGCGAGGTGGCCGAGCTCGGGGTCGTCGTCGCGCGCGGGCGCCTCCGACTGGCCATGAAGGCGCAAGTGTTTCGGCTCGAGCAGCGAGCCTTGTACGAACGCGAGCGCGCAGCCGAGCGTGTTCTTGAGCTCTCGCACGTTGCCCGGCCAATTGTGAGCTCTCAAAACCGCGTAAGTTTCCTCCGTCACCAACAGGCCGCCGGCACCAAGGTCCTCCAATAAGCGAGGCACGAGCAGCGGCAGGTCCTCCAAACGCTCGCGGAGCGGCGGCAGCGACACAATGGCGCCCGCGAGGCGAAAATATAGGTCCTGGCGGAACTTTCCGGCCTGCACCCCAGCCGACAAGTCGCAATTGGTCGCTGCCACGATGCGCACGTCGACGGGGCGATCTACCGCGCCGCCGACACGTCGCACGGTGCGGGTCTCCAGAACGCGTAACAAACGGGGCTGCAAATCCAGCGGAAGCTCGCCGATTTCGTCGAGGAACAGCGTGCCCCCGTGCGCGCGCTCGAAGGCGCCGGCATGTCCGGTGAACGCGCCCGTGAACGAGCCGCGCTCGTGCCCCAGCAGCTCGCTTTCGGCGAGATTCGGCGCGACCGCTCCGCAGTCGAACACCACGAACGGGCCCTGAGCTCGCAGGCTTTCTTCGTGGAGCGTGTGCGCGAGGACGTCCTTGCCCGTACCCGTCTCCCCGATCAAAGACACGGTCATGTCCGTCTTGGACAGTGGCCCGAGCAAGTTGAACACGTCGTGCATGCGCGTCGAGTCCGCCTCGAGGCAACCAAAAGAACGCGCGGAGATGATCGGCTCATCGAGCGCCGTGAGGCGTGGAGCCGTACATATGTTGACGCCGGACATCGCCCGTTCGCGCGTGCGGATCGCTGCCGACTTAGTGCGCTCCAACATGCGCCCATAATAGCAACGCTGTGCGTGTTGCGACGCCACCATTCGCGCGAATTTCGACGAACGACGGCACCGCGCCGCCCCCTTCGGCGAAAGCGAAATGCACCAGCGCTGCACAAATGCAACAGATCGCGTAAAGCACTACGCGAAACCTCGCTTTCGCGACAAAGAGTTGGACAAACGCCGCGCGACGCGACGCGGCAAAGCGCCGCGCGCGGTTAGACCGCAGAACGCGTTCAGCGCCGGAGCTCCGCGCGAGCGTCGTGAACGGCATTCCGAAACACGCTCGCGAACTCGCCGGCGAGCTTCTGGCGATTGAAGCGTTCGATGTCGATCGCCTGGGAACGGAGCGCGTAACGACCGTCGCGAAATTCGCGCAGCTTGCGCTCCAGGTAGCCGCACATGCCAGCCACGTCATCGGGCGTGAAGGTGTCGCCCAAACGGTGCCGCGCAGCGAGCTCGCTGAGCGCGCCCGTGGGTACCGAGATCATGCAAGGCCGCCCGAGGTACATGTATTCAAAAATCTTGCCCGGGTAAATGCGCTCGTTGCCGGGCACCGCGGCCACGAGGGTCAATAGCAGGTGACTCCGCGCGAGGTGATCCATGACCCGGTCATGCTCGACGTAGCCGAGACGTTTCACGCCAAAGCGCTCCATGCCGTCGAACAGCTCGCGTTCCGTTTCCACCACGCGACCGAGGAACTGCACGTGAAGCGCGCGAGCGAGCTCGGGAGCGCGTTCGTGCAGCAAGCGAACGGCAGCGAGAAAGCCGCGTGGGCTCGTCATCTTCAAGACGGTGCCAGCGTAGGTGGCCACGAAGCGATCGCTCGGTGGATCGGGCAGCTCGCCGGGAAAGTCGTCCGGATCATAGCCGTTGGGGATCGTGATCACGCGCGCCGGATCGAGGAACGGAAAGCGCGCGAGCAGCTCCTCGCGGAATGCGTCCGTGGCGGTGGTGACGGCGTGGGCGCGCCGGATCAGCACGCGTTCCAGGCTTTCACCGGTCAGCTTCGAGAGTGGTCCCATCATCTCGTACGCGGAGCGATAGGTGCTCCACTCGTCCCGATAGTCGAGCACCAGCGCCGTGCCACGCTTGAGCCGCGCGAGCGGCCCGAGCAAAAACTGAGAAAACGGCGGCGCAGTGATGAACACCACGTCGTCAGCGTCCGCGGAGAGCAGGCGCGCTGCGAGCGCGCGCTGGGCGAACGGTTGCCAGAGCACTTGTGGATCGGGCAAGAGGAGCTGTTTGGCGACGTCGGTGACGGCGCGCTTGACGCGCCCTTTCCAATCTACGCCGCGCGCGGCGCTGGCTTGCCACGCGAGCTGCTTCACTCCGTAACCGGGCTCGAGCGTCCTGGCTCGCAGAACGCTCGTCCCCTCGGGGATGTCGCGGGACAGCGAGCCGTCCTGGAGCGGAACGGACGGATTTTCGACCGTCAACACCGCCGGAGTCACGCCGTGCTGCGGGAGGTACTTGGTCAGCTTGAGTACGCGCTGCACCCCCACGCCGCCCACCGGCGGGTACGCGTACGACACGAGCAAGGCCTTCAGCGCCGGCTCTTCCGCGACTCGGGGGGCGGCCGCGCTCTCTTCCAGACGGCGCACGCCGTGCCCAGAGTTCACGCTCATCGACATAGCGACACGTCCACTTTCACGAACCCGCCCGGGTTGGCGCGCAGGTCTCCGTCATTTGCCGCGCGCAGCTCCAGCGCACAATCCTTCTCGGGAGCCACTCGCGCGCGGTAGCGCTTGCCGGGCGCGAGGCCGGCGACGAGCGCCGCGTTCACGCCTCGCGAGAGCGTGATCTGACCACCGTCTTCGGTCTCGGCGAAGACCACCGCCCACTGCTTGTCGCCCGTGGTCGCGCGCGCCCCGATCAGCCGTTGGCCGACGAGACGCTGCGCCGTCCGAGGCTTGGCCGACGCGGCGTCGGTAGTGATCACCTGCAGGAACGTGCGCTCCGTATCGCGACGCGGGGATGCGATTTCGATGCGCCACATCGGCCCCCAGGGCTGGTTCTTGCGGTGGACGCCCTCGCCGGACTCGGTGGGCTCCTTGACCACCGCCACGCGCGCGTTGTCAGGCCACAGGCTCTGCACGTCGACGCGCGAGCTGCCCACGATCGCGCCCACGCGCGACCCGTTCACGCTCGGCTCCGTGGTCACGTGGGCCGCCCACGTCGTTCCGTCGCTCTCTTTCGTGACCTCGATGGCGTCATGAATCACCACCAGCGCCGGCCGCACGTAGACCATGCTGCGGACGAGCTTCGAGACCGCGCGTTCGTCGCAACCATGACGCGCGCACGAGGGCGCATACGCTTCACCGATGTCCCCGACCACGACGACCGCCTGCCCGTCGTCGGCGAAGCGCGTGGTGCGCACCTTCTTGCCGAACACGCCCTGATTGGGAGTGTACGTCATGCAGCGACCGCCGTCGTCCACGAGGATCGTGTTGTGATTGATGGTCGCGTCTCCCTCGGAGCCACCGCCATCGACGAGCAGCGCGTCCGAGCCGCGCCACAGGCTGAAGTGTCCCTCGTCCTTGTGTTGATGATCTGCCGCCAACCGTGGTCCGGCTTGAAAGGATGTCCAGACCGCAGCGTCGGACCAGTCGCTGCGCATGAGAGTCACGCCCGATCCCGGCGCGTGATAGCTCAGCTTGTGTTTGCTGCGCGGATCCTTCTCCGGCAGTTTGGGACGATCCGTCAAGAACGTGATCCACGCCTGCTCCGGCGCGAGCGGCGGCAGCACACGGCGCACGAGCCAGCGCGCTTGCTTGGCGCGTTCGTCGTCGACACCTTCGAGCGCCAGCGCGACGCCGCTCATCGCGAGCGGAGAAGGCTTCGCCGGCCGCGCGGTCCAGGTGCCTCCGTCGTACACGTGTCGCCGATCGGGGCTCAGCGCGTGAATGTGATACGGCACCGTCTCCGCGAGCCAGGGTAACTGGCGCACGACATCGACTTCCGTGGCGGACTTGAACGTCAGGGCCACGAGCGCCATTTCGAGGGTGGTGTACTCGCCGTACTGCCAACCCTCGGGCCAGTAACCGCCCCGCAATTTCTCGCGGAACACGGGCAAGACTTGTTTGGAGAGCAGGCCGCGCGCCGTCTCGAGCCAGCGCGCAGCCTCGGGATTTTCGCCGTGCAGCGCGACGCCAGCGAACGTCAGCGTCGTGAGGTAACCCCAGAAGTAGTTGGCGACGGCGTTGTCGCGCAAGTAGCCCTTCTCACCGTACCAGGCGAGCCAGGCGTCCAGGCGATCCGTGATGCGGCGCTGCAGCTCCGGAGTGAGGTCGCGTGCGCCCCGCAGCCAATCGTAACCGAGCGCGGAATACGCGCCGAACGTGCGGATCCCGTAGCCGTTGTCGTGCTGAACGACGTGATCCCCACCCTTGCCGTCGCCAACCTTGTACCGATCGTCGACCAGCGCCTGCAGATAGGCGACACCGCCGGCGGAATAGCGCTCCTCACCCGTGGCATGCCAGCACAAGGACAGCGTCGCGACCGCGTTCGCCCAGTTGAAGGCTTCGTATCCCGCCGGCAAAGGCACCCGCAGGACCTCCTCGCAGCGCGCGGCCACGGCGCGCCACGCCGGGGTGTTTTGCTGAGCCGCGCCCCGCAGCGCCGACTTGGTGCGCTCGTCCAATAGGATGCGCGGCTGCCCCGTATCGGTTTTGCGCACTTGCAGCTGCGCAGGACCGACGGCGACCGGTACCAGCGGAGCTTCCGCTGTTTGCGGCTTCTTGAACGCAGATTTTGCGGAGCAGCGCAAACCTGCCGCGCCCATCGCGCCGAGCACGACGAGCGCGAGCACCGAAAGCGCTCGACTCACCAAGACTGAAGCAAGCATGTTGCCCCGAAAAGCAGAAGACATGCCAAGGACGACTACAGAGACAGTCGCGTGAAGAGGAACACCGCGGCGGCCAGCGCGAGCACGCCGAGGACGACGAAGCCGAACTCGCGCCAGCCGAATTTTACGGCAAAATCCGGATCGTGAGCTTTCGTGGCGGAGTACAGGGCGCCGGACAGGCCCATGTAGATCCACAGCACGTAGTGATAGGAAAACGAGAGGAAGAAGATGCCGACGGCGAGGCCGCAGAAGGCCGCCAGCATGCCCAGGGCCCAAGCCCGCGCCACGCCGGCGGCTTCGAGATCCACGCCCGTCGGGCCGACGTCCTCTGCCAGCACGACTCCCGCCCGCCGGCTGCGCACCGGCGAGGGATAGCGCTTCAAGATCGCCAGCGGAATCTTGAAAGAGACGTAGATCAACGTGCAGAAAAGCACGGCGCCCGGAAAGCCGAGCTCCGCCAACGCGAGCAAGTAAGAGTTGTGCGCCGTCAGGTAGTGGTATTCCCCGAACTGTCCGATGCCGACGCCGTAGAGGGGACTACCGCGGAAGATCTGGAGCGCTTCGTACCAGCACTCGGTGCGCTCCATCGTGGACGTCTCGGCTTCGCCGCCCCCGCGACCGCCTAGCGCCAGCAGCGGCAGCGCCAAAAAGCCGCCGGCCAGGATGCCCTTGAGCCCGTAACGCCGGAAAAAGTAAGTGGCCAAGACCGCCAGGAACACGAGCTGCCCGCCGCGGGAGCGCGTCAAAATCGCGCACACGAGCACGAGCAGCACCGTGAACACGGCGATCATGGAATTGGATGCCTTGCGGCGCCTTTGCCCGAGCGCAAAGGCGAGCGGCATTCCGATGCTCGCGGCCAGCGCGAGCTCGTTCGGATCCTGTAGAACGCCGCGATAGCGAACGCGCCCATTGCTGATCGAAGTCGTTCCGAGCAGCCCGACGCGTTCGCACAGGTACTGTGCGCCGGGTTCGGCGTCCCCGACGTAACACTCGCGCGGCGTTTCGCAGGGCCGACCGTCGGGTTTGCCGGTGGTCTGGTCGCCTACGACCGCTTCGTCGACGATGATGCATTGCTCGTCTGAAAATCCCTGGTGGACTCCGATTGCCGCGACGAACAGCACCATCCCGAGCACGGCGCTCGTGACGAGCTCCAGGCCTTTGAAAGATTGAATGCCGTGCGCAATCACCAAATAAAGCGCGATCGAGATCGCCAGGGAGATGACGTAAGACAAGAGCTGGCTGGGCACCTGGATGGCCGCCGTGACCATGCACCAGACATAAAAGAGCCCGACCCACAATAGATGAGGCGTACCTCGCAAGCGCGTGTACCCGACACGCAGGTCGAGCACCAAGCCGAAGATGGCAAGGAAGAAGAAGAGATAAAGGAAGGGCACACTCTGCAGGGATTCGAAGAACTCCTGCGGGCGAGCGTAAATGAAGGCGATAAGCGCGACGATGCCCGGCAAAGCGAACATACGTAGGGCGATAAAGCAGGGTTCGTACCGCTTCCGCGACCGGTCGGCCCATCGAGGCCCAAGCCTGCGTATCCGGGAGTGTTTTTTGCGCGCGACGCTGCCCGCCCGTTCGTCACGCCGAAGGCACTCTCTCGCTTGATCGTCGCAAGCTCTGCGCGGCTGCGCAAGCCCTGCGCGATTCCGATCAGACTGTGAGCCCCGAGAGAGCGACGCACCCCGGCGCAGGCGGCGATCCTTCCGTGTCCACCGAGCAACGCAATTGGCCCGATTTTCGCACCTCCGCGCTGCGCGATGGTACTTGCTTGGTCAGTGAAATTCCGCGAACCGCTCCGCAGCCGTTCGCAGCAACCGAGGCGCAGGGATCCCTCGCGCTGCTCGATTCCATGCTGACGACCCAGCTGAATGACGTGCCCGAAGCGGCCAGCGCGGCGGAATGTCCGCTGCCGCGCGGCATGTTTTTCGGCCCGCCAGAGCGACCGCTGCTCGGATTGCTCCACGAGCCGGCCTCGCGCGGCGACCGTACCGGTGTGGTCCTGTGCAATCCCTTCGGATACGAAGCGATCTGCGCGCACCGCACCTACCGCCACCTGGCCGAGCGCCTGGCTCGGGCCGGTCACACCGCGCTGCGCTTCGATTACGACGGCACCGGAGACTCGTTCGGCGACGACACCGACCCGGGCCGAGTGCGCGCGTGGATCGACAGCATCCACGCCGCAATCGGCGAATTGCAGCGTGCCGGTGTCGAACAGGTCGTGCTGTTCGGCGTTCGCCTCGGCGGGCTCCTGGCCCTGCACGCGGCATGCGAGCGGCACGACGTCAGCGGCCTCATCCTGTGGGCGCCGTGCCTGAACGGCAAGGCCTACCTGCGCGAGCTCAAAGTCCTCCAGCGAGTCCACGAGGAGACGCTGAATGCACCCGCTGCCACGCAAACCGCCGAGGTGGACGAGGCTCTAGGCTTCGCGTTGACCGCAGAGACGGCGCTCACCCTGAAGGGTCTCGATATCAGGGAGCTCAGCCACTGCTCGGCGCGGGACGCGCTCCTGATCGCGCGAGATGAGCTCGGAACCGACCTGCGTGCGGTCCCCCAACTGGAGCGCCTGGGCTTGAACACGACCAGCGAAGCGTTGCCAGGTTTCGCGGCCATGCTGACCGATCCGCATAAATCGGAGCTCCCGGAACAGAGCTTGGCCAGCATCGAGCGCTGGCTCGGGCGGCGGCGGCGACGCTCATCGGCCGTTTCCAGCGCCCTACGCAGCGCACCGGCCCCCGCCGTCGACACGGTCTTTGCGCACGCCGTACGGGAACGAATCTTACGCATCGGCCAGCAGAAGCTGTTCGGAATTCTCAACGAAGCGAAGGCCCAGCCCAAGTGCGCAGAGCGGCCGAGAGCGAGCTCGCGCACCGCGGCCATTTTCCTGAACCCTGGCGCGATTCATCGCATCGGCATGAATCGAATGTACGTGGGCCTTTCGCGAAGCTGGGGGGCACAGGGCGTACCCAGCTTACGTCTCGATATTTCCAGCATCGGTGACAGTGCAGCAGAGAGCGGCACCGCCGAGAACCGCCTCTATTCGAAACATGCGGCTCTAGACGTGCGCGCGGCCATAGAGGAGCTCGTGCGCCTGGGAGTCGCCGAACAGTTCGTGCTCGTGGGGTTGTGCTCCGGAGCGTACGCCGCGTTCCATGCAGCGCTCGCGGAGCCGCGAGTGAGCGGCCTGCTTCTCGTCAATCCGCAGACATTCGAATACAAGGACGGGGACAGCCTCGAGGTTCAGCGGCGCAAGAACTTCAGCGAGGCACGGTACTATCAGCGCTCGCTGTTCCGCGCCTCCAGCTGGGCCAAGGCTCTGCGCGGCGGCGTGGATTTCAGCTACATCGCAGGCGTGCTCGCGACGCGCGCGCGCGCAGTGGCCCAATCCCGCTGGGAGCTCGTCCGGCAGTCGCTCGTGGCAGCTCGGGTACCCAATTCGCTCTATCGACAGCTGCGGGGCCTGTGCGACCGAGGATGCCGCGTCTCCTGTATCTACAGCGGGGACGACCCCGGCCTCGAACATTTCCACGAGGCGGTGATCCCACACGAGCGCGCGCTGCTCCGCCACCCCGGATTCAGCCTCGACGTCATCGCCGGGCCCGACCACACCTTCACGCCGCTCTGGTCGCAGGTTCGCCTCGGGGAGCTGCTCGAGCGTCGCTTGAAGGCGTGCTGCGGCCAATCCGCGCGGCCGACGGAGCGGGAGCCGTTGGCGAACGGCAGCGCGCGTACTTAGAATAGGGCCCGCCGCCGTCCGAGCGGCGTCTTTTCATTCACTTAGAGGATCCTGTGCTACCCAAGCTTCGCCTTTCGCTCATCCTCGTGAGCCTCGCGCTCGCCTGCTCCGCCTGCATCGGCTCGAGCAGAACTAGCCGCCATCCCTACGCCCAGGAGTACGACCCGCGAGGCCGTCCATTCGTGGTGGGGGTTGCTGACACGCTCGCGATTTCCGTCTGGAGAGATCAGGAGCTCTCGGCGGAAGCAACGGTGCGCCCGGACGGCACCATCACCTTGCCACTCATCGGCGAGGTGCGCGCCGTGGGCAAGACGCCCGACCAGCTCACGAAAGAAATACGCGAGCGCGTCGGCCGATTCGTAAAAGACGCGATCGTCACCGTGGCCGTCACCGAAGTGAACAGCTACCGCTTTACCGTCGCTGGTAACGTCGGACACCCCGGCATATTCACGTCCCGGTACTATGTCACCGTGAGCCAAGCGCTCGCCCTGGCCGGGGGCCCGAACCGCTATGCAGAGGACGAGATCGTCATCGTGCGCAAGGATCCGAGCGGGAAGATTCGTCGTATCCCCGTCGACTACGACGATGTCCTGGAAGGTGACGCGCCCGAACAGGACCTCGTGATCCTCGCGGGCGACAACATTTACGTGCCTTGAAGACGTCAATCGGCTCGAAGGGATGAAAGGTGCAGGCTTTGGCTGGCACGTCGCTCGCGCGTCAGACGGTGCGCAGCGCCGTTTGGTCGATCTCTGCGGGCTTCGCCTCGCGCGCCATCGGACTCATCGGTACGCTCGTCATCACGCGTTTCATCGCTCCCGCTGAATACGGCGAAGTCACGATCGCGGCCGTGATGGTGCTGACCGCTAGCCAAGTCTCGACGCTCGGCTTCGGGCAGTATCTGATCGCCACGCCGGATGCCGGGCGCGAGGCGGCGTACCACGCCACCGTCTATCACGTCGTGCTGGGGGTGCTGGTGCTGGGCTTTTTGTTCGTCATTGGACGGCCGCTGGGTCCGCTGCTCGATGCGCCCGCCGCAGCCCGCTTTTTGCCCGGCCTGATCGTGAGCGGCCTGCTCGACCGCATCTACTACATTCCCGAGCGTATCCTGGTGCGCGACATGCGTTTCGGCGTGGTGAGCGCCGAGCGGACGGCGGGCGATATCGCGTACACGGCGAGCTCGCTCGGACTGGCTTTCCTGGGATGGGGCGGCATGGCCATCGTGATTGGTAACGTCGCGCGTTCGTTCGTGCGCACCATCATCGTTTGCGTCGCCGCGAACTGGCGCGACTGGGCGTCCCTGGGCCCTATGAAGTGGAGCGTCACGCGCCAGCTGTTCTGGTTCGGTCTGCCGATCTCCGGAGCAGCGCTCGCAGCGTTCGCGGCGCGGCGCTGGGACAACTTCTTCGTCTCCAAATTCTTCGGCCCCAGCACCACCGGTATGTACAACCTCGCGTACAACTTGGCGGACGTACCCGCCATGCAGATCGGCGAGCAAGTCGGCGACGTGCTCGTTCCGTCATTTGCCCGCATGGATCCAGAGCGCCGCAAGACCGCGCTGGTACGGTCGATGACCCTACTCGGGTTGGTGGTATTTCCGTTGGCCGTGGGCCTCGGGGCGGTGGCTCACACGCTGGTCGCGGTGATCTTCGATCCGCGCTGGCAGTCCGTCGCGCCGATGCTCGTGTTGCTCTCGGCGCTGTCGGTGACGCGCCCGGTGGGCTGGGTCGTTGCGTCGTACTTGCAGGCGCGGCACCTGCCCCGCGCGCTGATGTGGCTCGAGTTCTTCAAGCTCATCGTGTTGCTACTGGCCATCGTGACGATTGGCCGCGCCAGCGCCTTGTGGACGTGCGCCGCAGTCGGCCTCGGTTTCGGCTGCCACATGGTGGCTTGCCTGTGGGTCATCAAAAATACCGACGGCATTCCGCTGCGTACCCTGCTCTTGAGCCTGAGCGCCCCCCTGGTCGCCTGCGTGCCCATGGCGCTCGCCGTGCTCGGTATCCGGCACCTGATCCTCTCCTTCGGCGGCATCCCCGTCCTGCCCTTGCTGATCGTCGAGATCGTAGTCGGCGCGCTCGTCTACATCGGCTCAGCGCTGCTCTTCGCTCGCGAGGCGAGCCTCGAGCTGATCGCGCGCGTGAAAGACGCGCTCCGCCGGCGTACCCAGCACTCCAAGCCATAGGGCCTGTTCAACGCTCAGGCGCCGATCGCACGCGCACGCTGACGCGCAGAGCTACTTCGCGCAACGGAAGCCCAGGCTCTGACCTTTGACGTCCTGGCCGTACCAGTCGCGCTGGGAAG
>DATDJP010000349.1:0-31528 GCA_036520475.1 Polyangiaceae bacterium | reverse complement strand
ACAATCTCAAGAAAATCCGCGGAATCGGGCCGAAATTCGAGCGTGCGCTCAAAGCCGCCGGCGTCTACACCTACGCACAGATTGCGGCGCTCGGTGACGACGGCGTGCGCGAACTGGCGCGGGCACTCCGCATATCTCCGGACCGTATCCGGCGGGAGGGCTGGGTCCAGCGCGCGCAAGAACTGAAAGCGCGGGCGGACGCCGCTCGCAACTCTGGCTGATCGCCCCAGGGTGCCGTGAGCTCTGCCGAGCCGTACGAGCTCTTCTTGACGTTGGCCCCGCCCCGCCTGCAGGCGGCGCGCGTCGCCCTCTCGCAGGCCGAGCCGCGAAAGCGGCGAGCGGCGCTCGAGGCCGCGCTGATTCCATTCGTCGTCGACGCTGCGCTGCTCGGCGCGGAGGGTTTGAGCGAGCTCGCTCGTGCGATCTTGGAGAGCGAAAGGGCCGCGGTCGCGGAGCTGCTGTTCGCGATCGACGAGCTCGGACGAGCGACACAGTCGCTCGGCTCGGGCGATAGCTCGGGCGCTCGCGTCGATGAATCCTTGTTGCGTCGCCTGGGTCGCGAGCTCGTACGCGGCGACTCGCCGGAAGAGCCCGGCGCCGCCTTCATTCCACAGACAGCGCCGGCCGCCGGGGAGGCTGAAGAGTCACACTGGGTCCCGCAGCTCGACGCCGACATGGTGCAAGCGTTCCTCGATGAATGCTTCGAGCGCGTGGAGGGCCTGAGCCAGCGCTTGCTGCTGCTGGAAGAGCGCGGCGACGACCCGGAGTTGGTCGCGGAAATCTTCCGAGATTTGCACACGCTGAAAGGATCGAGCGCGTTCGCCGGGCTCACCAAGATGAACCAGGTGGCGCACCGCGCGGAAGACTTGATTGGCGAGCTGCGCGACGGGAAGCGGAGCTGTGACACCGCGCTGGTCAGCGTGCTGCTGGAAGCGCTCGACGCCTTGCGTGCGATCCTGGAACGCGCGCGCGCCGGACAGAACATCGATCTGGACGTCGGCGAGCTCTTGCTGCGGCTCGCCGATCCGAACGCCGCCCGGCGCTCGTTGCCTCCCGCTCTGCCAACGACGCCCGAAACACGCGCAGAGGGCGGCAAGGCCAGTGACGCGCTGGGCATCTCCAGCGCGCAGAGCACGCTCCGCATCGATTTCGAAAAGGTCGACCTGCTGCTCAATCTGGTCGGCGAAGTCGTGCTCGCGCGAGGGCGTTTGACGTCGATCGCGGAGGTCCAGAGCACGCTACTCCGTGAATTCGTCCAGGTTCGCAAGCGGCTGGTCGCGCTGGACGCCGCCTCCGCGGCCTCTCGGCCGAGCCCGCTCGCGGACGATGTGCAGCGCGTCGAACGCGTGCTGCGCGAGACGTCGGCCGACCTGGACGGCGCCGTCGGCGCGCTGCAGCTCAGCATCGGCCAGCTGCGGGATACGGTGATGAAGCTGCGCATGGTGCGCATCGCGCAACTGTTCACCAAACACCGGCGCAGCGTGCGTGAGCTCGGCCAGCGTCTCGGCAAACCGGTGCGCGTGGAGATCAGCGGCAGCGAGACCGAGCTCGACAAGGTGCTCGTCGAGCGTCTCGACGATCCCTTGCTCCACCTCGTGCGCAACGCCGTCGATCACGGCGTGGAAGCGCCGGACGTGCGACGCGCCGCCGGCAAGCCCGAGGTCGCCACGATCACCCTCCACGCGCAGCAACGCGGCGGGCAGATCCTGGTCACGATCGCCGACGACGGACGCGGGCTGGATCCCGAGAAGCTCTGCCAGAAGGCCATCGAAAAGGGTGTACTTTCGCCCGAGCAAGCCGGCGACCTGAGTCCGGAGGAGGTGCACGCCTTGATCTTCCAGCCCGGCGTTTCGACGGCGCGCGAGGTCTCCGACGTCTCCGGCCGTGGCGTTGGCATGGACGTGGTGCGCGACGCGATCGCGAAATTGAAGGGCAGCGTCGCTTTGTTCTCCGAGGTCGGCCGGGGCACGCGCGTCGAGCTCCGTCTGCCTTTGACGCTCGCGATCACTCAGGTGCTGGCGGCGCGCGTCGCCGGCGAGGTGGTCGCGATTCCCCTGGACGCGGTCGTGAGCGCACAGGCGGCGAAGAGCGACGACGTGGAACAGGTGGCGGGCGGGTTCTGCCTCCGGGTGTCGGCAAGATTGATCCCGCTGGTCGAGCTCGGCAGGGTCTTGGGCTTCGGCGCACGCAACAAGGCGACGTCCGATGTCAACGTGGTCATCGTCCAGGTCGGCAGCGAGGAGCTTGGCCTCGTGGTGCAGCAGGTGCTCGGCCGCTACGAGGTGGTTCTGAAACCGCTCGGCGGACTGCTCGCGCAGGTGCCGTGCGCTATCGGAGCCACGCTGATCCAGGACCGGGTCCTGCTCGTCGTTGACCTGGCCGAGGTGAGCGCACGTGCGCGACAGCGAGGATCCGGGCCGGCGCCAACTCCACCCGTGCTGCAAACTTCTACGCGAGGGAGGATCCTGGTCGTAGAGGACAGCGACGTACTGCGGGAGTCGTTGCGGCGCGAGCTGACGGAAGCCGGGTTCGACGTCGCCGCTGCCGCCGACGGAGTGGCCGGCCTCGAGCTGGCGCGCGCGCAGCGCTTCGACGCCGTCACGACGGACGTCATCATGCCGCGCCTGGACGGCTTCGGCTTGATCCGAGCCCTGCGTGACGACGCGCGCTACGTTTCCGTGCCGATCGTCGTCATCACCGGCAAGGACGCGCGCATCGACGCCTTGCGGGGTCGTGACGCCGGGGCAGATGCGTACCTGACGAAGCCGGCGGACAGCCGTGATCTCGTCAAGACACTCGCGCGCTTGTTGCGGCAAAAAGCGCGCGCCCGCCTCGACTGACCCGTTCCGCGGCAGCGCTGCCCGGGGACCCTGGCGGCGGCAAGCCTCCGGGATTTCGGCGCTCTGCCGCGCTGCCGCTCCGTCTCGAGGACGCGAGGACGCGGAAGACCGAGCCGCAAAAGCCGGGCATTGTGGCTCGTGAAACGTGCTACCGTCCCGCCCTCTCGCGAAGGCCCGAAGCTCTCGCGACCGCGGCAGCGAGCCTTCGCACGCCGCTTCAAGACACACTGGGAGTTGAGATGAGCCGTTATCTGTTCACGTCCGAGTCAGTCACCGAAGGGCATCCGGACAAGGTTTGCGACGCAATTTCCGACGCCGTCCTGGACGCAGCGCTGACGGGAGATCCGAAGAGCCGCGTCGCTTGTGAAACGCTGTGCAAGACGGGGTTCGTCGTCGTCGCGGGAGAGATCACGACGAAGGCGTGGATCGACTTCGGCCGCCTGGCGCGCGAGGTCATTCGCGACATCGGCTACACCGATTCGGCGATGGGCTTCGACAGCGAGACCTGCGGCGTGCTCACCGCGATCGAGCCGCAGTCGCCGGACATCTCGCAAGGTGTCACGGAAGGCGAGGGCCTCCACAAGGAGCAGGGCGCAGGCGACCAGGGCCTCATGTTCGGCTATGCCAGCGACGAGACCGAGCAGCTGATGCCGGCTCCCATCATGTACGCGCACGCGCTCACCAAGCGCCTCGCCGAGGTCCGCAAGCAGAAGAAGGTCGACTTCTTGCGCCCCGACGGCAAAAGCCAGGTGACGGTCGAGTACGAGGGCGACAACGTGAAGCGCATCGATGCCGTCGTGCTGTCGACCCAGCACTCGCCCAGCGTCAAACACAAGACGCTCCGAGAAGCCATGATGGAGCTCGTCATCAAGAAGAGCCTGCCGGCGAAGCTGCTCGACAAGGACACCAAGTACTTCGTCAATCCGACCGGCCGCTTCGTCATCGGCGGCCCCTTCGGTGATGCGGGCCTCACGGGACGCAAGATCATCGTCGACACCTACGGCGGCATGGGCCGTCACGGCGGCGGCGCATTCAGCGGGAAGGACCCGTCCAAGGTCGATCGCTCCGCTTGCTACTACGCGCGCTGGGTCGCCAAGACCATCGTGGCTGCGGGGCTCGCCCGCCGCTGCGAGGTTCAGCTCGCTTACGCGATCGGCGTGGCGCAGCCCGTGGGCGTGTACGTGCACACGTTCGGCACGGGTAAGGTCGAAGACGAGAAGCTCTCGGCTTACGTCCTCAAGAACTTCGACATGCGTCCGCGCGCCATCATCGAAACGCTGGACCTGCTCAAGCCCGTGTACCGCGCCACGTCGGCGTACGGTCACTTCGGCCGCAGCGAATTCCGCTGGGAGCAGGCGGACCGCGCGGAGGAGATGGCCAGCGATCTGTCCGGCTCGCCCGTCAAGTCGAGCGCCCGCGCGAGCAACGGCACGAACGGTTCCGCTCGCGCCAGCGCCAGCAAGAAGGGCGGCAAGAAGGCCGCCCCTGCCAAGCCGGAGCCGAAGAAGAAGAAGGGCCGTCGCGACTCCGCAGTCGCCTGATCCCTCCTCTCTTCTCGCGCAACACGTGACAGGCGTGACGCGCCTCGCGCGCAACGCGCTGCTCGTACAACAGCCGGCCCTTGGATCCCCTTGGGCCGGCCTCGTTTTGTCCACTCTGCTCGGCCTAGACGGCCGGCGCGGCCTCGGTGCCGCACACCTCGGGCCGCCACGACACAGGCACCGATCACTCGCACTGGCGCACCGCCCCACGCCGCGCTCCCCGAAACCCTTCACGGCGCGGCTCGCGGTGTGCTCGCTGTTCGCGAAAGGCGGGGCCCCCGCTGCTCCGCTTCGCTACGCTGGCGCTTCGCTCCGCTGCGCCTGTTATGCCCCGCTTCTTTCGCATCTGGGGTGGCGCCTCCCAAAGTCCTGCCTCGCCTTCCTGCGATCCCCTTCCTTTCGCGAACAGCGAGCACACCGCTCACAAACGAGGGCATCCAGACCGCCCATCGACGTCGCGTCGCATCGCTCCTCGCACGTCCCCCGTCCGTGCACGCGACACGCAGCGGCGCGCGTCGCGTGCACGGGACATCTGCTAGCGCTTTGGAAGCGCCAACTTCACGAGTGTGCCGAGTATCCGACGGCACTGTGTCTCGAACTGCGGCTCGAGCGCTGTGACGTACCCATGCACCTGCGCGGCTTGCAGCGCCGAGTAACTCTCGCCCATCTCGCGCAGCGCCACGCCGTACGCATTCGTGCGGTGTCCACCGCGCGAGTACATGCCCTCACCCAGGTTGAGAATCACCGAGGAGCTCGACCGCCGGAGCTGCTTCGCCAGATCGCCGTCGTACCGAGCAATCTGCGCGATCAACGGCCGCACTGCTTTGAGCCATTCGAGAGCAATGGGATAAATCCGCAACATGAGGTTCTGCCTTTCTTGCGCCTGCTGTGGCGCGATTCAGGCGGACCCCCCGCTCTCGAGTCGGAGGCCGGGTCAAGGGCGCCGCAGGCGCCGCGCGCAGCGCGGGCGGAGCGAAGCTCCAGCCCCTTGAGGCGGCCGAGCACGAGTGCAAAATCAAAAACCCCGAGCGACAGTTCTCTTAGCCGTCCGTCCGCGAACCTCCGCCCCAGCGCCGCCCCGCGCTACCCCCCAAAAATCAAGCCGCTCGAAGTATCCAGCTTCCGTCCCAGCGCTGGGGCGCCCCTACGCGCTCGCGTTCGCCTGAGCCGCCTCGTTCGAACGCATCCCCCATCCGCATCCCCCATCCGCATCCCCCATCCGCATCCCCCATCCTCACCCCATCCCCATCCCCGTGCGCGTCCGCATCCCCATCCGCATCCCCATCCGCATCCCCATCCGCACCGCGTTTCGCGTTCGCCCATTCCCCATTCACTCCCCCATTCATCCCGTCTGCTGGGGGGTGGCGCAGCCGGCGCGAAACTTTTGAGCACGTGGCAGACACTCAAAACGCAACTTCGGCCGCTCTGCCATATCCGCGGTTGGCGCGAAGTCTTCGTACAGAAAAGGACGAACACCACTCTACGAGCATCGGGTTTATGACGCAGATGCTTGGATTGAACGAGCCGTGCGGCTGGGCGCGCGAGTGGAGGTTCGCTTGTGCGACGGCCCTGATCGCGTACTTCGCAGGGCTGCCGATGACGAGCGCTGCACCTACGCGCATATCATCGATCCCTTCGGGCACCTCTGGGCGGTCTTGATTTGGCTGCCGGAGGACGATCAACGCTTTGGAAGAGCTCAGTGAGAAAAACGCGGAGTGGTCGAAGCTGACCTACCGAACGCAGTTGCGGCCGGCGGCTTTGGCGGCGTAGAGCTGCCCGTCGGCGCGTTCGAACAGTGCTTCGGCGCTTTCGCTTCCGGCGGGCTCGCGCTCCGCGACGCCCAGGCTGATGGTCACCGGAATGATCACGTTGTCGAACGTGCACTTGGCTTCTGCGACGGCGGCGCGCAGGCGTTCGGCCAGCGCACCGGCCTGTGCGAACGAGCTGCCCGGACAGAGCACCGCGAACTCCTCGCCGCCAACCCGCGCAAACAGCTCGTTCTGACTCATCTGTTCGGCCACGATGTACGCGACCTGACGCAAAACCGCGTCCCCTGCAGTGTGGCCATGGTTGTCGTTGATGGCCTTGAAGCGGTCGAGATCGAACAAGATCAAACTGAGCGGCAGGGACTGCGCGCGCGCCGCCCAATGCGCGTTCTTGAAGGTCTCCTCGAAGTGGCTCTTGTTGTGGACGCCGGTGAGCCCATCGAAACGCATCAGGCGCTGAATTTCTTCGTGATAGGCGCCTTCGATGTTGTTGCCGCCGATGTACTTGAGCAGCACCTTGCCGATCTGCAGGCGGTCGGCGTCCTGTAGGACGTGCTCCGACACGCGCAGCTCGTTCACGTACGTGCCATTGGTCGAGCCCAGATCGACCACGCGGTGACAACTGCCCAGCCACTCGATGCGGGCGTGCTGGCGGCTGACCGAGTCGACGTCGAGCACCAGGCCGCACGCTGATCCACGTCCGATCTCGAGCGGTTGCTCGCTGAGCAGCGTGCGGTAGCCGAGACGCGTCCCGGCGATGACGACAAGAAACGCTTGGCCGGGGAGCACCCGGCGAATCGTATTTGCCTCACGACTCACCGTGACCTCGACGGTGGTCTCGTGGATGTCGTGATCCGCTGCCAAAGAGCTACTCGGACCTTAACATCGAACCTCAGTACAGGCCAGGCGCACCCGCGCGAAAGCTCCGTAGTCTTGCGCACTTACTTCCGACCACACAGCCGCACAAGCACGCCGGAGAGCGACTTACATGAGGGGCGAACAGATCCGCGGATCGCTCGCCCCGCGATTGAGCCGCTAAATATCGTAGTACATGTGGAACTCGAGCGGCGTCGGATGCAGGCGTGCTTGCTGCACTTCGCGCTCCCGCTTGTAGTCGAGCCACATCTCGATCGCGTCGCGGGTGAACACGTCGCCCTTGAGCAAGTACTGATGATCGCGCTCGAGCGCGTCCAGCGAATCCTCGAGGGACGCCGGCATGCGCGCGACGTCTTTCAGCTCCTCGGGCGAGAGTGAGTAAATGTCCTTGTCGAGCGGATCCCCGGGATCGATCTTGTTCTGAATTCCGTCGAGGCCCGCCATCATCATGGCCGGGAAAGCAACGTACGGATTGCAGCTCGGGTCGGGGAAGCGAACCTCGATGCGTCGTGATTTCGGCGACGCCGAGTAGGTCGAGATGCGAATCGCCGCCGACCGATTGCGGCTCGAGTATGCCAGGTTCACGGGCGCTTCGAAGCCCGGCACCAGCCGGCGATAGCTGTTCGTGGTGGGATTGGTGAGCGCGGCCAGCGAGCGCGCATGCTTCAAGATGCCACCGATGTACCAGAGCGCGAGCTCGCTCATTCCCGCGTATCCGTCTCCAGCGAACAGTGGCTTGCCGTCCCTCCAGAGCGACTGGTGGCAGTGCATGCCGTTGCCATTGTCCCCGTAGATGGGTTTCGGCATGAACGTCGCGGTCTTGCCGTTGCGGTAAGCGACGTTCTTGACGATGTGCTTGAACCACATGAGCTTGTCCGCGCAGCGCACCAGGCTGTCGTACTTCATGTCGATCTCGCCCTGCCCCGCGGTGGCGACTTCGTGGTGGCTCACTTCCACCTCGATCCCCACTGCCTTCATCTCGAGGCAAATCTCGGTGCGGATGTCCATCAGCGTGTCGTTGGGCTGCGTCGGGAAATAGCCCTCCTTGTGACGGATCTTGTGGCCGAGGTTCGGGCGCTCGTCGCGGCCGGTGTTCCAGTCGGCCTCGACGGAGTCGATGCGGTAATACGCCTCGTTCGCGCCAGCATCGAAGCGCACGTCGTCGAAGATGAAGAACTCCGCTTCGGGACCGAAGTACACCGTGTCCGCGATGCCGGTGCTCTTCAAGTAAGCTTCGGCTTTACGCGCGATGTGGCGCGGATCGCGCGAGTAGTTCTGTCGGGTAATCGTGTCCTGGATCGTGCACTGCAGCGACAGAGTGGGGTGCTTGCAGAATGGATCCAGCACCGCCGTCTCTGGATCCGGCATGAGCAGCATGTCGCTCATGTTGATGGGTTGGAAGCCACGGATCGAAGAGCCATCGAAACCGAACCCCTCTTCGAAACTTTCGATGGAGAGACGCTCGATCGGCACGCTGGTGTGCTGCCATTTTCCGGGCAGGTCGATGAACTTCAGATCGACCATCACCGCCCCGCTTTTTTTGCCCAGCTCGATGACCTGCTTCGGATCCATGGCCTACTCCTCGCGAGCGCGACGCCCTTACGCGCTCGCGGGGCATGCTAGCAACAACGTCAGATCGCTTCTTCACCTCTTTCGCCGGTACGGATTCGCACGGCTTCATCGATCGGCCCGACGAAGATCTTTCCGTCACCGATCCGACCCGTTTTCGCGCTCTTCTCGATGGCGTCGATGACCTGATGCGTCAAGTCGTCCGGCACGACGATCTCCAGCTTCACCTTGGGGACGAAGTCCACGACGTACGCTGAGCCGCGATAGACTTCCTTCTTGCCACCGGTGCGACCGAAGCCCTTCACCTCGGTGACCGTCATGCCCTGAATGCCGACCTCCGACAGGGCGTCCTTTACCTCGTCCAACTTGAACGGCTTGATGATCGCCTCGACCTTCTTCATTTGTCTCTCCACTCTGGGGGTTCTCGCCCCGTACTATCCGGCTCCTCCTGGAGATCACGGAGCCGCAAGCGGCAGTTAAAAAGCATCCGCGCCGCGTCTGAGCAGCGCAGAAAGGACGTAGCGGGCACCATGTTTCGCAAATGTTTCGCAGGTAAGTCACTGCGAAAAGCTTACGATCCTCAGCCTCGATTTCGCTCTGACGACGGACCGAGTCGTCGAGTCCGAAGCGGATTTCGCGGCAGATCGGGCGCGGGCGCGCGCAGCACTAGCAGAGCTAATGCGAGCACGACCGCACCCGAGATGCCGTGAAAGACGCGAGGAATCGGCGGCTTGGGACTGGGAAGAGCGAAATCGAGGCTTAGGTCGGCGCGGGCGGCGGGAAGCTCGGATGGAACGAGCCGGCCGGCTCGTCGCCGAAGCACAAACCGAGGTCTCGGCCCGTCTGAAGCACGCTGGAATCGAGCGGTACGGTGCGCATCGCACCCGTTGCTTCGTTGAGCGGAATGAACTCCATCCGATCGTTTCGCACGGCGACCATGCCGTTCTCGTTGCTCTCGTGCAGAAACTTGGTGGCAGCGCAGCCCATGCGCAGCGCCAGGAGTCGATCGCTCATGACCGGGCTGCCTCCACGTTGCAGGTGGCCGAGCACCAGACTGCGCGTTTCCTTACCCGTGCGGGTCTGAATCCAATCCGCGACCTGCGCGGCAATCCCGCCGAGCTGTCCGTGCTCGCTGAACTGCCCCTTACCTTCCTTGAAGATCATTTCGCCGCCTTCGGGGCGCGCGCCCTCCGCCACGACCACGATCGAGAAATGGCGATGGCGCGCCTCGCGCCGCATGATCTTTTCACACACGCGATCGATGTTGAATGGGATCTCGGGGATGAGGATGACGTCTGCGCCTCCGGCGATGCCGGCGTACAGCGCGATCCAGCCCGCGTAGCGACCCATGACCTCTATTACCATCACTCGTTCGTGCGATTGAGCGGTGGTATGGACCTTGTCGAGAGCGTCCGTGGCCGTCGCGACGGCGGTGTCGAAGCCGAAGGTCTTGTCCGTACCGAAGAGATCGTTGTCGATCGTCTTCGGAACCGCGACGACGCGTGGCAGACCCCGGGCGAGCAGCTCTTTGGCCAGACGGATCGAGCCGTCTCCGCCGATGGCAACCAGCGCGTCGAACCCCAGCGCATTGAAGCGTTCGATCAGGCGAGCCGAGACGTCGGTCGGCACGAGCTCTCCCTGCGCATTCGGCTGCGGACAATGGAACGGGTCGCCGCGATTGGCGCTGCCGAGGATCGTACCACCCAGGTGCGTAATGCCCCGCACCGCCTTGCGGTCGAGGCGCACCAAGCCTCCTGGGTCTTCTTCGATCAGTCCTCGGTAGCCATGAAGAATGCCGTACACTTCCCAGCCTCGCCAGTGCGAGCTGACAGCGACCGCGCGAATCACTGCATTGAGGCCCGGAGCATCCCCTCCACCCGTATTGACGACTATGCGGCGTACCATGGTGAGCCTATCCTACCCCGATAACTGCTCGCAGTTTGAAACAGCGAACGTCATGCACGGTTCTCGAACCGGACCCACCCCGGTTTTTCACGCCCGCGAGCTCTCGTCGCCCGCGGCCGAGCTGTGGATCAAGGACGACGGGCTGACCAGCGCGCTCTACGGAGGCAACAAGGCGCGCAAGCTCGACCTGATCCTCGCCGATGCGAAGGCGCGAGCAGCGCAGCGTATTGTCACCGTCGGCGCCGCGGGTAGCCATCACGCTCTCGCCACTGCCGTATTCGCTCGCGCGCGCGGCATGGCTGCCGCCGCGGTGCTGTGTCCGCAACCTGCCTCCGAACACGCCGAGCAGACTTTGAGTGACGCGGTGGCCATGGGGCTTCAAGTACACGCTGCGCGAAAGGTCGCCGCTGTGCCCATCAAGCTGGTCACGATCCTGCGGCGTGGCGACTACTTCGTGCCTCCAGGCGGCTCGAATGCACTCGGCACCCAGGGATATGTGCACGCGATTCGCGAGCTCGGTCAGCAGATCGCCCGTGGTGAGCTCCCCCAACCGGACCTGATCGTCGTCGCGGTGGGCTCGGGGGGAACTGCGGCAGGTCTCGTGGCAGGAGCGGCGCTGGAGGGACTGAACGCTCAGGTTGTTGGTGTTCGAGTCGGGGGCTATTCGCCCCTTACCCGTTCCCTCGTGCTATCTCTGGCGTTTCGCGCGCTGCGTGCGCTCGGCCAAACACCGAAGATCCGAGACTTGAGCGGACGGCTCCAGCTCGAGCATGGCTACGAAGGACGCGGATACGGTTGGCCGTCGCCGGAGGCGGAGATGGCGCTCGGAATCGGAGCCGGCTTGGGGTTTCAACTGGATCTCACCTATACCGCGAAGGCTTTCGCGAAGGCTCTCGAGCTCGTGGGCTTTCCGGGGCTGCCCCGCCGTCCACAGCCGCGGGGGGCTGGCCTTTGGCTCCGGCAGGGCGTAACAGGCCGGCCGCTGCGCGTGCTCTACTGGCATACTCTGGCCGCTGCGCGGCCGGCCGCGCTAACGAGCCCCCTCGGCGGCTCCATTGATCTCTGCCCTGCGCTACGAGAGTTGTTCATCCCAACGGAATCCTTGCCGCCGAGCGCCAGACCCATCGATGCCGCCTCAAAATAGGTCCAAGGTCCCGATCGGGACGATCCTCGAGGGAAAATTTCGGGTGACCCGAGAAATCGGGCGCGGCGGTATGGCCGCGGTCTACGAAGCCGAGAACATCGACATCGGCAAGCGCGTCGCGGTGAAGATCCTGGCCGCCGAGCTGATCACTTCGCGCGTCGTACGCGAGCGCTTTCTGCGCGAAGCGCGCGCCTGCGCCGCGATTCGCAGTCCCTACATCTGCGACGTGTACGACTCGGGCATGTTCGAGGAGCGCCCCTTCCTCGTGATGGAGCTGCTCGAGGGCGAGAGCCTGTACGACATGATGACGCGCGTACGCCGGCTCGATCCGGAGACCACGCTCACGATCTCGACGCACGCGGCCCGCGGCCTCGCGCGAGCGCATGAGTCGACCATCGTTCACCGTGATCTGAAGCCCGAAAACATCTTTTTGACGCGCGGCGAGGACGGCCAGTTGGTGGCCAAGCTGCTCGACTTCGGGCTCGCGAAATTCTACGAGCCGACCGCCGCCGACGCTGAAACCGTGCGGCTCACGCGCGAGGGCGCCTTGTTTGGAACGCCCGCCTACATGAGCCCCGAGCAGGCCAAGGGGCAAGGCGAGGTCGACCATCGCGCCGATTTGTGGGCGCTCGGCTGCATCGTCTACGAATGTCTGACCGGGCAAACGGTCTGGAACGTGGACCAAGGGGTCGCGATGATTCTGGCGCAGATCGCCGGCGCGCCCCTGCCGCGTCCCTCGCGTCTGCGCAGCGATCTGCCGGCGGGTTTCGACGAGTGGTTTCTCAAGGCGCTGGAGCGCAACGTCGACAAGCGCTACCAAACCGCCAAAGAGTTCGCGGAGTCGCTGACCGAAGCCCTGCGCGAGCGGCCGGGGCACATCAAGACTCCGACGCGGCACAGCGCGGAGGACGGCGTCGTCGTCGACGACCTGATTCGCGGCAGCCAACCGCTGCTCATCGCAGCAGGTGCCGAGACGCCGAACCAGAACGCAACTCGCCCCCTCGAGGTCACGCTCTCACCCGACGAATCCGCCGCCACGACGGAGCCGGAGAGCACCGGCGCGGGGCGCGCCATCGCCGTCCTGTTGGTGCTCGCCGTGATGAGCCTGGCCGGTTACGCCGTGTGGCTCTACGTGCTGAATCCTCCGATCGAGCAGCGTGGCACATGGGGCGATGCGGGCCTCGCAGAAGGCAGCGACGGCGGCGCGCTGCACAGCGAGGCCAAACCGCAGGAGACCGAGCCGTATGCGCTGCAAATCGCGCGGGCGCAGGAGTTTTTGGCGAAGCGAGACCCCAAGAACGCGCTCACGATGTTCAAGGAAGCGTTCAACAGCGGAGGCAGCGGCGTCTCGCGCGCCTTCCTCACGCAGGTCGGCGCAGCTCTCGAAAACAAGGGCCAGTGCCAGGTGACCGGCTTGGGGCGCCCGCGTCCGTTCGATCTGGTGAGCCCCGTGTCTCGTCCGACGCTCACGGTCGGTCCCGCGGGCACGATCGTTTCGTGGGTGGACAATCATCAAGACGAGCGGCGTCGTCAGGGCTTTGCGACCGTGCTCGACGACGGCCTACGCCGCGTCTCCGCGGCGCGGCTCATCACCCCCGAAGCGCAGTCCGTGCGTTATCCGCAGCTGATCACGGCCGAGGAAAAGCTGGTCCTGATTTACTGGGAGGACTCGGGCGCCGATCCCGGCGTGTACGTGCGCATGCTGGAGGGCGACGGGCGCATCGCGGGGCCCGCGCGGCGCATCTCCGCCGTCAAGCGCAGTGAATTCTATCCCGCCCTGGCACGCGCTGAAGACGGGACGTTCTGGGCCGTGTGGGAGGAAGAGGTCGCGTCGGGAGCAGACGATCTGTATGCGCGCCGCCTGGGGACGGATCTGTCGCCGCTGGCCGACCCCGTACGACTCACCGCGTACCTGTCGTCCCGTTCAGTGAAGGCGTCCGCCGGAAAGCCCGACGTCGCGATCGCGCACGGCTACCTGTACGTCCTGTATGCGCTCGAGCGCGGCGCCGTGAACACCGTGCTCAGCTTGCGCATCAAGCTCGACGACCCGGTGCTTTCCACGGGCCTCATCGAGAGCAGACGCCCCAGCAACCGTGACCGGTACATCGGCGTGGTGAAGCCGGTGAGCGCAAAATACGGCAAGAATGCCCAGCCGCGCGTAGCGTGCGTGACCGATGGCTGCTTCGTCGTGTGGGACGACGAGAACGCCGGCGCCCTCGCCGCGTTCATCGACAAGGACCGCGGGGAGGCCATCTGGCATCGCGAATTCGCGAGCAAGGGGTCACGGCCGGCGCTGGCGGCCGCAGGCTCCCGCGCGCGCGTGGCCTATTATGAGGCGTCGCGTCTGAAAATTGCGCCCCTCGAGCGGGACGGGCTGGGTGAGAGCGACTCCCTGGCACGGGTGAGCGGTCTGCAGCCGTTTCCGGCTATCGTTCCGGGTACACGCCCCGGCGAATGGTACGTATCCTGGCGAGACTACGAAGCCGGCCACCTGGAGGCATTCGTGGTGCGTGCGGAATGCCCGTGACGGTCAGTGAGCGGCGCAAACGTGAGAAACCGAGACCAGACCACCACTCCCAATTTACAGGCATCCGCCGCAGCTCCGCACATGCTGTCGATCCCGTCACGTGCCGCGGTACGTAAGTCGCCGCCCGAGAGCGCGCGCATCGTACTTTTACCCATCGAAGCCGGAGACGGACCCGAGCTCTGGGAGACCGTCGATGGCTCGCGTTGGCATCTGGAACGCTGGCTGCCCTGGGTTCCGTTCAACAACACTCCGGAGGCGAGCCAGCGCTACGCCGAAGCGTGCGCAGCCGACTGGGACGCGGGGCGCGCGGTACGTTTCTGCGTGCGCGACCGCCAGTCGCGGCAATTGCTTGGAGTGGTGGGCCTCGATTCCTGCGTGCATCTGCATCGCTCGTGCGAGCTCGGTTACTGGCTCAGGCTCGACGCTACGGGACGCGGGCTGATGACCGAGGCCGCGCAGGCAAGCGCCGAGTTCGCGCTCCGGCGCATGGGTGTTCACCGCATTCGCTGTGCAGCGGCGACGGACAACTACCCAAGCCTGCGGGTGATCTCGCGGCTCGGCTTTCGCTTCGAAGGGATCGCGCGCCAAGCCGAGTTCGTCGGCTCGCGCTGGCTCGACCACGCGGTGTTCGCGAGACTGTCCACGGACGAGTAACGGTCGGCTGACATGACGGAGCGCCGGCGTCGATTTCCGTTCCTGGTGCTCGCGCCCGCAGTCGTCACGGTGCTCGGTTTGTTCGCGGCGCTGATCATCGCGGGGATCGGTCTGTGGCGGCTCTCGGCCCAGAGCGATGAAGCCATGGCGCTGCGCTGCGAGCTGCTCGCGAAAGGGCTGGCGGAGAGGCTGCGCGCGACCCCCACGCAGGAGCGCGGCAACCTGATCGAGCGGGCTGCCCGCGCGTCGGGAGCGGAGCTATTGCTCGTGCGGCAGGACGCCGAGGTGCTCGTGGACGAAACGCTGGCGCTGCCGACGCGCCAGCAACGCGTCGAGCTGCTAGTGAACGGCAATGGCGAGGCCAGCACGCCCTCGGGCCTGATGACGTTCTTCGCAGCACCGCTCGGACCGCCGCTGCAGCATCTCTCCGTCATCGTGCTCCTGCGTCCGCCGGACACTCCGCCCGGGCTCGCATCGCTCGTGACATCTCTGGGCGCGCTGACCGCGATCCTGGTCGGCATCGCAGCGCTGGTCGCGTTCGCGCTCGCGCGCGGCGTCCATGCGGACGTCACCTACGTCAAGAACCGCATCGCCGAAATGGCCAGCGAAGAAGGCAACCCGGCCGGCAAGTCGATCCCGGTGCGCGCCATCGACCAGGTGGGAATCTTGACGAACGCCTTCAACGTGCTCGTCGATCGCTTCGCCGCCGCCGAGCACGCTTACCGGCAGGATCTCGCCGGGGCGCTGGCGCACGACCGCGACCGCAGCGCGTTTCTCGCAGCGCTCAGCCACGAGCTCAGAACGCCGCTCAACGCCATCCTCGGCTTCACGGAGGTGCTGCTGGGTGAGGTGGACGGACCGCTCTCCGACGAGGCGCGGGAAAACCTGGAGATGGTGCGCAGCGGCGGAGAGCACCTGCGCGCGCTGATCGGCGACATCCTGGATCTGTCGGCGCTCGAGTCGGGCGAGCTCGAGCTCAGCCCACGCGCCGTTGACGTGTACGCGATCGCGCTCGAGGTCGCGCGCGAGGCGCGCGTCACCGCGCAGCACAAATCACTGACCCTCAGCCTGTCGGGCGAGTCCGCGCAAGCTTGGGCCGATCCGCGCCGAGTGCGTCAGATACTGACCAACGTGGTCAGCAACGCGGTGAAGTTTACGTCCGAAGGCGGCGTCACGGTTCAGGTCCAGAAGCGCCAGAATTTCGCGGTGGTGGTCGTCGCCGACACGGGTCCCGGGATCGCCAAGGACGACCACGCCGCGATCTTCGAAGAATACCGCCAATCGGGCGACCTCAACGTGCGCAGGGTCGGCACGGGTCTCGGGCTCGCCATCACACGCCGATTGGTCGGCATGCACAGCGGGTTCATCGAAGTCGAGAGTCAGCTCGGCAAGGGCTCGCGTTTTACGATCGTGCTACCGAGTGACCCACCTCCAGAGCCGGTTCGGCGGGACCACGTCACCACAGGCCGCGTGGCCGCTCAAGGTGCCTCGTGACTCACGCCGCGCGACTCGCAGCGCGTGTGCTCCTGTACAGTGGGCTGTTCTCCGCGGGGACGGCCGCGCTCGTCGGCGTGCTGTCGCCGGCGCTGCTCCTGCTCCGCGGACGACAGCAGCAATCCGCGATGCTGGTCCTGTTCGCGGTAGTGTGCGCGGCCGGCTTCGTGTCGCTCGCGTATGCGCGCTGGTTGCTCGGTGCGCACCGCTTTCTCTTGCGCAGCCTGGCCCTCGGCTCGACGGCGCTCGAAGCGCGTGAGGTGGCGGAGCTCGCGGAGGAGCCGTGGAGCCTGACGCTGGGTTGGCTGATACCGAACTTGCTCGGGCTGTCGATCCTCGGCTGGTTCGGGCCAGTGGAGATCGACCGCATCACGGCCATCAATCTGAGCCTGCTCGGAATGGTGATCGCGGCTGCCGCGTCGCTGCCGTTCTACGTACTGGTGCGCTCCGAGATCTGCGATGTGCTCGAGCTCGCGCCACGCGAGCTGATGCGCGACGTGCTCGACAAAGCCGAGCGCACGCGCCTGCCGGCACAGAAGGTCTCTCGGCGCATTCTGGCCGCGGTCGCCACTCCGGTCCTGTTTCTGGCGCTCGGCTCGGCGCTGATCACGGGCGCGCACCTGAGACGTTCGGACGAGACGGAACGTGAGCAGACGGCGCGGGTCTTCGCGCGCGCCGTGCTCGACGTCGGACCGGGCGTCCTGGCTGGAGGTGGTCTACAAGAAGCGCTCGCGCGCGGGGCCGAGCTCGGCTTTCGCGCGCACCTCTCCACGGATGGCGGCGGCTACCGGCTGCAGCGCGACGCGGCAGATCTCGTGGACCTCGTCGTGCCCCTCGAACGGCACGCAGTCACGGTGCGATTTCGTGCGACGAGCGGCACCGTTCTCAGAACGGAGCTGGTGGTGGTGTCCCTGCTCGCGGTGGCCGTCGCTGCCTTGATCGGGGTCCTGCTCGGTCGAGCGTTGACCTCGGATTTGAGGACGGCGACGCGCGAGGTTCACCTGCTCGGCACCGACGTCGTCCTCAGCGGCTCACAGCTCGTCAACGAGCCGCGTTTCCGCGCCGTGGCCGCGCTGCTCGACGCCGTCGCGCAGCTGGCAGCGCGCTTCCGGGTGTTCGCGCAGGCGCAGGTGCGCGCCATCGAAGCACGTGAAAGCGCGACGCGCATGCGCGGGCAATTCTTCGCCAGCGTCAGTCACGATCTGAGAAGTCCATTGAACGCGATTCTGGGATTCTCCGAGCTCGTACGTCAGAACGAGCCGCTCACCTCGGGGCAGCTCGAAAGCCTCACGCTGATCGAACACCGGGGCCGAGAGCTGCTCGCGCTGGTCGAGACGATCTTGGACGCGGCGCGCGTGGAAGCCGGGCACCTGAAGCTCGTGCGCGACCGCGTGAAGATCGGCGAGCTGCTCGGTGCCGCGATCATCAAGGGGCAAGATCTCGGCGGCGAGCACAACGTGGAAGCCATCGCCGAGTTTCCCGCGAACGTGCCCGCGGTCAGCGTGGATCGCTTACGCATGGGGCGTGCGCTCGCGACATTCATCGGACACGCACTGCGCACCGCCGAGCGTCCCGTCGTGCGGGTGCGGGCGACGCTCGCGAATCCGGAACGGGTCGCCATCGAAGTCGAGATACCGAGTCGCCGTTTCAGCGCCCGGCAGCTCGAGGCCATGCTGAATCCGGGGCGCCAGCCGGGCACGAGCCCGCACCGTGGCCTGGCGCTCGCGCTCGGTCTCGCGCGCTCGATGGTGGAGCTGCACGGCGGCACCGTGCACGTGGAGGACCGCGCCACCGAAGGCGCAGCCTTCATGATCTTGCTGCCGGTCGGCGCGTAAGAAACACGGCTAGGTTTAGACGTTATCTCGTGAGTGCTCAGCGGAGTTGCGTGATCCGTGCACACCCTGAGCCGAACGATTCCGCACCACATGCAGAAGTGTCACACTGCATGTCCGCAGCCAAACGACCGCCCAGCATGTTGCTTTCGCCACGGCCGTGCGCACGATCAGCGCATGCTCGAAGAGTTCGTGACGGTGAACCGCGACCTCATCGTAGCCCGGGCGAAGCTCCGGGTCGCCGGGAGGATGAGTCCGAAACCAAACGACGTCGAGCTCAAGAACGGGGTCCCCGTGTTCTTGGATCAGCTCAGCACCGCGCTGCAAATGGCAGGCTCGACGAGCCAGGACGTGGCCCACGAACAGATCAGTCAGAGCGCCGCCGAGCACGGCGGCGACCTGTTTCGCATGGGGCTCACCATCGACCAGGTCGTTCGCGACTACGGGGATGTCTGCCAAGTGATCACCGAGCTGGCCATCGAGCAGGAGTCGAACATCTCCAGGGATGAGTTTCAGACGCTCAATCTCTGCCTCGACGACGCCATCGCGGGGGCAGTGACCGCGTTTGCGAGTCAACGTGAGCGCACGCTCACGAATCAGGGAACCGAGCGCCTGGGCGTCCTCGCGCACGAAATGCGCACCGTGCTCACCACGGCGCTGCTGACATTCGAGAGCATCAGGACCGGCCGAGTTGCAACGGGAGGTAGCACCGGCCTCATGCTCGGCCGCAGCCTGATGAGCCTACGCGATCTGCTCGATCGCTCGCTCGCCGACGTGCGCCTCGATGCCGGGATAGAACAGCTCGAGCGCATTCCTGTGGCCGAGTTTCTGGAAGAGGTCGAGATCGGTGCCCGAATGCAGGCGGAGGCGCGC
The DNA here is from genome assembly GCA_036520475.1 of Polyangiaceae bacterium. Classification (GTDB taxonomy): domain Bacteria; phylum Myxococcota_A; class Polyangia; order Polyangiales; family Polyangiaceae; genus DATDJP01. The sequence continues at coordinate 12,507 of DATDJP010000349.1, read as the reverse complement.
GGCATCCAGCTCGCGGTGACATCCGTTGATCGCGCGGCGGTTGTCGAAGGTGATCGGCAGATCCTGGCCGCGGTGCTGGCGAACTTGCTGCAAAATGCGTTCAAATTCACGCACCCGCACGGCACGGTCTCCTTGAAAACGCTCACAACGGCCGACCGCGTTCTGTTCGAGGTGGAGGACGAGTGCGGCGGCCTCCCGCCGGGAAAAACCGAGGACCTGTTCCGCCCTTTCGAACAGCGAGGCCGCGATCGCAGCGGAGTCGGGCTCGGGCTCTCCATCTGTCTCAAGGCCGCCAAGGCGCTCGCGGGCGAGCTCCGCGTCCGTGACCTTCCAGGTAAAGGCTGCGTCTTCACCTTGGACTTGCCGCGACAGCCGCCACCCCCGCTGACATTGATCGAGGGCGGAAAGGGCAGCGTGCGGCCGGCGCCAGCCGCAGACGGCGGGAAGGCACCGAAGCCTAACCGGAAGTCCCCCGGGCGAACTGGATAAGTTCGAGCCGAAGCCGGGCCCCACGGGCAGCGGCGGCGCAGACCGTGCGCTCTCCTAGCGCGTGATCACGACGGTCGTGCCTTTGCCCATCGGGCCGCCGGGGATCGCGCCGGACCAGCCGTCGGGGACATGCGGCTCCGTCCAATCGAACAACCACGCGGCGTCGCGCGGGGACAAATTGATGCAGCCGGCGCTCTTGGGGACGCCGAAATCCTCGTGCCAGTAGGCGGCGTGGAGCGCGAACGGCGCGGCGAAGTACTGCGTGTGGGGCACCTCATCGATCCAGAAACGGCGCGGTTCGTCGGGGTCGGGGCTCATCGTGGTGGACCGCAGCTTGAACGTGATGCGATAGACCCCGAGCGGTGTGGTGGACGCTTTCACGAGGCTCACACCGGGGCGCGGCACGCCCCCCGCGCCCGGCGAGATCAGCGTGGCGAACACCGGCGTAAGGCCGGCGTATGCCGTCAGTGTTCCGCGCGTGATGCTGATCAAGAGCCACTTCTCGCCGGCAGCCAGCGCAAAGGGCGGTCGCTCGAGCTGTTCGATGACGTGCAGGTCGCGGTCGGCCACGAACAGCCTACGCCCCTGGACGTGCTCCGACGTCGGCCAGACGCGCGCCGAGCCGAGCGGCACGGCTGGACCGTCGATGAACAGCGCCGTTTTCGCGCGCCAGCGTCGCGGCAGCTCGCGGAAGGTCCCGTCGGCGTCGCGCACGAACAGAGCGGCTCCCGCCGCACGCGTGAACGCCGCCGGCAGCCGCTTGTCGGAGTCGAGGACGAGACCGGCGAAGTCGGAGACGCGAAACGGCCTGACGCGATCCGCCGGCACCAGACTGCCGTCGGCGGCGAGGAGCCACGTGCGCGCGGCGTGGTCGAACCGCTTCGAATAGGCCAGCATCGAGCCGTGCGGCAGCGTTCTCCGCACGAGCCGCGTCTCCCGTGCTCGTTCGGCGGAGCCGTCCCGCAGGAAGTCCGGCAACGCGTCGTGGGCCGGGATGGGGCGGGCTTCGGCCAACTCTGCGTGCGCGCGATTGCCCCAGGACAACTTGCCGTAGCTGCCCACTGGTCCAAACCAGCGCTCTGCTGTCTCCGCCTCGGAAGGGCGCGGTAGTCGCCAGTACATCGGCGTGCCGTTCGACAGCGCGTACTCGAACGGCAGCTCGCGTCGCACGGGCAAGAACGACTGCGCTGCGCGCACGAAATGATCGCCCCGGTCGAGGGTCGCCGTGCGATCCAGACACACGTAGCCACGCGGCTCGATGCCGACGAAACCGCCTTTGCAACCGGGACCCAGCACAGGAAGCGCGTCGCGAACGCCGACGCTGACGCCGGGACGAACGTAGCCGAGACGACGCGCTGACACGCGAGGCGCTTCGTAAATCCACGTGGTGCGGCTACGGCTCCAAACGCGCCGGCCAGCGCTCGCACCGTGACCGTCCAGAGCGCCTGTCAGGAGCCAGGCCACGCTGCAAATGCTCAAAACCCGCCGCATTATCGAGACTCTGCAGTATACGCGCGCGGCCGCTCGTGACCACCCACCGCGTGCGCCCCATCCGCGCTACATTCGCCCCCGAGGACGTCCTCCCATCATGCCACGCGCGAATAAAACCCCGACGCCGGAACCCGCCGCGAACGAGCGACTGCTGGCAACCGGGGCCGACGACGACGACGGCCGATTCGATCGCCTGTTTCGTCCCGAGACGCTCGCCGAGTTCGTCGGCCAGGAAAAGCACAAGGACAACCTGCGCGTATTCGTGCACGCCGCGCGCCAGCGCCGCGAGCCGCTCGACCACATCCTCTTGTGCGGGCCACCCGGCCTCGGCAAGACCACGCTCGCCAACATCCTGGCGCGTGAGATGGGCGTCGAGCTGCACGTTTCGAGCGGACCCGCGATCGAGCACAAGGGCTACCTATCCGGCCTGATCACGCGCCTCGGGCGCGGCGACATCCTGTTCATCGACGAGATTCACCGGCTGAGCGCGCCGGTGGAGGAAGCGCTCTACCCCGCCATCGAGGATTTCCGGATCGACGTCATGACGGGCGAGGGCGTGTACGCAGAGAGCGTCCCGCTGGACGTAAAACCGTTCACGTTGATTGGAGCCACCACGCGCACGGGGCTCTTGACCAAGCCGCTGCACGAGCGTTTCGGCGTGACCCTGCGCCTGGACTTCTACCCGCCCGAGGACCTGGAGCGCATCATTTTGCGGAGCGCCCGGCTGATCGGAGTGCCATGCGAGCCGGCAGGAGCGCGCGCGCTTTCGCATCGCGCCCGGGGCACCCCGCGCGTCGCCAACCGCTTGCTGCGGCGCGTGCGCGATTTCGCCGAAGTCGAAGGCAACGGCAAGATCGACGCGGAGATCGTGGAGCTGACTTGCGATCGTCTGGAAGTCGACGCGCTCGGGCTCGACGAGATGGACCGCCGCCTCTTGAAGGTATTGATCGAGCATTACGACGGCGGCCCAGTGGGCGTCGAGACGATCGCTGCGGCGCTCGCGGAGCCGCGCGACACCATCGAAGACGTGTACGAGCCGTACTTGCTCCAGCAGGGCTTTCTGGGTCGTACGCCGCGCGGCCGCATCGCGACGCGCAGAGCCTACGAACACCTGGGTGTCCCCTACGAACCGACGGTCCCGAAGCAGGGACGACTGTTCTGACACACGGTTAACCGCGCACCATCGCCAGTTGGCGTGAGAGCGCGACGAGCTGTCCGGTTTCGTCCCAGATTTCGCCGTCTTCTTCCAAGAATCCGCCGAACAGAAAACGCGTGCGAAAGACGGCGTGGAGCCATTCGCTCTTCGGGCGCGCGCGCGCGTGCACCGTGAGCTCGAGCGTCGGTAACCAGCTGGGCGAGATGATCGCGAAGACCGGTGGCGGAAAGGCGTCTGCCAGGACGCCGAGCGCCAGGGTGTCGGGTAAGCGTCGATCGCGAAAGCGGACCGCACCGCGGATCTCCGCGCCTCCCGCGCGCTCGCCGTCGAGCCAGCGCATGGTTTCCTTGGCGAACCGGAAATCGAAGCGCTCGGCGATCGCGGGCAAGCCGTCGCCCGATCGCGCCAGCGCTTCGTCGCCCAAAGCCGGCACCGCGGGCGGGCTCCCCGTCACGCGGGTCGGCCCCTCGTGTCGCGAAAGATCCCCGTAAGTGCCCACCAAGCGCAGGATCTCGCGCTCCCGCTGCACCAGCCGCGCCGAGCCCGTCGCATAGCGGCGTCCCTGCTTGATGACTTCCGTCTCGATCCAGAGCTCGTCGGGGGTCGCGGGTCGCAGAAAGTGCCCAGTTACCGACAATGGATCCGGCGCCCCCAGCGCCAGGCTCAGCGCGCGCATGCCGATGGACATGACGTAGCCGCCGTTCGGGACGGCGCCGATACTCCAGCGTTCGCTGACGCGCGCGCGGAACACGCCCGGCTCCGTTTCCTCGACTCGCGTGTCCTCGTCGAATTCGTACACGCCGCTCTTCATAGTGCCAAAGTCGCTCGGACGACACGCCAGCCAAAACCTGCATCGCCGCAGCCGTCTCCTGCAGAGGTGCAGGCCGGCGCGAGCGGCGCTATAAGTAGCGCGTATGGCTGACCGTTTTCCCGTCATCGGAGGCGCAGAGCCCTGGTCTTCACCCGGCCACGGCAAGCGCGCCCGCGTGGGCATCGTGGTCGTTCATGGCTTCACGGGCTGCCCCGTCTCGGTGCGACCGCTCGGCGAGCGCCTGGCCGAGCGCGGCTTTGCCGTCGAGGTGCCGCGCCTGCCAGGGCACGGCACGCACGTGCTCGATCTCGTCAAGACGCGCTACGCAGATTGGCGCGGGGAGGTCGAACGCGTCTTTTTGGATTTGAAATCGCGCACCGGCGCCACTCTGCTCGTCGGTCTATCCATGGGCGGGACACTGGTGCTCGACATGGCCTCGCAGCTCCGCGGCGTGGCCGGTGTAGTCTCGATCAACGCGTTGATCTCGTCGCGCGACGACATTGGGTCGCGCCTGGCGCCCATCCTCTCCAAGATCATTCCCGTTGCTCCGGCGAGCTTCGCCGGCCTCGCGAAGAACGATTGCGCCAACGGCGCGGACGAAAAGGCGTACCCCTGGGTCTCCCCCCGTGCGGGCTACTCGCTGCTCCGCGAGCTGCCGCGCATCCGCTCGCAGCTCGCCTGGCTGCGCGCGCCGCTACTAGTCGCATATTCGCCGCAGGATCACAGCGTGGATCCCCAGAACTCGCGCACCATCTTGCAGAGCGCTGGCAGCCAGGACGTGACGGAGCTCCGGCTCGAGCGCTCCTATCACGTGGCCACTCTCGACTACGACCTCGACTTGCTCGAGCGCGAGATCAGCGCGTTCGCGGACCGCATCACCGGTAGCAAAACCGCAGCTCCACTCGAATCGCTCGACCGCGGCACGGCGTGAAGCTTCGGGCGCCGTCACTCGCGGCCGCGCTGGCGTGCGCGAGCTGTGCGCCTGCGCGCGTGGAGTCCCCGCGCGGTGGCGCTCCCCCTTCGGCACCTGAGTCGGCAGCGGGCGCGGCCTTCGCCAGTTTACCCGCTGCTCCGCCGCAGGCAGCGCCGGAGTTTCGACCACCGACGGGTCCGGCCACGGCAGCGGTGTACGTGCCACCGGGGCAACGACAACCGCTCTCATTGCGCGGACCCGTGAGCTCGATCCATCCGGCTCCGGGGACGAGCGGGCTCGAGGCGTACATGCGCATCGTCGTGAATGCGCCTACCCCTCGCGAGCTGCGCCTGCTGCTTTCGCCCGATGGGCGGGTTCCCTTGCCGTTCGCGGAGGGCGACTTCGTGCGCGTGGAGGTCGATTGCCGGAAAGGCGGCTGGGAGCGCGTCTGCGACACCGTGATTCGCGACGATCGTCAGCGCCTGCTGCTCGCGATCGCGGGGAGCGGCGATCCGACGCTCCTTTCCGACTGGCGCATCGAGCGCGCCGCGCTCGCGCTCAGCGAAACGCGACCGAAGGGTCCGAAGTCAGTGCGCCACACGTTCGGGATCAGCGTGCGGCACGGGCGGCAGAGCGCCGAGCTCGCGCCGCACGAATGGGGACTATTGCACGCCAACGACGGTAGTTTCCTCGTCGAGGGCCACGCGGTCAGCTGGGAAGGCGCCCGGCCGGCGGCGGCGCCCGACTACCTCCACTACGCCATCATTCGCGCCCCCGCCCGAACCCGTTGAACGACGCTTAGCGTCGGAAATCGCTGCACTTATAGCAGCGATTCCCGGTCTCTGGCCTGCAGCCCGCCGCGCGTTCCGTGGTAAGACGCTGCCGCTTTGCGGCGAACGGCCGCGACGCCACGAGTTGGGTCATGAGAGCGCGTGCCACCGCCGTTGCAACGGACCAGAGCAATGCCGTCGGCACGGTAGAGCTCGAGTGTTCTCCGCAGGGGTTGTCCATCCTGTACCTCGGCGTGGGCGCGTTCAGCGAAGGGTACGCGCCGGGAGCGCTCACGAACGGAACGCGCGTGCTCGCGCCCTGGGCGCGCGTGCTCGAGGCGCGCGTCGAAGGCAACCAGATCTTCATTGCGCTCGACCCGAGCGTCACGCCGCATCACCGCCTGACGCTGCGCAACTTCAGCATCGGTGACGGGCTCCAGGAACAGGAGCTCGGACGGCAACGCTTCATCGTGCGCGTGGGTGCGATCGGTGCGGCCGCGGTGCTTTCGCTGGTCGCGGCGACCGTGGCCGCACGCTTGCCAGCGGGCGTGGCCGCGAGCGCAGCGCTGCTCGTGGGCTTGGCCGCCGCCGGCCTGGTGCTCGCCGTCGGTCTACTCGCCGAGCGGCGCCTCGGCTTCGTACGCTTCAGCTCGGATGTCGTTCGGCGCATGTTCGCTGCGAGCCTGGTCAATCACCTGCCATCGGTGCTCGTGTCTCCCGTGACGCCACCGGCGAGGCGCATCGGTGCGTTCGGCTTGCCGGCGTTCGCGGGCGTCTTGCCACGCACGACACTGGCGGTAGTCATCACACTGACGGCAGGGATGTTGGGCTCCGTGCTGACGGCCAGGTACATGATCCACGAGCAAGAACAGCTCCGCCTGGCGCGCTACATCGCCGAACAGCACGCGGCGCGAGCCCCGGCCCCTCGTGAGCCGGCTGCGCGCCCGGCCGCGCGCGCGCCGGAGCCTGTCGCACGCGCGGCGGCGCCCCCTCCCCCACCCGCGAGCAGCACGGTCGCGCAGGTGATGGATCGCTGTATCTGCCACCGCGCGGATTCTGCGCTCTGGACGCGCACGATCCCCCGGCTCAGCCTGCTGGTCTTGTCGAAGCGCGGCAAGACCGACCGCGACGGCGATCGCGAGCTCGAGGTCGAGGTGGCGGCTGTCAACAACGGCGATCGCGAGCTGCGCGAGCTGGCCCTGCTCGTGCGCTTTTTCGAACGCGATCCCGCGCCCTCGAAGAAACGACACTGGGTCGCCGATAGGCCGCTCTACTTCGAAGGTCCGCTCACACCCGGCGGCGCCATCAAGTGGCGCATCGAAGCGCCCGGCCAGGAGTTCGAGCTCGAGAATCCCATCGCCGGAGATATCGGACCCAGCGGCGACAGCGCTGCCCCCACGAACCTGCTGGCCGAGCTGCAGGATGCCAAGCACAGACCGGTGCGCATGCACGGCGCGATGATGCTCGCGTATCTGGGCGACCCGCGTGCCCGCGAAGCGGCCATGAAATTGAAAGAGGCGCTGCGCGACAACGAAGCGCCCTATCTGGATCGCGTGCTTTCGGCCGTCGCCGACGTGCGCGGCTGCGATCTCGAGCTATCGGGCGACGGCGCCGTGCGCAGCCTCAAAGCCTGCGTATACAACGCCTCGGACGAAGCGCGCAGCGAGCTCGGGCTGCGCCTGCGCGCGCTCGAGGGTGAAGTGACCTTGAACGATCCCGTCGGAGAGCCTCCGAACGTACTGAGCGAGCACACCTGGCAGGTGCCCGGCCGACTGGATCCCCACGCGGGCGTGCGCGTGACGGCGCGCGTCGAGCTCGGCGAGTCGAGTCGCAGCGCACCCGCGTTCGAAGTGTACGCGGATCGCATCGATTTGCTGCGTTGAGCCTTCACGAGTTCCCCCGCGGGAGCGCAGCAAGCGCAAACTGTGGCGTTCCGTCTCAGGCGCGCGCGCTCCTGACGAGCGCGGTGTTTCGTGCTAACGAAACGTATGCAAACGGCGAGCAACCCCAGGCCTCCGATCCTGGTGACCCAGAGCGATTTTGGTCGGCTGCAGGACTACTTTTCTGCAAAACACGACGGCATCTCCGACTTCGTGATGGACTCCGTCGACGAGGAGCTCGCGCGTGCTCAGATCATCCCGCCCGAGAAGGCGCCGCCGACGCTCGTCACGATGAACTCGCGAGTGGTCTTCGAAAACGTGCACACGCGGCGCCGGCGTGAAGTGACGCTCGTCTACCCGGAAGATGCGGACACCGCGCGCGGGCGTATCTCCGTGTTTTCCCCGGTCGGCTCCGCCTTGCTGGGGCTCTCCGTCGGTCAGGAAATCCAGTGGGGCCTGCCGAACGGAACTTCGGCGCGCTTTCGCATCACGGAGGTGGTCTATCAGCCGGAAGCAGCGGGCGATTTTCACCTCTGAAAGCGTCGCACGCAAGTTACTCCGGGGAATGCGACGGCTGCCCAGCGCTACAAACGGACGCTCAGCGTGCCCAACAAGGTGCGCGGCGGCGCGGCCGTCAGATGCGTGGCGTACGAGGCGCGCTGCTGTCCGGGCTCGAAACTCCAATTGGAGATGTAGTAGTTGGCACTGTCGGCGTAGCGCGAGTCGAGCACGTTGTACACGTCGAGCTCGAGCTCGAACACGGAGTAGCGCAGGCCGACGTTGGCGTTCAGGATGTTCCCGGTCGGGCCGCGCACGTCGTCCGTCAGGTGTAGACGCGACAGGAACGTGTAGCCGAGCCCGGCTCGGCCGGACAGCCACTGCCGTCGAATCGACGCGAGACGCGCGCGCGCCGTGACGTCAGCGCGGTAAATCAGTGGCGGCACGCTGGCGACGCGGTGCGAAATTCTCGGCACGTCCGTGTCGAAGAACGCGTCCGTGACCGACAACGCCGAGGACGCGAGCAGCCACGGCACGGGTTTGGCGAGCACCGAGCCCACGATGCCGCGGCGGATGCTGCGCTGCTGCGTCTCGAAGCCGCCAGATTCGGCGACGAACACCAGCTCATTTTCGACCCACGTGTTGTAGCCGGCGATCGTCGTTTTGTAGCGTCCGCGTGGATCCTGAGCGCGCGCGCCGAGCTCGAGCGATCGCACCTTGGAAAAGGGACGGGTCGCGCCGTCTTCGAGGCTGGGCGGATTGAGCGAACGAAAGCCTTCTCCATACGACGACGACACGGCGAGCAGCGAGCTCACGGCGTATTCCGCGGTGATCCGCGGACCCACCGCGACCCCCAGCGCCGAGCGACGCTCGCCGGGCAACGCAGGATCCGGCGCGGCGCCAGCGGGGCTCTGACCGGCCAGGTGATCGTGCACCGAGACGGCCAGTACGTCCACGCGCGGGCCTCCGGCGATGCGCAGCCGATCGAAGAGGCGCACGTCCACGTCCAGGTAAGCGCCGACGTCGAGCGTGGTCAGCTGCGCATCGGTGCGGCGGTCCCAGGTGTCGAGCGTGCTGGGCACGAGCAAGCTGCGTGTCTGCGCCGTGTCACCCACTCGCACGACCGTCCCGGGTTCGACGATTGCCTCGCCGATGCGCCCGAGCGAGAGGGAAGCGCTCTTGACGCTCGCGCGCAGGCCCGCCGCCTTTTCGAGGTTGGTCCGCTCGAACAGATCGCCGAGACCCGAAAATTCGGGGTTGATGCGCGAGCTCTCGAAAGCACCGGCGAAGTTCTGGCGCGCCAGAAAGTCCGTCCACATACCCCAACCGACCAGATTGAACTGGCCACCGGCCGACACCTCGTGTTGCCACTCCGCGCTGAGCAGCACGCGACTCGACTGCGCCACCTGACCCTCGGCGAAATGCGGATAAGAACCCTGAAAATCGATCAAGCCCGCGTCGACGTGATCTTCGCGCACGACGCCGGGCAAGTCGGCACGCGCGGCGTACGCCGCGCCCAGAAAGCGCAGCCGGTCCGACGCGCCGACGTCGAGGACGAGCTGGCCGTTTGCCGTACCGGAACGCGATGCGCGCCGCTCGCCGAAGCCATCGGTGCGGCGCACCGCAAACGCCGCGAACGTCTCCTTCGGCGCACCCGCGGGCGCCACGATTCCCATCACACGCGCTTGCCCGAACGAGCCGTAGCTCGTGGATAGGTGATAGCCGCGCTCGGGGACGCCGAGATTGAAGAACGCGCTGCCCACGATGGCCGCGTCTCCTTGCCGGGGATCGTACGGGCCTTGCAGCACATGGATGCTGTCGACGACTTCAGGGATGATGAAGTTGGCGTCGACGTAGCCTTGCCCCTGGATGTGAATCGGCTGATTGACGGGCACGTTTCCGACGCCTATCTCGATGCCCGCACCGTGCTCCAGATCGAAGCCGCGCAGGAAGATGTCGTTGCCGAGGCCCTCGCTGTTCTCGTGATCGACGAAAAAGCCCGGCGCCGCCGAGAGCAGCTCGGAAGTGAATTGGCGAGGTGAAGCTTCGAGGAGCTCGCGATTCACGGTCACGTCCCCCACCCCGCGCGGCGAGAGCCACTGATCGCGAACTTCGACCTCGATGGGCTGCGCGGCGCTCGCGTCCGCGGGGGGCGCGGCGGGGGCCGCTGCGGCAAGCTCGGCGCGGCGCGGAGCCACGGCCCTGCTCGTGGCAGCGCTATTCCGTGGCGGAAACGTCACGGCGAATTTCAGGCGGCTGCGGACGGGCGTGCCGTCGCGGTGAGTGGGCAAAAAGCGCGTCTTGCGTACCGCCGCGACTGCGGCTTGCGCATACGCTTCGGGCAGATCCGCGGGCAGCGTCTCGCGGACGATCGCTGATTCGACGCGCCCCTCGGCGTCCACGACGAGCACGAGCACGACCTGGGCTTCAGTCTCGACGGCGCCCTCGGGCGGCTCGACCAGCACGGGCTCCGCGGGTTCTCCGGCAACGATGCGCGGCGCCCCCTCGGCGAACACAGGCGCCGACAGGAACAAGAGCAGAGCGAGCAAACGTTTCGTCACGCCGCTCGTCTCGCTCACGCGTCCCATCACTGCAATATGAATTGGCCGGTGCGCGTGTCGTCGCCGGCCAGCGCGCGATAGACGTACTCGCCCTCGACGGCGGGGAGCTGGAACTCGACGGTGGCCGATTCTCTGGGCGCAATCGCTGGAATTAGCGCCTCACCGGGAAAGCACGACTCTTGCGCGCAACCGTCCTGGTTCGGCGTGGGCAGGCAGTCCACCATGAACCCCGCCTGCCCCGAGCTCTCGTTGCGGAGCGTCAGCGTCACATCCGATTGGTTCTGGGCCGTCAGGATGACGGGCTCGAAGCCGGCGTCCGTGACGCGGAGCACGAACACGTCCGTCCCGCCGATGATCCCATCCTGATCCTCGAGCGCGCAGGCGTCGACATCGCCGTCGTCGGAGCATGCCGCCAGGGCCAGAGAGAGTGGCACTACCACCACGTTGAAGAGCCTTCTCGCGTCGCCGTGCATGCGACCTGACTATCGCGCTTGGCTGTCGCGAAACATCCGGCAGTTGCCGGATGACGGCAAGTTTGCGGTCAACAGCGGTGTTTACTGTGCGGTCCCGGGCGAAAATTTCGCCCGCGCTGTTCTTCGGTTTTCGCTCAGCTGCCACATGAGGCGTGCGCGTCATCGCACGTGCAATTCAGGCAGCCATGCTCGGCGCACGTCCCGCACGACTTCACGAGCTGCTTCTTCAGCGCCTCTCGCGCGCGGAACACGCGCACGGCGGCGTTGCTGCTCGAGATGCCCGCCTCGGCCGCGAACGTTTTCACGGGGACCCCTTGCACCTCGATGCGTTCCAGCGCTTCCGCGTACTCCGGCTTGAGCGTCGACGCCAGCCGCAGCACGCACTGACAAACCGCGGCGCGCGTTTCCTCCAGGGGTTCCTCGTGCGTCTCGAGCTCGTGCGAAAATGCGCTCAATGCCTTGCCCGCCGTGCGCTGGCGGCGGTGATAGTCGATGGCTGCATTGCGCAGCGTCCGGTAGAACCACGCCACCGCCGACTCATCGCTGCGGAGCGCGCTGAGCTTGTCCGCGCTCCTGACGAACGCATCCTGCAAAATGTCTTCCGCCAGGTGACGGCTGCCCACGCGGCGCTCGAGAAATCGCAAGAACTCCCGGTGGTTCTCGACAAGCAACCCGAGCACCTCGGGCGTGGGCCTGGTTACCTGATCTTCCGACGGGGCGGGCTCGCTGGACATGCCGAACATTTAGCACGTCCGTGCGAGCGCCCATCAAAACGACCGCAAGTACTCCGTCAGATCTGCCTTCTCGGGGTCGGTCAACCGGAGCTGGAAGTGCGAGTCGTAGTGTGCGACCACCTCGTCGAACGTGGCGGCGCTTCCGTCGTGAAAGTAGGGCGGGTGTTTGGATCCTGTCCCACCCGTTCGGGGCGATGCAAGCGATAGCGCGCGTCGGTGAACACGGCACCCGAAGTGGCAGCTCGCGCACTTCGCCTTGCCACGAAACAGTCGCCTACAGATGCGCCCGGGGTGCGCCCGTTACTGCTTTTCTGCGCGCTGGTCGAACAGGCGCCGTTTTGCATCGTGCGCGGCACGCGCCGGCGTGCGTGCGGGAATTCACGCGGCAAAATTGGGCCCTTATCCGTGCGTGCGGACAGATTCGCATCCGAGGGTGTAGTCTCGCACCAATGCGCTTCGGCCGAATCGTTAGCTTGGGTGTGGCGTCCGTGCTCATCGTCTCCGCCTGCAGCGATGACCCCGACAAGCGCGCCGGGAGTCCGGAGCAACCGGACGCCTGCGCCGACGGCTCATGCGAGGTAGACGCCTGCGCCGACGGCGGCTGCGAAGTCGACGCCTGCGCCAACGGCTCATGCGAGGTAGACGCCTGCGCCGACGGCGGCTGCGAAGTCGACGCCTGCGCCAACGGCTCATGCGAGGTAGACGCCTGCGCCGATGGAGATCGGAAGAGC
>DATDJP010000348.1:0-28851 GCA_036520475.1 Polyangiaceae bacterium | reverse complement strand
TGGAACGCTTCGAGGAACGGCTCAACCCATCGGTCAAACTCCCGCTCGTAAGGGTCCTGCTTTGCTACCGCGCTTTGCACGGCGCGCAATGGAGCAAACTCTGGCGCAGATGGAAAGTAAAATCTGTCAGAGTAGTGCTAGCCCTCGGTCGCCGGTCAGGGCAACCGAGGGCCGTCCTCGCGCAGCGTCTCAGGACAGCTGAGCTTTGCCGAGCAGCTCAGCAGGCAGAAGCGCCTTGAGGTTGTCGGAACCGACGACCACGCGCACTTCCTTGATCTGCCCGGCGATCTCCTTCATGGCCTCGAGCTCCTTCAGGCGCAGCAAAATTGGCTGCTCCGCCATCAGGCGCGCCGTGTTCACGAGCGAGCGGGTCGCCGCCGTCTCCTCCCGGCGGAGAATGACGTTGGCCGCGGCTTCCTTCTCGGCCTCGATCACGCGGTTCAACAGGGTCTTCATCTCGCCCGGCAAGACCACGTCCTTGACGCCCACCCGTTCGACGCGCGCGCCGAAACGCGCCGCCTTCGGCACGACGTCCTGCTCGAGGTAGCGAGTCAGAGCCTCGCGGCCTTCGAGCAGCTGATCCAGCGTGACGCCCGCGACATAGTCACGAGCGGCGAGCTGAACGGCCAGGTACACCGAGTCGCGCAGGTTCGTGAGCTTCTGAGTGGCCAGCACCGCATCCTCGATGGCGTATTCCACCGTCAAAGTCAGGCGCAAGGTCACCTTGTCACGGGTCATCAGCTCCTGGCCCGCGATGCTCACTTCCGTGCGACGCATGTCGACGTTCGCGATCTGGCTGCGCGCTTCCGGGTGCGTCCACAATTTGTAACGCCCCGGTCCGAGCACGGTGACCAGGCGGCCCTGCTCGAAACGCAAACCCTTTTCGTGCGCTTGCACAGTTACGTCGATGTACTCCGAGCTCGGAATGAGCGCCTCGAGCTCCGCCGTGAGCGGCGGCAGCGGTTCGGCGACATCGAACACCGAAAGGCGCACGGACGGATCTGCGGTCCAGTAGCGGTGCACGCCCGGACGCAGGAAGCCCACCGGTACGCCGTCGCGGTAAAGCACACCACGCTCGAGCGCGCCCAGCGTCACCTCGCGGTACCACTCGGCCGGCAGCGCCGCGCGCACCTCCGGGAGCGCGTGGAACACGAGCTTGTCGGTGTCCCAGCGCTGCTCGCTGAGATTGCGACCCCAGAGCAGGTGTCGGCCCGGACCGTAGGCGCGAAGCGGAAGGCCGTTCTTGAAAATGACCACCCGCTCGCTCAGCTTGACTCGAATTCGTTTCAACATGAGAGGATGCTCCTTGCCGATGCCGTCGGTTCGCGGGCGATCTCGACGTGAGGTCGCGAAGTAAAAAAAACGGTACCGAGAGCTCGAGCTTCCTGACGTCGAGGGCACAGCGCTGCTCGCCGAGCTTCTACGGAAGCTCGGGATTGCGCTGTCGCGCTCGAACGTCGCGGCTTTCCGGCGCGGCGAGCAGCTCTGGGCTTCGAGGCGGGGACTCGGGCGATCGCCGTACGACGGCCCTCGTTTGCGCCTGGAGCGCGTCACTGTCGGTGCGCCGAGAAGTTCCGGCAGATAGACCGGGTCTAATGGCCGGAGTGGATCTCTGAGCTCTCGGTACCTGGTGATGCCAAACGACTTATCAGGTCGTGTCCCATGCTCTACCAATGAGCTACTGCAGCGGTGTGCAGACCGGGGTTGAACCGGCTACATTGGGGTTCAGCTGGTTTGCCGTCCAGCGTGTGAGACAGCGTGGTCGATGCGAGCATCCGGACGTACGCTCGGAGACTTCGTTGGAAGTCCGAGTGACGCAGTGCCGCCGCTGACTCGATATCTGAAGCGCTAAACGGGTTAGCGCCTCAGAGACAAAGCTTGATGTGTGCCATGATGACCTCGCGCAAAACGACCCCGTGACGTGACCGCCAGTGTGATGGCACGCCCGAGCTCGCGAAAACTGACCAGTGCGAGAAACCACAAACGGCGAAGGCCGCCTGGTTTCCCGAGGCGGCCTTGCGAGCGCTACTCTTTCGAGAACGACTCGGACCGCCTAGGCGAAACCCTCCGCAGTGGAGAGCCACAAATCCGCTATGAAACGCGAATTTGCGCCGCTAGCACGCGTACACGCGAGCTGCCCTGCTTGCGGCAGGCGCTGCGTGTCCGTTGGATAGCGATGGAGCCTCATGACCTGACCTTGGAACGAAAATGGGGCACGCGAAGTGCGCGCCCCACGACACTGTATATGCAGCAAGCACCCCATCTGTGTCAAGGGGCGACTCCACATCTTCACGCGCACGTCAGAGTCTCTCGGCTCGGGCGCAAGGGGCGCTCCGTCAGCGCGCACTCTTGAGGCGCTCTACGGCGCGGCACGAGTCTTCGTCGCCGCCATTGCAGGCACGAAGGTAGAATTCGCGCGCCTGCCGAAGGTCGGCCTTCACGCCCCTGCCGTTTTCGTAGATGTCGGCGACTCCCGAGCAGCACCCGGCGCAGTTCGCGTCGCAGCCGCCTACGAAAAGCGCGAGAGCGCGCGCCTGGTCGACGGCCACGCCCTTGCCGTCGAGGAGCATCTGCGCGACTCCGCCGCAACCCATCGGATCGCCGGCATCGCACGCACGCTGGAAGTGCGCCATCGCCTTGCCGTAGTCCTGCGCGACACCATCCCCGTCCATGAAGATGAGCCCGAGCGCGAGACAGCCGTCCGACTGGACGCTGTTACAGTAACGCGAGTAGAGCTCGACCGCTTTCGACGGATCGACGGGCACGCCGAACCCGCGAAGATGCAGCGTCGCGAGCTGGAGGCACGCTTTCGTGAGCCCCTTGTTGCAAGCGAGCGTCATGAGCTCGCCGGTGCGTTTCGGATCCTTCGACACGCCTTCGCCGCGGCCGTACATGCCACCGAGCTCGAAGCAACCGCGTTCGTCGCCGGCGTTGCACACCTCATTCAGCGCTTCGACGGCGGCCGTGCAGCCGCCGGCATCGCCGCCGGCACAGGCTCGCTGAAACAGCGAGCCCCCAGCGAGCAGATCCACGGGCATCCCCGAACCCGAGACGTGCATCGAGCCGAGGTGGCCGCAGCTCCAGGAAATTCCGACCTCGCAGGCGCGATGCAACAGCGACGACGCTTGCCGGAAGTCCTGCGTCACTCCGACGCCCTTCAGGTAGGAAATGCCGAGATTGGCGCAACCGGACATGTCTCCGCGATCACAGGCTTGCTTGAGGAGCTGCGAGCCACGCACCAGATCCGCGGGGACTCCGTTGCCGTTCAGGTAAATCCCACCCAGGCTCACACAGCTCGCAGCTTCCCCGCCGTTGCAGCGCGCCTGGCATTCGGCGACGCCGATGCATTCGCGAGTCTCTGCGAGCGGCATGAGGGTGAGTCTGAGCGGCGTCGCGCAGCCAAGATCTTCCCTCCGCGTTTTACGCGAATCCTCGCAGGACTTCGGGTCTCCCGCGTAGCGCACGCGTTCGAACGAAGACGTGGTTCGGGCGCCTGTCTCGACGAACACGGAAGCTTGCGCCGCGAGCTCGTCGGATTTGCCGGCCGCAAGGGTGAATCCACCGAGGTACATGCGCGTGACGACGTGCGTGGCCCGCATGCACTCGCCGACAAGATGGCTCGCGTCGAAGCGGTAGCCGATTGGGAGCTGAGCCATGCCGGCGAGCATGTAGTCCGCACGAAGCGACCGTTCGCGCGTCACCTTGCCGGCGACGCTGAAGGCGCCGACCGGCAGCTTGGTGAAAAGTTCCTTCGCGGTGCGAGCGGACTTCGTATCCTGCTCCCAATACGGAACGAACTGATACTCGCCGCGCACCAGGCAATTGCTCAGCAGCTCGAGCCGCATGTCGCACCCTTTCTGCTCGTAGTGCACGACCGCGATGCCCTGGGCACGGATCGACGCGAAGGCCGCGCGATCCGCCGGTTCAAGCGCGAGCAGGTCCGGTTCGCTGGGCGGGCGCAAGGCGTTGCACTCCTTGCCCGTCGGAAACTCCGTGTCCCCGAGGCCCGGCGAACACCCAAACGACAAGATGAAGCCCAACCCGATGCACGAAAACTCCGCTCGTATGACCATGGAACGGTCAGCGTACGATGAAGCGCGCCTCGGTTTACAGTTCTTTCGTGAGTCCGAGTTCGCGCGGGGTCTAGCGGCTCTGGGCGTGCTCGACTCTGCGACGGCGCTCAGGAGACGCGGCCGCAAGTGCGGCGGGAGGAGACGGACTGGCAGCAGACTCGTACTGCTAGAGTGCTTCCGCGCAGCTCGGCATGGACGCATGCGTGTGCGCAGTCGGTGCGGAGTTTGATCGTCTTTCCCGCTAAAGCGTCATAGTCCGTCCGCGAGCAGCGCGTGTGTGGGCGCGGGCGCCAATCAGCCTGCACGCGCCGTTCTCGCGCGCTGTGCATCGCTGAGAAATCGCGCAAGGTATGGAGCTGTGCGACTTTTTTTGGCGCGCGCCAGGGCGTCGGGTGTCCCGAACGCGACGATTCGTCCGCCTTCGTCCCCCGCGCCCGGTCCGACGTCGATCACCCAGTCGCTGCCCGCGACGACGCGCATGTCGTGTTCGACGACGATCACGGTGTTGCCGGCGTCGACGAGCCGCTCGAGCTGAGCCATGAGCTTCTCCACGTCCGCAGGGTGAAGGCCCGTAGTGGGCTCGTCGAGCACGTAGAGCGTGTCGCCGCGGTGCACGCGCTGGAGCTCGGTGGCGAGCTTGACGCGCTGGGCCTCCCCGCCCGACAGCTCCGTGGCGGGCTGTCCGAGTCGAAGATAGCCGACGCCCACCTCGCGCAGCACGGAGAGCGCGCGCTGGACCTGCGGCTCCTCGGCGAAAAACTCCCAGGCCGCGTCGACCGTCATCTGGAGGACGTCCGCGATATTCTGCTCGCGATAGCGGATTTCCAGGGTCTTGGCGTTGTAACGCGCACCGTGACACGCCTGGCAGGGCGCGTAGACGCTGGGCAGGAACAATAGCTCGACCATCACGAACCCCTCCCCTTCACAGGTCTCGCAGCGTCCTTTCGGCAAGTTGAAGGAAAAGCGGCTGGCATCGTAGTGGCGAGCGCGCGCCGCCTTGGTCTTGGCGAAGAGCTTGCGCACGTGGTCGAAGAGGCCAGTGTACGTGGCCAGATTGGAGCGCGGGGTGCGACCGATGGCTTTCTGATCGACGCGTACGAGTCGCTTCACGTGATCCATACCCGCGTTGACGCGTCCGCCGAGGGTGAGCACCGGGGCGCGCTCGAGCTCCTCGCCCTCGTCCTCCTCCAGGGCGACGTGCTGGCCCAGCTCACGCCCGACCAGCTCGACCAGCACCTGGCTCACGAGCGTGGACTTTCCGGAGCCGGAAACGCCCGTTACCGTGGTCAGCACGCCGAGTGGAAACGCCACCTCCAGCTCGTGCAAGTTGTTGCGTGTCACCCCGCTCAGCTCCAGCCGGCCGCGAGCTTCTCGTGGCGCGCGCGCCGGCAGCGCTTGCTCCCCGAACAGGTGCCGCCGCGTCTGCGAGGCGTCCACGCGCGCGAGGCCCGCTGGCTGACCGCTGTACAGAATGCGCCCGCCGTGCTCACCAGCGGCGGGACCCACGTCGACAATCCAGTCTGCGTGGCGAATCACGTCCAGCTCGTGTTCGACGACGAACAGTGAGTTGCCCGATGCTTTGAGGCGATCGAGCGCCACGAGCAGCGCCTCCGTGTCGGCGGGATGAAGTCCGGCGGAGGGCTCGTCGAGCACGTAGACCACGCCGAACAAGTTGGAGCGCACCTGCGTGGCGAGCCTCAAGCGTTGCAGCTCGCCGGGCGAGAGCGTCGGCGTGCTGCGTTCTAGCTGGAGGTACCCGAGCCCCAGGTCCAGGAGCACGCTCAGGCGCGCGCGAAAATCCTCGACGATGCGCTGAGCCGCGAGCGCTTTCTCGGGGTGACCCCGGGCGACCTGCCGAAAGGCGGCGCCGGTTTCGAAGTGCTCCAGCACGCAGCGGAGGCGCTTCAGCGGTAGCCGCGACATCTCCGCGATGTCCAGACCCGCAAAGGTCACCGACAGCGACTCCCGGCGCAGGCGCTTGCCGTGACACAGCGCGCAGTCGGCGCTCTCCATGTAGCGCGCCACGCGTTTTTTGATCGACGCGCTCTGAGTCGTCGCGAACGTCTCGAGCACGTAGCGCCTGGCGCTCGAAAAATTGCCGTGATAGCTCGGCTCCTCTTTGCGCTTGCGGGCCCTCTTCACTTCGGCCGCGTCGTAGCCGATGTACACGGGCACGACGGGCTGCTCGTCAGTGAACAGGATCCAATCTCGATCCTTTCTCGAGAGCGCGCGCCAGGGACGATCGACGTCGTAGCCGAGCGTGATCAGCATGTCGCGCAGGTTCCCGCCATGCCACGCCGGCGGCCAGGCCGCGATTGCCCGCTCCCGGATCGTGAGCGAATCGTCCGGCACCATGGATCGTTCAGTGACTTCGTACACGCGCCCGAGGCCGTGGCACTTCGGACATGCGCCAGCGGGCGTGTTAGGCGAAAACGCCTCAGCATCCAGGTGCGACTGGCTGCGCGGATACGTGCCGGCGCGCGAATACAGCATGCGGAGCAGATTGGACAGCGTCGTGACACTACCGACGGACGAGCGAGTCGTGGGCGCCCCGCGTTGCTGCTGGAGCGCGACCGCAGGAGGCAGGCCGTCGATGGCGTCGACGTCCGGCACGGGCATCTGGTCGAACAAGCGCCGCGCATACGGCGACACGGACTCGAGATACCGACGCTGCGCTTCAGCGTAGAGCGTACCGAAGGCCAGCGACGACTTGCCGGACCCGGAGACACCCGTGAACACCACCAGCGCGTCGCGCGGGAGGTCCACGTCGATGCCCTTGAGGTTGTTCTCGCGCGCGCCGCGAACGCGCACGAAATTGGCCGATTCTTTGCCGACGAACGAGTAGTTTCGGCTTGCCATACGCTGTGTATCGCCAGGCTAACCACGAGCACGCGGCTCGTCAGCGGCGGGCGCTGCGGCACCTGGGCGCAATTGCCGTGGTACTAAGGGTTTCATCCATGACCGAACCCAAACCCGTGGGCAGCGTCACGTACAAGAGCGTCGACGCCGCATACTTCGAGAAGCGCGGGCTCAAACGCCACGCTCGCGTGGGCTCGCTCTGGGCGCTGGGCGTCGGCGCCGTCATTTCGGGTCATTTTTCCGGGTGGAACCTGGGTATCGCGTCAGGCGGCTGGGGTGGGCTGTTCGTGGCCGCGGTCCTGATCGCGCTCATGTATGTCGGTTTGTGTTTCTCGCTGGCAGAGATGTCGCCGGCCTTGCCGCACACCGGCGGCGCCTATTCGTTCGCGCGCAGCACCATGGGGCCATGGGGCGGGTTCATCACGGGCTTGGCCGAAAGCATCGAGTACATCATGACGCCCGCCGTGATCGTGTTCTTCATGGGCTCGTACATGACCGGCATCTTCGAGACCGCACCGGCTCTGCAGCCGCTGTGGTGGACGGGCGGCTATTGCGTGTTCGTGCTGCTCAACTACTGGGGGGTGGAGCTCTCGTTCAGAGTCTCGGTGACGGTCACGTTGCTGGCGCTCGCGGTGCTCGCGTTCTTCTTCGCTAGCGCGCTACCGCACGCCGACTTTTCGCGCTGGGCGCTCAATATCGCCGCGGGTGTGGACGGCAAGATCGTGGAGCTTCCGGAGGGCGGCGGGGCGTTCTTGCCGTTCGGGTTGGGCGGCGCGTTCGCGGCCATGCCGTTCGCGGTCTGGCTGTTTCTGGCGATCGAGGAGCTGCCCCTGGCCGCCGAGGAATCGCACGACCCGAAACGCGACATGCCGACCGCACTGCGCCTGGGAATCGCCACCCTGATCGTCTCGGCGCTCCTGGTCATGTTCTTGAATGCGTCGATCGGCGGCGACCAGCACGGCCAGCTGCGCGGCGCCTATTCGCTGGCGACTTCCGCTGAGCCGCTGCTCGACGGCTTTCGCACCATCTACGGCGGCGGCATCGCCAAGCTGGTCGCGCTGTTCGCCGTGGTGGGGCTCGTCGCCAGCTTTCACACGATCATCTTCGCGTATGGACGACAGATCTACTCGCTCGCGCGCGCCGGCTACTACCCGCCGCTGCTCTCGCTGACGCACGGCAGCCGCAAGACGCCGTACATGGGGCTGATCGCGGGCGCCGTGATCGGTCTCGGTGTGCTGCTCACGATCTGGTTCACGCGCGGTGAGACCCAGGGCAGCTCCGTGATCGGCGGAACCCTCCTCAACATGGCCGTGTTCGGGGCAATGATCTCCTACGCGCTACAGGCCATGTCGTTCATCCTTCTGCGGCTCAAAATGCCGGACATCGAACGCCCGTACCGGAGCCCCTTCGGCATCTTCGGGGCGGCAGTCACCATCGGAATCGCGCTCTTCACTCTTTACTATCAGCTTCAGGACGAGGCGTACCTCAAGGGCGTGTACGCTGCGCTGGCCTGGTACGTGGCGGGTCTGGCCTACTTCGCAGCTTTCGGCCGCCACCGCTTGATCTTGTCACCCGAAGAAACCTTTGCACTGAACAAGGGACGAGCACCGGGTAAGTAGCACCGTTGCCAGAAGCGCAGCCGGGGAGCAGAAAGAGATGATGAACCTAGACGTCGGCATGTTGGGCCTCGGAGTGATGGGGCAGAATCTCGCGCTCAACCTGGCCGAAAAGGGTCACTCGGTGGCCGCGTACGACGCTTGGCCCGAGCCCATCGAGCGCATGCAACGGCTCGCCGGGGCCGCGCCCGTGCACGCATTTTCGGCGTTGCCTGCGTTCGTCGGGTCTCTGTCTCGGCCACGACGCATCATCCTGCTCGTCAAAGCCGGCGACGTGGTCGACCACACGCTCGCCGCGCTCATGCCCCTGCTGCAAGCGGGAGACATGGTGATCGACGGGGGCAACGAATTTTTCAGGAATACCGAGCGCCGCGCTGCGGAGCTCAGCGCCCGGGGGCTGCGCTTTTTCGGCATGGGCGTTTCCGGCGGCGAAGAGGGCGCCCGTCATGGCCCGTCCCTGATGCCGGGTGGCGACCGCGCCGGCTACGATGAGATGGCGGCGATGCTGACCGCGATCGCCGCCAAGGCCGACGGCGCGTGTGTGACGTACGTCGGCCCGGGCGGCAGCGGACACTTCGTCAAGATGGTGCACAACGGCATCGAATACGCCGACATGCAGCTGATCGCCGAAGCTTACGACGTGCTGCTCGCTGCGGGCCTTTCCAACGCGGAGATCGCCGATACCTTCGCGGAGTGGAACCGCGGCGAGCTCGAGTCGTTCTTGATCGAGATCACCGCCAACATCTTCCGCAAGGCCGACCCCGAGGGCACGGGCTCGCTCATCGACGTCATCTCCGATGCTGCGTCCATGAAGGGCACCGGCAAGTGGACCGTGCAACAAGCCGCGGAGATCGGCGCGCCCGTGCCGACGATCGCAGCCGCTGTCGATGCGCGGGTGCTCTCCGGCGACCCGAGTCGAAAGCAGACCCGCGTGCTACCCGGGCCCGCGCCCCAGGCCGCGGGCAAGAGCCGCGCAGAGCTCGTCTCGGACGTGCGCGCGGCGCTGTATGCCGCAAAGGCGTGCGCGTATGCGCAAGGGATGTCGCTGCTGCAGGCAGCGTCGCGCAGCTACGACTGGAACTTGAATCTTTCAGAGCTCGCCCGCATCTGGACCGGAGGATGCATCATCCGCGCGCAGTTTCTGGGGCGCATCAAGGAAGCGTTTCTGCGTACCCCTGACCTGCCCAACCTGCTCGTAGATCCCGCATTTCAGCGCGAGCTCGCCGAGCGTCAGGCTGCGTGGCGCCGGCTGGTCGCTCTGGGTGTCGAACGGGGCCTGGCGCTCCCGGGACACGCGAGCGCCCTCGCGTATTACGACACGATTCGACGCGAGCGGTTGCCCCAGAACCTGACGCAGGCCCAGCGTGATTACTTCGGCGCGCACACGTACGAGCGCACCGACAAGCCGGGCCACTTCCACACGGACTGGCTGGCCCGAGACGAGCGCGCCTGAGCAAGGCTGCCCCGGAGACGATCATGGATTGCACCACTCACGTCGTCGGCACTGCCGCGAGCGAAGCGAACCGCGAGGCGTTCTGCGCACGCGATCCCTTCACGCTCGTCATTTTCGGCGCTTCGGGGGATCTGGCGCAGCGCAAGCTGCTGCCCGCGTTGTTCCACCTCGAGCTCGATGGGTACCTCTCGGAGCGATACCTCGTCGTCGGTTTCTCGCGCAGCGAGCTCGGCGATGACGCCTACCGCGACGCCATGGCGCGCGCGCTGGACAACGAACCGTCCGCGGTAAGCGCGCGGAACAAACTGCTTGGGTCGCTGTTCTACGTGAGCGGAGACAACGCGGATCCTGCATCGTTCCAGCGCCTCGAACGGCGCCTGACGGAGCTCGAGCGCGAGCGCGACCTGCCCGGCAATCGTGTCTACTACTTGTCCGTGTCGCCCGAGTTCTTCCCGACCATCGTCGAGCAGCTGGCGAACGCGCACATGATCCGCCGCCGCAGCGACCGAACCTGGTCGCGCGTCATCATCGAGAAACCCTTCGGTCGCGATCTGGACAGCGCGCGCGCTCTGAATGGGCACATCACCGAGCACCTCGACGAGACACAGGCGTACCGCATCGATCACTATCTGGGTAAGGAGACCGTCCAGAACATCTTCAGCTTTCGCTTTGGCAACGCCATCTTCGAGCCGCTGTTCAATCGAAAGTACGTAGACCACGTCCAGATCAGCGTGGCCGAGACGCTGGGCATGGAAGGCAAGCGCGGCGCGTACTACGACAATTCGGGCGCGCTCCGCGACATGGTGCAAAACCACATGCTCCAGCTCTTGTGCCTGATCGCGATGGAGCCGCCGTCGTCGATGGAGGCGCAGGCGCTGCGCGACGAGAAGGTCAAGGTGCTGCGCGCGCTCGAGCCGATGAGCCGCGAGCAGGTGGCAAAGAATACGGTGCGCGGTCAGTACGGAAGGCTCGAGACGAACGACGAAACGGTCCGCGCGTATCGCGATGAAGCGGGCGTCAATCCTGGCTCCACGACCGAGTCGTACGTCGCCCTGCGCCTGTCGGTCGACAACTGGCGCTGGGCTGGTGTGCCGTTTCTGCTGCGTACCGGCAAGCGGCTGGCGAGTCGCGTGTCCGAAATCGCCGTAACGTTCAAGCAGCCGCCGCTGCACCTGTTCCGGGAGCTCGTAGAAGACGAGACAGAGGCGGCGCGACCGCTCTCGAACGTGCTGATACTCCGCATCCAGCCGGACGAAGGCATCGGCTTGACGTTCGCCAGCAAGCAGCCCGGGATGCAGGTACACCTCGACGAGGTGCGGATGGATTTTTTCTACAAGGCGTTCCAGAAGCGCTCACCCGAAGCCTACGAGCGCTTGCTCCTGGACGCGCTGCGGGGCGACGCTTCGCTGTTCACGCGCTCCGACGAGGTGGAGCATGCCTGGCGCTTCATCAGCGCCGTCCACGCCGGCTGGGCGAACCTGCCACCTCCCGCTTTTCCGAACTATCGCCCTTTTGGCGAGGGACCCGAGCAAGCGCAGCGGCTCTTCGACGGCACGGGCGGTGCGTGGCGACCGCTCGCGTCGCAGTAGGTCAGCGCCATGTCGAATGTCTCGCAGCCCGCCCGGCGCGTTCGAGTTTTCTCCGATGCCAGCGCGGTAGCCGCGGCGGCCGCACGTCACCTGGAAGAGCTGGCCCTGAGCTCGGTACGCAAGCAGGGGCGCTTCACGCTGGCGTTGTCAGGCGGCTCGACGCCGCGCGCGCTGTACCAGCTCTTGTCCGAGCACCCGGAGCTGCCCTGGAGTCAGATGGAGCTGTGTTTCGGCGACGAGCGGGCCGTGCCACCGGAACACGAGGCGAGCAACGCGCGCATGGTGGCACAGGCGCTCACTCACCGCGATTTCGTGCCAAAAGCGCGCGTGCATCGCATCCGTGGCGAGCTTCCCGCAGCAGACGCGGCGCGCGAATACGAGCAGACGTTGCGCGGCCTGTTCCCGGGTGCGACGCTGCCCCGTTTCGATTTGATTTTGCTCGGCCTGGGTTCGGACGGTCACACCGCCTCGCTGTTCCCCGAATCTCCAGCGCTGGTCGAGCAGGAAGCGTGGGTCGTCGCCCAGCGCGTGGACGGGCTCGACGCGGAACGCATCACGCTCACCTTTCCCGTGCTCAATGCCGCCGCGCAGGTGCTGTTTTTGGTGAGCGGGGCCGACAAGGCGGACGCCTTGCATGAAGTGATCGCGGGCAACGCGCCCGTGTCCCGAATTCCGGCGCGCGGCGTGTTGCCACAGCAGGGTATCGTCACGTTCTTCGTCGATGAGGCGGCAGTCGCCTCGCACGTGAATCGCCTGTAGCGTTCAGCGGCCGGCCCATTCAACGGCCAGCGTCCGCGAGACGGTGTCCGTCTTCGGTGCCCGCAGACGGCAAGCGACACTCGGGACCCACGCTCGCCTCAGTTCGGTAGTGGGTTCTCCTCGAAGAAGCGCCAGGCAACTTCGCTCGCGAGAAAATCCTGGCTCTGAAAGCCATCTGTCAGGCACTGAACCACTGGCTCTTTGCCGACCCCTCCGGGCCAGCTGTGCCCCCCACCCTCGATGGCGCACAGAACCACCGGCGCCTGGCAACCGTCGTGAGCGGTGCAGCGCCCCTCACCCTGTTCGAAATACGTGGAGGTCGAAGGGCCACAGGCGTTGCGAGAGCGCCAAGTATCGATGGTGTCCGGCACCGAGGTGAAAGCGGCGCCCGAAGGACCGCAGCCCTGACCGCCACTCCATGGCACGTGCCCGTCGCTCGTGCCGTGAATGTGCAGCACCGGCACGGGCCGCGCGGGCTGGCAATTGGGGATACCCAGCGTGCCTGCGACGGGGGCGACCGCAGCGATGCGCGTGGAGAGCTCGCAGGCGAGCCGGTGACTGAGCAAGCCGCCGTTGGACATGCCCGTGGCGAACACGCGGCTGCGATCGACGCACAGCTCGGCTTCGAGGTGATCGAGCAACGCGGCGATGAAGCCCACGTCGTCGATGTCCTCGCTGACCGCTCTGCCACAGCACGCGCCACCGTTCCATGTGCGAAGCACGCCCGTGCCATCCGGATAGACGGTGATGAACCCCTCGCGCTCGGCGATGGGATCCATGCGCGCCGAACGCGTTTGCAGTTGTTCGCCACTGCCCCCACCGCCGTGCAGCATCAAGACGAGCGGCAGCGGCTGATCTCCACGTTCGCCCGCCGGCACGTGCACGCGAAAGCTGCGCTCTCCACCTCCGAAATTCAGCGTGCCCGGGGTCGTGCCTGCGAAGTACACGTTGCCGTTGCGCCCGCACCCGGGGCTCGGTCGAGTCGATCCGCCATCAGGCGCTCCACCTGCATCCTCGTGCGACTGGCCATCGTCACTCCCGCCGTCGCAGCCGGCTGCCACCGTGGCCAAGAGCAAGCCCAGGAAGCCGGCGAGCGTGCTGGTTGGGATCCGCAATCTGGCGTGCACGACGAAACCGCGACCCTCAGTAGATCGGCCCTTTGTCGCCGTTGAGCCGCGCCGTCGCCTCGTCCCAGGTGGTTTCGTCGAGTGTCTTTGCCGTCCAGTGCGTGACGACGCTGCCGCCCCGGCTCAGCTCGCCGACGGATTGCACGGCAGCGCCGTGTGCCTCACTCGTCACGAACTCGTACATGGCTTCCGTAGACGTCCACACGGATTTCGTACGAGCCGTGTTGCACTCGGCTTCGATCGCGAACTCGAGCGCCACCAAGCCCGAACGCGCCAACAGATCTTCCATAATGGGGCCATTGAGCGTACGGAAGCGGCTCTTTGCGGCGTCGTCATGCTTCAAACGCAGGTAGGTAGTGCTCACGACGTAGCCTTCTGCAGGCGGAGCCGCGAGCGGACCAGGTGACCCCTCAAGCCGCACGGGGACATACTCGATGTCCTGTTCGAGCTCGCCCCGCGTACAGCCGTCCGTCGGTTCGCCCTCTCCGGCCTCGTCATCGGACGAGCCGCAGGCCGTCGCCAATGGCACCAACAACACACCGCAGAGCCAACCCAGCTTCATTCAGTCATCCTTTCTGACGATCGCGAAACCGAGCGGAGAAAAGCTCCGCTGCAGACGCCGCGATTCGAAATGTTCAACGCGCTTGACCACGTGCACAGCGACGCGATCCGCGTCGGGAGCGAGCGCTTCCGCCGTCACGATCCAGGTCGGACCGCTGCCGGGCTTTTCCACCTCCAGGTAAACGTAGGATCCAGCGTCGAGGCGCTGGATGACTCGTCCCGTGAAGCGGGAGTGAGCGGCAGGCGCGGGAGCGGCCTTGGCAAAGGGGTTGTCCGCAGTCGCCGGCGTGACCGCACCCGGTTGGCGGGCCGGTTCCGCCCGGCCCCGTTCGTCAGGCGCCGTACGACGCTGCTCGCACCCGGACAGAGCGCAGAGGCCGACAACCAACAGGGGAAAAAATTTCACTCAGCGCTTCCTAAGACACTCGGCTCGGGAACGGAACCCGACAAAGGTTCTCTCATGGTGACAGACGCTCGCGCACAGTCACGACACGGTGGCGAGCACCCGCACTGTTTTTCGAATGCGTGAACACTCTTGCATTCAGTGCTCGTGCGTGAAACGGCGGAGACACGGTACCGGCGTGCGGCCCTCGTGCGAGGCGTGCGCGGCGCCGAGAGCGGGCGGCGCGTGCGCCCAGTCGCGTTGACATGACGCGCAACGACGCCCATACAGACTTTCGCACCATGTCAGGGAAACACCGACTTCTGCTGCTGAGTACGACGTCGAAAATCGGCGGCACCGAGCAGCTGGTTCTCAACCTCGCCAAGGGCATGCGCAAGCTGGACTGCGACGTGCAAACCGTGCTGGCTGAGGACGACGACGTGAGTGCCACCCTGGAATGGTTCGAGCGTGAAGGCGTGCAGGCGTCCGCGAGCCCCGACGTGCTCACGATCTACCAGCGGCACACGCTCAAGTCGCTGCTGAAGCTTCGCAAGCTCGTGCAGGAGAGCGGAGCGGTCGCCGTCAACATTCAGTACGGGGGCAGTCATTTTTCCTTCAAAGACGTCGCGGCCATTCGCGCCGCGGGCGTCACCTGCGTGGTCTCGGTGCAACACGCCAACCGCATCGAGGCGCGGCGTCATCGCCTGATGACGCGGCTTGGTGCCCGCCTGGCGGACGCCATCGTGGTGAGCACGGAAGCTGCACGAGACGTCCTGCTCGAAGCAAAGGTGCCAGCAGAGTCGATCCACGTGATCCCTCCTTCTGTAAAACCCCCGAGCAAGCGAAGCTCGCGGGACGGCGCGCGACGCAGGTTGGGACTACCTGCGAGCGCGTTCGTCGTCGGCTGTCTCGCTCGCTTGACGCCCGAGAAGGGCATCGCGGAGTTGATCGACGCCGTCGCGCAGATGCCGGATCCCGAACAGCGTTTGCAACTGGTCATCGCTGGCGCTGGCCCAGCCGCCGACGCGCTTCGCGAACGAGCTGCTGCGCGCCTACCAGGGCGCGCGCAGTTCCTGGGACGCATCGATAATTCCGGCGACTTGTACGCGGCGTCGGATGTGTTTGCGTTGCCGTCTCACATGGAGGGCTTCGGGCTCGTGTTCATCGAAGCCGCGTACTACGGAGTCCCGAGCGTCGCGACGCGAGTGGGAGGTGTTCCGTTCGCGGTCGAGCACGGGAAGACGGGGCTACTCGTCGATCTGTACGACATCGATGGGCTCACCCGCGCCATCACCCAGCTTCGCGACGATCCGGCGCTCTGCAAGCGCCTCGGCGACGCCGCGCGCGTGCGTGCCGAGCGTGAGTTTTCCGGGCGGGCCATGGCCGAACGGTATCGGCGCGTGCTCTTCGCAAAGGCCACCGAGCAGCCCGCCCCAGCTGACGCCCCGAAGCCAAAACCGCGCAGCTCGAGCCCGTTCGCGTTCCTGCGCCGCCTCGCCTGACGGCCACCCCCCACCCTCAGACGCTAGCGATGGGTCGCATTTTAACGGTGCGTATGGTGGCGAGCTCACAACCATGACCGTGGCCCGGCGTGGCAACGTTTCATCTGGACCGGCGGACGAGAGCGTGGGCCTGTCGGAGCTTCCGAATAGCGCTGGGATTAACTCGCGACGCGACGCGCGGGCCGGGGCACGCCGGAAGATCGACACCGAATCGCCCCGTAAGCGCGCACTATCGAGCATTTTCCGATTCCGAGCTTCTCGCTCACGTGCCCGTGTTGCCCACGCGCGAGCGAGCGCCGCCGCCGAGCTCATCGAGTACTTGGGGGAGATCGAGCGCCGGTGCGCTTGGGTCAGGGACGCTCGCGCGCCACCCCGGCATGATCCGGCCCGCACCCCGCTTTGGGCCGCGCTGGCGCGGCTCGCCTGTCGGCTCGCCTCTCGCCCTCGCCATGTGCTCTCTCCCGAAGTCTTGTTCGGCCGCGAGGTCGTTGTGCGCGCGACACGCTGCCGATAAATTCCGCGCGCCTCCACCTCGGCCAGATGCGCGAGCAACTCGGCGAGCGCGTTATTGGAGCGTGCGACTAGCATTCGCACACTCACGAGCAGCTGATCGTCGGTGATTGCTTCGAATTCGGGAAGGCTCGGCATGTCCATGTCATACACCCGTGATTTGTTTTGCCCGAGAATGCGTCAGGACGCGTTTTCGGGGCCGATGATGAGTTTCGCAGTGTCATGCTCCAGGAAACGCTGCGAGGACGCGCGCTGCGTGGTGGCACGGCCGTTCTCGGTCACGATCATCAGTCACGACTCGGTCGCGAGCAAACCCTGTCGAGCAAAATCGACTGCGGCACATCGCGGTGAGCAGACATTGTTTGTCCCCTCGCCCATAGACACTTGCAGGCGCCGGCGCGCCACTACCGTGCGCGCTCGTCCGGACCTACCGTCAGCGTCCGCTTCGCTCTAGGCGAATGCGACCGTGCGCCTACGCATCAAGAAGGCATGGACCCGTCCCGCGTCCCGCCTCCCGAACCTCATGTTCAATCTTGCAGAGTCGCTCAGCGAGTCCGCCGAGTTTCATCCATTCGGCACCGATGGCTGTGACCAATCACGAGACCCTCAGGTGAGCGCTGGTTCCTGCGCCGCGCTCCGCACCGCGGGATGCGCGTCGCTCATGAGCTCACTGGCCAGCCGCGCGAAGCGCTCGGGGTCCGCTCGAAAATGGGTGCGCAGCGCGCGAGCGGCTGCCGCGCGCACGTCGTGATCAGCATCACGCGCCAGCTCGCTGACGACCAAGTCGGCAACGAACACCGGCGTGGGCAGGGCCAGCGCGCGCGCCAGGGCGACCCGTTCGCGGGCGTCGTCCGCCAGCGTCCAACGACACACGAGCTCGACCCGCTCGACAGGGGACGAAAGCTCGATCATACGGCCAAGGCCCGCCGCCGCTCCAATGCGCACCGCGAGCGAGTCGTCGCGAGCCATCCGCTGCACCAGCGCTTCGACCCGCTCCTTGGCGCTCGACCACAGCGCTCCGACAGTGGTGCGCGTCCGCGTCGCGGCGCGGTCCGCGCTATCCACCGCGCGCAGTGGCGTCAGCGGTGGGCTTCTCCGCAGGTCGTCCTCGACCCACTCGGCCAGCACATCCGCCGGAACTTCTAGCGTGGCGGCCGCAGCAGAGGCACCGAGCGCCATCGACGCCGCGGCGAGTCGGCTCAGGACCAGCTTGGAAAGGGGCATGCGGATTTTTCCTCCAAAACCTGTCCTGACATAGGTCTCACAGTCGTGTGGCGCCACGATGACCGCGATGTTCCAGGCTGGTATGCAAAACCCTTTTGCGTTCGCGTGTATTCCGACTCCAGCGCCGTTTGGGGAAGAAACCGCACCGACGAAGAAAACCCGAAACGCGACCGCGTCGTAATCACGATCAGCGGCAAGTTCTTGCCCTACGGGCGCTGGTGATACGCGCCCGGCGGCAGCTGCGCTGAGAACTCCGGCGCAGTCCACGTAAAAGGCAGCACGCTTTCCATGCGCACGCCCTCGCGCACGGCGATTCGGACGAGGCGCTGCGCGCCCGGCACCGCACGCACCTCGGATCCCTCCCAGATCACGTGGGCGTCTCCGGTCAAGGTGAGCAAGCCGCCTCGCTCGAAGTCGACGACCAAGAGGCCCGCACGCGGATCGCGCTCGAGATTGCCGAGCGTATTGAACAGGAAATTGCCCGTGTAGTCCGGAAGCGTGAGTGTGGTCCGCGCGGCGTCGTCGCTCAGCCGCAAGAAGCCCGGCAGACCGCCGCGATGCGACACATCGACGCCTTCTCCGCGTAGGCTGGCCGACGGCTGCTCGGAGCGCGACGCCATGAACACCGTGTCTGCCGCGCTCAGCATGCGACGCGCTTCCTCGGACAGTTGCGAATTTTCCCGAAACACCGGCGCGTCGACGCGTGCGCCAGGATCGCGCTGGAACTTCGCACGCCGGACCTGGATGTACTTCTGGCAGTTGCCGAAAGCCTGCGTCACCTGCAGGGAAAAGCTACTCCCCTGGTGAGCCGTCACGACGCCGTTCACGCGGTTGCGGCGGCGCGTCTCGAGCTGGATCCCGAGCACACCCACGGCCGCTCCCGAGGCGAGCTGGCGCGCCAGCGGATCGCCCGAGGCCGTCGCGCCCGCCAGCCGCAGCAGCGTGGGCTCGGGAGAGCTCGCGAAGCCCGGCACTCCCCAGACCATCGACGCCCAGGGCTGGCCGGAGCCGTCGAGGCTCGCGACGAACACGTACGGCAGCTCTTCGAAGAACTCGCGCTGCTCTTCGGTAAGAAAGCTGCGAATCGCGCGTTGCCCATAGCGCGCGATCTTCTCCTTTACTCCGGCTCTGGTCTGGAGCGCGAGCTCCCCGTCGTGAAAGGGAGTGGCGCCATGCGGGTCCGCGGTCGTCATGCGCTCGAGCTTTGCGGCATGGCGACGAAGCGTTCGATGCTCTCGATCCGAGCGAGCCACGCCCGGACGTTGGGCCACGGTTCGAGCGAGACGTCCCCCTCGGTCGCTACTGCTGTGTAAGAATAGAGCGCTAGATCGGCGATCGTCGGTGTCGCACAGGCCAGGTAGGGCGTGCTGGCGAGCTCTCGATCGACCACGCCATACAAGGTCGCGGCGATGCTCTTGGCGCGTTCGTGATCGAGCTTCGCGCCGAGCAGCCGCACCAATCGCGCCGCGCCCGGCCCTTCCCGGAGCTCGCCGGCGGCGATCGACAACCAGCGTTGAACGCGCGCGGCGCGCCTGGCGTCCAGCGGATACCATTGCCGGGACGTGTCGTACTCGAGCGCGAGGTATACGAGGATGGCGTTGCTGTCGGCGATCGTCCAG
The DNA here is from genome assembly GCA_036520475.1 of Polyangiaceae bacterium. Taxonomy (GTDB): domain Bacteria; phylum Myxococcota_A; class Polyangia; order Polyangiales; family Polyangiaceae; genus DATDJP01. The sequence continues at coordinate 9,577 of DATDJP010000348.1, read as the reverse complement.
TCGCCGTCTTGCAGAACCGGAACCTGCCCCAGCGGGTTCATCGCCAGAAATTCGGGCTGCTTGTGAGCCCCCTTCAGCACGTCCACCTCGATCTTTTCGAACGGAAGCCCGAGGATCGACAGAAACAGCTCCGCGCGGTGTGTGTGGCCCGACAATTTGAAACCGTACAACCTGAGCTTCGATGTCATGCGTGGGAACCTGGCGCGTGCGGCCGCGGCGGAGAAGCGTCGCGCTTGACAAAAGATTATTTCGCTGACTGAAATAATCCGTGGATCGCCTGGAAACCCTGCACGTTTTCGTCACGGTCGCAGAACAGCGAGGGTTCGCCGCTGCCGCCCGCCGGCTCGGCATGTCACCGCCATCGGTGACGCGTGCGATCGCGGCGCTCGAGGCACGGATCGGGACGGAGCTCTTGAAACGCACGACCCGCAGCGTGCGTCTCACGGAGGCGGGCGAGCGCTTTCTGTCGGACTCGCGCCGTATCCTGGCCGATATCGAGGAAGCCGAGCAATTCGCTGGCGACCTGCACGGAGCGCTGCGCGGGCAACTCGGTGTGACGGCGCCGGTCAACTTCGGTCGTCGCTTCGTCGCGCCCGTGGTCGTGGAGTTCCTGGCCGCGCACGCGCAAGTCTCCGTGCGAACGCTGTTCCTTGACCGCATCGTGGATCTCGTGGACGAGGGCCTCGACGTCGCGGTCCGCATCGCGGAGCTGCCCGATTCCACCCTGACCGCCGTGCGCGTCGGCAGCGTGCGCCGCGTCGTGTGCGCAGCGCCGGCATATCTCGCGGAGCACGGCGTGCCCCAGAGGCCCGCGGACATCGTCGAACACGAGGCGATCGCCTTCGGCGCGGCGCCCTCAGCGCCGGAGTGGAGGTTCGTGGCCCGGAGCAAACCCGTGGTGATTCATCCGCGCGCGCGCCTGCTCGTTAACACCGTGGACGTCGCGCTCGCAGCGGCCGTGGCAGGTCGAGGCCTCGTGCGGCTGCTGTCGTATCAAGTGGACGAAGCCGTGCGAGCCGGCCGCCTCGAGATCGTGCTCGCGCCGTTCGAGCCGCCGGCGCTACCGGTGCAGGTGGTGCATGCAGGCGGCCGGCGCGTCTCGACCAAGCTGCGTCGCTTCGTCGATTTGACCGTGAGCCGGCTGCGCGCGGCCCCGTTTCCGTAGCGCCGAAGGCGGCCGATTGGCGGTCAAGGTCGAGTAACGGCGCGCCGCCGCTGCTCTACAGCGGCGGACAACTCGTCGAAGAGTGGCAGCGTGCGCTCCCAGCTCATGCAAGCGTCCGTGATGCTCTGCCCGAAGCGCAGATCGACACCTGGTACGTGGTCCTGTCGGCCCTCGACCAGGAAGCTCTCGAGCATCACGCCGAAAATACCCTCGACACCGTCTGCCACCTGAGCGGCGATCGCACGCAAGACCTCGGGTTGACGTTCGGATTTCTTGCCGCTGTTCGCGTGGCTACAATCAATCATCAGCCGCGCGGGCAGGTTCGCCTGCGTGAGCGCAGCGACGGCTGCCCGGACCCGATCCGGCGCGTAGTTCGGCCCGTCCTTGCCGCCGCGCAAGATCACGTGGCACTCCGGGTTGCCGGCAGTGGATACGATCGCGGCCACACCTTGCTTCGTCACCGAAAGGAAGTGGTGCGGGTGTGCGCTCGATTCGACGGCGTCGATCGCGATCTGTACCGTGCCTCCCGTTCCGTTCTTGAAGCCCACGGGCATGGACAGGCCGGACGCGAGCTCGCGATGCACCTGGCTTTCCACGGTGCGCGCGCCGATCGCTCCCCAGGACACGAGATCGGCGATGAACTGCGGCGTGATCGGATCGAGAAACTCGGTGCCACCCGGCAAGCCCAGATCGGCGACGTCCAGCAGGAAGCGCCGCGCGCTGCGCAGTCCGTCGTTGATCGCGTAGCTGTAGTCGAGCCGCGGATCGTTGATCAGACCCTTCCAGCCAATGGTCGTGCGCGGCTTCTCGAAATACACGCGCATCACGACGCACAGGGTCGAGCGATGCGCGTCGGCCACCTGGCGGAGCCGCTTCGCGTACTCGAGTCCAGCTGCCGGGTCATGGATCGAGCAGGGTCCGACGACGATCACCAAGCGATCGTCTTCTCCCCGTAAGATGCGTCCGACCTCCAGCCGTCCGCGGGTGACGGTTTCCGACGCCTCGGCGCTGACCGGAATTTCCTCCATCAAGATCGCGGGTGGCAAGAGCGGTCTCAGCCCGCGGATACGCAGATCGTCTGTCGAGAACGGCATTCGGCTATGGTCCCGTGGCGAGCGGTGTAGCGCGATTTGGCCAGCAAAGCACTCACCGAGACGACGCGATCAGGGCTGGTGCCCGAATCGGCCCCCCCGTGAACGTGAACGTGAACGTGTCCGTCTGATGATTGGGCACAAGTCGCCCGGAGTTTGAAGGAAGCTCGATACTTGGGGCGGCTTGATTTTTTGGGGTTTGCGCGGGGCGACGCGGGCGGCAGTGGGGAGGAGTTTTGCGGGCTGACGGCGTCCGAAATTCGGGCCCGTTCACGTTCACCTTCACGTCTGGTCATTCATCACGAGTCGTCGTCGCTGGCGGGGGCATCAGGCGAATTGTGCAAGACCCTGAGCTATTCGAAGGGCGCGGGCTGCCACAGCTGGCAAGTCTGGTAGCCTGTTGGGAGCTTCCGAATGGCGCTGGGATGGTACCAACGTAGGCGGTCCTTGCCGCGATGGTTGACGTCTTCTCCACACGCCGCGTGACCTCGATCGTCGGCCACGTGTTTGCTCGCGCCCGATCTAGAACGACGAGGAGGCTCACTCCTCGCGCGACGCGAGCAGTACGCGCGGGCCAACCAGGGCACGCGGGAAGCTCGAACACGCGGCCGAGACTGCGGAGGTGGTTGCCGGCTCGCCATCTGGATTAATGGCGAGCTCGAAGCGTGTTGCCACACGACGTCGCGCGTCGGGCTCTGCGGCACCGCCAAAAAATGGCGACCGTTCACAATTTCGTTGACGACCAGCGCTCGGCGGTTCCTGACAATCGAGCACGTGCAGCCGCATGCATGCGGGGGACCATCGTTCGTAGAGAACCTCTGCCTTTTGTGCGCGAGTCATAACGCCCATACTGCACGCCAGGTCTTCGGCGAGGCGCACATCGAGAAGAAGCGTCGTGAGCGCAAAGCGCGTGACGTGCCGGCAAAGCAGGCCGAGGCTCGGCCCACGGACGCGGCGCAGTCCGATTCACGCGAGCCTATCGAGACCACGGTCTCCTCGGCGCTTTGCAAGATGGGGTTTCGCAAGCACGAAGTCGCGCAAGCGGTTAGCAAGCTTCGAGCGCGCGCGATCGAACCCAAACCCGAATCGCTGCTGCGAGCCGCGTTGGCCCTGTTGGTGCCGCCAAACATCGCGCCGTAGTAGACGACGCGGGGTGGCTACCAGCGCCACCCCACAACTCAGCCACAACTCAGGGTGGCGCCGGATGGCGTCGTGTTCTCGCGATCTCACGCGCGCATCTTCGCGGTGCGCTGCGACGTCGCCGCCACCTTCGCTGTAGGCGACCTCGCCGGTGCGCTGCGCGTCAAGGACGTCGTGGACCACGTGGCAGCCCCTCGGCGGCTTTACCGACGAGTGCTCCGGCGGGCTTCACGCCCCCACGGCGCTCGGCGCGCGCCTGCAGAAAGTCCAGGTCATCGCCCTAAAACATGGACGCGATGCGATGAATGCTCAGACGTTCACGTCACGGGCCGGAACGGATTCAGGGACGGATCCCTACGGCTTGGTGCAAATGGACGGCTGACCGGGCGCGAAGACGCCGAGGTCGAAACACGACCACCCGGCAGCACAGACGCCCGGGTTTTCTTTGCAACCCGTGACCGTGCAATACCCCTGCGTCTGGCCCGGCTGGAGGGCGCAATACGGGGCTCCACAGCCGCACGCCGCGTCGTCGGTGCACGCGCGTCCGAGCGCCGTGCCGGCGTCGCAGCTCGGCCCGGGTCCGGGGCCAGCATCCGTCACCGGCGCCGGAGCGGCGGGATATGTGAAGATGCAGTTCGTGCTCGGCACACCGACATCCCTGAGCACGGTGAAGTGATACTTCGTACCGGCCACCAGCAGCGGGGCGCGCACCCGGTCGGGTACGGCCTGGAAGGTGCCGGGCGGCGTCGTTCCGTAGGCGATCCCGCTCTGGACCGCGTCGGCGCGTGCGAGCACGTCGAGCCGCCAAATCGTACCGCTCGGCAAATCGAGGTTCGGCGGTACACCGGGATTCTTCGCGCTCTCCGCCATCACGTACACGTAGCGCGCGCCGCCCGCTTTCCAGAGGACGCGGCCGTCGCTCGTCACGCCCTCCCCTGCCGTGCAGATGCCCGGCGGTGTCACCTGATTCGCGTAAATCGGCCCCCCGAATGGCGGCACGGCCGCTGCTTGCTCGCGGGTGATACCGCGCCGCTCGAGCTCGCGAAACAGGATGGCCTGCATGCGCGGCGTGTCGTTGGTCGGAATGCCGGTGATCGTGCGATCGAAGCCGTTGTTCTCGTGCTTCGGGTATGCACCCAGCACCGTCGAGTCCGCGAGGCCGGTGAACAGGGCGAGCCCCGGATCGGACAACGAGTCGAGCCAGAGCGGTCCCCGGTCGATGTCCCACTGCGCCGACGCGACGACGCGCGAGTCGTGACAACAAACGCAGCCGCTCGACGCGATTTGACTTTTGACCCACGCGAGGTCGTCGACGTACGCCGCATCGGAGAGACGCGGGTCGTCCGCAGCGGGAACGCGCGCGGGCGGCGCGGACCAGTACGGCCGCTGCGTGCGCACGACGTCACACGCAGCATAGGCGGCGAACGACTTGCCGGCCTCCGTACTGCCCGAGATCGCGACGTTGGTGCAGACCGCCCCATTCGGGCCGTTGCCCGTCTCGCCCGGCAACGGGCTCTTGCACTCACGAAACGGCGGGATGAAAACGCCGGGTTTTGCCTCAGCGACGCTGGTCACCGGCCGGATGTCGGATCGATAGAGCACGGGCTCACCGCACGCGCACAAAAGAGCGGGTAAAATTACCCAGGTTCGAAGCCCCAACGACGACGCCGATGCCATGCCCGGGACCGTATAGCCGCCGTCACGGCATACAAAGGGACAAGCGTGTGCGCAGCCGATCAGCGTCTTCTACGAAGCTGGATCAGGTCCACGGGCACGTCGTCCACCGGAGCGTCGAACGGCTCCTCGACGATGCCGAATTGTGCGTGATCGAAGGGCACGCCGGGCGCGCGGCGCTTCATGACGAGCCGCTCGCGCAGGCCCTCACGTCGCAGGCGAATCGCACGGTAGTGGCAGTATGGATTGTTCCCGCGTCGGCCAAAGAACGCGTGAGCCGTGAAACTACAGCCGGCCTGGCACACCTTGGCGAACTCGCAGCTCGCACAGCGGCCCCAGAGCTCGCGTTTGCGGCTCCGCTCGTTGAAGCGCAGCGCGTCGGATTCGCTGTTCCAGAGCGTCTCGACGTCACCTTCCGCGCCCCAGCGACCGACGACGTAGCTGGCGCTCTGTAGCGATGGACAACCCTTGATTCCGCCGTCCGACTCGATCCCCATCACGAAGCGGCCAGCCTGGCAGCCGCGAAAGTGGTCCGAGCCCGCGAGCTTCTGCGAGCGCAGCCGGAACTCCTCTGGTCCGAAGTAACCCAGGTTGTTCCCCGGCATCAGCAGAATGCCGTCGCGGAGCGCGCGCGTCTTGAGCGCGTCGAGTCGCGGCAGCAGGTCGAGGAGCATCCAGGGCTGGAGCAGCATGTCGGGATGATCCGCCCCGCGCCCGAGCGGCACCGTCAACTGGACCTGCCAGGATAAAATCCCGAGATCGCGCAGGTGTTGATACAGAAGCTCCAGATCCGCCAGGTTGATGCGGTTGATGTTCGTGTTCGCGGCCGTGTCGATCGACGCCTCCTTCAGGCTGCGCAAAGCGTCCGTCGCGGCAGCGAACGAGCCGCGCTTGGCCCGGATCCGATCGTGCTGAGCCGCAAGTCCATCGACGCTGACGGAAACGCGCGCCATGCCCGCCGTCTTCATGGCCACCGCGAGCTCGGGCGTGATGCCGGCGCCACCCGTGGTCATGATCGGCGTGATGCCATGCTGCGCTGCAGCGCGCACCACATCGAGAAACCCGGGGTGCAGATAGGCTTCTCCGCCGATCAACACCAGCTCGCGTGTGCCGAGCTTGGCGAGCTCTGCCACGACGGCCAGCGCCTGCTCGGTCGTGAGCTCACCCGGCCGGGGACGGGCCGCCCGCGAGCCGCAGTGATGGCAAGCGTGATCGCATTGCAGCGTGAGCTCCCAGACCACGTACGCCGGAACGCGCGCCGTATCCACCACGCGCAGCCGGCGCCGGGCGGCTTGCTCCGCCCGGCTGTACACCGGCACACCGGTCGCCGCGCCCATGATGTCCGCTACTGACCAGCGTCCGGGGGACGCGGCGCGTCCGAGCCCGTACAATCCTGATCCACGCCGTCGCCGGGAACGTCGACCGCGTTGGCGTGAACCGACGGATCTTCTTCGTCACAATCGAAGATCCCGCAATACTCGTCGGCATCGAGATCCGGCGTGCGCAGGCTCTCGGCGAGCTGATCACAGCGCGGATACAGAACCCCGCCCGTGCCAGCAGTGCCCGGCGGCGGCTCCCACTCCGTGGGCGGCACCGGCCCGCCATAGCAGGCCGTCAAGGTCATGCTCGCCGAGGCCGCCAGCGCGAACTGCTTCAAGTGCAAGACCACTCGACCGCGGCTCGTTTTGATCAGAGCGGTGCTGCAGTGTGGGCACGCCGCTGAAGTGCGCAGGACCGGGCCACGACAGGCGGGACAAATCAGTACGTCAGTCATCGACGGCCTGCTTTAGCAAGCGGCGCACCAACGCCCCGACGCGCTCTACACAAGGGTTTGCGCGCCGTGACGCGAGACGCTGCGCCGCAAGCGGCGTGTCAGTTCCGGCACGCACTGCCAAAACCGGCAGCGCGTCCGACCTCTTCGATAGCTTGCGCAGTCGTCAGGGCGCCGGGCAAACCGGACAGCCGCTGGCGAGCGCGTCCGACCAGGTCGTGAGACAGGCGAACAGCTCGGGCCCCGGTTGCAGCGCCAAACAAGCGTCGAAAAATGCCCCGGGTTTTCGCGTCATGTAAGCGTGACTGACGGTCGTCGGACTCATGTCGCGAAACGGATCGACGGAGCGCACGACATTGTCATTGGGAAGCACATTGAGCCTGTGATAATCGACGAGAAAACCGGGCATCGACGGCGTATCCAGCACAAACGAATACTGCCCGGAGGTCCCGTCGCGCAGGCTGCGAAGCACGCAGCGCACGTCCTCGATTGTGCCGGGGTTTTCAAGGTGCATGGATTGCGTGTAGAGCCGGCCATCCTGGCCCATGTGGAAGGCGCTGCACGGGCGAGTCTGCTCGCACGCCCACGGGCTGTTCGGCGTGAAGGGAGGCAACGCGATCGCGCAAGCCGTGGGAGGACTACCCCCGGCTCCTCCTGGCGGAATAGGAGGCTCGCAGCCGTGGATACCGTTGAGCGACAATGCCATCAAAGCGCCGATTAGCGTACGCATGCTGATCCCCCTCCTCGTGCGTCACTCTGACGCGGTCACGCGCGCCAATCGCGCGCGCGGCGCGCCAGCCTAACTCAGCCCCTGGCGCGTTTCAGCCCCCACGTGTCGCTCACGCCGGCGGGCGCAAAGCGCTGCGCACGGACAGCGCTGTACGCACAGCGGCCCTGCGTCGCCGTTTCCATGCGTTGCATGCAACCCACGCGGGGTTGCAGCGGCGGCCTGCGTTGCACCAAGACCAGCGATTCGCCGCAAAAAATGGTCATTGTTCGGCCGCCGGCCCCATGGCTCGGCGCTTGCAAAGGGCTCGACCTAGCTCGAACGAGGAGAATCCCCGAATGCGTCGAATCACGGAGTTGCTGGCCCTACTGACTGTTGGACTCTCGACCGCTTGTGGCGGGGCGAGCGAAAACAGCTCCCTCGACGGCGCCGACGAGCTGGGCGAAAGCCAGGAGTCCCTGACGTTCAACGCGGCCGGCTCCACGACGCTGCAGACTCAGTACACGCAACCCATCAAGCTCGGCTTCGGCGGCATCTTCAAGCCGCCGGTCGGACCGATTGGACCCGTCGTGGTGGCCGACCCGACGCCCAACTCCGACCTGCGCCCGGAAGGCGCCATGCGCTACTACGGGCCAGCGCAGCCCACCTTGGGTCTGCAGATCGACGTCACCAACATCGGCACGACGCCCGCGTACGGCCCCTCGGGGCGCGTGATCATCGCGGGCTCGATCTACACCACGACGCTGTATCAGTACTGGGGCGGCACGGCGACGGCGGCGAACACGGTCAACCCAGGCGAGCGCGGTTATCTGCTCGTGCGCATTGCACCGAACTTGCTGTCGCCTTGCGGCAGCTACTCGGTTCAGATCGACGTGGACCGCAACATGCAAACTGCGGCCAGCGCTTTCGCGAACGATACGCGCAGCACCCTGGCGTACGAAACGGGCATCAAGTGCCGGCTGACGTGGACGTCACCGCTGAACGCCGCCACCCTCGGCACTGCGCCCACGGCGGCCATGGGCGGCAAGTTCGCGGCCGGCAGCTCGCTCCAGGACATCGTGAGCAGCGTCTACGCCGGCCGCTCCGACGGCATGCGCTGCTCCGGCTGCCACAACTCGACGGACATCAATCCGTACCGTCCACCCGTAGCCAAGAACGGCGTTTCAGCGCCGCTCGTCGATCCGTTTCAGTTCTATGGCGGCGCTCAGGGCTGGGCGTGCGGCAGTGATCCGTGGGCGTTCCGTTTCGCGAACACGGCGTATCCGAAGCCGCAGTACCTGCGCGACGCCCTCCGCAAGTGGATGACCGACGGCGGCATGCGCTGAAACTGAGGAGGCCTCGAGGGTGACGGAGCCGAGCCCAGTCGCGCGTCGGCAAGCCCCTGGATGCGCGGTGTCCCCCTCGACACCGCGCATTGTTTCCGTCACTTGGCCGGCAACGCGAGCTTCACGAGCGTGCCCAGAATCCTGCGACACTGCGCTTCAAAGGCAGGCTCGAGCGCTGTGACGTACCCGTGCACCTGCGCCGCTTGCAGCGCCGAATAGCTCTCACCCATCTCGCGCAGCGCCACGCCGTAAGCATTCGTGCGATGTCCCCCTCGCGAATACATGCCCTCACCGAGATTGAGAATTACGGACGAGCTCGACCTCCGGAGCTGCTTCGCCAGGTCACCGTCGTGACGAGCAATCTGAGCGATCAAAGGACGCACCGCCTTGAGCCATTCGAGAGCAACAGGATAAATCCGCAACATAGCGTTCTGCCTTTCTGCGCCGACCGGCGCGAACCAGGCGGCCCGCCACGCTCTCGCGTCGCAGGCCGGGTCAAGGGCGCCGCAGGCGCCGCGCGCAGCGCGGGCGAAGCCCCTTGAAGCGGCCGAGCACGAGTGCAAAATCAGAAAGCCCGAGCGACAGTCCCGATTGCCGTCCGTCCGCGAACTCCGACCCACTGGCGCACGCGTCGCCCCGCGCTATCCCCCCAAAATCAAGCCGCTCGAAGCATTCAGTTTCGTT
>DATDJP010000347.1:0-5650 GCA_036520475.1 Polyangiaceae bacterium | reverse complement strand
GCTCTGCGCGCTTGGGAACGAAGCGCTCGCGCGCCTGTTCACGAACGATGCCGCCGTGATCGCTCAGCTCTTGCCGTTTCTGCTGATGCTCGCTCTGGCTCAGCCGTTCATGGGCGTGCACTTCACGCTGTCCGGCGCGTTGCGCGGCGCGGGCGACACCACCACGCCGCTCCTGGGCGCCACAGTCGGTAATTGGGCGCTCCGTATCCCGCTCGCCTGGCTGATGGCGTCAGTGCTGCACGGCCCGGCGCTCTGGGCGTGGGCAGCGCTGGTGTTCGATCACGTGCTCCGTGCAATCTGGTACGTGCTGAGCTTTCGCGGCTCGCGCTGGGAACGCGCGTTACCTCATTGAGCGTGAGAGGTCTCACAGACGCTCTGAGCGTAGTGCGAGAACGTGCGCGAACCAGTGCGCACGTTTCTCGGAGTCCCGCGCCTCGCACGCGTCGGCGGATTTTTGCGCGATGCCTGCGAAACCGTTCGGAGCTCGCAGCCGGCATGCTGCGTGCTTAGGGTGGTCCGCAGACCTTCCCACACGAGCTGCGGGTGCCCCCATGAAAACACGACGCTGTGGACGAGCTGCAGAAAGTGGGAGCACTGTTCTGGGCGTGGGTGCTCGCGGGTCAGCCCCCTTTGCCGAATTGATTGCTGAGGTAAACTCATGAGAATACGACACGCTCTAGTCGGAGTGGGATCGCTCGCGCTCGCGGGCTGCGGGAGCGGCGGCGAAACGGAGCACGCTCCCAGCACCGAGGGTTTCAGTGCGAGCCAAACGCCAACCATCAGCGTCAGTGCCACCACGGATATCGTAGACGGCCAGGTGCTGACGATTACCGGCAGCGGCTTGCTACCGGGGTTCTTTGGATACGTTTATCAGATCTGTCGCGACTTCGTGGCGTGCATGCCGTACTACGGCTTCGGCCCGTTTCGCCCAGAAAACACGTATCAGGCCGACGCGAACGGATCCTTTCAGCTCACGTTGCCCGTCCAATCGACGCTGTACACACTGCATGACGGCCTGCCGCGTTCCTGCGCCGAGTCCGGGGCGTGCGTGATTGACGTGAGCACCAGCGACGGCATCAGCAGACAATTCCCGCTGAGCTTCAGACCGGCGCCGCCGCCTGCGCTAGCCCAGAAGGGGACGGCGAGCATCGCGTCCGTCACTCCGCTCACCATCGGCATGCTGCTGCGTTTGCAGGGGGCCGGTTGGGTGCCTTCGCGCATGCTATCGCTGCGCCGATGCGCGGGTGCCGGCTTCACCCAGTGCACCTACAGCGCTGCCCTGAACGCGGACGCAAACGGCGCATTCGACACCACGATCACGCAGGGCTCCACGTTCCTGATCAACGAGCCGAACGGTTCCACGACCGAAATCGATTGCACAGCGGGCCCGAGCCTGTGTGCGCTGCAGATCGCCGACCCGTTCGATTTTGCGGGCACGGCTGTGACTTTGCCGCTTACCTTTCCTCCGCCGGGAACACCGACTCCACTCTCCGCCACGCTTATACCGAACGAAAACCTGCGCGACGGCGACGTCATCAGCGTTCAGGTGCGTGGTTTTCCTGCCGGCTGGTTCGTGAGCTACTGCCAGCGCGGCAGCGATCAGCAAGACTGCGTCGGGCACATCCCGCGCGGCGGCTACACCGATCAAAATGGCGCATTTCAGGGACCACTGTTGGTGCGACGGGCCTGGGGCAATCCAGGCAGCCAGTGGAGCACCTGCGTTCCGTTCGACACGGACAGCCCATTCGGGCCTTGTCAGTTCTACGGCGGCGAACCGTACGTGTGCGACACGCCGGGAGCGTGCGAGGTCGTGGTCACGGCAACCCAAGGTAACGTCGCTCAAACATTCGAGCTGCCGCTCGACCTCATCCCCCAGGCGCCGCAAGCGGGCACGATCCAGCTGGCTTCGAGCACGGTGAGCGCCGGCAGTCCGATCCAGGTGACGGGCAGTGGCTGGCAAACCGTGGGCAGCGTGCGGGTCAGCCTGTGCCGCAAGGACTCCACCAGTGCGGAAACCTGCCGTGATCCCAAGGTCGTACCCATCTCGCAGAGCGGTACGTTCTCGGCGTCGCTGACGGCGGCCAGCTTCGTGAAGTTCAATGAGATCCCCTTCGGACAAAACCCGCCCGCGCATCTATGGCACGACTGCACCGTGCCAGGGAACTGCGTCGTTCACGTGCAAGGCAGCACCAACTCCGAAGTCGCGACGGAGCTGCCCGTGACCGTGACGGCGGGCAACGCCGCCGGCACCGTCGGCACGGAGCTGCGCAGCCCACTCCTGAACGGGCTTACGGTGCGCACGCTCGGCAGCGGCTGGCCGGCTCAGCGCAGCCTGAGGGTCATGACCTGCAGCGCGCTGCTTTGTGAGGAGATGGCCACGGTCACGACGAATAGCTCAGGGAGTTTTCGGAATTACGTCTCGCTTCGACGCCCGTTCGATCAGTCCACGGACTGTAATCAGCCGGGCGCGTGTTCCCTTACCGTTCTGGACCTATCCGGCATCCCCATGACGGCCGGGCCGCGCGTTCCGCTGATCTTTGCGCAAGGGGACAGCTTCGACGTCACCACGCGCTACGAAGCCAAGTGGAACAGTCTCCTCACGAGCGGCATCAACGCATCCGGACTCACTGCAGGTGAATTCCAGCGCACGGGTGCCGCCGTCACGTCGTATGTGTTTCGGCTCAGTGGGACAACGACGGGTCCCGAGCTGCCAGCAACGGGCGACACGGCTTACGTCACGAGCTACACCGCCAACGAATATCTGCAGTGGTCACGGGTGGCGGCAGACCACGACTACACCGTGGACGAGCTGCAAAAAATCGGAGCGCTGTTCTGGGCTTGGCTGCTCGCGGGTCAGCCCCCATTGCCGAACTGATCGCTCTGATGACCAGTCGAGCCGAGGGCTCGCAGCGTGTTAGAAGCGCTGGATTGCTCGACGGCGCCGATATCGCAAGCCTCGCCCTGCGGTCGCTCTACGCCGCGCGCATCGAGCGGCTGCGTGCAGCGCTCGAGCGGAATGCGATCGATGAGCACGCTGCCCGCGCCGGGCAAGACCGTCGGCACCGGCCCGCCGTTGTCGGCGAGCGCGCCCAGCAGAAACGCGGCGCTTGTTTGTTCGTTCGTTTCATTTTGCGGCAGCCCGCAGCTCGAATTGCTGAACCAATTGTCGGAGCTCGACGCATCCGTCACCACGCCGCTGGCGCACACGGCAGCCGTCGGTGCCTCCTCCGGGGCGATCGCCACGGAAGCGGACGTCAACAACTCCGACAGCTGCAGCGTTTCTGCTCCGGCATTGTCGGCGATCCGGTAGTCGGATTCTGGGTCGGCATTCACGGTCGCAATCGCCGCACGCAGCGAGCCGCTGCCACCATCTTCGACGGTCGTGACGTGTATGACCTGTTTCGTCCCACACGAGATCGTCACGCAGCCCGCTCCCAGCAATGCGATCGATCCCGCGCGCCCCACACACCACGTTGCGCAGACGCGCAGTGCCTGCCCAGTGATCGCACGCACGCTCGAGCCCTGTGAACGTTTCATGATCGCCCTCCGCCACTTGGCAAGCTCGTCCCCACCTCGGGCACGCCACCCCTCACATAATAGGGGATCGGCCCCGCGCGTATGCGGCATTTGTCGTCATGTGCGCACAGACCTCGCACTGTGCGAAACATGTGCGGCCGGCGAAAACGTCTGCGACCAAGGGCCTCGAAGGAGGCTCGAGGAAGGCAACGGAGCGACTGCTGATGAGACGATTCGTGCGCGTCCTGGCACGCCGTCCGGACAACCGACTCCCCACTTCTTGAAATCTTTCAGACCGCGCTCTGCGATGATTACCGGACCTGCGTGTATTACGTGAGGGTCGAGAAGTAGGCTCCCACTGCGGCCTTGCCCTCTCAGCGACAAGAGTTCGAGTTCGCACCGCGGCAACCTCCGGTGCGAAAATAGTCGAACTTACAGGCGCCTAGCTCGTTGGCTGAGTGCCCGCCGCAAGTAGTGCTGACTTTGACCCCGGAGCTGTCGGCGTTGCTCGTTGCCAATAGCCGGTTTTTCGGATCGCGCCACTCGGCGTGGTTGCCCGCGCTGCGCTCGAGCATGCAGAGCGAGCCATCTGGACGGTAGTACTGCGTGTCGGTCGTGGAGTCGTACAAGTGGGCCAGACGACGACTTCCGTCGGAATAGCAGCTCAGAAGATATATCCCGTCCTCGCGAATGTCCGTATTCGAACCGGCACACTCATCGATGGTGTGTATGTGACAGTCGTCGAACAACCAATTCAAGCAATCCCAGGCGGCGCATGCGTTCGAGCCGTCTGTCCCCGCATCCCACAGGAATGGCGAAAGCTGGCCCGCGCCGTCGTCATCCGAATTGCAGCCGACGCAGCAAGCTAGCGTGAGCAGAGCTCCTGGGAACAACGGCGAGCGCATTGTTCGTGTATACCATCACGCCGCGTCGTGAATCACCGGGGGTGAAGCCGCGTGGCAGGTGAACCCGCGCGGCAGCCGCCATGGCCAGCTGATCGGCCTATTTATCGAGGGCCGTGGCGTCAGCGTGGTCGCGAGCCTCCGCTCATGCTTTTCCGGCGTTCGTCGTTCAGTTGCTGGCTCCGCTGCAAGTAGTGCGCTTCTTCCCACGCTGCGGCACGCGACCCCTCCGGTGCCGCTTCGATAGTGGCGAGGGCTTCCGCGATCACTTTGTCCGACTCAGTGAGTAGCCAGAGGTCTTGCTGACGCTCGGCCGCGCTAGACAAGTCCGCGGCCTTCGATTGCATGACGGTAGCCCAGTCACGCAAGTGGATCGGATCGTCTTTGTACCTCCCGACAACCGCGAGCTCGCGATCATACGCCTCGCGCCAGTGAGGGACATCAGCGGTGTCGACGAGTATCTCGCGGATCAATTGAAGCGCTTCCCGATGTTCGGGTGCGCTCTGGCTCAAGTGCTGAAGGCGCGCGAGGATGTGGGGCGCCGCCTCCGCGCGTTTGAAATAGTCGGTGGCGATCCAATGTGCCGCGGCCAGTTTCACCTGCGCGTGGGCCCATACTTCAGCGTCCGTTTCTGGCGTGACGCCTGCCGCTGCTGCTTCGTACGCCGCGACCGCACGTGCTGTGGCCGCGGCGCGATCGCAGGGATAGATACTGAACCCGCGCCACGCATCTCCGAGATCGAGGTGCGTCTGTGCCCACGCCTTGCGCTCTGTTGGGCTGATGCGGGCGACGACTTTTTGGAACGCGTCGACTGCCCAGCCTACGACATCATCGCCGTCGGCCCGCACCTCATACAGGGCATTGGCGAGCCGCGCGTACACGCGCAGGAGTCGCGAATCATCTTGGTACTCGTCGATGATCGCATGCAGCTCGTCAAGCGCCGCGTGCAGCTGGCGCATCTGATCTTGGGACATCTCCATGGAGCGCGTTCTAACCGCACCTCATCGCCGCTGCGCCATCGGGCATCAGAGAGGCTTGGCTTCTTGTGCGCTCTGAATGGCGCGGTCGAGCGCGTTCGCGCTGAAGCCGATCATGAGCTTTCCCATGATGTCGATGATCGGGATGGACGAGCTGGTCGGCATGCCCGCTTTCTGCAGCTTGCCGCGCATCTCGCTCGCGGCCAGCTGATTCTGCTCGATGTCCTTTTCGATCACGGTGATACCGCGCTGGCG
>DATDJP010000346.1:0-6722 GCA_036520475.1 Polyangiaceae bacterium | reverse complement strand
CCTAGCGCGTCCAGCTTGAGCGGCGCCGGCACGCGCACATCGGGCTGGTGCGGGCGCAACTCTTCCAGGCCGTCTTCGGTGTCGAGCACGTCGATGCCGTGAAGCTCCAAATTCACGAGCGGCTCGCCGATCACCTGCCGCGTCAGCCAGCGGGCGCGGTCAGCGCCGGCCAACGTCAAGGTCGTGCCGATGTACGGCAGGCGCAGCCCGCGCGTCACTTGCACCGGCAACTCGAGCAGGCCGTGTCCCCGACGCCAATAGGGCTTGCCGATGCGATAGGGCCGCGTCGGAGCGCGCAGCACCGCGGGTGTATCCAGGACCGAGCGCGACTTGCGGCCACGCACCGCGATCGCCGCCTTGGCGGCAGCCTTAGCCGCATAGTACGCGGGTGACGGAAACACCGAGGAATCGTAGCTGACGCCGCTCTCCGTCAGGATTTCGAACAAGCTATCGTTCACCGTGTATCCCGGCGCACGAAAGCCCACTGGGCATTGCCCCGTCGCGCCCTCGATCACCCTCATGCCCGCCTGCACCTGACGCGCCATCTCGTTTCGGTTCAGGCGCGTGAGGTCGTACTTGTGATCGAGCGTGTGGTTGCCGATTTCGTGGCCGCGCTCGCTCATCCGTCGCAGCGCGAGCGCGTTGTTCGGTCTCGCCATGTCCGCGCCAATCGCAAACAGCGTGAGCGGGCACGCGAACGAGGTCGAGAATTCCTGAAAGCGCTCGAGCGCCATGTCGTACACCGCCGTGCTTCCCCGACCCATGGGCGGCGCGAGGCCGTGAATGGCGTAGTAGTTCGGGATTTCGTCCAGATCGATGGAGACGGAGCAGAGCCGCATGTCGCTCGTATTTAGCGTAAATTCTCTGTTTCGAAAAACGCGTGGATGCTCGCGATGACGTGGTCGCGCTGTTCGACGCTCATCTCGGCGTAAAGTGGAATGCTCAGGGCCTCGTCGCTCGCGCGTTCGCTCTCGGGTAGAGCGCCACGCGTCAGGCCGAGCTGTTCGAAGCACGGCTGCAGATGCAGCGGCGTGGAGTAGTAGATAGCGGTCTCCACGCCGCGGGCGCGCAAATACTCGGCGAGCGCCGCGCGTCCGCCCTGCAGCACGCGGAGCGTGTAATGCGCGTGGGCGGAGTTGCTGGGTGCGTCGCTGGCGGGCGGCACGGCGAGCTGGTCGATCGGCTTCAGCGCGTCCCGATAGGCGCGTGCATGGGCGGCGCGTGCGTCCCTCCAGCGCTCCACGTGTGGGAGTTTCACGCGCAGGATGGCCGCCTGGAGCGCGTCGAGCCGAAAGTTGCCGCCGACGCGAGTGAACGTGTGTTTGTCGCGTGTGCCGTGCTGGCGCAGCTCTCGGCAGCGCTCTGCCAGCGCTGCATCGTCGGTCACGATCATCCCGCCGTCACCCCACCCGCCCAGCGGTTTGCTCGGAAAAAAGCTGTAGCAGCCCAGGTTTCCCCACGCGCCGAGCCTCCGTCCCTGGTACGCACCGCCGAACGCCTGAGCTGCGTCCTCGACCACCGCGACGCCGCGCGCGGCGCAGATCTCACGAATGAGGTCCATGCGCGCCGGATGGCCAAACAGGTGCACCGGTATGACGGCTCGGGTGCGTCCGTTCAGCGTCGCGGCCAGCGCTGCTGGATTCAGGTTGAAGGTATCGGGCTGGATGTCGACGAAGCGAGGAGTCGCCCCACAGCGCACGATCGCCTCCGCGGTGGCGATGAAGCTGAACGGCGTGGTGACGACCTCGTCGCCCGGTTCGACGCCGAGCGCCAGCAGCGCACACAAGAGCGCGTCGGAACCACTCGAGACGCCGACGGCGAACCGGCTTCCCACGAAAGCGGCCAGCTCCGTCTCCAGCGCAGACACTTCGGGTCCCAGGATGAACTGCTGCGAATCGCACACGCGTTCGGCGGCCGAACGCAGGGCGTCACCGAGCGGGGCGTGCTGCGCGCGCAGATCGAGGAGCGGAACGGTCGCGGGACTCAGCGAGGCTCCAACATGAGCTCGATGCCGCCCTGTTCCAGCGTACGGTACCGCTCTCCCGTTGCCGGGCATTTGGCCCAACCGTGCGCATCGAAGCGGAGCTGCTGCCCGTGCCGGCTCACCCAACCGGCCAAGCGCGCCGGTACGCCCACGACCAGGGCAAAGGGCGGAACGTCCGTGCGGACGACGGCGCCGGCGCCCACGAAGCAGTAGTCGCCCAGGATCACGCCGGGCAGTATCGTGGCGTTTGCGCCCACGGTGGCGCCGCGCCCGACGCGCGTCTTGCGAAACTCGTGTTTCCGACTCACGACCCCGCGCGGGTTCCACACGTTCGTGAACACCATGCTGGGACCCAGAAAGGCGTCGTCCTCGACCTCGACCCCCTCGTAAAGACTGACGTTGTTCTGTACGCGCACGCGATTGCCGATGCGCACACCGGACGCCACGAAGCAATTCTGACCGAGCGAGCAATCGTCGCCGATCGTCGCTCCGCTCATCACGTGACAGAAATGCCAAATGTGCGTGTTCGAGCCAATCCGCGCGCCCGGATCGATGACAGCGGTCGGATGAATCACGGGAAGTGGCCCGCTCGCTACCACAACCCGGACTGCGCGCGCACGCGCGTATCGCTACGCGGCGCGTCGGCCCTCACGCTTTTCTCACGCAAATCCTCAAAGGAACGATAGGTTTACGGCACTTCGTGAAACGGCTGCACGACTTCGACTGGTTCGCCGTACGCTGGCTCAAAGCCTACGGCTGGATCGTGACCCGTAGCGAGGCGATCGTGGTCATTCCCGAATCCAGCGACGGGCGAATCTGGCTCGTCGACATCCAGCGTAAACCCACCGGGCAACGGAGCTGGGAGCTCCCCGGCGGCGGCGTGAACGACGGGGAAGATCCGCTGAGCGCTGGGCTCCGGGAGCTCGAAGAAGAGTGCCAGCTGGTGGCGACGCGCGGCGCGAAGCTCTGGCCCACTGCGCTCGAAGCCGCTCCCGGCATGGGCAGCATGCCGCATCGCGTGGTGATCGCGCTCGGGGCCGAACCCAAGTCGGGTCGTGCGCGCCCCCAGAAGGAGGAGGGCATCGAGCGCGTTCGAAAGTTCTCGCGCGAGCAGGTCACGCGCATGGCGCGCACCGGGAAAATCAGTGTGCTGCCGACCCTGGGCGCGCTCGCCATCCGAGGCTGGATCGCGTGAGGTAGAACTGCGTCACTCGACGCGGCGGATGTTCGCTGCGATGCCGGCCGCAGCGGCTGGAGCACCCGCCAGGCCGGCTGCGCCGGCGCCGCCTTTGCCGATCTGGTACGTGGTGAGCAGCACGTCCGGCTCGTCGCCCAGTACTACGATGCCCAGCGACGGGCCGCCCGCACCCGGTCCGCCGTTGCCGCCTGGTCCGCCATCCCCTCCGCGTCCGCCTACCGCCCCCGTCGTATCGACCGTTGCATTCTGCATTCCGGTCCCGCCCTGGCCAGGCTCGCCTCCGGGCTGGCCTGCCGATCCAGCGCTGGGCCGTCCACCGACGCCCCCGTCTGCAGTGACGATGCTGAGGTTTTGCAGAGCTAGCGTCGAGCTGACGACCACGAGTGCGACCGAGGCGCCGCCTCCGCCACCACCGCGCCCGATACCGCCGCCGCAGCCCGGGAAACCGCCCTGGCCACCGCCGCCCCCCAGATACCAGCGCGCTTGCTGCGCATCGTAAACAGCCCGCCCACCGTCCCCGCCGTCGCCCGCCTCTCCGATGCCGCCGGGCTTCCCGTCCGTGCCCGTATTGCTTGGCAGGTATTCCCCGTTCACCAGTGCGCCGAAGCCGACCTTCGCAGCATCGCCGTCGCCACCGGACACGCCCGCGCGACCCTGGCGTCCGGAGATGGGGTTTCCTTCGCGCGTGCGCAGGCGTCGCGGATTCGTCGAAGCCGGAGAACCCGTGACGCCGTGGGTACCGGTGGTGCTCGCGTACGGGCCAGCGTTCTCACCCCGTCCACCCCACCCGCCCAAGTACAATCCCGCGGCCCCCGCACATGTGTACGGCCGAGCTGCGCTGAGTCCACCGGCGAGCTGGCCCTGGCAAGCTGGCGAGCTCACCGTGAGCAGCCCACATTCCAGATCGCGCGGCGCGGAACCTCCGTTCGCTGCGCTTTCTGGCCGGCTCGTCACGGGCGGCGCGGCGGGCTCACCCGCCTTACCCGGCGCCCCTCGCCCGGCCTCCAGCACGCTGTTCTCGATCCGCACCTGCTTGGAGTCGATGACCGTCACGGCGACGGAGCTCTCGCCGGGCCGAGCCGCATCCGGCGCCCGAAAATTCACACCCTGGAACAGCACGTCGCTGGTGCCGACGATACGCAGCGGCTTGCCCGACGACGGCGCGACGACAGCGGGCTCGCGCGTTCGCGCCCAGCCTTTGGTGCAGTCGAAGCCACCGTAGACGTGCACGCCTGCGCGTTCGACAACGACGTTTTCCGAGTAAATGCCGCTGCAAACGTAGACATCCCGAGCCGACGATTGTGCGAGCGCAATGGCGCGCGACAGCGTTCCAACTGGCGCCGCCGGCTCCCCGCTAGCCGTCTCCACGCCGCCTGGCGCGACGAAGATGGCGCTGCGCAAGTCTCCGTCTATGCCGTCACAGTTACTGTCAAACCCCCGCTCGTCCGGAAGGTCGGGTCCCGGCTTCGGCTGGCACTTCGCGTTGCGAAGGCGCGGGCGCGCGTCGGGGCTTTCGCCAGGGACCTGGTCGCTTCCCTCGTCGCTCGAAGAGCACGACAGGGCGCCGATAGCCGCGCTCACTGCCAGGAGCCAGCGGGCGCTGAACACAGAATGAGTCATCGAGATTACCTCACTGATGCACGAACCAACACAGGGCTCGGCCGCTGACCCGCACCAGTTGTCAGAAGACTCTGCGCGGCCCCCGCATCGCGGCAGAGGCGCGGCTTGACGCGCTCTACGCGCTCTTCGGTTGGACGGCCAACCCGCGAGCAGCCTGGATCGCCGCGGCAAGCTCTGCGCGCTGCACCTGGCCATCCAGTTCCGCGAGCCACCCCGCGGCCTCCGCAGGAGACTGGCAAATGCGCTGAGGTACTCGCGGAGACGACATCAATTGAATGGTGGTGAGGACGAAGCGGAACAACGAGCGCTTGGCGCTCGCTCCGTCGATGATCATCGCGAGCCCTCTGCCGTGGGTCTCGTACTTCCGAGTGATCCTGGCGTGCTCCGCGCGCGCCTCCTGATCGGGAGGGCGAAAACTGAGCGAATCCACCACCACGACTCCCGCGACAGCCCCGTGCTGCGCTTCCAGCCTCGCCAGGTAGCCATCGACTCGGAGCAGCGAGGTCACGGTGGGCGTGTCACGCCAAACCACGATGCACACGTGGCGGTATGCAGCCACCGTGACGGCCGCCGACACCTCGAAGACCACGTCGAGGTACGAGCCCCGAAGCGTCCTCGGTAGTGATGCGCCTGGCACCTGCGAAAAAACCGTCACCACACGTACCACTCGGCGTGCCGCAGACGGAATTAAGGGGGCGCGGCCTCCCCGCAGGAGCAGCGCTCGAAATGGCGTGCTCCGCCTGCGTTCTCCTCCCTCGGCCCACGGGCCCAACAACCGATGAAAGAGCCTGCTACCCGAAGAGCCGGCGGCGACACGTTCACCAGAGGCTCTTCACCTCTGTAAATTCTCGAATGAGAGTGTCCTTCGTGAGGATGGGAAGGCCGCGCATCAACGCGGTGGCGACGATCACGCGATCAGCAGGGTCGGCGTGCTTCCACGCCAGCGCCACACTGCGCAGCCAAATGGACGTGTCTACCGGCACCAACTCTACGACCGCCCCGCGTTCGATACGGCGCGTGAACTCTTCGACGCTGATCGGGAGCTCAAGCTTGCCCCGCTTCACCTTGATCGCAATCTCCCAGATCGAGATCGCGCTCGCGAATCCACCGCGTTGCTCCATATCGAGCACGGTCGAACGCGCGACCTCTGACAGCTGATCGGGATCGAGCGCCCACCACAGCAGCGCGTGCGTATCCAGGACGATCAAGTCTGCGACCACTCGTCCGTCGTCGGCAGCACCGGATCCTCGTGGTAGACGACTCGACCGCGAACGTCGGCAAACAGCGTGGCCGCTGGCACGCGCTTGCGAATCGGCACGATCCGTAGCACGGGCTCATTGTTGTCCGTGACGACGAGCTCCTCACCCGACTCTTCAACCCGGCGGAAATACTCGAGCATCTTCGCCTTGAGCGCGCTCTTGGAGACTGAGTCCATCTCGGTAATATGACCAGGGTCATGACCCTAGTCAACAAACGGTCGTTCGACGCAGCGAACTGATGAAGGAGCTTGGTACCCTTCCGGCCTATGCGGGCTGGCGAACACGCGGTTCTTAGGTCGCTGCTCTTGGCAGGGCTCACCCTGATGGCGTGCGGCGGCGCCCGCTCGAGCGCCGAGCCGCCCTCGACAGCCGCGCCGCGGCCGTTCACGGCGAGCGCAGCTCCCAGCCCGCCTTCGAGCCCCCTGGTCCAAGCAGCGGCCGAGCAGCCCCCGCGCCGTAGCATCGGCAAGTGCCAGGTGCGGCACGAAGGACGCGCCCTCTGGGACGTCGCGGCGCCGGCGGCTCCAGCGCAGCTCGACGCCAGCGCGAACTATGCGCGCTTTCGCCAGCGCAAGGTCATCCACGTCGGTCACATCCATCTTTCGATCGCACACTTTGCGTTCGACGCGAAGACACTGATCGCCGTCAGCGAAAGCGAAGC
>DATDJP010000345.1:0-3875 GCA_036520475.1 Polyangiaceae bacterium | reverse complement strand
TACTACGCCTAACACCGTGGAACTACTCATCTAGTGTCCTTGAGCCGGGCCGGGTTCGGCGGAGAGCGTTTTATGTGTGTTTCGGCGGTCCTGTCGGCAGCGTAGTCGAGCCGGTCGGGGTGAGGTGTCCGGCGTGGATGGCTTCGAACTCGGCGGGTGGGATGTCGCCGAGCGCGCCGTGGAGGCGGTCGTGGTTGAACCAGCTGACGTATTCGATGATCGCGAGTTCCATCTGGGTCTGGGTGCGCCAGACGCGGTCGGTGATCAGCTCGGTCTTGAAGGTGTCGACGAAGCTTTCGGCCAGGGCGTTGTCGTAGGCGTCGCCGACCGATCCGATGCTCGCCAGGACGCCGTGATCCTCAAGCGTCTGGCCAACGTCAAAACTGGTGTATTGAGATCCGGCATCGGAGTGGTGAATCAGCTGAACGTCGGCGCCAGTGCGGCGGGTGCAGAGCGCCATTCGTAGCGCGTCGAGGACGAGGTCGGTGCGCATGTGCGACGCGAACTGCCAGCCCACGATCCGGCGGCTGTAGACGTCGATGACGAAGCTGAAGAACACCGGGCCTTGCCAGCAGCGCAGGTAGGTGAAGTCGGCGACCCAGAGCTCGTCGGGGCCTGCGGCGGTGAAGTCGCGCTGGACACGGTCCGGTGCCCGGGAAGCTGCTGGGTCCGGGGTCGTCGTGCGCCAAGGCTTGCCGCGGCGTTTGGCGCCTCTGATGCCAGCCGCTCTCATCAGCCGCTGAACCTGGCAGCGCGGCGCCGTCTCGCCGTTGCGCAAGAGCGCTTTCCAGGTGCGGCGGTAGCCGTAGGCCTCGTAGTTGTCGCTGTGGACCCTGCGGATCAGCTCCAGCAGCCGCTCATCCTCGACGCTGCGCCTGCAGCGGTGGCCGGCGGCGCGGTGGTAGTAGGCGGACGCCGACACGCCCAAGACCCTGCAGATCGGCTCGACACCGAAGCGGCCACGATGCTCATCGATATAGCGGCTCACTTCGTTCGGTCTGCGCCGAGCTCCTTGGCAAAAAACACGCTCGCGGACTTCAAGATCTCATTCGCGCGCCGCAGCTCGAAGTTCTCCCTGCGCAACCTCCGGATCTCCTCACGCTCAGCGCTGCTCGGCAAGTCCGGCCGAGTGCCGCTATCGGCCTCGGCCTGACGGACCTTCTTGCGCAACGTCTCCGGATGCATGCCCAGATCCGCGGCGACATGCGCGACCGGACGACCACTCTCCAACGCGAGACGCACGCCACGCTGGATCAGCTCATCGGGGTACTTCTTCGGACGACCCATCAGTTTCAGCAGAATCCCTTCTTTCCAGGACAAGCATCCTAGAAATCCAGCCTCCGCCAAACCCGGCCCGGCTCACCTGCGATCTTCGCTTTGCTGAATGACGGGGGCGACGCTCCGGCCTTGCGTGGGCGAAACTCGCGGTGGTACTGGCGCATGCGTTGGGAGTTCAATCGGCGTCTCGGAATGTGGTCGCGCCCGAAGGAAGCCGGACGAACAGTGCGGAAAGGGGGATCGGTCCAGCGCGACCAGACCTGAGCTGCGACGTGCGCCGTACGTGCGCCGTGGCAGACATGCCGTGATGTTGCTGGCGCCTTGAGCACGCGGTCATTGCGCCCAAGCGGTGAATCCCAGCTCTCGTTGACCATCTTCGGATGGCACTACGTCGTTAACGACCCTCCAGGAGACTTCATGAAGAGATTGATGCTGATCGTCGCCGCCATGTTCGCTGGCGCCGGCGTCGCTGCCTCGGCTCAGGCCGCGACGTTGTCCGGTTCGATACAGCAGAGCGAAGCCTTCTTGTCGACAAGATGCTTTCTGTCGTTGGGCGGCCTAGACAGCGGAACGTCGATCGCGTTCGTCGGCGGCACGTTTTCCGGCTGCAGCTCCGGCACGATGGCACTCGGCTTCTCGCCGTCGTGGACGCTGACCTTCCCGACCGCGACGACCTTCCAGCTGGCGGACGTGCAAGAGACGTTCACGCCGCCGGCCTCGATACCGATCACCGACTGCATCTACAGAGGCGGGCTGAGCGGGACCTACAGTGGCTCCAGCAGTGGCGGAACACTGATGATCACCGCCAACAGCCTCGTCAAGCAGACCGGTTCGCATGCGCTCTGCGGCACCACGCTGACGTTCACCGGGACGCTGACGCTGACCCGGCCGTGATGCGATCTTCGGATTCGTGATGAATTAGCTATGGCGAATCCTCAACGATCGGACTTGCATTCGTGAACGGGGGTCTGCTAGCGTCGTCGCTACTTCCAGAGGGGTGGTCAGGTCGCTCAGCACGGATGGACCTCGTGCGTTTCATGGCCCTGCTGGAAGTGTTGGGGGCCCCTGGCGTTGGACGATGGATGGCTGGCACGGCATCGACTCTGACCGATGCTGTGATTCACGATACCCGGAAATCCGGGACAACCAAAGGATCAATCATGAAGAAGCTCATCATGGGCCTCGCGGTCGCCGCTGTGGCGCTGTTCGCGACGTCCTCGATCGCGTCTGCCAACTTCGTGCAGGCGAGCGGCACCAGCGCGAGCGCCGGCGGAACGGTCAACTTCGCCGGTAACATACTCACGGCCAGTTGTTCGATGTCGCTCTCCGGAAGAGTTGCCTCGGCGACGACCCTGAGCGTCACCAGCGGCAGTGGTAGCTGCAACGTCGGCGGCCTGACGCTCAGTGGCTTCCCGTGGACGCAGACGATCGACCTAGCCGGAAACTGGACGATCTCGCACATAGTCGCAACTGTCGCTGTCCCGCTCTTCGGCAACTGCGTCTACGAGGGTACTCTCGGTGGCACGTACGAGTCCGACGGCGAAGGCGTGACGATCCTAACGATCACTGACTCGGCGAGCGACGTGACCAAGACGTCGGGATCCGTGGCCTGCACGAGCACCCCGACCATCTCGGGCGAACTCGAGATCAACGTTGGCATCGCCTAGTCGAAGCTGAAACAGAATGACGTGTGGGGCGGTGCTTGCACCGTCCCACTTGGGTTGGGGCGCGAGCCTTGAAGACATTCACGAGGAGTGATGAAGGTCACCGCCTCCAATGCTGCGGCACGAGCAAATAACGTTGTTCGCCGCGCCGTTCACGATCGTCGCAATCGGCGGGAGGGAATAATGAAGAAGATGGCAATGAGCGTGGCGAGCGCTCTCGTGGCATTGTCCGCGATGACGTCGCTCGCGTCCGCGAGTATTACGTCTCCGGGTCTCGGGGACGCCGTCGTGGTAGAAGGCCGGCTCGACTGGGCGGGTAGCATAATCACGGCGAGTTGCAATGTTTCGTTCGAAGGCATCGTGGCCTCGTCGACGAGCCTGAGTGTCGGGAGCGGCAGCGGCACCTGTAACTCCGGTGGCATGAGATGGGCTGGCTTTCCGTGGGCACTGACGTTTCACCTGAATGGCACGTGGACCATGAGAACGGTGAGGCCGTCGTTTGCGGTTTCGGGCCTTGGGTGGTGTGACTATGAGGGGTATCTCGGTGGCACGTATGAATCGGATGGAATTGACACCGTAATGACTGTGGACGACGCCGGTAGCTACATCCCCAAAACGAGCGGCTCTGCGCTCTGCCCGACCGCACCCACGGTATCGGGAGAGTTCTTCTCTTTAGGGCTCGGCATGACTTAGCAGGCCCGTCGAAACCGTGTGCGGTGCCCAAGGCATCACACCACATGCGCTCATGTGCGTAACGAACGGAGATTCGGGATCGTGCCCGGGAGGCGTCGCTGATGCAGATCGCGGTGGTGATGGACAACCAGATAGTCAACGCCGCCTATCGGGCGACGGTTCCGTTCAATGAGCTCGCACGCCGCGGGCACAAGGTCCACTGGGACGTCAAGCACCCGGATCGGTACGACCTCAGAGTGC
>DATDJP010000344.1:0-74684 GCA_036520475.1 Polyangiaceae bacterium | reverse complement strand
GTCGCTGTTTCGACGACGCCCGGCTCGACGCTAGCGAACTTGAAGGCGAGCTCGCCGTTCTCGATGTCGACCACGACGTGGCCCCCGTGCTCGAGCTTGCCGAAGAGCAGCTCGTCGCCCAGCGGGCGCTTGATTTCGTCCTGAATCAGACGTCCGAGAGGACGCGCTCCGTTGTCCTTGTCGTAGCCCTTTTCGGCCAGATATTCGCGGGCGGCGTCGCTGAGCTCGACGCTGACGGCTCGCTCCAGCAGCTGCCCCGCCAGCTCCTTCATGAACTTATCGACCACGAGGCCCATGACCTCGGGTGACAGCGCATCGAAGGCGATGCGCGCGTCCAGGCGGTTTCGGAACTCGGGGCTGAAGGTGCTCTTCATGGCGACGTCGTCGCGGCCGCGCGAGGAGCGCTCGCCGAAACCGACCGGTTTGCGCGCGAGATCCGCGGCACCGACGTTGCTCGTCATGATCAACACGACGTGGCGAAAATCAGCCTTTTTGCCGTTGTTGTCCGTCAAGGTGCCGTGATCCATCACCTGGAGCAGCACGTTGAAGACGTCCGGGTGCGCTTTCTCGATCTCGTCGAGCAAGAGCACTGCGTGGGGCGTCTTCGCGATCGCCTCGGTCAAAAGGCCTCCGCGATCGTAGCCCACGTATCCGGGAGGCGCGCCGATCAGCCGTGAGACGGTGTGCCGTTCCTGGTACTCGCTCATGTCGAAGCGCGTGAGCTCGATACCCATGGTCTTGGCGAGCTGGCGCGCCGCCTCGGTCTTGCCGACGCCGGTGGGGCCGGTGAACAGGTAGGAGCCGATCGGCTTTTCCGGCGGACGGAGGCCAGCGCGTGACAGCTTGATCGCCGTGGCCAGCTCCTTGATGGCGCGGTCCTGGCCGAACACCACCTTCATGAGATCCAGCTCCAGGTTCTTGAGCGAGCTCTTGTCGCTCGAGCTGACCTGACGCGGGGGGATCTGTGCCATGCGGGCCACGACGGCCTCGATGCGCTCCACGCCCACCGTCGCTCCATCGCCGTCCTCGAGCTTGGCGTCGGCGCCAGACTCGTCCAGGAGGTCGATCGCTTTGTCCGGCATCTTGCGGTCGTGCAGGTGCCGCAGGGCGAGCTTGGCGGCGGCCTCGATCGCCTCCTCGGTGTACGTGACCTTGTGAAACTCCTCGTAGTGCGGCTGCAGCCCTTTGAGGATCAGCACCGTCTCGTCCAGGCTCGGCTCGAGCACCTCGATCTTCTGGAAACGGCGGGCCAGGGCGCGGTCGCGCTCGAGGTGGCTCCGGTACTCTTCGAAGGTGGTCGCGCCGATGCAGCGCAGCTTGCCGCTGGCGAGCGCGGGCTTCAAAAGGTTGGCGGCGTCCAGCGTGCCGCCGCTGGCCGCGCCGGCGCCGATCACGGTGTGCAGCTCGTCCACGAACAGGACGGCACCAGGACGCTTTCCGAGCTCCTTCAGCACGGCTTTGACGCGATTCTCGAAGTCGCCACGGAACTTCGTGCCCGCGAGCAACGAACCCATGTCGAGCGCGAAGATCTCCGCGTTCTCGAGGGGCTTCGGGACGTCGGATGCCGCGATCTTGGCGGCCAGACCCTCGACGATCGCGGTTTTCCCGACGCCTGCATCGCCGACGAACAGCGGGTTGTTCTTCTTACGCCGGCTGAGCACTTGAATGGCGCGCCGGAGCTCCTTCTCCCGGCCTACCAGAGGTTCGATATCGCCGGCGCGCGCGCGCTCGTTGAGATTCACGGCGAAGCGGGTCAATGGATCTTTGACATTGTCGCCTTCGCCGTCGCCGTCTGGCTCATCGCCACCCTGCGTCACGCCTTCGAGGTCGTCGTCACCGTCCTTGGCGACGCCGTGGGACACATAGTTGACCACGTCGTAGCGAGTGACGCCGGCTGCGCTCAGCGCGGCCACCGCCGGCGAGTCCACTTCGGCGAAGATGGCGATCAGGACGTTGTAGCCCTTGAGCTCCTCCTTGCCGCTCGATTCGACGTGGATTGCCGCTCGCTGCAGCACGCGCTGAAAGCCGCGGGAAGCCGTGGGCGTGACCATGCGCGACCCCGGCACGGGCGATATTTCTTCTTCGAAGAGGCGCTCGAGCTCGCGCTTGACCGCGTCGACATCACCGCCGGATTTACGCAGAACGCGCGCGCTCTCTTCGTCGTGCAAGAGCGCATACAAGAGGTGCTCCACGGTCATCAGGTCGTGACGGCGGCGTTGCGCCTCGCGCGCTGCGAGCGAACAGGCGATTTCTACTTCTGCGCTGACTTTCACTCCGAATCTCCAAAACCTTCTGGCTCGGCGGTGCATCTCAGGGGATGGCCGTGCTCCTTGGCGTAATCCATGACTTGCGCCGCTTTCGACTCGGCGACGTCGCGCGTGAATACGCCGACGATTCCATAGCCCTTGTGATGGACGTGCAACATCACCTGCGTGGCCTCGGTCTCGGCCATATGGAAGAACTTCTCGAGCACGTGGATGACGAACTCCATCGTCGTGTAGTCGTCGTTGTGGAAAACGACGTGATACTTGCGCGGCTGCTTTGTTTTCGGACGCTCGGCGACGGCGAGGTCGTCCTCGTTCTCGTTCCCAGTCCCATGCTCGGGACGGTCAGGGGGCTTTTGGGGAGCCATGGCGATCAGCCTTCCGGATTCTGACCACTTTAGCCCGAATGTCGAGCAGCGCGAGCAAAGGGCTCCGGGCACGCCGCAGGGCCCTTTCGCAGATTTGACAGGCACGCCCGAGAACTTAAAGAACTTGAGGTCTTCCTTCGGGAAAATCCCGCGTATGCGTATCGCCGTCATCCTCAGCACCGGCGGCAGCCACAAGAGCGTGTCCAGCGAGCAATCAGGCCGCATCGTGGCGCAGGGTC
Source organism: Polyangiaceae bacterium (assembly GCA_036520475.1). GTDB lineage: Bacteria > Myxococcota_A > Polyangia > Polyangiales > Polyangiaceae > DATDJP01. The sequence goes on along the minus strand of DATDJP010000344.1, from coordinate 71,813 downwards.
TCTCACGAGCCGGCCATGAGGCGACGGTCTCCCTCGTGGCGCCTCTCGCCGCAGAGGGCGCTGTGCGCGCCGCCCTGAGGAGTGACGTGCGAGCCATCGTCGTGGGCGGTACCGACGAGATTGTTTCGCGCGCCACGAACCTGATCGCGGACACGCCGAAGGCGCTCGGGGTCGTGCCGCTCGGGCGCTCGAACCCGCTTGGCCGTGCGCTCCGCGTACCCGAGGAGCTCGAGCACGCCGTGGACGCGCTCGGGCGCGGCACGATCGTCCGCGTTGACGTGGGTGAGGTGAATGGTCGCGTATTCGCCGTGCAAGCTGCGCTCGGCTTGTATCCGTGGCTCCTGCGTCATCGCGCGTTGCTGCAGCGCGCGAGCATCACCTCCGATTCGCCGAGACTTCGTCGGGCGCTCTGGTACGCCGTGGCTCAGCAGCCGCTCATCTCGGCGTACATGGAGTACAACGGCTTGCTGCGTGCGGTGCGAACGCCATGGCTCGCGATCACCAACACCGCAGTCGCAGACGATCTCGAACCGAGCTCCGGCGACGACGGACAAGACACGCATCGGCTGCGGCTCTACGTCGGACGGCCGCGCAGCGTGGCCGGGTGGCTGCGCCGGCTGGTCGAGCTCGCTGCCGCCGGCCGCCTGTCAGCGGAGGCGCTGCTCGCTGGACGCAGCGACAATCCAGGGCTCGAGCCGACCGAAACCCGAGCGCTGATCGTGCGTCCCCGGCGGCGGCGGCTGCTCGTGGCGCTCGATGGCAGCGTCGAGCTTCTGGAAGCACCGCTCCGCTGTCATGTGCGACGAGCCGCGCTGAGCGTGCTCCGGCCCGCGCCCTGACGGCGCGCGGTTTGCGGCTCAGTTCCCGCGTCGTGGACGGAGCTCTTGAATGTCCGAACGCGGCGGCAGGCTGCGAGGCGAGCTGCGTGGGGCCGGATGTAACGTGTTTCCGGGGTTCGAGCCGAGCGCATCGTCGCGCGAATCGGCAGGCTCGATGAGTGCGATGGGCAGCTCGGCCGCCAGGCGATAGAGCGTTCCGGCTCGTTCACCTTCTGCGCGCTCCGTGAGGATCAACACCGAGCGCCCCAGGAGCGCACGCAGCCGCGAAATCAGCACACGGATACGGTGCTCCGAGTCGGCCGATTCGGGACCCGGACCGCCGGCGGCGGCGAGTACCTGCTCCCCGGTCAGGCCGCTGTCCGCGCGCCGCAACATCTGCACGAGCAATGGTTCGAGGGCGCGGTGGCGGCTGAGGCTGATGAGTCGCGTGCCAATGCGCGCCCGATGCGTCAGCAGATCGACCGCGAGTGGGTAGCGAGACGCTTCCGACAGCGCCTCCTCGAGGAAGAGCTCGCGCACGCCGGAACGCGTCGTTAGCCAGACGGTTTTCGTGCTCGGCGTGCTAGCCAGGGCGTCGCTCGGTTCTTCCGCTTCCCGGCCGACCGGAGCGAGGCTGTCTTGAGCCGGCTCCACCGCCAAGCTCCGCAGCATGGCGTCGGCGAAGCGAACCGCGCGGCTATCGGCGCAGCTCAGGGCTAGACGCCAAACGTTGCTATTGAGCCGTCGCTCGGCGAAAACGAAGCCGCTCTCCAGCCCGAATACGCAGGCTTCCTCCGCGTAACTCTTGGCGTCGGGCTCACGTCCGAGCTCGAGCGCGGCCCGCGCGCAAGCGAGCAGCGCATCGCCGAGGTGGTAATATCGAGAATTCCCCAGAATCGGCGTGAGCAGCCGGATGATCTGTGCTGGTTGATTGCGTGACTCGGCGATGCGCGCCGCGGCCAGCAGCCAGGCGTGTTCGAAGACGCGTTCGACGTGACCCATGCGGCTGCGGATCGCGTCCGCTGCCCCCAGTGATTCGTCGGCGGCGCGCACGCGTCCGACACGCGCCAGCGCCATCGCGCGTTGCGTCGCGATGGCGAAGCGCAGCATGTCCGGCATGTCCGAAACGATGTGCTCTTCGGCGCGTTCGATCGCGCGCAGAGCCGCGTACGCGCGGTCGGCCATGCGCTCTACTAGCGCGAGGGCGTGACAGACCTGGGCAACGTACCAGGGTGCGCCGCGCGTCTCGACGGCGCTGAGGACGATGCTCGTGTGTTGCCGCGCCTCGTCGAAGCGGCCCATCGCTGCCAGCGCGATCGAGCTCCAGGCGACCGCCGTCACGTAGGAGACGCTGGCTGGCCGTGCGACGCTGCGCGCGCGCTCGAACGCCTCGAACGCAGTTTGCGGCCGTGCCAGCTGCATTTGCGCATAGCCGCTCGTGATCTCGAGTTGCGCGCGCCACGGGCCAGTCGGTAGCTGGGTCGCGGTTTGCGACGCGTGCGACAGCGCGCGCTGCGCTGCGCGCCAGTTGCCGGTGGCCAGCTCGAGGCGGGCCTCGGCCAAGAACAGGTCGATGAGCTCGGGAGTCGCGCCCGTCCGTCCGCTGTGCACGAGCGCGGCAACGCCTCGACTCAGGAGCGCGCGTGCGTCGCTGAATCTGCCGCTCGCCGCAGCGAACCAGGCGCGTTCGTGCAGCAGGCGCGCGTAGTCGCGCGGCGTCCAGTCACTCGTGGAATCGGGCAACTGCTGGAGCAGCGCGTGCGCTTCATCGAGGCGACCGGCTGCGCGCAGCGAGAAGGCGTGGCGTACCGCGAGGGCGGGGGTCGGCGACTCCAGCGAGGAGAGCCACTTGCACAAGAACCCGCTCTCCTCGCAAGCGGCGAGGCGGTCCACCGCTTTCGTCACCAGATCCAGGTCGAGCGCGACGTGCGGCGATGTGGAAACAGGGCTAGCGAATCCCACGCGAATTGAGAGCGAGGATAAGCCTGCGCAGTACTTCGGACAAGCAGGTTTGTCGAATTCATCCGGTGTTTCGTGTCTCGATGTCGCCGGCATACGCCTGTATTCTTGCGCGGCCCACAGCGCTAACCGACGTGGCACTTGGAGTTATTCGCGCGGCAGCGCCAGCGCGCCTCGCCAATCCGCCACAGGACGGCCGAGAGCGTGTCGTGATGCCGCGCGTGAGGGCCGTCTCTCACCTGTGCTGGGCAATTGTGCGTGGAAAATCCGGAGTTTCGTGCGGCACGAATTGCGCATGGGTAGCCAAGAGTAGCCAAGAAAGGAGACACGATGGCCCTGCAACTTGCACGTATCATGTCGACCGAAGTCGAGGTGCTCGCGCCCGACACGAGCATTCAGCAAGCAGCCGAGCGCATGCGCCGTCACGACATCGGCATGCTCCCCGTTTGCAACGGTTCCAGGATTCTCGGGACTTTAACGGATCGAGACATCACGATTCGGGCCACGGCCGAGGGCAAGGATCCGAAACAGACGACAGTGAGCGACGTGATGTCCACTGGTGACGTCTGTTTTTGTTACGCCGACGACGACGTGAAGGTCGTTGCCAAGACCATGCGCGATCGGCAGATCCGCCGGATGCCGGTGGTGGATCGCGAAAAGAACCTGGTCGGCATCGTTTCACTGGCTGACATCGCGCTGCACAGCGACGATCGCACCGCTGGAGACGCGCTCGAGGGCATCTCGCAACCCCATTGAGCCGGTCGCCGCATTCGACGCGGGCTTCGACGCCAAGGCGTCCGCTCAGCCGTGAAAGAGCTTCTGCTTCACGTATGACAGCAACGCGAAGGTGGCTTCTCCCAGATCGTCGACGAGCGACGTGGCGCCGGTGATGCGCGTCACGTCGCTGCTCGTGCTGAGGGGAGTTGCGTTCAGGCTCCGGTAAAACGCCTGGTTCTTCGCCAGCTCCTCGAGCTCGCGGCGACGCGCCTCGACCAGTCCTCCCGATTGCACGAAGGTGAGAATTCGCGGTAGCTCGCCGCTGTCGAACCAGATGCCGTGCTTGTGGCAGATGTCGATGATGATGCCGCTCGTGCGGCCGAAGTTGCGCCGGTTCATCAGATCCGAGCATTCCGGGCATTTGATGTAGCGGAGCGGCTGCTTCAGCGGGTTCTGTGCGGTGTGCCGGTGGCGGAGTGTCTCTCCGTAGAGCTGCCGGCGTTCCAGTAGCTCGCGCACGAGCGCGTGTTCGACGAACTGTCCTCCGCAGCCTGTGCAGTCGTGCAAGCTGCCGGGACCGGATTGAAACTTCTCGAGGGGACCCGCACAGGTCGGGCACACGCAAGACCCGTCCATGCCAACCGGTTCCAGGCCGAGCTCCCGGCCGCACCCCGAACAATGGATCGCGTCGGGTATGTTCATCTCGAAGCAATGGGCGCAGCGCACCGTGGCAACGGGGGCCGTGCAGTAGCGGCAGGTCCGCGCACGCGCGTCGACCTCGCCGCCACAGGACGAACAGCGGAATGTGTGCGCTTGGTGCATGGTGAGAGCTACCCTCTGAACGACGCGCGCGCGGGCGAGCTTTAGTGCCGGTACGAGCCTGCTATTTTTGCCGACTTTGCGGGTGGCCGCCAGCCGCTCGCAAAGAATGCCGGGTCCGGCGGGCGTTTGCGGGAGCGGCGGGGCTCGGAGGATGCTTTGCCGTCGGCTCTGGCGCCGCGCGCTCGGGCTGCAAGGCCGTTGAGGGTGCCCGGCGACGGAGGTATATGCCCCGCGCACGGCCTGGGACGTGCTCTGGAGCAATCGATGGCCAAAAAAGACCCGTCTTGGATCATGAGAACGTACTCGGGGCACTCGACTCCGAAGGCGTCCAACGAGCTGTACCGCCAGAATCTGGCGAAGGGGCAGACGGGCCTGAGCGTCGCTTTCGACCTGCCCACGCAGACGGGGTACGACTCCGATCACGTGCTCGCGCGCGGCGAGGTGGGCCGAACGGGGGTGCCGATCGGACATCTCGGCGATATGCGGGGGCTGTTCGAGGGCATCGAGCTCGAGCGGATGAACACCTCGATGACCATCAACGCGACTGCGGCCTGGCTCCTCGCGCTGTACATCGCCGTCGCCGAGGAACAGGGCGCGGACGTGCGCAAACTGCGCGGCACGACGCAGAACGACATCATCAAGGAGTATCTGTCGCGCGGCACGTACGTGTTCCCCCCGGGTCCGAGCTTGCGGCTGATCGCGGACACCATCCTGTACACGGTGCGACACGTGCCGGAATGGAACGCGACCAACATTTGCAGCTACCATCTGCAGGAAGCCGGCGCGACTCCGGAGCAAGAGGTGGCGTACGCGCTGTGCACGGCGATCGCCGTGCTCGACACCGTGCGCGAGCGCGGCATCGGGCAACCGGAGCTCGATCAGGTGTTTGGGCGGCTCAGCTTCTTCGTGAATTCGAGCATTCGTTTCATCGAGGAAGTCTGCAAACAGCGCGCGTTCGTCAAGCTCTGGGATCGCCTCGGCGCGGAGCGCTACGGCGTCAAGGATCCCAAGCTACGTCGCTTCCGTTACGGCGTGCAGGTGAACTCGCTCGGTCTCACCGAAGCGCAGCCGGAGAACAACATCGTGCGCATTGCGCTCGAGACGCTGGGCGTCACGCTCAGCAAGAACGCGCGCGCACGCGCCATCCAGTTGCCGGCCTGGAACGAGGCGCTCGGGCTGCCGCGTCCGTGGGATCAGCAGCTGTCGCTGCGCACCCAGCAGATCCTCGCGATCGAGACGGATTTGCTCGAGTATCCCGACATTTTCGACGGCTCGGTCGTGATCGAGCGCCGTACGAACGAAATCGCCGACGCCGCCTGGGCCGAGGTGGAAGCCGTACTCGGACGCGGCGGGGCGGTGGCTGCGGTCGAGAGCGGCTACATCAAAGAACAGCTCGTGAGCTCGAACGCCGCCCGCATCGCGGCGATCGAGTCCGGCGAACAAATCGTGGTGGGGGTCAACAAGTTCAAGGAAACGGCGCCGAGCCCGCTCGGCTCGGACGCGGACGCGATCCTGCGCGTCGATCCGCACGCCGAGCGCGAGCAGGTCGAAGCCCTCTGCCGCTTCCGCGACGCGCGCGACGCGAGCGCCGTCGAAAAGGCTCTTGCCGAGCTGACCCAGGCGGCCGAGAGCGGCGAGAACATCATGCTGGCGTCGATCGCCGCCGCGAAGGCAGGCGTCACAACTGGGGAATGGGGCAATGCTTTGCGCCGCGTGTTCGGCGAATACCGCGCGCCCACCGGAGTCGCCGGCGCGCGCACACCGGAGACGCAGTCCGACACGCTCGATGGGCTACGCCGCAAGGTCGAAGACCTGACGCGTGAGCTGGGCCGCCGTCCGAAGCTGCTGGTCGGCAAGCCCGGGCTAGACGGTCACTCCAATGGCGCCGAGCAAATCGCCTTGCGGGCGCGCGACGCCGGTTTCGAGGTCGTGTACGAGGGAATCCGCGCCACGCCGCAGCAGCTGGCGCGCGCTGCCGCCGACGAGGGCGTGCACTTGGTCGGCTTGAGCGTGCTGAGCGGGGCGCATCTGGACCTCGTGCGCGACGTGCTGGCACGCCTCAAAGAGCAGGGCCTCGGCGAGCTACCGGTCGTCGCCGGTGGCATCATTCCAGAGGTCGACGCGGTCGCGCTCCGGCAAGCGGGCGTGCGCGCCGTTTACACGCCGAAGGACTACGAGATCAGCCGTATCCTGGACGATCTCATCGGATTCGTGCGGCAGGCGCACGCGTGAAAAGACCGCTCGACGTGCGCCAGCTGGCAGAGCGCGTGCTGGCGCACGAACCCGCGGCGGTGGCGCGGGCCATCTCGCTGGTCGAGGACCGAAGGCCCGCCGCCGAGGCGCGCATCGTCGAGCTGCTGCGCGCGCTCGGTACGGCGCCGCGAGAGCGCTGCCAGCGCGTGGGAATCACGGGGCCGCCCGGTGTCGGCAAGAGCTCGCTCGTGTCGGCGCTGGTGCAGTGCGCTCGGCGCGCCGGGCGGAGCGTCGGCGTGCTGGCCGTGGATCCTTCGAGCCCGCGGAGCGGCGGCGCGCTGCTCGGCGACCGGGCCCGCATCGAGCTCGACCCGGACGATATGGCTCTGTTCGTGCGATCGATGGCGTCGGGTGGCGATCTGGGCGGCCTGGCGCGCGCGGCCGGCGCGGCGGTGGACGTGCTCAGCGCGGCGTTCGAGCTCGTGATCGTGGAGACCACCGGCGTCGGCCAGAGCGAGACCGACGTCGAGCACGTCGCGGACACGGTGCTCCTGGTGATTCAGCCGGCATCCGGCGACATGCTGCAGTTCTTGAAAGCGGGCATCATCGAGGTGCCGGACGTGTTCGTGATCAACAAGGCCGATCTCGGCGCTGTCGCAGAGCGCGCCGCTTCCGAGCTCCGTTCCGCGCTCACGGCCGTCTACGCCGGGAACCGCCCGCGCTGGACGCCGCCGATCGTGCGCACGAGCGCCACCTCCGGTCAGGGCATCGAAGAGCTGCTCGCGTCGCTCGATGCGCACCGCAGCTCCGTGCTGGAGGCGGGCGAGCTCGCGGGCCGGAGAACGCGCGCTGCCGCGGCCTGGGCGCTGCGGTTGTTTCAGCAGCGTTACGGCGAGTTTGGGGTCGAGCAGGCCGGCGGCCGGAGCGCCCTGCTCCAGCAGTTTTCGGGCTGGGTGGCGGCTGGGGCGACGGCGGTCGAGGTCGTGGCGCGCGCCGGAGCCCGCGCAGCTGGCCCCTAGCGACCTGATGAGATAGAGCAGAAGCTGGCTCGATGCAGCTTTCGCGAGAACGACTCGAACACCTGCGGGACGAGCTGCAGCGGCGCGGACGACGCCCGTCCATGCTGTTCCCGACGTCTCGGCCCGATCTGGCGGAGATCATCGAGATCATGGAGCAATACGGCGCGATGTGCGAAGCGCTGTACTTGATGATGGCAGCCGATCGGCGTGTGCTCAACGTCGAGCGCGAGGTGCTGCGCGGCGCGCTCGACGTGCTGTCGAACGGCCGCGTCCGCACCGCTCACATGGAGGCGATGATCGACGCCGCTGCTCGCCGCGTCGGTGAAGAAGGCGAGGACCTCCGGCTGGCCCGGGTCATCGACGTGCTCGTAGTGGATCCAGTGCGCGCAGAAACCACGCTGCTGTTGGCTGCCGCCGTAGCCGCCGCCGACAATCGCATCACGCCCGAAGAGCACCGGGTCTTTTCGACCCTGGCCGAGGGACTGAACATCGACGAGGAACGCGCCAGCGCGCTGCTAGACGAGCTGAATGCGTCCGTGACCACGTAACTACGAGTTAAGTGGCGGTTTTGGCGGGCGTTTTAGGTTGCGCCGCTTCGGCGTTCTCGCGGGCGCGCTTGGCCTCCCACTCGAGGTTCTTCTTGGCGCGGCGCTTTCGCTCGCGGCGGCGAGCGCGGGGGTCTTGGGGTGTTCCCATGGCGAGCGCCTATTACCGCAAATCCCTTCGCGTGTCGCGGGCATTCGCCGCGACCCCTTGCCGGGTTTGGGGCTTCAGCACCTTTGGGCGGGTGCCGGCTCGCGTTGACAAGTAAACTGTAAAGATGCCAGGGCCCAGCAGCTACCCCGCTTTGAACGCGACCGTCGGCCGGCGCCTCCGGGAGCTTCGGCTGGAGCAAGGCTCTTCGCAGGCGGATTTTGCCCGTCGCCTGGGCATCTCGCCCGCGTACCTCAACTTGATCGAAAAGGGACGCCGCACGGTCCAGCTGCCGCTCCTGTGGCGCGCACTCGAGGCGCTCGGCATCGAGCCCGAGCCGTTCATCTCGAGCCTGGGGGAGCAGCACGTCGAGCAGAGCTTGGCGAAGCTGCTCGACGAGCCGCTCTTGCGTTCACTGAACCTCGACAAGGACGCGGTAGCGTCGCTCAGCGCCGAGCCGCGCGCGGTGACGACGATCACGGCGCTGTTCAACTTGTACAAGAACACGCGCACTCAGCTCGACAACATGATCCAGCTGTTGTCGCGTCGCGAAGCCGACGAGAAGCGGCGGGCGTCCCTCGACGACGCCAGTGAAATCGCCGATTCGACGTTGCGCTTCGACTATTCGCCGATGGACGAGGTCGCCGACTTCCTCCAGGACCGGCACAATTACTTTCGCGAGCTCGAGGAGGCGAGCCTCGCCGTGCGCCGCGATTTCGCGCTCGAGCGGCGCGTGCTGTCCGATCAGCTGGCGCGCGTGCTGACCGGTATCGGCGTGCACGTCTCGGCGCGGCCAAACGGACCGGGGACGAGCGTGGTGCGGCGTTACGATCCGGCGACCAGCACGCTCGAGATTTCCCCGGAGCTCAGCGAGGCGCGCCGAAAGTTCGATCTCGCGCACGTCATCGGCCTGCGTCTGCTCGAGGAGCGCGGCATGCATGCGGCGATCACGGAGGGCTATCGCGCGCGCCATCCGGAGACCCTGAAGCTCATCAAGGTGCACCTCGCCAACTACTTCGCGGGCGCGCTGCTCATGCCCTACGACGACTTTTTCCACGAGGCGCAGCGCACGCGCTACGACGTGGACCGCCTCAGCGATCTGTTCGAAATGAACTACGAGGCGGCCGCGCATCGCATCACGAACTTGAGCGACGCGCGGCGACGCGGTGTGCCCATGCACTTCCTGCGCGTGGACGTGGCCGGCAACATTTCCAAACGCTACTCGGCGACGGGCCTGAGTTTCCCGAGCGGCATCGGATCCTGTTCGAAGTGGGTCGCGCACACGGCGTTTCTGACGCCGAGCGTGATTTCGAAGCAGTTCAGCGTCCTGCCGGACAACACCGCCTTCTTCTGCTTCGCGAAGATCGCGAGCTTTCCAATCCATGGCTCGCTGGTGAAGGGCACCGTGTATTCGATCGGGCTCGGAACCCACGCAGAGGACGCCCATCACCTGGCGTACGCGGACGACCATCCGCGCTGGGCCCCCGACCGCGCGGACAAGATCGCGGTACCGGCGGGCGTCACCTGTCGTTTCTGCGAGCGCACCGACTGCAACCAGCGTGCGGCGCCGAGTTACAAATTCGCGTTCAGTCCGGACGAATACGTCAAGAAGGACAACTTTTTCTCGCCGATCCTCGACAGCGAATCGGGACGTCCGCGTCGGCTCGAGGTCTGGCGCTCGCCCGACCACGACGAAGACTCACCGCGCCGCCCCGGCGAATGACCTGCCGACGCCTCAGGCGACCGCGTATTCGAGCCGGGTGGTTGCTTGGCCGGCTGGGCCGCTCTTTAGCCGCCACGGCGCCACGGTTTCGCCAGCATCGCGCCAGAGGATTGTCTGGGTTGAGCTGTGCGCGTCGTGGTCGTCGAACAAACGACGAGAACGGATCGAAATGAGCCCTGAGCCGCGCTCGCTTGCTGTCTACGTCATCGAACGGCGGCTCGCTGTGCGGTCGATGTCTACCCCCAGCTGTTGGAGTGACTTGAAGAGTCGCTGAACGCTCACCCCAAAAAAATCTGCTGGCGCAACCATGGCGTTCTTTGCGTCATGGCGGCAAAAGAAAGCTCACCGCCAGCGAAGGAAGCGAATAGCTGCCCCGAAGCCGCCGGCGTTCTTGGTAGCTTTCCGGTTAAAGCGCGCGCGTGCTCGCGGTGCGACCCGACCGTGGCTCAAACCTGCCAGGTGTTGCCGGAGTGCAGGAGCTTGTCCAGATCGCCCGTGCCGAGCTTTTCTTTCGCGACGCGCAGCTGCTGCTTCAGGGTTTCGTCGTAGGTCGGCTTGGTGACTGCATAGAGCACGCCGATCGCGACCGGGTACGCGGGAAACGGCATGCGCGCGAGCATGTACGCCAAGGTCGCGCTGGTTTCGTCGTGCACCATCAGGTCGTCGAGCGTCACTCCGTCTTTTCCGACCTGAACGACTTCGAGCGACAGATCCTTGGGATTGACGCGCAGCCCCTTGTCGCTGTTGGCGCCGAACACGAGCGGCTTGCCGTGTTCCACGCGCAGCTGACGTTCTGACTTGTTGTCCTTGTCCGTGAAGGAGTCGAAGGCGCCGTCGTTGAACACGTTGCAGTTCTGATATATCTCGATGAACGCCGTGCCCTTGTGGTGCGCCGCGCGGCGCAGCATGTCGCCGAGATGAGCCGCTTCCGTGTCGATGGAGCGCGCTATGAAGCTGCCGCCGCAGCCGATCGCGAAGCTCGCCGGGTCGACCGGCATGTCCGCGCTGCCGGAAGGCGTGCTCTTGGTGATCTTCCCGAACTCGCTCGTGGGGGAGTACTGGCCCTTGGTGAGCCCGTAGATGCGGTTGTTGAAGAGCAGAATCTTGACGTCGAGGTTACGCCGCAGGCAGTGCAGCAGGTGGTTGCCGCCGATGCTGAGGCCGTCGCCGTCACCGGTGGCGATCCACACGCTGAGCTCGGGGTTGGCGACCTTGATGCCCATCGCGACCGCGGGCGCGCGCCCGTGGATGGTGTGAAAGCCGTAGGTGTTCATGTAGTAGGGAAAGCGGCTCGAGCATCCGATGCCGCTCACCCAGACCATGTTCTCGAGCGGGATACCGAGCTCCGGCATCACGCGCTGTACGTTGGCCAGAATGGAGTAGTCCCCGCAGCCGGGACACCAGCGCACTTCCTGGTCGGTGACGTAGTCTTTGCGCGTCAGTTGGCTGAGTTCTACGAGCGACGACATCGGTTCAACTCTCCAGGGCTTGACGAATGCAGCTCTCGAGCTCTTCGATCTTGAAGGGGTGCCCTTTGACCTTGGAGTAGCTCTGTGCAGGCACCAGATATTGGGCGCGAATGACCTTCACCAGCTGACCGAGGTTGAGCTCGGGCACGAGCACGCGCTCGAAACGCGCGAGCAGCTCACCCAGATTGCGCGGCAGTGGGTTCAGGTACTGGACGTGCGCATGCGAGACGTCGAGCCCGCGTTCGCGACAGCGCTGCACTGCCTCGCGAATGGCGCCGTACGTCGAGCCCCAGCCGAGCACGAGCAGCTTGCCGCTGTCAGCGCCGACTTCGATTTTTTGCTCGGGGATGTCGGCGGCGATGCCCGCGATCTTGGCCGCACGCGTGCGGCACATGCGCTCGTGATTGTCGGCATCGTAGGAGATGTGGCCCGAGTCGTAGCCTTTCTCGAGGCCGCCGATGCGATGCATGAGGCCCTTGGTTCCGGGCACGGCCCACGCACGCGCGAGCGTCTCTGGATCGCGGACGAACGGGTGAAAGCCTTCCGGGTCAGTGCGGAATCGAGGCTGGAATTTCGGCAGGTCGGAGGCGCGCGGAATGCGCCAGGGCTCCGTTCCGTTGGCCAGATAGCCGTCGGTGAGGAGCATCACGGGCGTCATGTAGCGCGTGGCGATGCGCACGGCTTCGATCACCATGTGAAAGCAATTGCCGGGCGTCGATGCCGCCAGCACACACAGGGGCGCCTCGCTGTTTCTGCCGAACAACGCCTGCAGCAGGTCGGCTTGCTCCGTTTTCGTGGGCAGCCCCGTGCTCGGTCCGCCGCGTTGAATGTCGATCACGACGAGCGGCAGCTCCGTGGCGATGGCGAGGCCGATGCCCTCCATCTTCAGTGCGATGCCGGGTCCGCTGGAAGTGGTCACCCCGAGACTGCCGGCGTACGAGGCGCCGATCGCCGTGCACACGGCAGCGATTTCGTCCTCTGCCTGGATGGTGGTGACGCCGAAGTGCTTGTACTTGCTGAGCTCGTGAAGGATGTCACTGGCCGGCGTGATGGGGTACGCGCCGAGCACCAACGGCAGACCGGTAATGCGTGACGCCGCGACCAGGCCAAGCGCCGTCGCCGTGTTGCCGCCGATGTTGCGGTAAATGCCCTTGGGGAGGGGCGCCGCCGGTACCTCGTACCGGTAGTGCGAAATCTCGGCCGTCTCTCCGTAAGCGTGCCCTGCCTTCAGCGCCAGGATGTTGGCCTCGACGATCTCTGGACGCTTTTTGAACTTCGCTTCGATCCACTGGACCGTCGGCGCGGGATCGCGACCGTAAATCCAAAACATCAGCCCCAGCGTCCAGAAGTTCTTGCAGCGGTTGGCTTCCTTCGTGGAAACGCCCGCCGGTTTGACGGCGTTGATCGTCTGCTTGTTGATGTCGATCTCGAGTAGCTCGTAGCCTGTCAGCGAGCCGTCCTCGAGTGGGCTCGCCGCGTAGCCCGCCTTCTTCAAGTTCTGGGCGCTGAATGCCCCGCTATTGACGATCAAGAGGCCGCCGCCGCGGAGGTCCTGAAGGTTCGTCTTGAGCGCCGCCGGGTTCATCGCGACCAGGACGTCTGGCGCGTCGCCCGGCGTGTGCACATCTTCCGACGAGAAATTGATCTGGAATCCGGAGACGCCGTAGAGGGTTCCGGCTGGCGCGCGTATCTCCGCGGGAAAATCCGGGAACGTCGCCAAATCGTTCCGGGCGATGGCAGCGGCTGTCGTGAACTGATCCCCCGTGACCTGCATGCCGTCTCCGGAGTCACCGCAGAAACGGACGACGGCACCTTTCAGTTGAATGGGGGCGTCAACAGTGGGACTCGGCCGTAGCGAAACAGGTTCCGCCTGCGTTGCCATTCTCGTATTGCTCTGCCTTTCTCGCGCCCGCGTCCGCGTCCGCGTCCGGCCAGTGGTTCGGACATCGCCTTGCCGAGCGGAGCCGGTTAGCGAGGCTCAGCACCTACGGCCATTGTGACACGGGCAAAAGCGCTCGACGTAGCGGTCACTTGGTCCAAACCTGCGCGATTGTCAAGCAATCCACTCGGGAAACGCGGCAATGCCCGCAACCGAGGCCCCATGTTGCGATGGGTTGCCTCGGGCGCGGGCGTATGCGCAACGCGTCACGCACCGGGCGGACAGTCTGCGGAGGTGAGAGGCGAAAGCGCGAGCGCGCTCAGGCAGCCGGAGCGTGGCGCTCGAGCATTTGCGCGAGACGCGGAGCGGCCGCTTCGACGTGCTTCTTCGCCGACGGGCGCAGCTTCTCGTAAGCTTTCTTCACCGTGGACCCCTCGGTCTGCGCCGCACGGTTGTCCGTCACTTGCAGCAGGGCGTCCGCGACGCGACCTTGGTTGCTCAGGAGATACGCGCCCGGCCGCTGTCCCTTGGCGACCGCCTCGTCGTAGAGGGGATTGAGCGCGTCGAGAAACTCGTCGAGCAGATGATCGACGACCTGGCGAACGAAGCCGGGTTTTACGCCCTGCACGAGCTTGTAGGCGCCCTTGATGGCCAGGCCGGTAATACCGCTCTTGTCCCCGACCTCTTGGTCGAGGACGTTACAAGCATCTTGAATCACGGCCTCGCGCTTCGGGGCAGTGCCGAGTGAGTCCTTGAGACTGGTCATGGAAGTGTACCCGCTTTCTGCCAGCCGGCGCGCTCTGCTGAGCTCAGAGCCGCGCGGCCGATCGCTGGAGGTTTCATCGCATCGGATGCGTGGTGAGTCGGAGGCCCGAGCCAGTATCACTACTAACGCGACGAGTCGATCGCTTGTTCCGACCGACTGGCCGTGCGGCTGAACGGCCGGGAAAGTGACGCCCGCCGCCGCCTGAAAATCCATGCCAGCCATCCGAACATCAAAGCGCACTGATGGAGGTCGCGCTCGCGCTATAACTACCTTGGCCCACCTCGGGAGTCCTGTTCGGCAGGGCACGGGCCACACCTCACATGGCGCAACAGCTCACGCGCGGCGGCAGACTGGCTGAATTCGATCTCCTTTTGCCGATCGGACGCGGTGGCATGGCGGAGGTGTGGGCTGCACGCGAGAGCGGCTTCGTCGACTCGGGTCTGTTCGCGATCAAGGTCGTGCACCCGGTCTTCGCGGGGCGTAACGAGTTCGTGCGCATGTTTCTGCACGAGGCGGAGGTCGTGAAGAGCATCCGGCATCCCAATGTCGTCGACGTGTATGGGGTGCGTCAGGCGCAGGGCTTTGCCTTCATGGTCATGGAGTGGATCGACGGCGACTCGTTGCACGCGTTGATCGCAGAGGCGGGCAAACGCCGGCCCATTCCACCAGATCTCGCGGTGCGCATCATCGCGGATGCTGCTTCCGGCCTGCACGCCGCACACGAAGCGCTCTTACCAGACGGAAGCTTTGCAGGCGTCGTGCATCGCGACATCTCGCCTCACAACATCCTGATCGGCGCGGATGGCTGCGTGAAGCTCGTAGACTTCGGCGTCGCGCGCGCCAAGGGCGGGCTCGGAGCCGGAGAAGCCGTGTCGGGGCTCGGTGGCAAATTCGGATACATGTCTCCCGAGCAGGCGCTCGCGCTACCGACCCTCGACCGGCGCAGCGACGTCTTCTCGCTCGGCATCGTGCTCTACGAGCTCACGACCGGTCGGCGTTTGTTCCTGGGTCGGGACGACGAGGAGACGCTCGCTCTCGTGATAGCGGGGGATATTCCCAGGCCGAGCTGCTTCGTCGCGGACTACCCCGAAGCTCTCGAGTTCATCGTCCTGAAGGCCCTCGAACGACAGCTTCCGGCTCGCTACGCCAGCGCCGATGAGCTCAGGTGGGATCTGGAATCCTACCTGCGGGACGAACGCGTCGTCGTGCCGTCTGCCGGCGTGGGTGCGCTGCTCCAGCGTGTGCTCGGCCACAAGTTGACCGCGCGCAGAGAAGACCTGCTGCGCGCCCTGCACGGCGATGAGCCGCTCGGCGATTCCTCGCCCTGGGGCCCTGGCGGGTGGGGGCGTAATGCTCTAGAACACGAGCGAGCTGGGGATGATAGTCAGCCACTCTTGCTCCGTGTACGGCGCTGGGCGAGCACGCTCCTGGGCCTGCCACTTTGAAGCACGTTCTGCGCGGGCCGGGTTGAGCCTCCGAGGCTACGGCATGCGAGGGGCGGGCCTGCTGCCAGCGAGGCGCTCTGCCGGCAGAGCCAGAGCCATGCAGCAGCCGAGAATAGGCCACATGTGACCGATCTTGCTTTCGTCGACGCAAGGGATGGAAGAAGGGGTAATCCTTCGACTAAAGCTTTGACCCATATGGGAAAGATTCTCGTCGTCGACGACCAGCGCAACATGCGCACCACGCTCGCCATGATGCTGCGCGGCGGCGGCTACGAGGTCGACGAGGCTGCGGATGGCGCACAGGGCCGCGAGATGGGCGGTGCCGGCGCGTACGACGTGATCATCACCGACTTACGCATGGGCGAGTACGACGGCATCGAGGTGCTGCGTGCCGTGAAAGAAGCGCAGCCCATGACGGAGGTCATCGTGATGACCGCCTACGGCACTATCGAAAGTGCGGTGGAGGCGATGCGACTTGGTGCGTTCGACTACATCCAAAAGCCGTTCACCGAGCAGGAGCTGATCGTCAAGGTCGGAAAGGCGCTCGAGAGCCGGCGCTTGCACGGGCAGGTTCAACTGTTCGCGCAGGAGTTCAAGGAGCGGTACCACTTCGCCAACATCGTCGGCCGTTCGCAGGCGATCCGCGACGTCCTGACGCGCGTCGTGAAGATCGCGCCCACCGACGCGATCGTGCTGATCACCGGTGAGAGCGGGACCGGCAAGGAGCTGGTGGCGCGCGCCGTCCACGCGAACAGCAAGCGCTCGACCCGTCCCTTCGTCACCGTGAACTGCGCGGCGATCACCGAAACCCTGCTCGAAAGTGAGCTCTTCGGCCACGTGCGCGGCGCGTTCACGGGCGCCATTTCGGCCCGCAAAGGCTTGTTCGAAGAGGCCGACGGCGGCACGTTCTTCTTCGACGAGATAGCAGAGACCACGCCTTCGTTTCAGGCGAAGCTCCTGCGTGCGATCCAGGAGGGCGAGATTCGTCGGGTGGGCGAGAACAAGCCGCTCACGGTGGACATCCGTGTGATCGCCGCCACGAACCTCGACTTGGCCTCAGCCGTCGAGGAACGTCGCTTCCGGCAGGACCTCTACTACCGCCTCAACGTCGCCCGTTTCCACCTGCCGCCGCTGCGCGAGCGTCGCGAGGACGTCCCGCTACTCGTCGAGTTTTTCCTGGATAAGTACAATCGCAAGATGGCCGCTCACGCGCGTGTCGGCGAAGGCGTGATGGATCGGCTCATCGGCTACGACTACCCCGGCAACGTCCGCGAGATTGAGAACATGGTGGAGCAGGCCGTCGCGCTGTGCTCGGGTGGCGTGATCACGGTGGACGACATTTTGCCGCAGGGACCGCGCAATGCTTCGGCCACGAAGGGCCGCACGCTGGCGGACATCGTCGATGACGCCGAACGCGAAGCCGTTGAAGCGGCCCTGCGCGCGTGCGACGGCAGCCGTGAGCGCGCCGCTGAAGCGCTCGACATCAGTCCGACCACGCTCTGGCGCAAGATGACGCGGCTGGGAATCACGTTCGACAATAACCGCTGAGGGGCGGCCTGCGCCGCCGCTGCCTTGCGTTGGCTCGCCGTGCCGCCGACGCACAAATAAAGCTTGAGCGCAGGCGAGGCAGTTTGCCTCGATGTGACGAACTGCGGCAGCTGCGCCAGAGGGCAGCATATATCGGCTCAGAATCGCGCTATTGTTCGGCGCGGCAAGAATTTTTCGGAAATTGCGAGGCAAGTTGCCTCGCTGTGCACCGTGACGGTTTGCGCGACTCCGGGGTGAAACGCGACGAACGCGGCATTTCTGGCCCCGCTGGGCGCACTGATGTCCCGGCATGCCCCGTGCAGAGCGGCGCGGGACATGGAGTCACTGCATCGGGGGAAGGTACTGGTCGTGGACGACGATGAGGAGCTTTGCCGGCTTATCGAGGCCCAGCTCTCTCAGCGGCGGCATCAGGTCTCTTACACGAATCGCGCCGACGAGGCGCTGGAGCTGCTTCAGAATCACGATTTCGACGTCACGCTGGCCGACGTGCAAATGGCCGGCATGAGCGGCCTGGCGCTGTGCGAGCAGATCGCCACCAACCGCCCGGACTTGCCGGTGATCGTGATGACCGGTTTCGGGAGCATGGAAACCGCCATCGATGCCATTCGTGCCGGCGCGCACGACTTCATCACCAAGCCGTTCGAAGCCGAGGCGCTCTCGCACGCCATTCAGCGCGCGCTGCAGCATCGCCGTCTGAGCGACGAGGTCAAACGCCTGCGCCGCGTGATGGCGCAGAACCCTCAGGTGGATGGACTGGTCGGCAACAGCGCGGTCATGCAGCGCTTGCGGGAGCTGATCTCGCGGGTCGGCGACAGCGACGCCTCGGTGCTGATCACCGGCGATAGCGGCACGGGCAAGGAGCTGGTGGCGCGCGCGCTCCACGCACACAGCAAGACGACCGACCCGCCGTTCGTCGCCGTAAATTGCGCGGCGCTCCCTGCGCATCTGCTCGAGAGCGAGCTGTTCGGCCACGTCAAAGGCGCGTTCACCGACGCGCAGCGATCGCGAGATGGGCTGTTCATCGAAGCCCACGGCGGCACGCTGTTTCTGGACGAGATCGCCGAGATGCCGATGGAGATGCAGGTCAAACTGCTGCGAGCTCTGCAGGAGCGCAAGGTCCGTCCCGTGGGCGGGAACACCGAGCGGCCCTTTCTAGCGCGGCTCGTGGCGGCGACGAACCGCGACATCGAGGCCGAGGTCAAGGCCGGGCGCTTCCGTGAGGACCTGTACTACCGCATCAACGTCGTGCGCGTCGAAGTGCCGCCGCTTCGAGAACGTGGCACCGACGTGGTCGTACTCGCTCAGCACTTCCTCGAGACCACGCGCGTGCGACGCGGCACGCAGGTGATCGGTATTTCGAGCGCCGCCGCCCAGAAGCTCATGGACTACAACTGGCCCGGCAACGTTCGTGAGCTGCAGAATGCGATCGAGCGTGCCGTCGCCTTCACGGCGTTCGATCACATCACGGTCGACGATCTGCCCGAAAAGATCCGCACGTATGGCGGCGTCCCGCACGTGTCGCAGCCGGACACCACCACCGAGCTTTTGACGCTGGTGGAGGTCGAGCGCCGCCACATCGCGCGCGTGCTCAAGGCCGTGCTGGGCAACAAGACCCAGGCTGCGCGCGTGCTCGGCGTGGATCGCCGGACGCTCTACCGCAAGCTCGAGATGTACCAGGTGGATTGAGCGCGGGCGGCGCGGCGTTTGGCCGCTGCTCGCCTTGACCCAGAGAGAGCCGCGGTTCAGGATGCTGGCCCTTTTGGCGGGCGTCCCGTCTTGCGAACCGAGCTCTTCGACTACAATTTGCCGCACGATCGCATCGCGCTTCGGCCGCTGGCAGAGCGCGATGCGGCGAGGCTATTGGTGCTGCGCGACGGGGCCATCGAGCATCGCTCGGTGCGGGAGCTCAGCGAGCTCGTGCCGCGTGGCGCGCTGCTCGTCGTGAACGACACGCGCGTACTCCGCGCGCGACTCTTCGGCCAGCGACGTCCCGGCGGAGGCAGGGTGGAAATCCTGCTCTTGCGTCGAGAGGGGGAGCCCGGCCCAAGCGAACACTGGCAGGCGCTGGGACGCGCGAGCAAGGCGCTCAGACCCGGTACCCGCATTGACTCGGGTGACATCGAGATCGAGGTTCTGGGGAGCGACGCGCAGGGCCTGTTGACGGTAGCGGTTCAGACCCAGCCGGATGTAGAAACGGCGCTCGATCGGCACGGGCGAGTACCGATCCCGCCGTATCTGGCGCGCGAAGACGACGCCGACGACGTCGTTCGCTACCAGACCATCTATGCGCGCCATGCGGGCTCGGTGGCGGCACCGACGGCGGGGCTGCACTTCTCGAACGAGCTGCTGGAACGCGTGCAGAGCGGTGGAGTCGAGCTCGGTCGCGTCACATTGCACGTCGGCTTGGGCACGTTCAAGCCCGTCGCGGTGGACGACCTCGAGGATCACCGCATGCACCACGAATGGCTGAACGTGTCGCAGGAGCTGACCGAGCAGGTGGCGCGAGCGCGCGGGCGAGGGGCCCAGGTGATCGCAGTCGGCACGACCGTAGTGCGGGCGCTCGAATCCGCGCGCGACGAAGCACGTCCTGGCTTCGTGCAAGCGTACAGCGGCGACACCGACTTGTTCATCCGACCTGGCTATCGCTTCCACGTCGTGGACGGGCTGCTCACGAATTTTCACATGCCGAAGAGCACGTTGCTCGCGCTCGTCAGCGCGTTCGCGGGCACCGAGCGCGTCCGCGCCGCGTATCGAGCGGCCCTGGCAGGAGGCTACCGCTTTCTCTCGTATGGAGACGCCATGTGGATCCCGGAGCGCCTCCGCGCATGAACGACGCCGAGTTCGAGTTCCGGGTGGAGGCCGCGTGCGGCCCAGCGCGAGCGGGTTTGCTGAGAACGCGACACGGCGTGGTGCCGACCCCGGCGTTCATGCCCGTGGGCACGCAGGCGACGGTCAAGGCGCTCGCTTCCGAAGAAGTCGCGCAGCTCGGCTCGCGCATGTTGATCATGAACACGTATCACCTGCTCCTCCGCCCGGGGCCGGAGATCGTGGCGGCTCACGGCGGCCTGCACGGCTTCATGCGCTGGCCACACGCCATCGTCACCGACTCCGGCGGGTACCAGGCTTTTTCGCTCGCGGAGCGCACACGCCTCAGTGAACGCGGGTTCGAATTTGCATCGCACCTGGACGGCAGAAAGATCGACCTGACGCCGGAGGAGGCCATGCGCATCCAGGGCCTGCTCGGCGCGGATATCGCCATGCAGCTCGATGTTTGCCCGCCAGCGCACGTGGAACGCGCGGAGCTCGTGAGCGCCGTCGAGCGCACCACGCGCTGGGCCGAACGCTGCCTGCTCGCGCGTACGCCGGGTCAAGCGCTGTTCGGTATCATCCAGGGCGGCACGGACGTGGAGCTACGCGCGCGCCACGCCGAGGCGCTGGGGGCATTGCCGCTGCACGGGCTCGCTCTCGGAGGTTTCAGCGTCGGTGAGCCGCCGGCACACATGCACCGCACGCTCGCCGAGGTCGTGCCCCACGTGGACGCCCGCCGGCCGCGCTACTTGATGGGCGTCGGCACGCCGCTCGACCTCGTGATCGCCATCGGCTGCGGCGTCGATATGTTCGATTGTGTGCTGCCCACCAGAAACGCCCGCAACGGGCAAGTTTTCACCAGCACCGGCAAGCTCGTCATCAAGAACGCGCGCCATGCGACCGACCTCGGCGTGCTCGATGCGAGCTGCGGTTGTCCCACCTGCGCCGGAGGGTACAGTCGCGCCTACCTGCGACACCTGTTCCAGGCGGGTGAGATTCTGGCTCACCGGCTGCTCACCTTGCACAACCTGTATCGCTATACGCGCCTGGTCGAGGGCGCGCGGCTCGCCATCACGGAGGGCCGCTATGCGAGCTGGGCGGAAGAACGCATCCGGGAGCTCGAGAGCCCCGAACCCGGGGATTGACAGCGGGATCGACACCCGAGCGCGGAGCGGTAAGGCGCACCCACATCGACTTTGCCATTTGCGGAGCAGTCCGGGCTTTCTCGTGGAATAATTGGCATCCCCGATGACTCAGGGCCCCAAAAAGCAGATCGGTCGCATTCTGCTGCAGCAGCGCGCTCTGAGCCCCGAACAACTCGACGAGGCTCTGGCGGACAAGCGCGGCGGGCGGCTCGCGTCGCGTCTCGCGGAAGAGGGGACGATCAGCGACGTGTCGGCGTTGAAGGCGCTCTCCGAGCAGCACGGCATTCCCGGCATCGACTTGACGCAGATTTGCTTGCGCCTCGATGATCTGGAGCTCCTGCCACGCGAGATCGCCGAGAAGCATTTGATCCTACCGGTGCTCGTGCGTGACGATCGCCTGTTCATCGCGATGGCGAACCCGCGCGAGAAGAAGGTGATCGACGAGCTGGAGTTCGTGACCGGCAAGAAGGTCTATCCGTACGTCGCGCTCGAAACGGTCCTCGCACGCGTGATCGAGGCGGCGTACGGAAAGAAGACGCGCGGCGAGGCGTACTACGTGGGCCCGCGTTGTCCGCCGGACGTATTGAGCAAGCTCGGCATCGATCGCGCAGGCTCGAGCGTGCCGCCTGCGATGAGCTCCGAGCCCCCGACGCAGCCTCAGCAGACGGTCTCGTGGAGCGGGCGTCCGCTCGAAGAGCCGGGTGTGGTCGTCGACGACGCGGTCGGCTTGATGTCGCGAGCCGATGAAGTGGAGGACGCCGACTTCGGTGCGTTGTCACGTGAGCTGAGCGTCGTCACCCAGCTTCCCGATCACGAGCTCGGGACGAGCGTGGCTGCCGGCACCAAGACCGTGCTGGTCGTCGACGACGAAGCAGACATTCGCAAGATGCTGAAGCGCTTGCTCTCGACACGTGGCTACCGAGTGCTCGAGGCGGACCGCGGGCTTTTGGCGCTTCGCATGGTGAAGGAGCACACGCCGGACCTGATCGTGCTCGATGCGATGCTTCCGGAGGTCCACGGCTTCGACATCGCCCGCCGCATCAAGGGCAGCAAACGGTACGGGCAGATCCCCATCATCATGGTGAGCGCGGTGTACCGGGGCTGGCGCTACGCCGAGGATCTGAAACAAAGCTGCGGAGTCGATCACTACATCGAAAAACCGTTCCGTATCGGCGACGTCATGAAAGCCGTCGAGAGCTGCCTCCAGCACAACGTGGCGGACGGTGACGCTGAACGTGCCCGGGAGATGTCCGTGGACGCGGAGCAGGCGCTGAACGCCGGTGTCGACGCTTACAAGGCGGGCCGGCTGGACGAGGCCGTCGAGCATCTACAAAGGGGCATCGGCATTGATCCGCTAGCCTATCGACTTCACTTTCATCTCGGGCTGCTCTACGGAAAGAAAGGTCAAGTGTATGAGGCCATCAGCGAGCTCGAGACCGCCGTGGACATCAACTCTCGGCACTTCCCGGCCGTAAAGAACCTGGCAGTCCTGTACCAGAAGGCAGGTTTTCGGAACAAGGCAGCGGAGATGTGGGAGAGGGCGCTCGGGCTAGCTCCCGACGAAACCACCCGCCTCTCGATAAAACAGCACCTCCTAAACCTCCTCTGAAAGAGCTTTCGCGCCGGCCACGGCCTCGCGCTATCTTCTTCGTCCCCCGAACCCCTTTCGAGTCGAGCTCGGCGCTCAGCTGAATGAAATTCCTCTGTCCCAGCTGCAAGGCCAAATACCAGATCTCCGACGAGAAGGTCGCCGGCCGCTCTGTGCGAATGAAGTGTCGGAAGTGCGGCTACGTCATTCAGATCAGCAAGACGATCACGGAGGGGGCGGGAGCCAGCGAGCCGCCGGGGGGTTCGTCGTTTCCGCCCGCCAGCGATCTTGGGTCGCAGAATCCGCCGCCTTCCAGCGTTGGGCCGGCGGGCAGCCCCAAGCCGGGAGCAGTCGCGGCTAGCCCACCCCCTTCGACGCGCGCCCGGGGAACCGGCCCACAGCCCAAGCCGGGCGCACCGCTGCCGCGGACTGCCACCGCCCCGCGCACCGCGGGCGTGAGCCCGCCGTCACGGCCAGGTACGGCCGCCAAGTTGGGTGGTTTGGCACCCAATCCGTCGCCCGCGCGGCAGGCGGCAGTTGCGAGCAGCGCGCAGGCTGCCAGGCCAAACCCGCGTCCACCCAGTACGACGGCGGCCGCCCGCCCACCGCCGAGGGCCGCTGCTCCACCGGCGCGCGCCGCGGCGGCGCGTCCTGCTCCCGCTCCCGCACCGCGCGCCCCACTCGCGCCGAAGTCGACCACCGGAGCGGCGCCGCCCCCTCGCGCGCGCACGATTCAAGGCATTGGGCCGGGTACGCAAGCTCGCGCCAGTACGAGCTCCGCGGCGGCGCGCGCTGCGGCACTTGCGGCACCGGCCGCGGAGTCCGCCCCGCCGCAGCCGGTGCCACAGCATCAGCCGTTCGTAGAGGAAGACGAGCAAACACGCGTCTCCGACTCGGTCGGCGCGCTGGCAGGTGCCTTCTCGCACGCCGTTGCAGCGCCCGAGGCCGGCAGTCTCACGGAATTTACCGGTTCAGCGGACGAGTGGTACGTCGGCATCAACGGTGTTCCAGTGGGTCCCATTCGTTTGAGTGAGCTGCGCTCGAAGGCGAGCGTCGGCGCCATCACGCTCGACTCGCTCGTGTGGCGCGAGGGGTTCGAGGACTGGCAAGCGCTGCGTACGTTCCCCGAGCTGGTCGCGATCGTCGAGGAGAGCGTATCCAGCGCGCGTGCGTCCCTTCATCCGCTGAGCTCCCCCTCCGCGACGGGGGCCCTGATGGGCACGCCGGGGACGGCTCCAGCCGCCAGCGCCGTTCGGGATCCGTTTGCACTGCCAGCGGCAGGCCCTGGCGCGGCTGGCTTCCCGGGCATGGCCGGCATGGGCATGGCTGGCGCTGCGGCGCCGCTCACGAGCCCCGCAGTCGTCACGGAAAAAGCCGACGATCTCGACGTTGCGGGTCTCCGGCGCCGCGGTGGGGGCTCGCCGGCTGCCTGGATCGCCGTGGCCGTGGCTCTGCTGTTCGGGCTGACCATAGGCTTCGTCTTGTTCAGCCGACAAACGCCGTCCGAACCGGTCGTCAAGTACGTGGAGGTGCCGGCCAAGACGCCTGCGGCTGAGCCGACCGCTGCGCAGAACGAGCCCGAGACGATCGAAGAGGCCACCGTCGCCGGCAGCTCGAAGACCGGCAAGGGCGGGACGGCCGTTGCGAAGACGACGGAGAAGGAGCCTGAAACCGGCAAGCCGCTCACCGGCCTATCCGGCTTGTCCGGTTTGAAGGGCGGTCCCAAGTCGGGCCCGGGCAGTGAAACCGCGGGCGGCAGTGCGGGTCAGCCGCTCGATTCGGGGACGATTCAGCGCACAGTCAGTCGCTACACCGGCAGCGTGAAACGCAGCTGCTGGCAACCGGCGCTCGATACACGCTCGCGCGACGCACCGACGTCCGCGCGCGTCAATGTCACCATCACCGTGGGCGCCAGCGGCGGCGTTCAGAGCGTGAGTACGAGCGGGGAGCCGTCTGGCTATCGTGGGCTCGCGGGCTGCATTGCCGGCAGAGTGCGCGGCTGGCAATTTCCGGCATCGAGCGGCACCACGACCGTCAACGTGCCGTTCGTGTTTGCGGCTCAATAAAAAATAAACGCATCAGCAAGGCGAACCTCGCTGATGCGGTCACAGTCGCTCGTAAGCCGGGTTCTGTTGCGTCGCCCAGTCACCTGAGCCACGCCGGCGATCATTCCTCTGGATGCTCGTTACCGAGCACCTCGAGCAGCCTACCCTGGGGCTCGGGCGGGCAGCCCTCGAACGCGTCCCGCCGCGCGTGCCGCTCAGACAATTTGTCTTCACTGGCACGTCCCGCTCAGTGCGCACGTGCCGTCGATACACCAGCCGCTCCGACATCCCGAATCGCCACTGCAGCTGCCGCCCAGCGACACGCGCGCGCGACAACTCACCCCGTCACAATAGAGTCCCGATGCGCAGAGTCTCTGGTTGTCGGATGTGGCCGCGCACGGCTCTCCCGCTCCAGGAACGGGCGTGCAGATGCCCTCGTACGAGTCGGGGGATTCGGGCAAACAGTACTGGTCTTTGGGGCACATGTCCGGAAAAGCAAGCGTGCACTCTGACGCCGCTGGCACGGCTTTGGCGCAGTACGACGGCGTGTCGAACACGCACCTCAAATCTCCTTCACAATAAGCATTGCCATCGTAGATACAGGGCTCGTCGGCACGCGCGGAAAACGCCTCTTTGGTGCTGACGCAGCGCCCGGAACTCCCGACCGTTGCACCGATGCACCACAGGCCGAGATTGCAACGCAGGTCGGCGTCGCTGCCGCACGGTTCGCTCGATTCGGCCGGCGCGGTGCAGCGCTCGGTCGCCGTCGAACAGTACAGGACCGAACTGCACTCCGCGCTCGTACTACACGACTCGCCCTCCGCCTTCTGCCGCGCACAAACTCCGGGACAACTCGCGTCGCTTGCGCAGTAGGTATCGTTGCCTGCGCAATCGAGGTCGCTCGCACACTCCCCACCAACGGCCCGCGTGCCGTCCAACATTTCGACACACGCCGCCGGCTCGGGCCAGGCGTTGCACCGGCGCGCGCGCAGCGCTTCGATGCACCCGGGTGCCTTGTCCGGGCGATAGAAAGCGCGGCCCTCGGCGATCGCTTTGCGGAAGAGCGAAAGCGCATCGGTGTACTGAGTCGTGTACCAATCCTCACAAGGTTCCGGCCAGAAGTACTTCTGGTCGACCTCACCCCAGCACTCGCGGTTGACCGCACACGCCACGGCAGCATAGGCGGCGGGGTAATCCTCGAGCGCGATCGGTCGGCCGCTGCTCCCCTTGGAGTCGTCGCTGCACGCCGGCATGGCGGCGTGCCAGGTGACAGCCACAGCCAGTAACACGCGCGGCGAGCTCCGCTTCGAAATCACACGACACGCGTCGATATGCCGACCCTTTACCGCGATCTGATCGTTCATGAATGGCCGCGATGCTCATGATATCAGGTTCAGCGCTTCAGCTTGCTTGGGGCCGTCGGCTCGAGCGCTTTCGTCTCGGCAGCACCGGTGGTATTGGCGATTTCTAGCCTGGACTTGAAGTTTGCACGCGTCGTGCGCGGGGGGAGAAGTCGTGCGGGGGGAGCACTGAAATGACCTGGAAATCGCATTTTCGTTTCATGAAAGCGCTGATCGGGCTCGCGGCTGCTCTTCTGCTCGCGGCGCAATGCGCGGATGCGCAGCTGTCTATCTCCGACACGTCTGGCGATTCCTTTGCGCGAATACCCGTTGGAACGTCGAGAGCTCAAACTTTGACGGTCGTCAATTCCGGCAAGGCGGCTGCGCTCCTCGGCGCCGTCAGCACCGAAGCTCTGGGTCTCGGTGCGCCGTTTTCGCTAACGGGTGGCACGTGCGCAAGTGGCGGCAGCGTGCCTGCAGACGGCGGCTCGTGCACCCTCGTGGTCACGTTTTCGCCGACTCAGAGGGGCGATTTTTACGACGCGATTGCCCTCAAATACGATTGGTCCGACAGCGGAGGATCGGATCGAGTGGCTCGCTGGAGTCTCTCGGGCTCGGCGGACGACAGGCTCTTGTTTGATCCGCTCTGTGGCGGCTTCTTGGGCTTGCCGGGGGCCTACTGGACGAGGCCCATCGGCTCCGCCACCTCGCAAACGTTCACCCTGACGAATAGACACAGCGTTGACGCGATCTTGAATCCGCTCAGCGATGAAACTCTTGGGCTCAGTGCACCGTTCTCGCTGAGCGGTGGCACGTGCTTAGGTGGGCGCATTGCAGCCTACGGGGGCGCGTGCACGCTCGACATTACGTTCTCACCCACTAGCGCGGGCACGTGGTCTCTGGACTACTACGTAAGCTACCGATTTGCGGATGAAAGCACCTTACGGCAAATCGGAGCCTGCCGCGTCTCAGGAACCGGAATCGAGCCGATCGCGGTTTCAGGGGCGCCTGCCTTCGACTTCCGCGAGCTTTCACTCGGTTCAGCGGCAAAGAAACGCTTCGTAGTCACGAATTGGCATGACGAAGATCTCGTTCTCAGCGCAGTGACTAGCGCCGGCATCGGACTCGAAGCACCCTTTGCGTTGAGCGGCGGTACTTGTTCGAGCGGCACAATCCGGGGAAAAGGCGGGCAATGCAGCTTGGATGTCACTTTTTTGCCCAATTCCTTGGGTCCGGCGTCGGACAGCATCAACCTGAAATACCGTCTCGCAACGCAGACGACCGAAGCCACTCTCTCGCTGCTCGCATTGACGGGCTCTGGCGTTACTGCGGATCCGGTCACAGCGATTGGCGCCGGCTGGAATCATAGCTGCGCGCTGCTCGCGAGCGGAAATGTGCGGTGCTGGGGCGAAGGCTCCCAGGGGCAGCTCGGTTACGGCAACACTCAGAACATTGGTGACGATGAATCCCCGTCCACCGCGGGTAGCGTCAGCGTGGGTGGGCGTGTGATTCAAATCGTTGCAGGGCGGTACCATAGCTGCGCGTTACTCGACGCCGGCAACGTGCGGTGCTGGGGCGCCGGCGGTTCCGGGGCGCTTGGCTATGGCAACATGAACAGGATCGGAAACGACGAACTGCCCGTAAGCGCCGGCGACGTGAATATCGGCGGCCGCGTCGTGCAATTAGCGGCGGGTTCCGATCACACCTGCGCGTTGCTCGACACCGGCAACGTGCGCTGCTGGGGAGCTGGCTACAAGGGGCAGCTCGGCTATGGCAACGCGAACAAAATCGGAGACGACGAGCTGCCCGTAAGCGCGGGTGACGTGAACGTGGGGCGGCGCGTTGTACAATTAGCGGCGGATTACGATCACACCTGCGCGTTGCTTGACACTGGCAACGTGCGCTGCTGGGGATGGGGTCAAGACGGACAGCTTGGCTATGGCAACACGTACTGGATCGGAACCGAACGACTGCCCGTAAGTGCCGGCGACGTGAACGTGGGGGGGGCCGTCGTCCACGTTAGTGCCGGCAGTGAGCACACCTGCGCGTTACTCACCAGCGGCAATGTTCGGTGCTGGGGCTTCAATCGCCGCGGTCAGCTCGGATACGCGCATACGAACAGCATCGGCGACGATGAAGCGCCAGCCAGCGCGGGCGACGTCAACGTCGGCGGCTCCGTCAGACAAGTTGCGGCGCTTGGTGGTATAAGCTGCGCGCTGCTCGACACCGGCAACGTGCGCTGCTGGGGTGACGGCTCCTCCGGGCAGCTTGGCTATGGCAACACGGTCACCATCGGTGATGACGAGCCGCCGGCCAGCGCAGGTGACATTCAGCTGGGCGGCCAAGCGCTCCAGATTGACGCCGGCCTTTCCCACGTTTGCGCTCTGCTCACGACGGGACGCGTTCGCTGCTGGGGCGGGAATTACTACGGTGAGCTCGGGTATCCGCTTACGGGCTACATCGGCGATGATGAATTCCCGTCCAGCCCGGGCGACGTGACCATTCAGTAGCGGATGCGTGGGCGCGGCGCCGCGGGAGGTCCGCAGACGAGTCACCGCGGCCGGACGACAAAAGCGAATCGGCGAGGCTTTCACCTCGCCGACTCGGTCACAGTCGCTCGTAAGCCGGGTTCTGTTGCGTCGCCCAGTCACCTGAGCCACGCCGGCGATCATTCCTCTGGGATGCTCGTTACCGAGCACCTCGAGCAGCCTACCCTGGGGCTCGGGCGGGCAGCCCTCGAACGCCCCTCTACATGGCCTTGCTCCGGATGGGGTTTGCCGTGCCGCAACCGTTACCGATTGCGCGGTGGGCTCTTACCCCACCGTTGCACCCTTACCCGAGGCCTCAATGAAGGCTCGGGCGGTCTATTTTCTGTGGCACTTTCCTCGAGGTTTCCCTCACCGGGCGTTACCCGGCATCCTGCCCTGCGGAGCCCGGACTTTCCTCTCGGCCGGTGAGGGCCAAGCGATCACCTGAGCGGCTGTAACGCGGGCAATATAGCCTCGTTCCGCCAGCGCGGCGGGACTTTCCGAGCACTCGTTCCGAGCGCTCGGAAAGTCAGTCCAGCGAGGCTCAGGCGGCGCTTTCGAGCGCGAGCCAGTCGCCGCCGGACTTGCGCGAAAGCTCGGCGATGCGGAGCTTCAGCTTGCGCTTGGCGCGCGCCTCGAGCTGACGCGCGCGCTCGCGGCTAACGCCGAGGCGGCGGCCGATCTCTGCCAGTGAGAGCTCGTCTTCGGCGTCGGCCATGAGCCGGTGCTCGACGATGTAGCGCTCACGCCGATCCAGGTCTTCGATGGCGTTCTGAACCGCGTCGCGCACGTAACCCTGCACCTCCGAGGAGGCGAGGGTCTGCTCCTGATCGACGCCGGGCGACGCCAGCGTGTCGACCAATGAGCCGCGCGAGTCGTCGAACTGCTTCGAATCGAGCGATACGTCGCGCGCTTCGAGTCGTCCGAGCATGCTCGTCAGCGCGGTGCGCGAGACCTCGAGCTGCTTGGCGAGCATCTCTTCGGCTTCCTCGCCTTCACCGACCAGGTTCGTGATGCGGACCCGCTCTCGACGCAGCTTGAAGAACATCTTCGAGCGCAGCGCGCCCGAGCCGACGCCCACCATGCTCCAGGAGCGAATGATGTAGTTCAGCACGTAGGCACGGACCCAGTAGGCGGCGTACGTGACGAAGCGGTTACCCCGCTCCGGCTCGAACTTCGACAGCGCGTGAACGAGCCCGAAGTTACCCTCGGCGATCAGCTCGGAGAGGGGCAAGCCGTAGCGGCGGTACTTCAAACAAATCGCGACTACGGCTCGGAGATGACCCCGAATGAGCGCGTCGCGCGACCGCTCGTCGGCGCGGTCGCGCCATGCAATGGCCAGCCGATACTCGTCTTCGCGGGCGAGTTCGGGCAGCGCTTGAACCATGGACATATAACGGGAGACGGTGGCGTCTATTTCGTGTGCCAATGACCACCTACCTTCGTAGGAGAACGAGTCGTGCGTGGGAGAACGAGTCGTGGTGCCCGTCCGCGGTGCTGTCGTTCAAGAAGATCGAGCAGCCACGCAAGTTAGGGTCCACTCGAAAATGTACGCGGCGGGTTGCTAGTCGGTTCCAGAAAAAATTTCTTTGTTCCGTGGCCGTCTGGCGGGCGAGACTCTGAAGTCAACGCTGCGAAAGCGTTGGTTGTTCTGCCGACGCGCCGAACCGCGTAGCATTACGCTGCAGAGATGCAGTTTCGACCTGCGCCGACGCGGCGCTGAGGACGGCGAACGGCGAGGTGGAGCGACTAGTGCTCGAGTCCGTCTAAGCGATGGGAATTTCGAGGCCCCTGACGGGGCAAGGGCCTCGAAATTCCTGCGCCATGGGCTCATCTGACTCGAGCACCGACTGTCGTGACGTACCTCGATTCGAGTGAATCGAGGTACTAGTGCTCGGCGCCCGGTTCTGAACGCTCGTTCGCCAGCAGCAGCAGGAGCGCCTGCCGCATGAAAGCGCGGATGGAGGCCGGGACGCTCGTGCCTTCAGGCCTGAAAAGACGAGCCGCAACCACAACTTCCGGTCACGTTCGGGTTGCCGAACTTGAAGCCGGAGCCGTGGACGCCTTCGACGTAGTCGATTTCGGTGCCGTCGAGGTACTGGTAGCTCAGCGGATCTACGTACAATTTCACGCCCTGAGACTCGAATGTCTCATCCAGATCCGTGGGCTTGTCCTCGAAATAGAGGTCGTATTGGAAGCCGGCGCAACCACCGCCGATGACACGCAGGCGCAAACCCTGGCCACCGAGGCCCTCGGCATCCGCAATCTCATGGACCTTGCCCGCTGCGAGTGTGGTGATCGAGATCATGAACGAACTTTACGCCTCCGTTAACCTTGGGACCGAATCTTGAGCCAACGGCTCGGTTCCGGCAACCCCCGACATCCATTATAGACACAGCTTCAAGCTTGGGTAGCCATCTCGCATCGGGGAGTCCTTTCAGGATCGCGCGAAGTGATTGACGGCCTTCGCGTTCTCGGACCAGAAACAGCTCAATGCGTCCGACGATTCCCCTCCTGATGGTATTGCTCGCCGGTTCGGGTACTGCAGCCGCTCAGGATTGGCAGGATGCGCCGGCAGAACCAGCGCCGGATGCGCCGGCGCCTGCGGACGCACCGGCCGAGGCCGCACCGCCGGCGCCGGCGGAGGCGCCACCGCCGGCGCCCCTCGGTCCGGCCATTCGGGTGGAAACGCCCCCGCCGCCTGCGCCCCGTCCGCGGCGCGGCTACCGCGTGCACGACGGCTTCTACCTGCGAATGAGCGTGGGCGGCGGCTACATGAGGTCCAAGGTGACCTACGACGAGAGCACCATCGCCGACCGCACGCTTTCGGGCGGCGGCGGAGTGTTGGAGCTCCTGATCGGCGGCTCGCCGGCGCGCGGCCTGGCGATTGGCGGCGGCCTATGGGGTCAGAACGCCCAGAATCCAGAGACAGACCCGGACAGTGCCGATTCCTACGAGAGCCTCGACTTTGGCATGTTGGGCGTATTCATCGACGGATTCCCCGACCCGACGGGTGGCTTTCACGTGGGCGGCGCCATCGGTGTCGCGTCGATCAATGGTGCTTTCGAAGACGATGACCTCGATCCCGACCCCGATCGCATCGGCGAGGAGGAAGGGGGAACGGGCGGCATTGGGGGCTCGGTGTGGGCGGGCTACGACGCTTGGATTTCGCCGGAGTGGTCGCTCGGCGGCATGTTGCGCTTTTCAGGTGCCGTCACGAGCAGCAACGCGGACGAGCTCGAGCAGCGCGCCAACACGCGCGCGTTCGCGATCCTGTTCACGGCGCTTTATCACTGAGGCGTCCGCGATTTCGTGCGACCTGCCTCCTCGCCGAGCAGCATGAGCTGCCCTGTGCGGCACGCGAGCAGCATGCGCCGCGGTCCAGCCGGGACCAGGCTGACAGGATCGAGACAGCTCGCGTCCGGCGCGGTACGCACCTCTCCCTCGGGTGTCACTATGCCGACTTCCGCGTTCGGCAGCGCGAACCCGCAGACGCCTCGCGCATCGAGCAAGAGAGGCGGTGCGCCGCCGAAGTGCGTGGCGGGCCGTCGGTCCGGGCTCTTCGCGCCCGCCGTGAGCACGACGCGCAGCGTCTCCTGGCCGCTCGGGTCGTATCCCAGCAGCGTTCCCTCGAAGCTCAGAATGCGGATCTCGTGGCTGGCCGTCAGGACGGGGGAGCCTTGAAACAAGAGCCCGGGCACGGACACCCGGACGCGCCGCGTGCGGCTACCGAGATCGAGCTCGACGATCCGAGTTTGATCGACGCTGGCCAGCAAGCGCCGATTGGCGGCGAGCGCCGCTCCCGTGCTCACGCGCCCGGCGAAGCTGCCCAGCTTGCGTGGCGGCTGCGGAGGGGACCACAGGTGCACGTCACCGAGCTCGGTGGTGACGACGAGCCCCGCGGGAGCCTGCAACAAGGTCCGCACTTCGTCGTTGAAACGCGCGACATGGCGCACGCTCGCGCCCGGAGTCAGCCGCAGTACGTCGCCGGCCGCGGCCACGAGCACGCCGCCATCCTCGAGTGGCAAGAGTGGCGCATCCGCGCGCAGCGGAGCGCTCGCGAGCTGAAGCCGCCGAACGAGGTCGCCCGCCCGCGTGAAGTAGAGTAGCTCCCCGCCGCTCGTCAGCACGACGCGCTCGCCGCGCGTGGTGAGCACGGGGCCGCTGACCGCGGACTCGCTGCGCGACCACTCCACGGCGCCCGCGCGTGAGACCTGCACGATACCGCTCGCTCCGGCGACGACCACGGCGCCTTTGTCGTCGACGGCCGCAGGTAGGTCGATACTGCCGGTGATGCGCTGTCTCCAGACGACCTTGGGTCGCACGGGCAGGGGGAACGGCGTGCGGCCGCTGCGCGCCGAATCCAGCCGGAACAGTGGAGCGAACCCTGCCGGTCTACCGACGCGCAGCTCCTGGGCGACGGTGGGATCGAGCGGTTGGCTCGAGGCGATACCGCTGCCGGCGCAGCAAGCCGCCGCGCACAACACGCGTCCCAGTGAACGCCGCCCCGGCAGGCGCGTCACTTGTGCCCGCTCAGGTAGAACTGCACGCGCACTTCGGGGATCTGGCTGCCGGCGCGCGGCCCGTCCACGGCGCCGAGCACGTGACCGAAGGCCCGCACCGCGTCGCCTTTGCCGAACGAGACTTCGGCGCCATACACCAGGCGAACCAGGCAAGGCTCCATGGGACAGCCCTGCTTCACCTCGAGCAGCGTGATGCTCGTGTGGTGCTCGGAGCGGGTCTCGACGACCGTGCCTGGCAGCACGACCTTCCAGCCCTTCTTCGAGTGTGGATCGGTCGCGACGCCGGAAAGCCCGTGATTGGCGCCGGCGCTGAAGCTCACGGCTTCGTCCTTGAGACTCTTCACGCGCTTGACGTGAAGTGGAAAGAGCCGGGGTGCCTGCTGCTCGGCGCTGGCGCGCACTTCGATGGTCGTCTCGCCGACCGTGGATACGCTCATCATCTGCGCGAAGCGCCCGTTTGCATCGACCGTGATCGGCCGCCCTCCGACGGACACGGTACCGAGCGCCTGCGTGCGGCCTGCCAGCATGAAGTGCGCAGTGTCGACCACGAGGCTGTCGCCGGGCGCGGTGACCTGCAGAGGCACCACGCCGATCTTCAAACGCACGACGCCGGACTGCGCCGGCGCCCCAGGCGTCGTGATCGTGTAGGGGACGGAGCGCTCGAGCGCCACCAACGAGAGCGCTTCCCCCGTGAGCTGCTGCGCGACATCGATGGGATGCGTACCCTTGCCGAAACCGTCCAATCGAATGGCTTGGCCGTCGATCACGACGGCGCTTTCGCGCACCGCTTCCACGACGACGCGGAGCTCCGGCCGCGGCTCTTTGAGACCCGAGAAATCGCCGCGCAGCCGGTAGTGCACCGGGACGATCACGCGCACACTGCGGGCTTCCCGCGAGTCCGGTTCCTTGAGTGACAGATCGAGCTCGTGATCGCCGACGGGCAAGAGCGAGCCCAGCTCCAGCCGAGCTTTGCCGCTCGAGAACGTCGCACTGCCGCCCGCGAGCCGTGCCACCGTGCCATCGACGCACTCGGCGCACACCAGCTCGAGCAACTCGCGGCCGTTGTCGTCGGCGCGCAGCGTGGCCGCGACCGGACCACTGCGCCGAGTCATGAGGGCCAGCGCGGCGATCGTCAGCAAGCTCACCGCGAGGATCAACACGGCGCCGCCGATCCAGGCGAGCTGGCGACGGCGAGGGCGCCCGTCTCCGCGCGGACCGGGGGCGGGCGGGGGCGTCGGTACCGCCGCGGGTGCGAGCTGCGGGTGCAGGTGCACGCGCGGGGCTTCGCTGACCTTTGCGCGGGCCAGGCCGGGATTCGACGGCGCGATTCCCGGACGCGCGACGCCGATCACGGTCTGGAACTGCGATGGGCCGCGTTGCTGGGCGGCGGGTGGGGCGGCCTGTGCCTTCGGCGCCGCGGGCGGTGCGGGCCCGGCCGCTGGCGGAGCGGCGTGTACGCCCGCCTGCACGCTCAGCGCTGGGATCCCGAGCAGCGTCTGGGGATGGCTGGGACGCGCGTGACCCGCGGGCGCCCCCGTCGTCACGTCCGGGGCGGCGTGACCTAGGCGGGTTTGGCCGAGTGGCAGCGCCGGCTCGGGCTTGCCCTTGTGTTCGGCGATGCTGCCCATGCCGAACAGCGTCGGTTTGGCTCCGGGGGCCAGCGGCGCCGCTGCTGGCACGCCCTCGAAGCCGAGTCCGCAGGTCGCGCAGACTCTGTCCTGCGGCTTACGAGGGCCGGAGCAGCGCGGGCAGCCGAGCATGGCCGCAATATACTCCCATCCCCGCTGCCGGCCTCGTCTTCCCGCGTGGCCCATGCCACGAAGAGCAAGCTCTTTGTCCGAATCTCAAGGGTTCTTGTAGGAAGGAAGCGGCCGCATGCTCGCCAAGCGCATCATTCCCTGCCTCGACGTTCGCGATGGTCGTGTCGTCAAAGGCGTCAACTTCGTGAACATTCGCGACGCGGGGGACCCGGTCGAGTGTGCGCAGCGCTATGACGCCGCCGGGGCCGACGAAATCACGTTTCTGGACATCACTGCGTCCCACGAGGCGCGGGGCACCCTGCTGGACGTCGTGGCCCGTACGGCGGACGTCGTGTTCACTCCGCTCACGGTCGGCGGTGGGGTTCAGAGCGCGGACGACGTGCGTGCGCTGCTGGACGCCGGCGCCGACAAAGTCAGCGTGAACAGCGCCGCGGTCCGGGACCCTGGGTTGATTTCCAGAGTGGCCGCGGCCTGGGGCTCGCAGGCGATCGTCGTGGCCATCGACGCCAAAAAGCGCGGCCAGGGTGGCTGGGAGGTCTTCACCCACGGTGGGCGCCGCGGGACGGGCATGGACGCCGTGGAGTGGGCAGAGCGAGCCGCCGAGCTCGGTGCCGGAGAGATCCTTTTGACGAGCATGGATCGTGACGGCACGGGCATCGGCTACGACGTCCCGCTGCTGCGCGCGGTGGTAGAGGCGGTGAGCGTCCCGGTCATCGCGTCAGGCGGCGTCGGTACGCTCGAGCACCTGTGCGAAGGGTTGCGGGAAGGCGGCGCGGACGCCGCGCTCGCGGCATCCATCTTTCACGATGGTGTGTTCACGATCGCCGAGGTCAAGCGCTACTTGCGCGACGCTTCGGTGCTCGTACGGGAAGGGTGACCATGACAGTGACATTGCTCGAAGTCGTAGCCGCCGCGCAGAAACATGCCGCAGCGTTGCCGGGCGAGCTGGCCGGCTATTTGCTGCTGGCGACGGCCGATCAAGTCGCTGGCGCGCCGCGCTGCCCGAGCATGGGCGACGTCGTGCTGGGGGAAGACGGCAGCGTGCGCGTCATCGGCGGCGCGGCCGCGACGGACAGAGAAGCCGAGTCTCGGCTGCGCGAGCTGTTCGCGTTCACGCTCGGGAGATCGGCTCCGGTCACGGTCGCGCTCACGCGCGTCGCGCAGCGCCCCGAGAGCGGCAGCGTGCGTGGGTTGATCCAGGAGCTCGAGGCCGCCCTCATTCCGCTCAATCGCAGCGCGAGCCGGCGCGCTCTCTCGCGATTGTGTCGGGAAACCTTGCGCGCCGCGGCGCGCGGGGCGCTCGCCGACCTCGCGTCGCTCGCCGCTGCCGCCGAGCAGCGCGACCCGAGAAAATCGCCCGAACCCGTGGCGCCGCCCGCGCTGGTCGTACCCGTCGCCAGCGCGCGAGTCGAGGCTAGCGCCGAGCCAGAGCTCGACATTCCGATCAGCGTGAGCGACGCGCCGTCCAGCGTTTCGGTCGCAGCGCCGCCCAGCGTCGCGACCTCCTCGCCGCCGCGCGTGGAGACACCCGCGCCGCAAGACATTTCGGAAGGTTCAGCGCTCGAGTCGTTGCTCACGGCACCGACGCCTGCGCCGAGCAGCTCGGCTGCGGTCACGCCGGTGCTGCGCGCCGCTGCGTCCGAGGCACCCCAGGCGTGCGCGGTCCGAGAAGAGTCCACGCGCCCCGAGCCCGTCATCGTGCGCGCCAGTCAGCGTCCCGGGCCGAACGTCGCGGCGCCCGATGCGTCGCTCACGCCGCTCCTGGGATCACTTGCCGAGCCGGAATGCGTGCCCGTCGAGGTCGTGCGCGAGTTGCCGGAGGTCGCGCTCGTGGTGGGCGATGCCACGGAGCGCATGCCGGAGGTGGACGAGGCGCTCGAGTGCACGCCTCCGCCGATCGTACAGCAGCAGCCCGAGGCGGAGGCCGCGCCGGAGCAGCTCGAGGCGGACGCTGCGCCAGCGGTCGTGGAGGTGTGGCCGTGTGACGGCTTCATCAGCTGGGAGAGCTGCGCTCCGCCCCCGGTCAAAGCCACCGCGAGCGTGTCAGCCGCCGACGCAGAGGCGCAGGCGGTCGACGCTGCCTGGGACGAAGTGGCTCTCGAAGTCGAGCGCGCCTTCGAGACGATGCAAGCTGACGATCGGAGCGGGGTCGCGCATGAGCCCGTCTTGGCGGCGTGCGCCGTGCTGGAGCTCGAGTCGCTCACGTTGACCGAGCCGGGTGGCGTCGTCGCAGAACGTCCACCGGCGCCGACGCCAGCCAAGACGCCTTCGATGGCGCCGCAACCTGTGTGGGCGCCGGCGCGCTTTCTGCCGCGCAAGAGCGACGTGGACGCGCTGCTCCGGGGTTTTTGCGTCGCGGATACCCGAGACGAGCGCGAGCTCTGTCGCGAGCTCAGCGAAATAGCCGGCGTCGAAGCCGGCTCGAGCGCGTGAGCGCGTTGACTCCAGCACTGGCCTCGGGTTTTCTGTAGCGCATGCACGAGCAGAACATGGCCATTCTCAAGGGCCTGGTGAGCGTTGCCTGGGCGGACGGCCGAGTTGCCGGCGAGGAGCTCGAAGTCATCGAAGCGCTGCTGCAAGCGTTCGAGGCCACACCGAGTGAAGCCGCAGAGGTGCGGCTCTACGCCAAGCAGGAGCGGGCGCTTGGCGACATCTCCGTCACGGAGCTGAGTCACGATGATCGCCGCGTGCTCCTGCAGCACGCCGTGCTGCTCACGTACATAGACGGGGAGCAGCACGAAAAAGAAAAGAAGATCCTCGAGGCGCTGTGCGAAACCTTGCGCATCCCTTCAATTGAAGCGCAGGGCATCGTGGCCGCGGCCGAGAAGCGCGCGAAGGACTTCCTGAATCTGTTATGAGCTGAGCCGAGCTACTCGCTCTTTTGCGAGAGCGCTTTCAGTCGCTCGATCTCCTTGAGAAGCGCGATCGGGCTGAACGGCTTCGTGTAGTAGGCAGTCGCTCCAGCCTCGCTGGCGCGAGCGCGCGAATCCGAGTCGTCGAGTGCGCTGATGATCACCACCGGCACCTTGCTGGTCGCTGGATCGCTGCGCAGCCGCCGGCAGACCTCGAATCCGTCGAACTGTCCCGGCAGCATCAAGTCGAGCAGGACCAGATCCGGGGGATCGGTGCTCGCCACATCGATGGCCTTCGCCCCCGAGGCGACTGCGGTCACGCGATAGCCGCGCGCCTGCACCAAAGCTTCGATCATTCTCCGAATGGAGTCCTGATCCTCGACGACCAGAATCCGCATCGATCCGCCGCTCATCTCATCTCGCTCCGAAGGCTTGGGGCCGAAGCACCGCCCGGGTGACCGTTTTCCCACTTGCACTCTCGCTCAGTGCAAGCCCGCTGCCCAGGTGAGCGGAAGCCGCTTCGGCGATGAGCAGTGATAAATCCGCGGGCCGGCCGAAGCTCGAAGGATTCACGCGTTGTCGCAGCAAATCTGCGCGTGCAGTCTCGGGAATGGCTGGGCCGCCGTCCTCGGTCTGCAGCTCGACGCTGGCATCCGCCGCTGCCAGCCGCAGCGCGACGGACCCCTCGCGCGGCGTGGCGAGGATCGCGTGATCGAGCAGCGCGCGCAGCAGCAATGCCACCACGCTGCGCTGGCTCTCGAAGTCGAGTCGTTCGGGGAGCTCGAGCGTCAACTGGACGCCGTGGCGCGCCGCGCGCG
Source organism: Polyangiaceae bacterium (assembly GCA_036520475.1). Classification (GTDB taxonomy): domain Bacteria; phylum Myxococcota_A; class Polyangia; order Polyangiales; family Polyangiaceae; genus DATDJP01. The sequence continues at coordinate 33,355 of DATDJP010000344.1, read as the reverse complement.
ACTCCGCCAGGCCGGCTTCTGCCCGCGCCAGCGCGGCCAGATCGAAGCGCTGAGGGGCTTCGTCCAGCGTGCATTCGGCGACGCTGTGGAGCTCGCTCCAGAGCTCGTGGCCGCCGCTCGAGCGGCGCTGCAAATTGCGAGTGAGCTGTGCGCCCTCGCCGAGCGCCTCACTTGCGAGCGTGGCGTCGGTCCGCGTGGCGTCGAGCCACGAGCGGAGTGGACGCACTAGCGCTTGCGCGACGCTCTTCAACATCTCCAAGCGCTGCGTGCTGATCGGCTGATCCGGCGCGGGCTCGGAGGCGCCGGGCTGCTCCCGGGCAAACACGGCGGCCAGCTCGCGCGCGTAGGCTTCGCCGAGCTGCTGGGCCTGCTCGAGCTCTTTGCGCAGCTCGTTGACCTCCTCGCCCGAGCCGTCCGCGGGCAGCACGATGGTTTGCGTTCCGCTTTCGAGCTCGAGGCGTCCCCCGTGCCGGAGGGCCATCCGGCTCAGCCAGCGCCGCTCGAGCTCTGACGTCGCCGAGGTATCCGGGCCCAGGTCGACACTGAGCTTGACCCAGTCGTCCTCGCGTCGGATGCGGACCTCGGGCGAGGTCGAAGGTGCGCTGTCGGCGGGACTGCTCGTCTGGTTGACGAGCACGTGGAGCATGCGGCGGAGCTCGTTCTCCTCCCCAGAAACCTCCGTTCCATCCCCCGGGCGCATGGAGATGCGCGCGGTCGGCGCCACCTGGTACAGCAGCGCAGCCAGATCGATGCGGCCGCGCCGCGGCGCACCGCGGCCTCCAGACTGGAGCTCGCTCAAACGACCGATGGCATCGTCGAGGGCGTCCAGTGTCGTTTCAACGCGAGGCGCCTCACGCAGCTCGGGCTGCTTGAGTTGGATGACGCCCTCGCGTAGCGCTTTTGCCGCTCCTCGTGCCTCCTGGGCCAAAAGCCAGCCCAGCTCCTGCCGCGTCAGGCGCTCATTCGACACGATAGCCGCATCATGCCACGAAGCCGCCAGCGTCGCCATCGGAGTAAACGTGGCAAATTCCAGCATTTGCGGCGCTTTTGCCAGGCGTCGGCGGACCGCTCTCGCCGGTGGCGCGCGCGCGGGCGCGCCAGCGAAGGGCCGGGAGCGCGGGTCCCGGAAGCAGGAGCCAAATGCTTATCCATAGTGGAGGGTCGGTAGTAGAAAGCAGAGGCGATGCTGGTTCGCATTGGCGTCGTCACGCTCAACACTTACCGGGAAGCGGTGCGCGCGCGGGTGCTGCACGGCCTGTTCGCGCTCGCGCTGGGTACGGCCGGGTACGCCCTGGTCGTGGGCGCGTTCGCGCTCCGGGACAGCATGCGTGTCGTCAGCGACCTCGGCTCGGCGTCGATTTCGCTCTACGCGATCATCGTGGCCGTGGTGCTCGGCGCCACGTCGCTCTACCGCGAGCTCGAGCTCAAGACGATCTTTCCCATCCTGGCGCGGCCCCTGCGCCGCACGGAGTATCTCGTCGGCAAGTACGTCGGGACCGTGCTCACGCTGGCCGTATTCATCGCGGCCAACTCCGGAGCGTTGCTGCTCGCCCTCGCCAAGCTCGCCGGACAACAGACGTCCACCGTGGTGGCCGTCGCGGTGGGCTCCACTGCCTTCGCCGGGCTTCTGGCCTGGCGGTTTCCGCGTTCGCGCAGCTACGTGCCCATTCCCTGGTCCGTTTTGCTGCTGGTGCTCGGCTATTGGGTCGCCCGCGACGCGCCCGACGATCGGCGTGTGGTGTTTGGCGCCGCTCTCCTGACCTTGTGCGAAGTGAGCATCGTGGCCGCTTTCGCCACGGTGTTTGCAGCCTTCTCGTCGCCGTTCTTGACCGCCATTTTCACGTTTGGTGCGTTCGTCGTGGGACGGTCCGCGGACACCCTGGCGCATTTGCCGGTGCGCGCCTTCGGGGCGACGGTGAAGAACATCGGCGTCGCCTTGAGCAAGGTGGTGCCGAACCTCATGGTCTACGTGCCGCCACGCCCGCTCCTCACGGGGGAGACGGCCAACGTGGAGCTTCGTCAGTACGTGGTGCTGGCCGCGGCGCAGGCTTTCGGCTGGACGGTGGTGCTCCTGGCGCTGGCCAGCCTGATCTTTCGGCGGCGTGATTTCCTATGAAAAATTGGCTTCGCATCGCAGCCCTCGTGGCCCTGGCCGGCGTGCTCACCATGGCGATCGCCACTCTGCGCGCGATCGCGACGGGGCAAGCTGAAATGGAAAAGAGTGACCGCGCCTTCGATCAGGGTGATCTGCCGCGTGCGACGTTGCATGCGCGCCGTGCGGCGACGCTCTACGCGCCGGCCGCTCCGCACGTGCCGGCCGCTTACGAGCGGCTAGTCGCGATAGCCGTCGGCTCCGAAGCCGCCGGTCAGTCCGAGGTTGCGCAAACCGCCTGGCGCGCGGTGCGCGGCGCCGCGCTCGAGACCCGGCATATTCACGTGCCTCACGCCGCGGAGCTCACGCGAGCGAACGAGAACCTCGCCCGCCTGCAGGCGCAAGTCAGCGCGGCGCAGCGTCCGGCGACGGGCGGCGCTCTGCGCGCGCGCTACGCCCGGGCGCTCGGCGAGCTAGAGCGAGAGCATGGCCCGAGCACGGCATGGACGGCTGCTCTGCTGCTCGGCTATGCGCTGTGCGCGTGCGGGCTCGCCTGGCTTGCCTGGCGCGGCGTTTCGCGCGAGGGCAGCTTGGTGTGGAAGAGCGCGCGCCACGGGCTCGTGATCGCGCTGCTCGGCGTCGTGTGTTGGTCGCTCGCGGTTTGGCAGGCATGACTCGCAGGGTGGCGACGCATGGCGTGGCCAGCGATCCGGGCACTGACGAGCTCGCGCGCAGTATCGACGACTTCGTCGCACACCTCGCCTCCGAGCGGCGCGCTTCGCCCCACACCGTGTCCGCCTACCGGCGCGATCTGCGGCAGCTCCGCAGCTTTTTGCATGAGCGCGCGCGCGGTGACGTGAAGCTCTCGCACGTATCCAAGCTCACGCTGCGCGCGTGGCTCGGCGAGCTCGCACAGCGCTGCTCCGCGGCCACGCTCGCGCGGAAAATCGCCGCGGTCCGCGCGCTCTTCGGCTGGCTCCAGCGCACTGGCAGGGTACGGAGTAACCCGGCCGAGCTTTTGGCCACGCCCAAAGTGCGGCGCAAGCTACCGACGTTTTTGAGCGTGGACGCCGCGGCGCAGCTCATGGACGCAGCGGCGCTACCGTCATCGTCGAGCGCTGCCGAACGGCTCAGAGACAGCGCGCTGCTCGAGCTGCTCTACGGCTCCGGCCTGCGTGTCAGTGAGCTCACTTCGCTCGATTTGGGAGATGTCTCCCTGGCGGACGCGCAGGTGCGCGTGCTCGGCAAGGGGAGAAAGGAGCGCATCGTGCCGCTCGGGTCGAAGGCGCAAGCTGCGCTCGTCGCCTATCTGCCGCAGCGTCCGGAGCTGGCGCATCCCAAGACGGGGTTTGTCGACGAACGCGCGCTCCTGCTCAGCCGGCGCGGCCGGCGTTTGCACGTGCGTCGCGTGCAAATGCTGGTGCAGCGCTACGGCGCATTGGCGGCTGGACGGCCCGATCTGCATCCACACGCGCTCCGGCACACCTGTGTGACGCACATGCTGGAAGGCGGAGCCGACCTGCGCGCCATTCAGGAGATGCTCGGTCACGCGAGTTTGTCCACGACGCAGCGCTATACGCATCTGTCCATGGATCAATTGCTGCGCGTCTACGACGACAGCCACCCCTTGGCGCGGCTATCGCGCGTGACCGCCCGGAGGCCGCGTGACTGAGCGTCAGCTCTCGAGGTCGCGCGCGGCCTGGCAGCGTGTCGCGGCGAGCGCTGCGACCGCGACCGTCGCCGGAACGATCGCCGCAGCGCTGGATTCGGCCTGGGCGCGAAGGGCCGTCGCCGAACCCCCGGCGCTCGGCGCCACGCTACTCGCCGACGCCGGCTTGATCGCTCCGATCGCGCTCGGCTGCGGCATAGCGGTCGGGGTGGCGTCGCTCTTCCTGCATCCGGCGGATGCGCCGTCCCCGCGTCGCGTCGCGCTTCGGCTACGCGACGCGGATCCGGAGTCGCGCGCGTATCTGGCAGCGCTGGCCCCGCTCAGCGCGCTCGGCGTGGTCGCGTTCCTCGTGATCAGCGCGCGGCTCGCGTTGCGCTTGTTCGCGGCCACGACGTCGCCGGTCGTGATCGCGCTGGGGGTCGCGGTGGCCGCGTGTGTGAGCGCGCTGTTGATCACGCTCTTGGTGCTGGCGCTGGCGGAACGCGCGTCGCGGCTGTGGAAATCCGCACCCGATCCGGCGCTGGCGGGCGCGCTCGGTGCGCTGGCCGCGGCGGCACTCCTGACCTTGCTCATCTCCGCAGGCGAAACCAGCGGCGGCGGGGGCGTGCTGGGCTTGTTCGGTGTGCTGAAACGCCCGGAGCTCGATCTGCGCGCGCCGGCTTTGCTCCTGCTCGTGGCGCTGGCCGCGTACTTGCTCCCGGCAGCGCTGCGCCGCGTACCGAGCGCGGTCTTGCTCGGCCTCGGTGTGTTGCCCCTGCTGCTCACCCTGCGCAGCGCTGGTTCCGCGCTGGACGATCGGCGCGTGGCGGTCACCATCGAACGCTCTGCTCCGCTCGGAAAGCTGGCGCTCGGCGTGGGACGCAAGCTGTCGGATCGCGACAAGGACGGCTTTTCGAGTCGCTTCGGCGGTGGCGATTGCGACGACCGCGACGCCCGCATCAACCCGGGCGCGGAGGACGTGCCCGGCAATGGTCGTGACGAAGATTGCTCGGGCCAGGATGACGTCGCGGTTTCGCTCAAGGCGAGCCAACCGGCCAGCGACGCGGGCGAGAAGGCGCGCCCTGCCGCGGCGCTCCCGGCCGATCTGAGCGTGATCCTGATCACGATCGACACGTTGCGCTTCGATCTCGGTCACGCCGGCAATCCGCGCCCGGTTTCGCCGAACCTCGACCGGCTCGCGAAGCGTAGCGTCGTGTTCGACAACGCGTACGCGCTCGCGTCCTACACCAGCAAGAGCCTGCCGCCGATGCTGATCGGCAAGTATCCGAGCGAGACCGATCGCGGCTGGAGCCACTTCAACCGCTTCGGCAAGCGCGACACGTTCGTGCAGGAGCGCCTGCAGAGCGCCGGTGTCCGCACCGTGAGCGTGCAGGGGTACTGGTACTTCTTTCAGGCCGGCGTGGGCTTCGAGCGAGGCTTCGACGTGGTCGATTCCTCGGCTGCTCCCAGGGTCGTGCAGATGGAAGGCGACAAGAGCGCCAACAGCGACAAACTGAGCGACGCCGCGCTCGAGCAGCTGAAGAAGCCGGAGAACACCGCGAAGCGCTTCTTCTGCTGGGTGCACTACATCGACCCGCACACCGAGTACGTGCTGCACGAGGGCTTCGATTTCGGCAAGGGCAGCCGGGAGCGCTACGACAGCGAAGTGGCCTTCGTGGACCATCACGTGGGGCGCATTCTGGAGCACGTCGAAAAGAGCGATCTGGGCAAGCGCACGGCGATCATCGTCACCAGCGATCACGGTGAAGCCTTCGGCGAGCACGGCATGATCCGCCACGGCTTCGAGCTCTGGGAGGAGCTCGTGCGCGTGCCGCTGATCGTGTACGTGCCGGGCGTCGCGCCGCGGCGCATTCAGGAACGGCGTAGCGCGATCGACGTGGTGCCCACGCTGCTCGAGCTGTACGGACAGAAGCCGCCGAGCGGGGAAGGGGACGACTTCGTGAGCGGCGAGTCGCTGATGCCGGACCTGTTCCCCGCACCGGGACGACAGCCCGAGAAGAAAATCGTGTTCGTGGACATGCCGGCAGGGCCGAACAACGCCGATCGTCAGGCGTTCATCGAGAATGATTTGAAGCTCATCACGAGCGACACGCGTCCGCTCGGTCTGTACGACTTGCGCAAGGATCCGGCTGAAAAGCACGATCTGCTCGATGAGCCGGAGCAGAAGGAGAAGGTCGTGTCCCGCTTCAAGGCGTTCCGCCGTGATCTGCGCGTGGTGCGCGTCAAACCGATCCCGAAGTGACGCGGGCAGGACCGTCCGTCATTCAGGAGCGCAGCACGTCGCCGAAGGCGGCCGCTTCTGCGAGCAGGCCTGGCAAACCCCCGGTGTGGATGAACAGCACGCGAGCCGGTTTGGGCGTCAGGCGTGACAGCGCGAAGAGCGCCTTGCCCGTGTAGACTGGATCGAGGACGAGACCCGTCGTGCTCGCCACTTCGCGGATGAACGCGAGCTGTTCGGCGCTCGCCACGCCGTAACCCGGCCCTTTCCAGGAATCGAACACGCTGAGCTCGGCAGTGGAGCTCAAGCTGTGGTCCAGGGTTCGCGCATGGGCGACGATGGCGCCGATGCGACTCTCGAAGTAGGCGCGGTCGTCGCACACGGCCATGGCGTACACCTGCTTGGCGACCGACCAGCGCGCCGCGCCCAGCACGACGCCAGCGGCCGTTCCACCCGAGCCGCACGCGTGCGCGACTGCGTCGAACGGTGTGGGGCCGCCCCCCAAACCCAGGTCGAGCTGCGCGCGCACCTCCTGCATCGCGTCGACGTAGCCGAGCGCGCCGAGACCGTCGGAGCCGCCTTCGGGGATGACGTAGGCGTTCTGGCCCTGTTCGTCGAGCTCCCGCTGGACGTCGCTCATCAACTCGCTGCGATTTTGGTACTGCGCGGGCAGGATGAAGCGCACCTCCGCTCCGGCCAGGCGATCGAGCAGCAGATTGCCGTGCACGGTTTGAGGCTCGTCGGGCTGCGGCGTGCGGAGCAGGAGCAGCGAGCGCAAGCCGAACCGAGCGCAGCAGAGCGCCGTCGCGCGCGCATGGTTCGACTGCACTCCGCCGCAGGTGATCACCGTGGTGGCACCACGCTCGAGCGCGTCGCCGAGCAGGTACTCGAGCTTTCGGATCTTGTTGCCGGCTTCCGCACCCGCAGTCATGTCGTCGCGCTTGATCCAGAGCGCTGTACCGACCAGGCGATCCAGAGCGTCGTGCCGAAACAGTGGCGTCGGCACGTGCGCGAGCGGCAACTTCCGAGGCATCACCCCACTGCGATCAACTGCGCTCCGCCTTCGACGGCGTCTCCGGTCTTGACGAAGACCTTGGACACCACGCCGGCGCGCTCGGCTGTGAGCTCGTTTTCCATCTTCATGGCTTCGACGACCACGAGCGGAGTCCCCGCGCTGACCTCGTCGCCCTCTTTGACCAGGACTTTGACGACCTTGCCGGGCATGGGCGAGGTGACGACGCCGTCGCCCCCCTTGGCGTCGTGGGTACGGACCGACGCCGCTGCGCGCATGCGCGCGCTCTCGACCTGCACCGCGGCGCGGCGGCCGCTGGCGAACACATCCAGCTCCGGCAGCGTGCCGTTGACGACCAGGTCGAGCACGCGACCGTCCAGGCGGACGTTCAGCAGGCCCGGGCGCGCGACGACTTCCGTCTCCAGCAGGCGGCCCTTGTCGCCACTCTGCTCGTCCACGAGCCGGACCTCGTACTTCCCACCGGGCAGCTCCTGAACGAAGACGATGTGCTCTTGACCGTCGATGTTGACGAAATACTGCATGAGGGCGCGGTTTACCTAGCCCAAGACCGCAGGCGATGCGAGGGGTTAATACCCGGTCAATACTGCAGACCGAGCCTGCCGACGGCGAGGTACTGCTTGTCGAGGCGATTTCCGTTCACGTCCGCCAGCGCGTTGCCCGGGAACAGGACAGCGGCCTGCGCGCCCAGCTGCAGGACCGCCGGCACGGCTGGAATCCGGTAGCGGTACTCGATTCCGCCGTCTAGCTCCAGGCCCAGGTCGTGGTCGTGCATGTTGCCGCCGTCGTAGTTGCGGTGCGTGCTGCCGGTCACGGCTTGCACTGGATCGACGATGTCGGACGTGGCCTGAGCGACGAGCACACCCAGCTTCAGGTCGAGGGTCGCGAGCGGCCGAAACACGAACGTGGGGTTCACGTAGCTGGCCCCGAACACGGAGCCGTTGCTCGGCAAGCGCCGTAGCCCCGGGCCCCGTTCCAGGTCGAGGTCCGGGTCGCGCGCGATGTTGGCGGCGCGCGCCGTTTTCCAGGCCAGCACCTCGTCGAACAGTATCAGTCCGACGTTGTAGTTCGGATCGAAGCGGAAGCGGCGGTGCACACCGTCGTCCGGGTTGGCGTCTCCCGACGCCCAACCCCATTCCAGCTGCGTGACGAAGCGACCGAACCGCTCGGCACCGACGCCGCGCGTGTGCACGAAGCCGACGCGTGCGGCGGCGCCGAGCGCGCGATAATCTTCGCGGCCTTGGCCGTCTTCGCCCGCTGCAATACGGCTTTCACCGGTCTCGCCGACCAGATATGCGACCTCGTACTCACCGAAGACGTGCCCGGACGTACCGGGGATCTTCATGTTGAGCCTGCCCGACGAATCCAGCAGCAGCACGCGAGTCGAATCCGTGTCGTCGCGCGTCTGGTGACGGTACACGCCCATGAAGCCGACGCTGTTCTCGTTCCGGTCGGCGTAGGTTGCGGCCAGGACCCCTTGCACGGCTCGGTCGCCGTCGAGCAGCTCGGCGTGAGCGTCTTCGAAAACCAGATCCAGCGCCGCTTCCAGAGTGACGGGTGAAGTGGCCCCGCCGGGTCGAGTCGAGAGCGCAACGCGTTCGACGCGGGCGCCACCGCGATAGTCGCCGAACAGGGTCGGATGGTCGCCGTCGTTGGCGACCAGGCCGAGGCCCCAGTGCCAGGGTTGCTGTCCGGCGCGAAGCGAGCCGAGGGGGGAGCGCCACTCGAGGTAGAGCCAGCGTGGATCGACGCCGAATGGTTCGCGACTCGCGTAGTCGGGCTCGGCCGAGCTCACGAGCTCCGACCGCTCGCCGGCGATGAAGCCTTCGGGCGCGTCCAATTGACCGACGATCGCGAGACGCGGAGTGATGTCGAGGCGTGGAGTGAGCCGTAACCAGTGCACGACACGCAGCCGATCGTCGAGTCGTGCTCCTGCGGGCAAGCGCAGATCGGAGAGCGCGCTCAGCCGCAGCTGGTACTCGCCGTGGGTCTGGAACTGTAGGCCCCGCGCTGGAGCGGGCCGGAACGGTACGCGGCCCGTGTCCAGCACGAGGTCGCTGCGAAACTCGGTGCCGCGCGCGCGATCGGACGCTGCTGGTGGGGGAGGCAGTGTCCGGCTGGGCGCTGCCGTATCCTGCGGCTCTGCCGTTACCGAGTGCGTGATGAGCGTACCGGTGATCGCCGCTCGGGCCACGGGGCCCGCACGGTGCAATCGCTCGCGAAGGCTCTTCACACGTGGCTCCGCTCTGCTCAACGGCCGCTGAAGACGGGTGCACGGCCGACACGAAAGGCGGCGACGGCTTCCCGGAGATCCTCGGTGCCGAAGTCGATCGCTTGCGCATTGGCTTCGTGGTTCAACGCTTCGTCCACGCGACTCCAGAGTGACGCCATCAACGTCGCCTTGGCTTGCATCACGGGGATCGGCGCGGCTTTGAGGATCTGTCCGACCACGCCCGATGTTTCGCTTTCCAGAGCTTCACGTGGCACTGCCTTGTTCACGAGACCGATGCGCGCCGCCTCCGCTCCATCGATGAGCTGCCCCGTGTAAATGAGCTCGGCGGCTTTGGCCGCGCCGACCACGTGGGGCAAGAGCAGCGAGCATCCCATGCCGGGGTGCAAACCGACGCGCACGAAATTTGCTCCGAGCTTCGCCTCCGTCGCGGCCAGACGCACATCGCAGGCAAGCGCCAGTGCCAGGCCCGCTCCGACGGCAGCACCGTGGATTTGGGCGACGATCGGCACGCGCACGCGCAGCACCGAGAGAAACGACCCATAAAATTCCAGCATGCGCCGGCGATTGTCCTCCGCGGGCTGCCGGCTGCTGGCTTCGATGATGTCAAAATCCCCACCTGCGCAGAATGCCCGGCCCGCACCCTGAACAATCACGACGCGAGTGCTCTCGGAGGCGTTGATTGCGGCGACGGCATCGCGCAGCAGGCCGCCCATTTCCACGCTCATCGCATTGTGCTTTTCGGGGCGGTCGAGCACTATGCGCGACACCGGCCCGAGCTCAAGACGCAGTGGCGGCTTAGCCATAGCCTCTTCTAACATTACTCCCGGCGGATCACGATCTGGCATCGAAGCGGGGGCGTGCACAGGTTGCGGTAGTTCGATGCAGCAAGGCTCGAAGCAAGACGCGCACGGCGCTGAGACCGGCTTTCTACCGGGCGTGAGCCTGCCTTCCGTCGCGCGCCTGGCGATCGAAGCCTGGGTCACGACGGGCGCAGCCCTCGACACGCAGTCGGCGCTGCCTTCCGCGGGCGTGTTCGTCACTTTGAGAGACGGAGCGGGCAAGCTCCGGGGCTGCGTCGGATCGCTGGAACCGAAGCGGCCGGACCTGCTGTCGGAGACCGCTCGCAGCGCGGTGCTCGCGGCCACGCGGGACCCGCGCTTCGTGCCCGTGACTTCTTCCGAGCTCGAAGATCTCACGATCGAGGTGAGCGTGCTCTCACCCGCGCAGCCGATCCAGGATCTCTCGGATCTGGACCCCGCGCGTTACGGCGTGGTCGTGCGCGATTCGGCGGGGCGCCAGGGCCTGCTACTTCCGGAAGTGCCCGGCATCGATTCGGCTGCGCTGCAGGTGGAAATAGCGCGCCGCAAAGCCGGCATTCCAGCGGACTCCCCGGTGACCCTGTCACGTTTCGAGGTGTTCAAGTACCTCGAAGATCCGGGGAAGGGCGCCGAATGATGCGCCGCATCTGCGAGGGCCGGGGTGGGCGCAGCAGGGATCGAACCTGCGACTTCGTCCGTGTGAAGGACGCACTCTACCGCTGAGTTATGCGCCCGGCCGGGTCACCGAGACCCTGACGCCACCTACGTGAGGCGACGTGGGGAAGGCTTTTAGCTCGGACCTTGCTCGCCTGCAATCCGCTTCCGGGAAAAGCCCCCTCTAGCCGGCCCCCGTTCGCTGCTATACGAGGGCGCCACGATGTCTGATCTGTCCTCGGGTGCGGCGGACCATGCCGCAAAGCGTGCCGCGCGTAAGGACCGCGTCATAGGGTTGTCGATCATCGCCGTCGCGTTCGTGCTCTCGCTGGCGCTGTCGCTCTGGGCGAAGAGCGCGTCACGGCCGGAGACCAGCGCGCCCCCGGGGCCGCCGCGCACCGACGGAATCGTCGGCTACCCATCGGCGGTCAGCCCGACGCAAGCGCTGCCACTCGCGCGAACGCTGACCCGTCGCAGCCTGCTGCGCGGCTTCGTGGCCGAAGGGGTGCGCAGCGACGGGACGGTGGACCTGAGCGAAGGACCGGGGCAGGTGCGCTTTTCATTTCAAAGCGCGGCCGGACAAGGGCCGCAGCCGCCACGTGAGCCGGGAACCAGGGCGCGCCGCGACTTCTGTGGAAAGCAGAACGTGCACCTGCGCCAGGAAGGGCTGGTCGCGGACCCGGACCTGGCGGAGTACCCCTGTCCCCCGATTCACACCGACCCGCTGCCCGAGCCGCGCTGCGATCTGCGTCAGATCTGGGCGAAGGCGCTCGCGAAAGGTGCGCCGAACCAGCTGCTCGCTCGCATCGAATACTACCGTTCCCAGGCCGGTCCGGCGTGGCGGTTCGAGCTCGCCGGCACGCCGCACCGCTACACGTTGTACGGCGACTGCGCCAACGAGCTCGGTGCCGCGGAGTCGGCCGGCTTCGTCCCCTGACGGCTCACGCGGGCGGCGCTGGGGTCAGCCCGGCTGCCTTGCGAATCGCGCGCCACAGCTCCGGGCGACCGGCGTGTGTCTCCGCGGAATAGCCGTAGATCGGGAGGTCGACGGTGCGTCGCAGCGCGGAGATCGCGGCCGCCTGCGCGCTCGTCGCGATTTTGTCGAGCTTCGTGGCCGCGAGCACCGAGCCGAGCGGGCGACGCGTCACGCGTGCCGGCCCGCCCAAGAGCGTGAGCAGATCGCGATCTTCTACTTCGAGGCCTCGCCGGGCGTCGACGAGCAACACCACGGCCGCCAACGTGGGACGCCCGAGCAGGTAGTCTTCCATCAGCTGCCCCCACTGCGCGAGCTCGGCTTTGGAACGTTTCGCGTAACCGTAGCCCGGTAGGTCCACCAATTTCAGCTGCAGGCCGTCGGCGGCACGCGCCTCGAAAAAAGACACTGTGCGCGTCGATCCCGGCTTGGAGCTGGTGCGTACCAGGTTCTTACGCGCCAGGAGGCTGTTCATCAGGCTGCTCTTGCCCACGTTGGAGCGCCCCGCGAAGGCGATCTCGATGCCCGTCGCCGGCGGCAACTGGTCGCTCTTCATGGCGGCCGCCGTGAAGTCGGCCTGAACGATGCGCAGCTCGGATTCGTAGACGTCGGGTTTCACGCGGCAGGGCTAGCACATTACCCACGGCGCGAGCGGCGTTGCTTGAGTCGCTTCAGGGCGCTCGTGATGGTTTCGAGCTCATTACTCCGTAGCAGGCGAGCGCCAATCAAGAACACGATTCCGAACAAAACGCTCCCCGCGAGCCCGGGAAGAGCGCGATCCAGGCCGCTCGACCCCGCCGGTGGCTCGAGCCACGTTGCCACCCGATGCGCGAGCCAAGCCGCCGGCAGCGCGGCCGCGCACGTCTTGAGCATGGACAGCGCAATCTCGCGCGTGTGCAGGGTTTGCAGCTTGCGCCGCAGGAGCCACCACAAGAGCGCCATTTGCGCGAGGCTCGCCCCGCTCACCGCGAGGCTGATGCCCACGTGGCCGAAGGGCGCGCGGAGGCTCAGCGCCAGCGCGATGAACACCAGCAGATCGAAGGCTGCGACCAGCACCGGCGTGCGGGTGTCGCCGAGCGCGTAGTACACACCGACGAGCTGGCGCACCGCAGCGACCATCCAGATGCCGAGTCCCTGGGCGAGCAGCGCACGCGCCGTTTCGCGCGACGACACAGCGTCGAACTCTCCGCGCTCGAAGATGAGCACGACCAGCGGCTCCGCCAGCGCTGCCACCAGCACCGTCGCGGCGATGCCCACGAAGAGCGCGAGGCGCATGCCGAAAGCAAACGTGCGCCCGAGCTCCGCGTGGTCTCCGCGCGCCGCGAGCGCGGCCAGGCTCGGCAGCGTCGCGGTCTGTAAAGCCATCACGAAGATCCCCTGTGGGAAGTCGCAGAGCCGCAGCGCCCAGCCGAAGTAGCTTTGTGCTCCGACGTCTTGTTCGGACAGCAGCCGCCGCGCGATCACGACGTCCAGGTAATAGACGCCGATGCCGATCAGCACCGGTCCCATGCGCGCGAGCGCGCTCTGCACGCCGGGGTTTCGCAGATTCAGGCGCGGCATTTCCAGGTAGCCGATCGCCTTCAAGCTCGGCCACTGCGCGACGACCTGCAGCACGCCGCCGATCAGCGCGCCGGCGGCGAGCGCCAGAGTGGGATCGACGCCTCGTGCCGCCAGTGGACCGGTCATCACGAAGGCACACGCGATGAACGCCACGTTGAGCAGGGCCGGCGCGAACGCCGTTACTACGAAGCGTTTGTGCGTGTTCAGGGCGGCGACGCCGAGCGCGGCCGTGCCCATGAAGAAGATGTAGGGAAACACCCAGCGTGTGAGCTGCACCGTGCGTTCGTACTGGCCTTCGTGTGCGCGAAAGCCGCCCGCGAACAGGCTGACGAGCTCCGGTGCAAACCACACGCCCAGGATCGTGACCAGGGTCAGCACGCTCAGCGACAGGCCGCGCAGCGCTCGGAACGCGCTGCGCGCTGTGGCATCGCCTTCGCGTTCCCGGATGCGCGTCAGTACGGGCAGCACCGCGCTCTGGACCGCGCCTTCGGCGAGCAGCTGGCGGAGCACGTTCGGGATCGTGAACGCGACGAAGAACGCGTCCGTGGCCGCGCGCGAGAAGATGGCCGCAATCGCCTGATCGCGAACCAGACCGAGCAGGCGGCTGAACAGCGTGCCGGCGGCCACGATGCCGGCGCGTCCGGTGATGCGCTGGCGCTCCTCGTTTCCGGCGGTGGCGTCCGCCCCGGCGGCCGTGGTGTCGGCGCTGAGCCCGGTTGCCGTGTCCGTGCCGGGCGTGACCGAGGGAGGGCGCGACTGTTCCGCCACGCCCCCGTTTAGCGCGACCTCGCCCTCCTACCTAGTTCTGCGCTCGAAATCGCGCAGCCGCCTGTCACGTCAGGCTTCGCCGACGTGCGCGCGCAGAGCGCTTTCCACGAGCGCGAGCACCGCGTCCACGTCGGAGTCGAGCAGCGTGCTCCCTCCCGCGAGCATGAGCGCCGCGAGCCGCGCGCGCAATGCGCCGTCCAGGCGCTGGCGGGCGCCGCCACAGGCACGACACACGAGCCCGCCCCGCGCGGCATCCACGAACGCGGCCTGCCCCGGCTCGCAGCGCTTGCCGCAGCGCACGCACTGCTCGAAGTCCAGCGCCCAGCCGAGCGCGCTCAGCAGGCGTAGGCCGAATTCAGCGAGCTCTCGGCGCGGGCAATGCCCTGCGACGCTCGCGTCGAGCGCATCCAGAAAATCGCTGATGGCGGACCATGCCAGCGGCTCAGGTGTCTTGGCGACGCAGGCGCGCGCGAGCCACTTCAAAGCGCGCCCCGCAGCTTCGAGCGCTTCGAGGCTGCTCGTCAGTCCCGAACGCGCTTGATCGATGCTCGCTTCGCGCAAGATGTACAGATCGCTCGTGGTGCGTTCGTCGAGCGCGACGCGCAGCGTGTGCATGGGTTCGAGCGCACCGCCGAAGCGGCGCTGGCTGCGGCGCGCGCCGCGCGCTAGCGCGCTCAGCTTGCCGGCCTGCTCCGTCAAGAGCGTGAGGATGAGGTCGGATTCGCCGTAGGCGACTCGGCGCACCAGCAGCGCGCGTGTGGTGAGACTTGCGTGCGCCGCGCCACCGCGGGCCACCCGCTAGACCGTGCGTGCCGACGAGGCTCCGCGTCGCGACAGCTCTTGCGGCATGTCGTCCCCGCGCGGCTTGAGCACGATGCTGAGCGCGAGCGTGAACAGAATGAGGAGCAGCACGAACGCGATCGCCACGCCGAAGCGCCGGCCGCGAGCTGGCCGCGTGGGGCTGGTGATGGGCAGCGGAGTCACCCACGCGACGCGACGACTCGCCGTGTAACGCGCGAGCACGTCGTCGCTCGGGATGCCGATTGAGCGCGCATAGGACTTGAGAAATCCGCGGACGAACACCTCACCCGGCAGCTCGTCGAACTGGTCGCTTTCGATGCGTTCGACGCTGGACATGGGCACGCGTGTCGAGCGGGCGATCTCCTCGAGGCTCATCTGCTTCGATTCGCGCTGGCGACGCAGGTACTGTCCGACCGTCTCCATTTCGGGCCACAGCCTACTTTAGATTTCGCAACATGGAGCGGCATTCTTTGCCTGAATGCGTCTTCTGATCGAGCTCCTGGCAGCGGGTCAGGTCGGCACGCGCGTCGTCGGCGCGGCCGACCTTCATGAGCACGCGTGCCCGCGCCGCGTACGCGTCCTGCAAGGACCGGCAGCGGGGATCATCCGTCTCGAGCGCGCGGGTGAGCGAGCTCAGCGCGGCGTTCAGATCGCGCTTGCGCTCGTAGGCGAGACCCAGCCGATAGTTGCCGACGCAGAACAAGGGTTGCGCGGCGATGCTCCGCCGGAGCGCGTCGATGGCCTGGTCGGTCTTGCCATGCTCGAGGTAGGCCCAACCCAAATTTCCCCAAGCATTTTCAGGGGTCTGATAAAGGATGTCCGCGGTGAGCGTCTTCAGCACCGCGATCGCATCAGCGTAACGCTTCTGATGAATCAGCACGACGGCGAGCGTGTTTCGGGCCTCCCGGAACTGCGGGTCCGAGTCGAGCGCTTGGCGTGCGTGGCTCTCCGCCGCGGACAGCCGGCACTCATCGGTGCTGCGCTGGCAGAACCCGAGGTAGATGAGGGCGACCAGATGCGCGGCCTCGGCGTTGTGCTCGTCGAGCTCCACCGCGGAGAGTGCATGGCTGAGCGCCTCGCGCGATTTGCCCTGCCTGAGCCACAGGTCCCGCGCCACGTCGTATTCGGCTTCGCTCATCCGTTCCGGGTCCTGCCCGCCGGGTGACTTCGCTGACCCACCGCAGGCCACGAGCGCGAAGCACGCAGCCGCCGAGGCCAGGGCGCCGAGCAGGCGCGACCTCGACTTTGCGGCGCTGGGCTTGGGCTGCACGCCCGCCGGACTAGCGCAGGCAGAAGACCCCGTCAACAATCGTAGGTCTTCGAATTTCTTGAGGTCACGGGCGTGCGTTGCGGCGCCCCCGCGGCGCATCGCCAGGAGTCGCGCCGCCCGCGATCTGCTCCTTCAGACCAATCAGCCCGAACAGCTCGCGCAGGGCCAGCAGGTCGGTGACCTCGACGCGTTCTTCGACGATGCGAACGTAGCCGGCGTCACGGAGCTCCTGGACGCTCCGTTTGACGGTGTCCACGTCGAGGCCGACTCGCGCTGACAGGTCCATCGGGGAGACGCTGAGCGAAGCCGAGCCGTCCTGCCGCCCCGTGGCTCCGAGTGACTGCTGGGCGAGCTTGAGCAACGCCACCACGATCTTGGACTGGCTGTCGCCCAGCATGAGGATTTCGATTTGATCCTCTGCGTCGCGCAGGCGCCGGATGACCTGCGACAGGACGCGTGTCCCGACCGTCGGGTTGGCCGTGAGGACCTGCTGAAACGTCGCAGGATCGAGCGCGAGCGCCGCTCCGTCGTCCAGCGCGACCGCCGTGGAGTTGCGCGGAGCGCCGGGCACCAGCGCCGATTCGCCAAAGAAGTCGCCCGGGCGGAGGACGCGCAGACCGCGCTCGACGGCACCGACCCGCTTGATCAGCCGAACACGGCCCTCCTGCAGCAGAAATGCCTCGGTGGCGGGGTCGCCGTCCTGAAAGAGCACGTCTCCGGCCGCAAAACGCCGGCCGTAGCGCGACAACAAGCGCGACTGTTCGTCGGCAGCCACTTCGGGCGACGCCATAGAACGGGGATGGTACCACTACCCGCGGAGCGCTCAGGTCTGGAAAGGGGACGGGGGAAGCTCGGGGCGGACGGCGCCGGCGTCCCGGACGTAGAGCGGCTCGTTCGAGGTGTCGGGGGGGAGCGCGGCGCCGATGCGCGCCGCCCAGAGCGCGTGCGGCAGATCGGTGTCCGGCGAGGAAATCCGGTGTGAAAGTGCGAATTCGGCGCACACCTCGCCGAGTACGACGTACGGCCCCCGGCCCGCCAGGCTGGCGAGATGCGCCTCGAGCTCCGCGCGTGGTACCGCGCGCGGAGCTTCGAGCTCGGCTCCGTCGGGAGAGTAGGCGGCCAGGAACAGCTCGTTGCGGCGCGCATCGAGCATGGGGTAGCGAATCCGCTGATCGGTCGCGGGCAGTGCTCGAGCCATGCTGCGGAGCGAGCCCACCCCCACGACGGGAATGTCCAGTCCGAGGCCGATGCCCTGGGCCAGCGCGACGCCGACGCGCAGGCCGGTGAACGAGCCTGGACCGACACCCACCGCCACCCGCTCGAGGCTGCTGCGGGCCCAGCCGGCTTCCGCCATCAGCTGCTCGATGAGCGGCAATAGCTTCTCGGCGTGGGCGTTGGGCTCCGCGTGCTCAGCTGCGGCGACGAGCGCTTCGCCCTCGATCAGGGCCACCGATCCGCGGCGGGTGGACGTTTCGATACCGAGCAGGCGCACGTGAGGTGCGGCCCCTTTAGCACGTTTTCCTTTCGGGATATGCTGGAGCTCGATGCTCCAGATCGCTCCGCGCTTCGATTACCGAATCGAATGCGCGGTCGTGGAGGAGAAGGGGAAGGTGCGGGCCGTGCACGAGGATGCACATCTGCTCGCCCCTGAGCTGGCGCTGTTCGCCGTCGCGGACGGCATGGGCGGCCACGCGGCGGGAGAAGTCGCTGCGCGCCTGGCCCTGGAGGAGGTGCGGGCGTGCATCGCCGAGAAGAGCTCGCAGCGCGTCCTGGACGCCTACGTCGCCCAGCCGGATCTGGAGACTCGGCGGCAAGTGTTCGCGCGCCTCAAGCGCGCCGTCGAGAAAGCCAACGCGCGCGTCTGGCGAGCGGCGCTCGGCAGGGAAGAGTGGGCGGGCATGGGCACGACGCTCGACGTGGTGTGGCTCGCCCGGGACCACGCCTTCGTCGCGCACGCCGGCGACGGCCGCATTTACCTGGCGCGCTCGCGCGCCGTGCTCCAGCTCACCCAAGATCACGCGCAAATCGAGTCATTGAAGGCCACGGGCATGCTCTCCGCCCACAGCAAGTCTTACCCGGATCGACTGATCAACGCGCTCGGTCTGAGTGAAGGCGTGACGGTCGATACGCTGTTCGTCGATCTCGGCCTCGGTGATCGGCTGCTGCTGTGCAGCGACGGGGTGTACTCACAGTTCACGAAGGAATCCGAGCTGGGCGAGCTCTTGCGCGAGGGGACGCCCGAGCACGCGGCACGTCGCATCGTCGATCGTGCGCTCGAGAGCGGCTCGGACAACGCGACCGCCCTGCTCGTGCAGATCTGCGCGCGGCTGGTGAAACGCGCCACGCACGACCGCGGGCTGTTGGCGGCGGATCTCGAGCGCGCGCGCCAGAGCACGCTGCTCGCGGCGCTCACGCTGCAGCAGGTGCTCAACGCGCTGTCGGCTGCGGTGGAGGTGGAGCTCGAGAGCGGCGCGCGCGTGCCTCGCGCCGTCGCGAGCGATCTCGTGGCGTACATCGTGCTCGACGGCGTGGTGCGCCTGTCGACCGCGCGTCAGGTGGGGACCGGGGCCCTGCTGTTTCCGGAATCGCTGGTGGGCGTCTCGTACGAAGGTCCGTTACCGCTCGTGGAGGAGCCGTCGCGGCTCTTGCGCCTGCGCGCGGAGGACTTCAAAGAAGTCTGCAGCGGCGATCCCGTGCTGGCGGCGGAGCTGTACCGGCACTTGGCCGAGCACCTCGCCCGCGTCGGAGTTCAGAACGGCTGAGCTGGCGCTCGCGGCAGAGTCTTGGAAGACTTTCGAAGACCCAGGTCCAGGCGGCGCTTGCATTCGCGCCCGCATCGATTAGGGTGCCGGCAACCTTCCGGCGGGTTCCCCCCGGGTGGAAGGTGTCGGGGCGTAGCGCAGCCTGGTTAGCGCACTAGACTGGGGGTCTAGGGGTCGCCGGTTCGAATCCGGCCGCCCCGACCATGTGCGAGCCTCTCCGCCGAGAGCTCGCCGCTTGGGCCACTCGTCAGCGGCAGCACACCGTTTGGGGTCCCGTGGGCGTTAGCGTCGCAAGCAGCGCGCGCCGCTCGCGCAGTCCTCGTCTTCGAGACTGGCTGTCCAGTCCTCGGACGCGCGAGCGCTACAGTCGCTACGGCCTCGGGCGCCCTTTCACTGGCAGCCCTGACAACGGCTGCTCACGCAGGCCGAAACCTGCTGCATGAGCCCGATCGCCGATGAGTGCTGATCGAGGACGTTCTGGCAGCGGCCGCCGCATTCGCTCTGACTCCCGCAGTCCGATTCCGTCACGCAGTCGAGGATGGCCTTGCAGTCGGCGTCGCCCGAGCACTTGATGAGAATGTCGGCGCACGAGTTGCACTGACACTCGAGGCATTCGTTCACGGTGCGGCCCTGGGCGGCGGCGCCGTCGATGCAGAGACTTGCCATCTCGGGCGTTGGTTTCGGAAAGCCGCCCTTGGCGCTTGCCGATTGCCCGACTCCTTGCTCGTCGAGCCATGTGATGCTGCAGCCCTGGTAGGGCATGGTGCGGTCGCCGCCGGCATCCCACGCGAGCCCGAAGAGGTTACACATCTCGTCACGCGCCTGTGTGCCGTACCGGAGGCGGTGCGATTCCGTGTTGTTGTAGTCGCACTGAAAGCGTAGGCCTTCGCCGGTCTTCATGAGCTGTGGCTCGGAAAACTCGTAGTCGACTTCGTGTTCCCAATCTTGGCTGCTCCAGAGCGGTGCGCCGTCGCGCGTGCCACCGGAGTACCAGACCCTGAAGTCGGTGCCCCAGCGGTGCGTGTGGCGCGTGATGCTCGCCAGCAGCACGTCCCGTTTGAACTGGCACTCGCCGGTGAACGAGCCGGTGGCGCCTGGCGGGATGTCGATGGTGAAGTTGTAGAAGGCGAACGTGTCCGCGATTTGTTCGACCTCCGAAGCGTCGGCGAGATGCAGGTTGAGCGCGCTTTTGGCCTCGACGTCTGCTTCGCTCGTGTTCAGGTAGTGGTAGTCGAAGACGATGCGCTGTCCGCCCTGGAACACGCGCCCGACACCTTCGGGAAAATCGAGCCGGCCGTAGCGTTGCTGAATGCCGTGAATGCCGATCATGCCCTGACCGTAGGCGCTGTCGGCGCTCACGCATTCCACGCGCTCGCCGATCTTGGCCTTGCGCAGGTTCGCGTCCGCCGCGGTATTCGGCAACGCGGCCGTCAAGATGAGGTGATGACTGAACGCGGCGTTGCCGAGCTCGATGCTCTTCACGTACAGCGTTTCGCCCGGTGTGCCGGGGAGCTCGGCGACCTCGCAGTACTCGATGTCGTCGCCGGCGCGCACGGTGGCGCCGAGGTTCTTGATTTGAAAGCCGCGCGTCGGCGCCTCGAGCCCGAGATACTTTCCCCGCGCGCTCCCCGTGTCGTCCTCGCTGCTACAGCCGAGAGCGCCGAGCAGCGCGCACGTCCCGGCAAATGAACGCGCAAGGTTCTTATTGATTCTCATGGGCCGACCTACTTTCCGAGCGATCCCCCGCTTGGTTTCCTAGCATTGCGGGGCTCCCCGCCGCCAACGGGGGGCCGGGCACGGCGTTGAACACGGCGTCGGCTATACTTCAGGTGTGGACTTCCACACCTATCTAGCGCAGCCGGATGACGAGCTCGACCTGTTGACCGGAGCGCTCTTGATCGCTCAGGACGCGTACCCGGGCCTCGACGTCGGCGCGCACAAGCGGCGGCTCGGCCTGCTCTCGGCGCCGCTCGCGGGCCGCGGTCTCGAGCGCGCCCCGCTGCTCATGCAGGCCGCGGCGCTCGGCGAATATTTGTACGACACCTGCGGCTTTCGCGGGAACCGCGAGGATTACTACGACCCGCGCAACTCCTTCGTGAACGAAGTCATCGAGCGACGCCTCGGCATTCCGCTCACGCTCGCCATCATCTACATCGAAGTGGCGCGCCGCATCGGCGTGCGCGCGCGCGGCGTGGGTTTCCCGGGCCACTTCCTGGTGCGCGTCGAAGATTCGGAGCGCGGCGAAGCCGTGATCGTCGATCCCTTCGGCGCTGGCGCCGTGCTCGATCGCGACGATCTGCAGCAGCTGCTCAAACAAGGCGATGGGGGTCGTCTCGAGCTCTCACTCGCGATGCTGGCGCCGACACCGACGCGGCACATCTTGGCTCGCATGCTGATGAACCTGCGTGGCATCTACACCACGCGCGCTGACTACCCGCGCCTGCTGCTGGTGCTCGATCGATTGATCGACTTGATCCCGGACGTTGCCAACGAGGTGCGTGACCGGGGCCTGCTCTGGGCCAAGCTCGGCGCGCCGCAGGCGGCGATCGACGATTTGAATCGCTACTTGGAGACCTTGCCGCACGCCGGCGACGTCGCCGAGGTCCGGCGCTTGATCGATCAGCTCGAGCGCAAGGCCGGACAAGCGCAGAATTAGCTCAGTGCGCGCTGGGGGCGCCTTGCCTCGTGCACGTGTACTCGCCGACGAGCCAGAAGGCGCGCTGGCACACCACGTCCACGCTGGCGCCGTCGTCTCTGCGACCTTTCTCGACGAGACGCGTCTGGAACGTGAAGCTCTGCGAGATCGCGGAGCGCTCGGCCCGCGTCATGGTCACGGCGCAGGCGGCACCGCCGCAGGCAGCGGTTTCCGCTTTGCCCACGACCTCTTGATTGTCGCCGTACACGTTGAGAAGACCTGCGATCGTGACGCCGACGCACAGCGCGAACACCAGCGGTCGAACGATACTGCGCGAGTTGCTCATGCGCACATCCCTCCTTTTGGCGTCGCGAGCAGCCGGAGCCTCAGCACTGCTCCAGCTCGTAAAAGGGCGCCGGGCGATCCTTGATCCACCACAATCCGGCACCGACGTTGATCAGGTGCTTGGATAGAATGCCGCGGTAGTAGGAGCCATTGCGCACGAAGATATCGCTATCCGTGCGCGTCGTGTCGCACACCTCACGCAGGTCGGCGCGGGTGGTGATTTCCAGGTAAACCAGCCCGCGCGACATCGAGGCGATGTTGGCCACCGCGGGTGCGACGTCCGGGTCCGGCAAGTACTGGAGCACGCCCTGACAGATGATCAAGTCGTGCTTTTTGCGGTCGCGCCAGCGGGCGATGTCACGCTGCATGAAGCCGTGCTTCTTGCACATGGCGGCGCTGACTTCCGTGCCGCTGTACTGCAGGCCTTTGACGTTCTTTTCGATCCAGTACTTCCAGAGCCCGACCCCCGCACCGATATCGAGCACGCTCTTGAGCTCGATGTGGTTCCAGCGCGCGAAAGCAAAGACGAACTCTGCCAGCGCGGAGTGGTCTTCAGGAGCGACTACCCGGGTCTTCGGGGATTCGTAAAAGCGATGATAATAGGCTTCGTCGAAGCGCCGAAACCGGTCCATGCTCGGCAGTCTACTCCGAAGCCCGGTCTAATTTGCGAGCCCCATTCTCGCGCGTGCGCGCGCTGCGAGGCATCAGCGGTCGTCGCGACCGCGCTTGGGCCGCTTCCCGGGCTTTTCTGAGCGCGAACGGCCCGCTCCGCGTGATTCTTCCGGGATCGAGGGCTGGCTCGACCCGGGGTTCACCGAGCTACTGGGAGGGGCAGGCGATGGCGCCGGCGCGGGCGGAGCCGCGGCAGTAGGCGTTGCGGGAGGCGGCGCGGGGGTCGCCGCTGCGGCGCTGGCACGGCTTTCGGGCGGCGGTGCGGCGGCGGCGGGAGCGGGCGTCGCGATCGCGCCCGGGGGCACCACTCCCGGCGCTGCGTCGGTCACGGCTGCGCTGCGAGCGGCGTTACCAATGGGTTCATCTGCGGCGGCGTCGAGAGTGGCGAGGCTTCCGGTCTTCTGGGCGGGCGTGCCCACGCCGCGCACGCTCGCGATAGGCGTGTTGCTCGCTTCGAGCGGCCGAGCCGCCACGGTTGCCGCGCCCGAATCGGAGGCAATGGCGGCAGGTGCCGCGAGTCCCTCGGCGCTCGGGCGACCGCTCCCGGCGTCCTGTTCGGTCGCGCCCGCGAGTGGCGGAGTCTCTTCATGCGCTGGGCTCTTCAGCAGCACGAAAGCGAGGACGGCTGCGACGCCGAGCAGCGCAATGGCACCAAGCGCAAGACCCACTGCCAAGCGAGGCCCGCGCGCGCGCGCGCCCGGCGGCGCGATCGGTACGGCATGCGCCTGGGCGCTGGCCGCCACGACCGGCGCGGGCGCCGCAATCGTACTCTGACTGCCGAAGCTCCGCTGGGCGGCGGGGAGCACGGCCGTGCCATTCTCCGTGATCGGAAGGGGGCTGTGCGGGACCGCGCCGGCAGGGACGCGCGCGGAGACGGGTACCATCGGCGCGGTGCGGTCGATGCGCGTCGCCTCTTCGCGCGCACCCGCGAAGCGCTCTGCGTGCGGCGGGGGAAGCCCTTCACGCAGCGCGCGGACGTCGCTCTGCATGACGGCCGCGTTCGGGTAGCGCGCCTCTTTCGTGAACGCGAGCGCGAGATCGATGACCTTGCACACGTCGGCCGGGACGTGGGGCGCAACGCTCGCGAGAGGCGGCGCCGGCTTTGACGCCATTGCCATGAGCAGCTCGGCATCGCTCTCTGCTTCGTGCACCTTGCGCCCGGTCAGAATCCGAAACGCGGTGGCGCCCAGCGCGAATAGATCGCACCTGCCGTCGAGCTCCGCGCGGCGGCCCAGTGCTTGCTCCGGCGCCATGTAAGGCAATGTGCCGAGCGCGATCCCCGTACGCGTCTTGTAGTCCCCCGGCAGGCCGTCCTCGAGTCGGGCCAGACCGAAGTCGAGCACCTTGATCTGGCCACTGTGCGTGACGAACAGGTTGTCCGGCTTGAGATCGCGATGGATGATGCCTTGCGCGTGCGCTTTCCCGAGCACGTCCAGCACCTGGTCGAGGTAATCGAGCAGGTCGGCGAGTGACAGTCCGCCCAAACGGCGAATTCTGGCGCTCAGCGGTTCGCCCTCGAGCAGCTCCAGGGCCAGGTAGGCGCTGCCTTCTGGCCCGGTGCCGTGCTCGAGGACGCGGACGGCGCCGTCGTGCGCGACGCGGTTGGAGACGTAAGCCTCGCGCACGAAGCGTTCACGCACGCCGGGTTCGATGCTGACTTCCGGATGCAGGATCTTGATGGCGGCGAGATTTCCAGCTGCGTCGCGCGCTCGATACACGGCGGCCATGCCGCCACAGCCGAGCAACTGCTCGAGCTGCCATTTACCGCCGTACACCTGTCCTACCCGGCGCGCGGCGGTATCGGGCTCCCGAGACACAATCTGCGAAGCTTACCCGAACGGCGGGCCAAGCGAAATCGCCCCGCGGCTGCGGCCGGCGCCGAGGCTCAGCCGGTTTGTACGAACGGCCTCGGGCAGGGCAGGTTATGCTCGCAAATCGAGATGACGCCGCAGCAGAAGAACATCGTCAAATCGCTGATCGCGGTGGCCTGGGCAGACGGCAAAGTCGAAGAAGTCGAGTCCGGGGTGATCGAAGGGCTACTCTGCGGCTTCGACGCGAGCGATGACGAGGAACGAGAGCTCCTCGAGTACGCCCGGCAGCGCCGCACGCTGAGCGACGACCTGCCACTCGCCGAGCTCCGCCGTGAGGATCGCGAGCTGGTCTTGGCCAACGCTGCGCTGATCACGCACGCGGATGGCACGCAAACGCGCGCCGAGCAGAGCTTGCTCGGGCGGCTCAGCGTGCTGCTCGGCTTTTCCGAGGCAGAGGCGAGCGCCATCCTGAGATCGTCGCGCGGAGTCAAAGCGGACCAGGCCAAGCCGATAGACCAAAGCGAGGACGCGACGTGATCGAGAAATTCGAGCGGCAGTATTTCTCGGGTGCTGACACTCAGAGCGTCGTGCAGAGTATCCAGTACACGCTGTACCAGAGCGGCATCCAGGTCTCGCAAGTAGCGCCCAACAGCTGGACGGGGCGTGCGGGGGAAGTGAGTTATGGGCTGCGTTTGAAAGCGACGCTCACGGTGCAGCCCGCGCCGGGCGGCTTCGTGATCGACCTGCGTATCGGCTCCGACATCGAGACGAACGGGATCATTCTGCTAGTCGTGCTCTGGCTCGTGTTCTTCCCCGCCGCGATCGTGATCGCGCTGCTTGCTTATCAGGACGTCAGCGGGCGACAGACCCGGCTCGCGCAAGCCGTGTGGGGACCCATCGCGAACCGCATGATGGCTCCGCCCAACATGGGATATTACCCACAGCAGATGGGCGGTCCGCCGGCACCAGGCGCGGGCGTGCCCCCGGGCACGGGTCAGCCTCCACCCGCCGGCTACCCACCGAGGCCCGGTTCGTGAGCGTCTGTCAACCGGGGCCGACGCTGGACAGGCGCTGATCAACTCGGCGCGTATGCTCGACCTGATGAGTTCTGAGCCAAGGCGCGGTGTCAGCGCGCTGCATGGGGTATGCGGATGCTCGCAGGTGGCATGGTTTGTCCGACACCGAGGCCAGACACGCCGCCAGAAACGATGAACGTCATCAACTCGGGCGTGGGGACGTCGAGCGGGTCCACGTACTCCCGCGGCACGATCATCAGGTTCCCGGCGAAGTTGTACGACTGGGGAAAGTACACCGCGACGTAGTCCGCCATGCCGAGACCGTGCAGCCCGTCACGCGTGATGAAGCCGAGCGCCTTGAGCTCGCTGCCCGGCACCAGCGTGACCGCCACGGGCCGGTCGAACGACTTGCGATCGCCCACGAAGGCGCCGATCAGATCGCGCACGGAGCTGTACACCAGCTTGACGAGTGGCAAGCGCGTGAAGAACCGCTCCGCCGAATCGAACAGCGTCCTGCCGAGCACGTTGGACGTGAGAAACCCCACGGCCGTCACCAGCACGATCGTCACCACGAATCCGATCCCCGGGATGCCGATCGGGAGCAGCTGATCGATGGTCGTGAACACGAAGTAAAGGATGTACAGGGTCGCTGCGAGGGGGGTGAGCACCAGACTGCCGCGCAGAAAGTAACCGACGAGCCGTTTCATGAGCACAGGCTAGTTGTTGTGCGAGCAAATGGTCGAGAAGAAGGCGTCATGGTCGGACGTTTCCGAGAGTGGGTGTCGTTCGCGCCCGCACGCTGGCTGCTCCCGGATGGAGCGCCTGGTCGCGACCTTCGCGCGCACACGGGCGTGGCCGCACCGCAGTAGCGGTACGCGGCATGAACGTTGCTGGCGCTAACGTCCATGCAGACACAACTCATGAAGGGCATGGCGGCCGGCATGGTCGCTTGCACGGGACAGGCCGTGGTGGGCAAGGTCGAGGATTGGGCGCTCTTGCCGCCCTGGGAGGATGCCAACATCGCGCCGCGCCACGTAGAGCGCGTCGCGGACAGCCAGGGCGTCGAGCTGGGAACACCGTCCAAGTGGCTGCTCGGCACGGCGTTTCACTACGGGTACGGGGCATTCTGGGGCGCGGTGTACGCCGGCGCCCGCGAGCGGATCTCGGTATCCCCGCTCACGGGCGGGCTGGTGCTCGGTTCCGTCATCTACGCGATCACGTTCCCGCGCTGGGGTGTGGCCGTTCAGACGGGCACCGAGCGCCCGGCAGGGGTGCGCACCAAACGCATGACGCTGGTGGCGGCCTCGGTCGCGATCAGCTTCGGCTTGTTCACCGCGTTTCTCTACGAGCGCATGCGCTGAATCGACACTCGCCGTTGTACGGCGTACGCGACCAGCACCGCCAGCACGACGCCGCCTAGACCAAGCGCGACAGGCGCGTCCTCGAGCACCACGGCGTCGGCCGGCTCAAGCTAGTCGGCGTGACGATCGCGGACGGCAAACTCACGAGCGCCGATCGGGAGGTGCCGGCGCTTGGCGGCGGCGTTCGCGCCAATGGCGACGTCGAGCTCGAGCGGGTCACGTTCCGCGACAACAGCGCGACCGGCGCAGACGACCCAGACACGTCGAATTCCAACATCGCGCACGCAGGCCCGGCATACGGTGGCGCGCTGCACGTCGCAGGCAAGCTCACGGCCACGGACTCACGATTCATCGCGAACGTGGCACGCGGCGGACGGCGATCGGGCAACGGTCTCGGCGGCGCAGCGGAAGGCGGCGGCGGGTACGTCCTCGGTGCCGTGATGATCACGCGCGGCAGCTTCGAAACCAACATGGCGCGCGGCGGCAGTAGCGGCGGCGCAGCACGGGGTGGCGCACTGGCACAGGCCGACACGAGCACTGCGACGGTCACGTTGACGGGCACCGCGCTGTCCGGAAACCGCGCCGAGGCCGCCAGCGCGAGCACCAGCGCCACGCGCTTCATCACCGCTGGCGGGACCGCCACCGGCGGCGCCGTGGCCAGTGGCGGCGCCGCGACTGCGACGAACATCACGGCACAGGACAACGTCGCGACCGGTGGCGCGAACGACCTCGGTTCGTTCGGCTCTGGGCATGCCTACGGCGGAGCCATCGCTGCTCTAGCCGGTGCCACGATCGCAACCAGTGCATTCGCCCGGAACGAGGCGCTGGGCGGCAGCGGCTACATCGTTTGTCGAGCCACTGGGACGTGTCAGTCGGCCCCGCCCGGTGGCGCGCAAGGTGGCGCGGTATTCGCCGCGCGAGCGCTCCAAGCCGACGGCGGCAGCTTCAGCTCGAATGAGGCGACCTCGGGCAGCTACTGGAGCCCGGGTGGTGTGTTTGGCACGCCCCCGCCTCTTCCGAGCTTCCACCCTCGCACGCGCGGCGGCGCGCTGAACAGCGAGCTCGAGCTGGTCGTGCAAGGCGGGGAGTACAGCGGGAACTCCGCTGGCGGGCCAGCGCTCGGTAGCGGCGGCGGCGTCAGTGTGTCCGATGCGAAGCTGAGCGCCGGAGATGGCATCCTTGCGGCCGGGCACGCGGATGTCGTGCGCACCGCGCTCGCCACGGGTGAGCTCGAAGCCGCCTCCCTGCGCGCCGACAGCAGCACCGCGAGTATCGTTCGTTCCGCAGGCCAGGCCGAGCTCGTGAACACCACCGTAACGACGATGGCCCTCGTCGACAGCTTGCTTCTGGACCACGCCACGTTGGCCGAGGTGTTCGTACAGGCGGCGCACATCACGAGTCACCGCTCCGTTGTAAGTCCGCGTAGCAGTCAGCCGATCTGCTCTGGCACTGACGTGGTCAGCGCGTCTTCGTACAACGTCTTCGGCGACACGAGCTGCGGGCTGCATGGCGTGGGCGATCGGCAGAGCGCGGACGTTTTGTTCGTTGCGCCCCTCGCCGACAACGGCGGTCCGGTTCCGACGCGTCTCCCGCTGCCCACGAGCGTCCTCCTCGATCGCATCCCGGGGAGCGCGTGCCCGATCCGCGTGGATGCTCGGGGGCTGCCTCGTCCGACGGGCGCCGGTTGCGATGTGGGGGCGGTGGAAGCGCAGCCGATCTCCGGCGTGGGCGCGACGAACCTCAGCGTCGTGTTCGTGAATCCGCCGGCGTCGGTGGGCCCGGGTCAAAGCGCGACGTGGCAGCTCCGGGTCAATAACCGGGGTAGCAGTGGCGCGGTCTTCGCGCTGCTCGTCGATGTGCCTGACGGCGTCTCCGTGACGTCCGTGACGAGCACTCGACCAGCGGCGTGTTCCCACGTGCCGCAGGTGAGCTGCTTTTGGACGTCGCCGCTGCCTGCGGGCGCCGAGACAGTAATCACGATCAACGCAGGGGTCGCCCCGACGACCACGACGCCGCTCGTGTGGCGCGCCACGCTCACGGGGACTCAGCTGCTGCCACCAACGAGCGATGACATGGCGCAGCTCACGACGCCCGTGACGCCCAATGCCAGCCTCAGCGCCAGCTTCGAGGACAGAGTGGACTCGGTGGGTTTCGAACAGCCCCGTGGATGGGCTCAGTTACGCGTTCACAACGCTGGCCCGACGGCGGCGATCGGAACTGACGCCGCGCCGATCCGCGTCCAATTCCTACCCGGACCGGGAGTCATCGCGACGACGGGCGATCCACAGGCCAACTTCGTTGGCAGTGTGCCGGCGAATAACACGGTCGACGTCACCGCGTTCGGCTTTTCCGTGGAGGGGACCATTCCGACGGAGCTCGGGCGCGTGGCTTGGGATCCCGGCCTGAACACCGCCGTCGGTCCGAGGTCGTTCCCGGTGTATGCCGCGGATCTCGAGGTCTCTGTCGCGCGCGCCGCGACGCCGTTGCCCGAGACCACGCCCGTGCCGTTCAGCATGCGCGTCACCAATCACGGCCCAGGGCCCGCAGAGCGCGTGAGCGTTCGGGTGTACCAAAGTGGCGAAGGTGCCACGTTGACGTTCTCGCCCGACCGGGGGCTCGTCGTCCCGGAGCCGGAAAGCCAGGTATTCGTGTGGAGCCTGGATTCGCTCGCCGTCGGGGAGAGCGCTACGCTCCAGGGCACCACGCTCGGCATCTGGATGACCTACGAGGCGACGTCGGATGGGGTCGACTTCAACGGCTCGAACAATCGGGGCAACCTCGACTTACGCCCGGCGCCAAACGGCGCTGCCGACCTGCTCGTGGAGAACGTGCAGATTCTGCCGGGTGCGAACGCGCAAGAGCGCCGCGTGCGAGCCACGGTCCGCAATGCCGGCCCGGCGGCCATTACCGTGAACGAATTCAACGAGCTCCGTATCGACTTCGTGACCGTGCACCTGGCCGATGCACGTGCAGAGAGCTCCAGCACGACGGCGCCTGGCTGGACGTGCTCTTTCAGCCGCTGCTACAGCACGGAGCCGTTGCCGGCTGGCGCCACCGTGCCCGTCGAATTCGTGGTCACCACGTTCCAGGATTTCACACAGGGCCGCGCGCCGCTCGGCGTCAGCGTCCGCAGCGATTCGCCCTTGCCCGTGCCGGATCCGAACCCGCACAACAACACGCTGTACGGGGGAACGGCGGGGAACCCGCTCTAGCGCCTTGGCCCGGCGCGGAAGGACTTCAGGGCAGCGCCGGTTCAACGCTGCACGGCCACGTCTAGTTTCAACAGACGCTGGGCATTTTTGCCGTAAACCTTCGCCAGCACGTCGGGAGGCAGCCGAATTCCGCTGATCTTCCAGGCGCCCTGAATCGGCGTAGGGTGCGCGAAGTCCCGATCGCCGGTCTCGAAGTAGCGGCGCGTGGCGGAGAAGAACAGCCGCTCCTCGTCCGCCGTCGGCGGCTCGCTGCCCTCCGAGCCAAGAAATAGAGACGTGCCTTCCGGACCGACGCCGAGGTCCGAGCCGAACAGGATGCGGTCCTGAAACTCGACGAAGAACGCGCGCATGCGCTCCGGCGAGTGGCGGCCCATCTCCGGAATTCGCGCCGCCGTGTCGATGTACAGGTTGGGGTACTTGCGGAGCGCCCGCGCGACCCATTCCGGATCTTCGGCGCAGTTTCCGAAGTGGACGGCGATGAAGCTGGCTTTCGGATGCCGCGCCACACGCCGCTCGAGTTGCAGAAGGAGCTCCTCGAACGACGGCACGTCCTTGCCGTGGAGGGCCCAGGCCGGATGCGCGCGCAGCTCGGCGTAGCGTTCGTTCTTCTCGTTCACCGGCTGCCAGAACGCTCTCGGATCGCCGGTGTGAATCGCGATCGGCATGCCGAGCTCCGCCGCCGTTTCGAACACGGGGTCGAGCTCGGGCGCGTCCACGGTAATCAGCTTGCCGTTGGGCTCGGTGAGCGCGACGCCGAGCACCTTGGCGATTTTCAGGCCGCGTGCGCCCATGCGCTGTGCGATGCGCAGCGCCTCTGCCATTCGCTTGCCATAACCGGGATGATCCGCCTCTTCGTACGCGAGCGTCGTGAAAACGGTCACCTTGCCGCGAGCCTCGCGCGCGGCTTGCATCTGAATCGCCAGGCCCTGGCTCGGCGTGCCACCCGACAGGTTCACGACGTGATCGAAGCCGTATCGCCGCATCAGGCCCTCGAGCCGCTCGATTCCCAGCGGCGAGAGGTGCACGTGCATGTCCACGATCACGGGTCGCGAGCTTTTCGGCGCTGTGCGTTGCGACGCCGCGGGGGCGGCGCGTGCCTCCGGGCGCGGCGGTTCGCGCCGCTGGCAGCTCAAGGCGAGGAGCAGGCCGCAACAAAACGCCAGCTTTCCGCTGCGTGCCGCGCGCGCCATAGCACCGGAGGCTACCATCCCGGCGCGGATGGGGGGAGTGCGTCGCACAAAGACCAGCGCTGGCGCCGCCGAACGGCGCTATAAATCAGGGCCATGCGCCTACTGCTTCGAGGCCCCTGGCTTGGGCTCGCCGGCCTTTTGCTGGTGAGCGTCTCTGCCTGCCAGCGCAAGGTTCCGGAGCCCGAACCGTTGCCCGAGCGCGTGCGTGAGCCTGCGAAGTCCGAGGCAACGAAGACGGCGCCGCTCGACGAAGTCGACGAAGCAGCGAACGCAGTCCTGGATGCGGATGCCTCCGCCACGGCTGCCGATGCAGGAGCCGCCGCCGAGCTCCGCAAGAAAGACGTCCGGCGAGGCTTGGGACCCGAGGCCAAGACGGGAGACACGGTCCGCGTTCACTACACGGGCCGCCTGCTCAGCGGCGTGAAGTTCGACAGCTCACTCGACCGCAACGAGCCGTTCGAGTTCACGCTCGGTCAAGGTCAGGTCATCAAGGGCTGGGACGAAGGCGTGGTGGGCATGAAAAAGGGCGGCAAGCGGCGCCTGACGATCCCTTCGGAGATGGCGTACGGCAAGGTCGGCAGCCCTCCGAAAATCCCGCCCGATGCCACGCTCGAATTCGACATCGAGCTCCTGGAAGTCAAGACGCAGTAGACGCGTCCCTAAATTGGGATTTCCCGCGTGCCCGTGCCCGTCTGATGATCATCACAAGTCGTCGTCGCTGGCGGGTATCAGGCGAATTAAGCGACCAGCCGCGGGCCTGTCGGGAGCTTCCGAATGGCGCTGGAATGGTACCAACGTAGGCGGTCCTTGCCGCAATGTTTGACGTCTTCTGCAGACCTCGCGTTGACCTCGATCGTCGGCCACGTGTTTGCGCGCACCCGAATCTAGAACGATGGGAAGCTCACTCCTGGCGCGACGCGAGCAGTACGCGCGTGCCGGCCAGGGCACGCGGGAAGCTCGAACACCGAATCTCCCGAAAGCGCTGCCGCGGCCGAGACTGCGGAGGTGGTTGCCGGCTCGCCATCTGGATTAATGGCGAGCGCGAAGCGTGTTGCCACACGATTCGCGCGCTACGCTCTGCGGCACCGGCAAGAAAGTGGCGACCGTGCACAATTTCGTTGACGACGCCCAGCCGAGAGCTCGGCTCGATTGCGTTGCGAACACACAAGCGATGCCGTGTGCTCCCAAGAAGGCACGCACACGAGCGCTCGGCGAGCCGACGATTTTGATTTCGTTCAGAGCCGTGAAACGCGCTCTCTGCGCCGCTAATGAGCAAGAAAATTTGCATGTTATGCCGGAGAAATGGCATCTCTGTCGACCATTTAGGATTCCGAGCTTCTCGCTCACGTACCCGTCTTGCTCACGCGCGAGCGAGCCGTCACTGCCGAGCTCATCGAGTACTTGGCGGAGATCGATCGCCGGCGCTTGTACCTCGAACAAGCGTGCGCATCGCTTCGTAGCTTTTGCATCGAGCTTCTCGGTTACAGCGAGGACGAGGCGTCCAAGCGCGTTCGCGTCGCACACTTGGCCAGACAGCTGCCGTCTGTGCTCGACGAGCTGCGCAGCGGAGCTATCCACCTGACCGGCTTGTTCTTGCTCGCGCCGTATCTCACCGTGCAGAACGCCCACGCGCTGCTCGGTGAAGCACGAGGTTTGTCGCGGCACGCCATCGAGCAGTTGATCGCCCGCTGGTTCCCACGGCCGGATGTCGCGGCCCGCATCGATCCCGTCGCCAGTCAGTCGAGCTTGCCGCTCGGACAGGCAGGATCCGGCCGGCCCGCAGCGTCGATCGGTCCTGGAGCAGACGGAGCTTCAACGCGGGCCAAACTCGAGCCCCTGTCGGCATCCCGCTACCTAGTGCAGTTCACCACGAGCGAGGAGCTCTACGCCGAGATTGCGCAGGCTCAAGAGCTCCTGAGCCATGTCGTGCCCCGTGGCGACCTCCCGGCCTTGTTCTCGCGGGCAATCAAGGCGCTCATCGAGAAGGAGGTCCGGCGCCGTCGCGGCGCGGGCCAAGAGCGAAAGCGTCGTGTGCAGAAGCCGGGTTCGCGACACGTGCCGGTCGAGGTGAAAGCCGAGGTGTGGCGGCGTGACGGGAGCCAGTGCACGTTCGTGGACGCACAGGGTCGGCGCTGCAGCGAACGGCGCTTTCTGACCCTCGAGCATGTGCAGCCTCATGCCTGCGGTGGTCCGGCGACCGTGGATAATCTTTCCCTGCTCTGTC
Source organism: Polyangiaceae bacterium (assembly GCA_036520475.1). Taxonomy (GTDB): domain Bacteria; phylum Myxococcota_A; class Polyangia; order Polyangiales; family Polyangiaceae; genus DATDJP01. The sequence goes on along the minus strand of DATDJP010000344.1, from coordinate 41 downwards.
GAAGCCATAACGCTCATACTGCACGCCAGGTCTTCGGTGAG
>DATDJP010000343.1:0-2086 GCA_036520475.1 Polyangiaceae bacterium | reverse complement strand
GACGGCGCTTCCTTGACCTTGATGGCCACGTGCACCGGGTCGAAGCAACGCCGCTCGAAGTGCTCGCGCAGCGTATTCAGCGCTTCGTGGCAGAGCTTCGCGCGCGCGTCGAACATGGTCGGGAGCACACCCCAGAACTTGACGGGATGCCCGAGCAGCTTGTTCACGTGTTTCACGGTGCGCAGCACCTGCCGCACGCCGACCAGCGACAGGTAGTCGCAAGCCACTGGACACAGCACGGCGTCGGCCGTCACGAGCGCATTCTGGTTCATGAGTGAAAGGCTCGGAGAGCAATCGAGGACCACGTAGTCGTAGGTCTCCTTCGCGGTGGCCAGGCGCTGCGCGAGCACACGGTCGCGATTGCGCCGCCCGGCGAGGTACAGCTCCGCAGCGGCCAGGGTCTCGTTCGACGGCAATACGTCGAGCAACGGCCGCGCGGCGATCACGGCGTCTTTCACGGGGATGCCCATCACGATCACGTGATAGAGCGTGCGCTCCGGTTTGAGCCCGAGCGAGATGGCGACGTTGCCCTGCCCGTCGGTGTCCACGAGCAGGACGCGCTTGCCGCGCGCGGCGAGCCCGGCGGCCACGCTGACGGCGGTCGTGGTCTTGCCCGTTCCGCCCTTGTGATTGAACACGGCGATCACCCGCGGCGGCTCGTTTGGATGGCGGCTCGAGACCGGCGGCGGCTCCCGTGAATCGGCGTCATTGGCCGGTGCAGCAGGCTCCGCGCTCTCGCCGTCGAGCATCGCGACCATCGGCCCGGGGCCGGCTTCCACGACCGCTCCGGTGACCGTCTCGGCGAGCGTCTCGCTGGCGAGCGCCTCCGGCGTGCGGAGCTCGCCGAGACGCATCGTCCGAGCGCCGTCCAGAATGCGGGTCCGGCACAGCGGATTGCACGCATAGTGGCGCCGGCCGCCCGTGAACAGCACCTGCGCGGCGAGCTCGACCTTGAACTTGCTGGCGCAAGCGTCACAGGTCACGGTGCCGTCGATGCGCTGCCGGTGACTGGCCTCCAGGCAGCGCTGCGAGCAATAGTGGGCAACCGCGATCCGCGATTGCCCGGGGCCCATGTGTTCGATGCGCTCTTCTCGCTGATAGCGGAAGTGGAGCTCGAACTCCGTCTTACAAATCGAGCAGGATTGTATGTGCATGCCGACCACCTGCACGCTCCGGACAATTATCGAAGCGCCAGGGTCGTCGATGTCATGGGTTGCGCTGCAGGGCCAAGTTTGTATCGCCTCGATTTTCGTGGCCCCGGCGTACAAAAGGCGCCGCATGTGGCGTGAAATGGCGGCGATCCCCGCCTGTGCCGAAGTGTGAGCCGAGCTGTGCGTTTCTGCGTGCCGCGCTCACGGTGACGCGCGCGCCGCCCACGGATAAACTCGACCGCCGGGGCCACAACCAGGAGCGTTTGCGATGGGGATAGCAAGGCGGCTGGTTCTCAAGGCACTGGCATCGTCGGCGGCTGCGGCGCTGACGATGAAGGTCGCGCCGAGAAGCGCACAGGCGCTCGGCAACGCGGTTCAGCGTGACGTGTGCATCATCGGCGGCGGCAGCGCAGGAACGTACGCCGCCATTCGCCTGCGCGATCTGGGGCGGAGCGTGGTGGTGCTCTAACGCTCCGCACGACTGGGCGGCCACGCCGAGACGTTCCGCGCGTCCCCGAGCGACGCGCCGATCGACATCGGCGTGATCATCTTCCCGGACAACCCGCTGGTGCGCGGCTACTTCGGCCGCTTCAACGTCGCGCTGGCCGCGAGCCCGGTGGGAGGCGGTGGCACCAGTCAGTTCGTGGACTTTCGTTCGGGCCAGCCTGTGGCGGCGTTCAACCCGTCGCCGCAGCAGGTGGGTGCGGGACTAGTTGCGTACCTGCAACTTCTGACGACCCGTTATGGATTTTTGGAGCAGAACGGCTATCGCCTGCCGGGTCCGGGCCCCGTGCTCGAAGAGCTGCTGTTGCCGTTCCGGCAATTCACGGAACAGTTCGGGCTCACGGCGATCTTGCCGCGCTTTTTCCAGTTCGAGCAGGGCTTTGGCTCGCTGCTCGACGCTACGTCGCTCTACATCTTGAAGAACATGAGCG
>DATDJP010000342.1:0-34663 GCA_036520475.1 Polyangiaceae bacterium | reverse complement strand
GTCAGCTTCTGCTCCGCGACGATCCGCATCACCTTGGCGGCCTGCGCGCCGCCCATCACGGCGGTGCGCGCGGTCGGCCACGCGAACACGAAGTCCGGATCGAGCGCGCGGCTGGCCATGGCGTAGTTGCCGGCGCCGTAGCTATTGCCGACCACGAGCGCGATCTTCGGCGTGCGCAGGTTCGCGACGGCGCGGATCATGCGTGCGCCGTGCTTCACTTGACCGCCGCGCTCGGCGTCGATGCCGACCAGAAAGCCGGTGGTGTTCTGCAGAAAAATCACGGGCAGCTCGGCCTTGTCGCAGGCCTCGAGAAAGCGCGTCGCCTTGTCGGCGCCGAGCGGGGTGATGGGCGCGTTGTTGGCGAGCAGTCCCACCTTGTAGCCGCCGATACGGGCATGTCCGGCCAGCGTGCCCTGGTCGATCTCCGCCGCGAACTCGAGAAACTGCGAGCCGTCCACCAGGCGCGCGATGATCTCGCGCGCGTCGTAGAACGCCCGGCGATCTTCCGGCACGATGCCGATGAGCTCGCTCGGGTCGTAGCGGGGCGGTTCGACTTCCGCGCGCGACTCGGACGCGTGCGGAGCAGGCAGCTGGGCCACGATGCTGCGCGCGATGCGAATGCCGTCGGCGTCGTTTTCAGCGAGGTGCTCACCCGTGCCGGACACGCGCGCGTGCATGTCTGCGCCTCCCAGCTCTTCGGCGCTCGCGTCCGCGCCGGTGGCTGCTTTCAACAGCGGGGGCCCGGCGAGAAACAGCTGAGTTTGCCCCTTGACGAGCACGATGTAGTCCGAGAGCGCGACGTGGTAGGCGCCGCCGGCCGTCGCGTTGCCGTGCGCGACGACGACTTGCACGGGTCCGCGGTCCAGGAACTCCGCTTGCTGGCAGTAACACAGGCCGCCCTGGAGAAAGGTGGTGGCCTCCCAGGCGTCGAACCCGCCGCCGCCTGCGAGATCCCCGCCGCCGCTCTCCGACAACGACACGATGGGCAGGCGATTTTGCCGGGCGATTTGCTGGAGCCGCAGCATCTTCTCCACCGTCACACGCGAGACGGTGCCGCCCTTGACGGCGTAGTTCCAGACGATGACCAGACAGCGCCGGCCCGATACGAATCCGATGCCGGCGATCAAGTTGCCGCCGGCGAGGCTGCCGTCGGAGTCAGAGTACATCTGGTAGCCCGCGAGCGTGTTCAGCTCCACGAACGGGGCGCCGCGATCGAGCAAGAGCGCGAGCCGTTCGCGAGGCAAGAGCTTGCCGCGCTTGCGCGCCGTTGGCAGAAACTTCTCCTCCGTGGCGCGCATGCGCGCTTCCACCTGGCGCACGCGCTCCACGTAGTCGCCCATGAAGCGGGAATTGTCGGCGAACGTCGTCCCGCCCACGTCCACCCTCGAGGCCAGCGGCGTCACGCGCGCGCCTCCTTGCGCTTCGCGCCGAGCAAGAAAACGGCGTCCGCCAGCTCGTCGATGTCGATGGCGCCGGTGGGCGCGTACCACAGGGAGGTGGCCGCGATGGCGCCGCCCAGCAAGCGTCGAAATAGAAACGGAGGCATGGGCACGAGCTCCTCGCGAGCGGATTCGATGGCCTCGAGCCAGATCTGCTCGTAGCGCTCGCGCAGCGCCAGGATGCGTTTCTGCGCGCGGGCGTCCAGGCTTCGCCACTCTGCGAAGAGCAGCGTCATCGCCTCGCTGGTGTCGCCGTGGATGGATTCGAGCTCGCTGCGGATGAGCGCCCGCACGCGCGCACAGGGAACGCCAGGGCTTGCGGCAGCGTGCTCGAGACGCTCGGTGTTCAGCTCGATGACTTCCCTCATGACGTGCTCCAAAATTGCGGGCTTGCTGTCGAAGTGGTGGAAGATGCTGCCCGACAGAATGCCGACCGCCTCGGCGAGCTCGCGCATGGTGGTCCGCTCGTAACCCTTCTCGAGAAACAGGTGCGCCGCCGCCCGCAACAAGCGGCCGCGCGGCGTGTCGTCCATGCGGCTGACGCGCTGGGCTGCGCCGCGCACACGGCGTTTCGGCCGGGGCGGCGCGCGGCGGCTGGCTCGCGTGGACTTCATGTTGCGAACGGGCAAAGAAACGGCTAGAAACCTACCAACCAAGCGCTTGCTTGGTCAAGGCACAATGCGCAAACACAACATTCGCATCGGCTGCGCCGCCGGTTTCTGGGGAGACACGGAGAGCGCTGCGCTCGAGCTCATCCGCGGGGCCGAGCTCGACTACCTCGTGTTCGACTACCTCGCGGAGATCACGCTCGGCATCATGGCTGGGGCGCGCTTGAAACGCCCGGACGCGGGCTACGCGCACGATTTCGTCACACGCGTGATGTCGCGCTGCCTTGCGCCGGCGCTCGAACACGGGGTGCGCGTGATCAGCAGCGCCGGAGGTCTGAACCCGCTCGCTTGCCGGCAGGCCCTGGCGGAGGTGGCGCGTGCGCAGGGCGTTTCGCCGCGCATCGCGGTGGTGCTCGGGGACGACTTGTTGCCGCGTGCGCGCGACCTCGAGCCGGAGCTTCGCGACGTGACGAGCGGCGCGCCCATGCCCGACATGCTGATCAGCCTGAACGTGTACCTCGGTGCGGAAGGCATCGCCGCCGCGCTCGCGCAGGGCGCGGACATCGTGATCACGGGCCGGGTGACGGACAGCGCGCTCGTGCTGGCGCCGCTCATGCATGCGTTCGGCTGGCAGGCGACGGACTTCGATCGACTGGCGCAGGGGAGCCTCGCGGGCCACATCATCGAGTGCGGCGCGCAAGCGACGGGCGGCCTGTTCACGGACTGGGAGGACGTGAACGGCTACGAGCACATGGGTTTTCCCGTCGTCGAGTGCGAGGCAGACGGTGCGTTCGTGCTCACCAAGCCGAGCGGCAGCGGCGGCCTCGTGACGCCGGCGGTCGTCTACGAGCAGCTGGTCTACGAGATCGGCGATCCGCGCGCGTACATCCTCCCGGACGTGGTGTGCGACTTCACCTCGGTGCGCGCCGAGCAGGTGGGACCGGATCGCGTGCGGATCTCCGGCGCCAGGGGGCATGCGCCGCCCGAGCGCTACAAGGTCGTGGGCACGTATCCGCGCGGCTTCAAGGCCACGGCCGCGATGCTGCTCGGCGGACGCGACGCCGCTCGCAAGGCGGAACGCGTGGGCGCGGCGCTGCTCGCGAAGACCTCGGCGCTGTTCGCCGCCCGCGGCTTCGGCCCCTACACCGAGACCTTGGTCGAAGCGCTGGGCGCTGAAGCATCGTACGGCCCGAACGCGCGCCCCGAGGCGCGTGCGACGCGTGAGGTGGTGCTGCGAATCGCGGCGGCACACGCCGAACGAGAGGCGCTGGAGCTCATGCTCCGCGAGTTGCCGCACGCCGGGACGGGCATGGCGCCGGGCCTCGCCAGCAGCGTCGCCGGGCGAGTGACGCCGGTGCCGCGCGTCGCGCTGTTCACGTGTCTGGTCGAGCGCCGGCATGTCACGTGTGAGGTCGACGTGGACGGTACGTCCCACGCGCCTGCGCTTCATCGTCATGAACGCTTCCACGACGGTCCTGTCGGCGACGCGGATCGTCTTTTCGAGGTGTCGGACTGCAGCGCGCGCGTGCCGTTGATTGCGCTCGCGCACGGCCGCAGCGGAGACAAGGGCGACGCGGCGAACATCGGCATCATCGCGCGTGCGCCGGAGCTCGTGCCGTACATCGGCGCGGCGCTGACGGCGGACGCCGTGCGCGCGCACTTGTCCCATTTGCTGCACCCCGAGCAGGGGCGCGTGAGCCGCTATTTCTTGCCCGTTGCCGGCGCGTTCAACTTCCTGCTCGAGGCGGCGCTGGGCGGCGGGGGCATGTGGTCGCTGCGGAGCGACCCGCAAGGCAAGGCCTACGCGCAGCAGCTCCTGTCCTTCGAGGTGCCGGTGCCGGAGGCGCTCGCGGCGCGCTGGCTGGCGCGGGCGGAGGCGCCGTGAGATTTTCGACGGTGCTGGTCGCAAACCGCGGGGAGATCGCGCTTCGTATCCTGCGCACCGCGCGGCGTCTCGGGTATCGCACCGTGGCGGTGTACAGCGACGCGGACGCCGCTGCACCGCACACCCGTCTGGCAGACCTGGCCGTCCGCATCGGGCCGGCGCCCGCCGTCGATTCGTACCTGCGTATCGACAAAGTGCTGGAAGCGGCGCGCGCGACGGGAGCCGGCGCCGTCCACCCGGGTTACGGCTTTCTCGCGGAAAATCCGGACTTTTCTCGAGCATGCCGGGACGCGGGCCTGGTGTTCGTGGGGCCGAGCGCCGAGGCCATGGAACAGGTCGGCAACAAGCAGCGCGCGCGTGTGCTGGCGCACTCGGTGAAGGTGCCTACCGTGCCCGGCTACGATGGCGCGGATCAGACGCTCGAGACGCTGACCAGCGAAGCTCGCCGCATCGGCTTTCCCTTGCTCGTCAAGGCGGCTGCCGGCGGCGGGGGACGCGGCATGCGACGCGTCGAGCGCGCCGAGGATCTGGCCGATGCGCTCGAGCGGGCGCGGTCGGAGGCGGCTCGTGCGTTCGGCAGTGATCAGTTGTTGCTGGAGCGGGCCGTGGAGGGCGCGCGCCACGTCGAGGTGCAGTTCTTCGCGGATGAGCACGGGAATTTGCTGCATCTCGGCGAGCGCGACTGTTCGGTGCAGCGCCGTTTTCAGAAGATCGTCGAAGAGGCGCCGTCACCTGCCGTGGACGGCGAGCTGCGTCAGGCAATGGGCAGCGCCGCCTTGCGGTTGGCACGAGTGGCCGGCTACGCAGGGGCGGGGACGGCAGAGTTTTTGCTCACGCCCGAGCGCGAATTCTACTTCCTCGAAGTGAACGCCCGCTTGCAGGTCGAGCACCCCGTCACGGAGCTCGTGACAGGGCTCGACCTGGTCGAGCTCCAGCTGACGATCGCGCAAGGACTGCCGCTCGGCGTACGCCAAGAGGACGTCCGCCTCGATGGTCACGCCATCGAGGTGCGTCTGTGCGCCGAGGACCCGGCGCAGGGATTCTTGCCGCAAGTGGGCCGCCTGATTCGCTACGAAGCACCCGCCGGGCTGCGCGTGGAAGCCGCGCTCGAGTTAGGGCTCGAAATCACGCCCTATTACGATTCGATGATCGCCAAGCTCGTGGCGCATGGGCCGACGCGCGACGTGGCGCGCCGCCGCTTGCAGGCGGGCCTCGAGAGCTTGCGGCTCAGCGGAGTGGTAACGAATCGCGCCCTGCTCGGGGCGATCCTGGCCGATCCGGAGTTTGCGGCGGCAGAGGTGGACACCCGCTGGACGGAGCGGGTGCTGCCACGGTTGCTCGGCGCGGGCGAGACACCGCCCGCGGCACGGCTCGCTGCGGTGACTGCGTTCTACACGCGCGCCGTGGCGGCCGGGAGCTATCCGAAGGCGCTCGCCGGGTTTTCCACGACCAGTGGTCTCGGCTGGCTGCTCGTGCTCGACGAGCGCGGTACCAAGCAAGAAGTGTGGATCCGACCCGGCACGGAGCCGCGACGGCTTTCGATCGCGCTTGGCGGCGAGACGCACGCGCTCGAGGTGTGTGAGTCGGGCGGCGGCGAAATCGCGTTCGTCCAGGACTCCGTGCGGCGGCGGTACGACGTGACGTTGCTCGGCGACCAGATCACGGTCGCCCATGGCAACCACGAGTACGTGTTTCGGGACGCCACGTACGACGCCCCGGCGCGCGCGGAAGCAGCCGGGTCGGGTCGCGTCGTCGCGCCCATGGATGGCACGATCATCGAGCTCGGAGCCGCGCAGGGCGCACAGGTCAGCAAGGGCGACACCGTGGTCGTCCTGGAGGCCATGAAGATGCAGCTGCGCCTCGTGGCCGACATCGACGGCAGCGTGAAGCAGGTGCTGGTCCAGAGCGGAGCGAACGTGCGTCAGGGCCAGCTCCTGGCGGAGATCGGCGAGTGACGGCGCTCCGCGAGGCTGCGCAGCGGCGCAGCATCTTCCGGGGCGACCTGTTCGAAGGGCAGGTCGCGCTCGTCACGGGTGGCGCCACTGGCATCGGGCTCGCCATCGCCGAGGAGCTTGCGGTGCTCGGTGCGCGCGTCGTGATTGCGTCGCGCAAGACGCGCCGGCTACGCATCGCCGCGGCGGGCCTTGCGCGCGACTATGGCGCCGAGGTCGTGGCCATGACCTGCAACATCCGGGAGCGCGCCGCCGTGGACGAGCTCGTGCGCGCCACGCTCGAGCGCTTCGGAAAAATCGACTGCCTCGTGAACAACGGCGGCGGCCAATTCCCGTCGCCGGCGTCCGCCATCAGCGAGCGCGGCTTCCGCGCCGTCATCGACACGAACTTGAACGGCACCTGGAACATGTGCCAGTCGGTGGCAAACCAGTGGATGCTCGGGCACGGCGGGCGCATCGTGTCGATCGTCGCGGACGTCGCGCGCGGCTTTCCCGGGATGGCGCACACGGGCGCGGCGCGCGCGGCGGTCATCAACTTCACGAAGACCCTGGCCGTCGAGTGGGCGGCGCAGGGCATTCGCATCAACGCCGTGGCGCCGGGCGTGATTCTGAGCACTGGAATGCACAACTATCCGCCGGGCACGGCCGATCTCGTCGTGCGGAGCATCCCCCAGAAAAGACTCGGGACGGTGGAAGAGGTGGCGGCCTCGGTGCTGTACCTCCTGTCCGAACGCGCCGGCTTCGTGACGGGCGCCACCTTGAACATCGACGGGGGTGGGTCACTCTGGGGGGACATGTGGCCGATTCCGGATCCGGAGCAGCCCGTGACGCTCGCCATCCCGCCCTGGCCAGAAGAGCGCTGGCCAGAGCTGGCTCAGTCGATCCCCGAGACAGACGCGTAACGAGAAACAGCCGCTTTCAGCAACGAGGAACAATCATGGGAAACAAAGTGTACGTAGTGGGCGTCGGCATGACCAAGTTCGAAAAGCCGGGCGCGAAGGCCTGGGACTACCCGGACATGGTCAAGGAAGCGGGCACCAAGGCGCTCGAAGACGCCGGCATCCGCTACGAGGACGTTCAGCAAGTCGCGGTCGGTTACTGTTACGGCGACTCCACCGCGGGGGAGCGCGCCGTGTACGAGCTCGGGCTGACCGGCGTCCCGATCTACAACGTGAACAACAACTGCTCCACGGGCTCCACCGCGCTGTTCCTCGCAAAGCAACTCGTGGAGGGCGGACTCGCAGACTGCGCGCTGGCCGTCGGCTTCGAGAAGATGGAGCGCGGGTCACTGGGCGCGAAGTTCATGGACCGCACCAATCCCATGGACAAGCACGTGACCGCGATGATGAGCTTGCGCGAGTTCGCGGCTGCGCCGCCGGCTCCACAAATCTTCGGCAACGCGGGCCGCGAGCACATGGAGCGTTACGGAACCAAGCCGGAGCAGTTCGCCAAGATCGCGCACAAGAACCACAAGCACTCGGTGAATAATCCGTACTCGCAGTTTCAAGACGAGTATTCGCTCGACGACATCCTGAACTCGAAGATGGTGTACGAGCCGCTCACGAAGCTGCAGTGTTGCCCGACTTCGGACGGTGCCGGCGCCGTCGTGCTGGCGAGCGAGGCGTTCGTGAAGAAGCACGGTCTTCAGGATCGCGCCGTGGAGATCGCGGGCATGTCGATGGCCACGGATTTGCCGAGCACGTTCGCAGACAAGAGCTGCATCAAGATCGTCGGCTTCGACATGACGCGCAAAGCCGCGGAGGCCGCCTATAAAGAGGCCGGCCTCGGTCCGGAGAACGTGGACGTGATCGAGCTCCACGACTGCTTCTCGTGCAATGAGCTGATCACCTACGAAGCCTTGAACCTGTGTCCCGAAGGCAAAGGCGGTGAGCTCATCGATTCGGGCGCGGTCTCCTACGGCGGCAAGTTCGTCGTCAATCCCTCGGGCGGGCTGATCTCCAAAGGTCACCCGCTGGGCGCGACCGGTCTGGCGCAGTGCTCCGAGCTGACGTGGCAGCTCCGTAACAAGGCCGACAAGCGTCAGGTCAAAGGGGCCAAAGTTGCCCTGCAGCACAACCTGGGCCTGGGAGGAGCGGCGGTCGTCACCGTCTACCGGCGTCCCGAGTTTGGCGCGTAAAGTTCGCGCCGCGTCGCGTGCCCGACGGGGTGTGGCAGGGCTGGCTAACGTCGGCGAGCTCGGCTCGTCCCGTCAACGCGGCGAGCTCTGCCGCGCCCCGTCACATAAATAGGTGAGGAGATGTGGGAGCGTCGGGCCCGACGTTTGCTTAGGTGGCACCACATTGGTCATGGGGTCGCATTGGAGCTCTAGGTTAAAGATCGTCACTATGGCGCGCGATTTCGGCGAGGCGGCGAAGGACGCGGCAGAACGCGGGCATAGTCGCCGCGCAGCAAGCCTCTACGAGCAGGCCGCGCGGCTCCTGCACCTGCTAGCAGCCGACGAAGAGCAGAACCAAAACGCCACGCTCGCAGCGGATAACCCGCCACAGCGAGGCGATTCTGCCGTGCATCGGCGGCCGAGGTGACCCCGCGATTTGGGTGAAGCGCTGAGCTCTTTCGGGCCGGTTGCGAGAGCTAAAGGCTAGCGCCGTCGAAGTGTTGCACCGTGAGCTCGTCGACGTTCACGCCCTCGAGGCAACGCACGTTCACCGCGTACATGGCTTGGCCGTCCGGGCCCGTGCCGTGACCGAACGAGGCGATGCCACAGGTGCGGCAAAACAGATGATGGATGTTCATCTTGTTGAATTGATAGTCCGTGAGCTCCCCTTCGCCCGAAACGAGCGTGAATGAATCAGGGGGCACGAACGTCAATAGGTGCGCTTTCTTCGCGCAAATCGAGCAATTGCACGCCATGACGGTGCCGAGCTCGGTGCTGACTTCGTACCGGACTTTGCCGCAATGACAGCCACCGATGTACTTTTGAGTGTTGCCCATGGTGTCCTGAGTAGCACGCGGGGCCGCGCGTCGGGAGCGGCGGTTGGACCAGTTACTCTTGTGTTGCTGGCGGCCGTGGTATCCTCGTGGAACGAGTGAGGGCTCCCATGACTTCATGTGATCCGCGTAGCGCTGCACCGACGGTGATACGTGACTGCTTGGCTCTGGCAGAGACGCTGCCTGCGGAAGGGGACGCAGAGCCGACCGAGGCAGAGCGTATCGGCTGCGTTCTCGGCCGGCGCTACGAGATCGAGTCGCTCCTCGGTCGCGGTGGCATGGGCGCCGTTTTCGCTGCGCGCGAGACCACGACGGGCGAACGGGTCGCGCTCAAGATCTTGCGCGACTACGCGCGCTTCGACCCGCAGATTCTCGAGCGCTTTCTGCAGGAGAGCCTGGCGTCGGCGCTGATTCAGCATCCGAACGTGGTGCGTGCGCTCGGTGCGTTCCACGATGACGTGGAAGGGCCCGTGTTGATCCTGGAGCTTCTGGAAGGTGAAAACCTCGCCGAGCACATCGAACGTTGCGGGGCGCTTCCCGCCGCTCGCGCACTGCAGATCGCGCTGCAGATCGCCGAAGGCATCTCCGCGGCTCATGCGCGCGGCGTGATCCACCGCGACCTGAAGCCCGCCAATGTGTTTCTGCAGGCGGGGCGGGCCGCGCGTGACATCGACGTGCGCGTGCTCGACTTCGGGATCTCGCTGCTCAGAGAGTACGGCCAGTCTTCGAACGCAGTGCTGCTCGGCACGCTCAGCTACATGGCGCCCGAGCAGCTACAAAGCGCCAGGACCGCAGACGAGCGCACGGATGTGTACTCGCTCGGTATGACCTTGTACGAGATGCTCGCGGGTCGCACGCCGTTTCAAGAGACCTCGGCGTCGGAGCTGCTGCACGAGATCCTCTTCTCGCCGGTGCCGCCCCTGGCAGAGCGATGCCCAGAGCTCGAGAAGGCGGTCAGCGAGGTCGTCGGCCGCTCCGTGCAGCGCGACCCGGCGCAGCGTTACCAGAGCATGCAGGAGTTTCGTGAGGCACTGCGCCAGCTGAACAAGACGCTCGGAAGCGCATTCTCGGACGCAGCCGATTCACGCTTCGATTGACAACGCGACGCCGATGAGTACGTGTTCTCCAGGCGAGGTGCCCTGGTGATGCGTGTTTTGACTACTCCTTTGGCGTTGGTCGTATTGGCGTCCTTTCTCTCGGCGTGCGGAGCCGGGCACATGCACCACGGGCGCAAGGGCATGGGCGGGCCGCTCGAGGGCATCGTGGTGGTCGGCCACGGTAAGGCGCAGGGCCAGCCGGACGTGGCGCGCATCAACGTGGGCATCGAGGTGCGCGCGGGAACGGCCGATCAAGCGGTGCAAGACCTGAACACACGCATGGCCGCGCTGATCGCGAGCGTGAAGCAGGCTGGCGTGTCCGATCGGGACGTGCGCACGTCGAACTTCTCAATCAGCTTCGAGCAGGTGCCGGAGCCGCCCCCGCAGCCCTTGCCCGCCACGCCGGCTCCCCGCGGCACTGCCGGCAAAGGGCCGCCGGCTGCACCCGACGAGCCTCCCGTGAAGCTGCCGGCCGGTTACTACCGCGCCAGCAACACGGTCGAAGTCACGATGCGGGATGTGAAGCGCGCTTCGGAGGTGCTGACCGCGGCGACACGCGCAGGGGCGAATCAGGTCTTCGGCATTCAGTTCGAGCTCGACAATCCGAATGCCTTGCAGGGCGAAGCCAACGCCAAAGCGGTCGCCGATGCCCGCGCGCGCGCCACCAAGCTCGCGCAGCAAGCGGGTGTATCGCTGGGTCGCGTGCTGTCCATCAGCGAAGTGATCGACGGGGGCGGCGGGCCGATGATGCAGAAATCCTACGGCATGGCGCGCGACGCCTCGATGGCGAACGTACCCGTCGAACGTGGCGAGCTCACCATTCAATCCGCCGTGCAGGTCGTGTTCGCCATCGACGGCGACCGCGACGACGATTGACGCCCAGCGCCGCTCTTCAGATGACGCGGCCGGGCGTGAAGGGATGCGTCGCGGTCAAGCCGCCGTCGACGGCGATGTGCTGGCCGGTGACGTAGCTGGCGTCATCGCTCGCCAGGAACAGCGCCAGGGTCGCGACCTCGATGGGTTGCGCGGGGCGCTGCATCGGGCTGTGCTTGCCGAGCCTGTCCTTCTTTCCGGCAGCGATCGCAAAATCGAAGATCGGTTGAGTCATGCCGGTCTGGATCAGCCCGGGGCAAATGGCATTGACGCGAATGCCGCGGGTCGCCAGCTGGCACGCGGCGGTTTGAGCCAGGCTGATCACGCCGGCCTTGCTCGCGCTGTAGGCGGCGGGGCCCGCGCCCGATCGCAAACCGGCCACCGAAGCGGTCAGGATGATCGAGCCCTTGCCGGCTTTTGCCATCTCGGGAGCGACGGTCTTGATGGCGAGATAACAGCCGATCAAATTCACGCGTAGCGTGCGCTCCCAATCCTCCAGGCGTTCATCGAGGATGGGGACGGGCAGCCCGGAGATGCCGGCGTTCGCAAAGCAGACGTCGGGCGCGCCGAACTCGCTGACGCACGCGTCGAGCAGCTTCTGCACGTGTGCGGGCTCGGAGGCGTCACCCACGAGCGCGCGCACCTTGCCGCCACTGGATTCGATCGACGCCGCCGACTCCGCTAGCCCCTCGGCGTTCAGATCGGTGATGACGAGGGACGCTCCGTGCTGCGCGAACAGCTGCGCGCTGGCGCGGCCAATGCCGCTGGCGGCTCCGGTGATGATGGCGCGTTTTCCTTGAAGGCGTTGCATTGCGTGTCCGGCTATAGCTGCTCGGCGCGCGTGCTCCAAGCGCGATGGATTTTTCCCGTGGTTGACCATCGTGCGGCGCTCGCGCATCTCTCGGAGACGCAACGCCGCGCGCGAATTCATCTCCGGGCGCGCTTCGAGTAAACGATCGGAGCGCCACGGCACACGCTGTTGGTGGGGTTCACGGCGAGACAGCGTTCGCTGGGCTCTGCGGGTTCGGCGTGGTGCTCATCGACCAGGAGCCTGGCGGGGAGACTGCGCAGGGCTCGCTCGTTGGCCCGCTCGTGCTTCCGCGGGTGTGCCGGATCCGGCCCAGCATCATCGGCGTCGTTTCGAGCGGTTCGGACCCGGCGTTCGGTCCGTCACGGCTCCAGCCGCGATCGCGCTCTGGGCGCCCTGGAGCGACAGGCACAGCCACACCATGGGGACCCCCACCAAGCACGAAGGCCGCGAAAATGGCCAGGCGCTCGAGGAGCTTGCGCTGCATCCGGCGGAGTTTGCAAGGAAACAGCGAATTAGTGCGCGGTGAACGTGTTCCATAGGGCGCCGCTGCCAGTATTTACAGCCATTGGTTCCGCGCCCGCTGCGTGGCAACGTAGAAGGCATGTCAGAATGTGCTGAGCGCGCCGTCCTAATCATCACGCGGACCGTGGAAGGTACGAGCACGGCCATCGTTCAGCAGCGGCTGGTTTTGTCGTGCTCGCTGCCACAGGGGCACAGCGGCTTGCACCAAAATACCGAACAGGGCGAGTCCTGGGACTCGGCCGAGGGCAAAGTGGCGACCTTGCTGAGACACGAGGACGGCATCAAGCCGTCCGCTTAGAGATCGTACGGAAATGCTTGGAAAGCTACGTAGTCGTGGACGTTCACGTCAACGTGAACGCTGACGCTGACGGTAGCCGCAGCGTAGGGAAGCTTCGCGTTGACACGCTCAGTGCCTCGAAATGGCCGCACATTCGAGAGCCGACGCGCGAGCAGTAGTTCAAAATCGCTCGGCGTCTCGGTTTCTTTTCGTTTCCTTCGGCGATATTCCACGAAATTGTACAGGGCGGCGCGCCACCGCCGATCGGAACGGCTCCCATTGCGCGTTTCGACAGCGACAGCGACAGCGTTCACGACCACGACCGCGACCCCGCGAGAGCGTTTGTATTTTTCCTGCGCGAGCGTTTCGCCGCGGCGTCGCGGACGGGGCTATACTGTCGGTTTTCGGAGGGTCCTGTTTGCTGACCGTGCTCGATCTGCCGCATACGCCGCGCTCGGCTGGGAATCTGATCGGAGGGGCGCCGAGGCCGGGTAGCTCGGCGGTGCGGCGCTCGGTCGTCTGTCCGTACAATGGCAAGGTGATCGGTGAGTTGACGCTATCGGATGCGGCGGACGTCTCCGCTGCCGTGGCGGCCGCGGAAGCCGCTTGGCCAGACTGGGCGCGCCTGCCGATCCGGGAGCGCAGCGAGCCGCTGCGGCGTTTTCGGGACCTCCTCGACGCTCACCTGGCCGAGTTGTCGCAGAGCGCCGCCCTGGAATCCGGGAAGACGCCGGACGAAGCCCGCGCCGGTCTGCTGCGTGGGCTCGAAGTCATCGATTTTGCTTTGAGTCTGCCGAACGCGGACGCCGGTGGCGCGCTCGAGGTCTCGCGTGGCGTCACGTGCGAGTATCGCCGCGAGCCGCTGGGCGTGGTCGTGGGCATTACACCCTTCAATTTTCCGGCGATGGTGCCGCTGTGGATGTTCCCGATCGCGCTCACCGCTGGCAACGCCTTCATTCTCAAGCCATCCGAGAAGGTGCCGTTCACGGCTTGCCGCCTCGGTGAGCTCGCCGTGCAAGCCGGATACCCGCCGGGAATCTTCTCGATCGTGCAGGGTGAGCGCGAGGTCGTCGAAGCGCTGGTCGAGCATCCCTCCGTTCGCGCCGTGGGCTTCGTGGGGTCGACGCGCGCGGCGCAGGCCGTGTACGCGCGCGCCACCGCAGCCGGCAAACGCGCGCTGTGTCTGGGCGGCGCGAAGAACCCGGTGATCGTCGTGCCCGACGCCGATCCACGGCTCACCGTGAAGGCCGTGGTCGATTCGTTCACCGGCTGCGCCGGCCAGCGCTGTATGGCGGCGAGCCTGTTGATCGCCGTCGGAGACACGCGGCAGATCGTGCAGGACATTGCGCACGCCGCGGCTCGTTTGGTGCTGGGGCGCGACATGGGCGCGCTCATCGACGCTGCCGCGCGCGAGCGGCTGCTGCAAGCGATAGACGTCGCCGAGCGCGCAGGAGCGCGGCTCTTGTGTGACGGCCGCGGCGCCCGGCCCCCTGCGGGCTGCGAACAGGGAAATTGGCTCGGCGCCACCGTGATCGACGACGCCGAGCCGAACATGCCGTGCGTGCAGAACGAGCTCTTCGGACCGGTGCTGAGCGTGGTGCACGTCGACACGCTGGAGCAGGCGCTCGCGCTCGAGAACGCTGCTCCGTACGGCAACGCCACCAGCGTGTTCACGACGAGCGGCGCGGTCGCGCGCTACGTCAGTGAACGCGCCGCGAGCGGCATGGTCGGCGTGAACGTCGGGGTGCCCGTGCCGCGCGAGCCCTTTTCGTTCGGAGGCACGCGCGCGTCGAAATTCGGCCACGGCGACATGACCGGGCCTTCTGCCGTCGAGTTCTGGAGCAATCTGAAAAAGATCACCACGAAATGGGCGTTACAGCCCGACACGACGTGGATGTCTTGAGGTCAGCCGAGTGAGCACTGAAAAAGTCAAACGCAAGCAGCCGAAAGCCATCGTCCTGACCACTCACACCGGAGGACACGGGCCACGGCCCATCCCCGTGGTCTGGGGCGCGTCGGATCCGATGGTGCGCGGACCTCTGATCGCGACCGTCACCAACACGGCGCAGCGCAACGTGATCGGCACGCACGCGGGCTCGTACTCGGTGTACCGCGCGCTGGCGGTGGCGGCAGGCGCGCTCGATCCGATGAAGAAGCCGGACTTGACGAACACTGCACCGACGCACGTGATCGGTCCCTATCCGCAGTGGAACGAGCCAGAGAAGATCGTATCGCTGGATCCCTTCGGCGCGGTGGTGAGCGAGGTGTTTCGCCCTTACTTTCAGCAGGGTTACGACATACGCCCGACGATCGCCGTCACGCAGGCGCGCATCCGTCTGCCGGAGGTGGCCGACGCCATGGAGGCGAAACGGCTGATTCCTGACGGCCGCGTGCTGACTGAATCGGGTGACGTGTGCGTCACCAAGGCCGCGATCGAGCCCGTCTGGTACCTACCGGGAGTAGCGAAACGCTTTGGCTGCAGCGAAGCGCACCTCCGGCGAACGCTCTTCGAGCACACCGCCGGCATGTTTCCGGAGCTGGTGACGCGCGGCGATCTGGAGGTGTTCTTGCCGCCGATCGGCGGCATGACCTTGTACATGATGGGCGACGTCGCCTCGATTCCCGACCGCAGCAAGCCGCTCGCGGTGCGCGTGCACGACGAATGCAACGGCTCCGACGTATTCGGCTCCGACATCTGTACCTGCCGCCCGTACCTGGCGCACGGCATCGAGGAATGCGTGCGCACCGCGCAACAGGGCGGCACCGGCGTGATCATCTACAATCGCAAAGAGGGACGCGCGCTCGGCGAAGTCACGAAATTTTTGGTGTACAACGCGCGCAAGCGTCAAGAAGGCGGCGATCGCGCCGAACACTACTTCGCGCGCACCGAGTGCGTGGCCGGCGTGCAGGACATGCGCTTTCAGGAGCTCATGCCGGACGCGCTGCACTGGCTCGGCATCACGAAAATCGATCGCTTCGTGTCGATGAGCAACATGAAGTACGATGCGCTGGTGCGCGCCGGAATCGAGATCGTCACGCGCGTGCCCATCCCCGACGAGCTCATCCCTGCCGACGCGCGCGTGGAGATGGACGCGAAGATGGCGGCCGGTTACTTCACCGAGGGCCGCATCCCGGATGGAAACGAGCTGGCGCGGTCGAAGGGCCGCTCGCTCAGCGAGTAAGCACGCGTGGCCGAACCCAGCGCAGCCGAGCTCGCGGAGGTCCGCTATCTGTCGAGCGCGCGCGCCGTGCGCGAGCGGGCGGAGGCGGCGTATGCCCTCGGCGTCGCCGGGCAGCTGCTCCACTTCACGATCGATGAAGCGCGCTCGTCGGTGATCGCGGAGCGCGTGCTGTCCGTCACGCGCAGCCGTCACGCGGACCTGCGTGCCGTTCCGTACCACTCGCGCTGGCGTCACTTTGCCGCGGGCGGCGTCGATCGCATGGCGGCGCTCGAGCCGCAGCTGGCGGCGCTCGGCCGTGAACCGCGGTTGTGCGCGCTGTTCGAGCTCGTCATCGTCAGTGTGCTGCTCGACGCCGGCGCAGGTCCGGGTTGGGGGTACCGCGAAGCGTCGGACGAGCGTTTCACGCGCTCCGAAGGCTTGGCCGTCGCCAGTTTTCACTGGTTTGCCGCCGGGGGTCTCTCCGCCCGTCCGGAGACAGCGCCGCTCTCTGCCGACGCCGAGGCGTTGCTCCGGGTCTCTGCGTCCGCGCTGGCACGCGCATTTCAGGTTTCGTCCGACAATCCGCTGGTTGGCCTCGAAGGCCGCGCCGAGATCCTGCAGCGCCTCGGACGGGTGGTGTCGAAGGAGCCGCGCTACTTCGGCGCCGAAGCGCCGCGTTTGGGCAATCTCGCGCTCTATCTCCTCGGCCTCGCCGAGCAGAATGAGCTGCGCGCCGCTCGCGTGCTCGAGGCCGTGCTCGAAGCCTTCGCGGACATCTGGCCGGGGCGAGCCGTGCTGGCGGGAAAAAACCTGGGCGACGTGTGGCAGCATCCGCGACTCGGCTGGGTTCCGCTGCACAAGCTGTCGCAGTGGCTTACGTATTCGCTGTGTGAGCCCCTGGAGTGGGCAGGCGTCCGCATCACGGGCATGGACGAGCTGACTGGCCTCGCCGAATATCGGAACGGCGGGTTGTTCGTGGATGGCGGCGCGCTCCTGCCCAAACAGGCGAGCGTGCTCACGGACACCTTCCCCGTCGCTTCCAGCGTCGTGGTCGAATGGCGCACGTTGACGGTGGCGCTGCTCGATCGCACGGCCGCGCGCCTGCGGCAGCTCACGGGCCTGACGGCAGACGAGCTGCCGCTCGCCAAGGTACTCGAAGGCGGCACATGGGCGGCGGGTCGGGAGCTGGCCTTCGAGCGACGCCCCGACGGCGCGCCGCCCATCCGCGTGCAGAGTGACGGCACCGTGTTCTGAGAAGGAGTAGGTGAGGGACATGCCCGGAGTCGTAACCGTGATTCAGCACCCGCTGGTGCAGCACAAGCTCACACTGCTGCGTGAAAAGGAGCGCAGCACGAACTCGTTCCGCGAGCTGCTCTCCGAGATCAGCATGCTGCTCGCCTACGAGGTGACGCGCGATTTGCCGCTGGTGTACCAGGAGATCGAGACGCCGTTCGCGCGCATGCGCTCTCCGACGCTCGAGGGCAAAAAGGTCGTGCTCGTGAGCATCCTGCGTGCGGGCAGCGGCATGCTCGACGGCATGCTGCGCATCTTGCCGTCTGCGCGTATCGGTCACATCGGGCTGTACCGCGACCCGAAGACGCTGGGCGCCGTGGAGTACTACTTCAAGATGCCAAGCGAGATTCAGGATCGCGACGTGATCGTGCTCGAGCCGCTCCTGGCCACAGGGAACGGCGCCATCGCCGCGGTCGACCGCGTGCTCGGAGCGCGCCCCAAGTCGATCAAATTCGTGTGCATCTTGGCGGCTCCGGAGGGAATCGCGAACTTCCACGAAGTGCACCCAGAAGTGCCGGTGTTCACCGCCGCAGTCGATGAACGGCTCGACGAGCGCGGCTTTATCCTCCCGGGCCTGGGGGACGCCGGGGATCGCATGTTCGGCACGAAGTAGCGTCCCTCGCTGTCGCAAGAGCTCGAGAGCGATATACTGCGCGCCATCATGGACGAGTGGAAACTTCCCTGGAACGCCCGTTGCCGATGTGACCAGGTGCTGATGCGTATCACTGCGCCGCCGCTCCTGACCATGGCGTGTCACTGTCTCGGTTGTCAGCGCATGACAGCGAGCGCCTTCTCACTCAGCGTGCTGGTGCCGGCCGCGGGCTTCGAGGTCGTTCAAGGTGAACCGGTGATTGGCGGGCTGCACGGCGCGGCACGCCACCATCACTGCCCGCACTGCAAGAGCTGGCTCTTCACCCGCCTCCCCGGCATGGACGATCTGGTCAACGTGCGGGCGTCGATGCTCGATGATCACGCCTGGTTCACCCCGTTCGTCGAGACCTGCACGGCGGAAGCGTACCCGTGGGCGAAGACGGGCGCCGAGCACAGTTTCCCGAACATCCCGGACGTGCAGGTATTCGCGCCGCTCGTCGCCGAGTTTCGCACGCGCGGCTCGCGCCCGGCCTGACCGCGTCAGCCGCCGAACGCGCCTGTGCCCACTTCCAGAACCTTGGGCGTGGCGTCCGTCATCAGAACGCTCAGATTGGGAGGGACGCGGCGTGCCGTGCCTTTGGGATGCGAGTAGAGCGCGAACGGCATGCACATCTCGCCGCCGATCACGCCCCACCCGAGCTTCTGAGGCGTCGAGTTCTGGTACGAGCAACGGAACATGATGCCGTCGCCGGCCTTCAGGCTGATCGGAGGATCTTGCACGAGCGCCAGCGGGTTTTCCCAGTCTGTGTTCACGTAGACGGGCTCTGCTTCCGTCTTGCCGTCTCGGTGCACGAACATCTCGAAGCGCGTGAGGAAATTGTGGGAGTGGGACATGAACACCACCAGATCGATCGGCTCCGGCGCGATCATCGTGGCTTCCAGTTTGCCGGCGCTGTTCGGCGCCACGTCCACGTGCAGCGCGTTCGCGAATAGCACGCCCATCGGATGCTCGATCTCTTCGGCAGGGGCGGCGTACACGTTGAAGCGACCACAGATATCCATTGGGTCTTGGCGCAGGTTGAGTAAGTGATGACTGCTCTCGAAGAAGCCGGTCGGCATCGGTTTGCCGTACCCCGGTGGGAAGCGCACTTTCGACTCGCCGCCCCCGCCGCCGAAGGCGATGCGGCGAATGGTCTCGACGATCGGCGAAGCGTCGGGATTGACGTCGAAGTCCTGAAAGCTGGCGTTGCCCGAGCGGACCTGTCCGGACCCCGTGTCCTCGCAGAGCGGAGCGACGGCGCTCATGGGCTCGTCGCTGAACGTCATGACGAAGTGGTGGGTCCCGAGGGACACGGCCGCGTCGAGCCCGGTCATGAAATAGTCCCCGCCGGCGTACTCGGCAGGGACCGGCATCTGCCGGCAAAATATGCCGTCCTGCCCGGGTTTTAGCTCGAGCGTGCCCTCGTCCAGGGTGAAGCCGCGGCCTGCGGCGCGCGCGGGCAGCGTGTCACAGGCGGCGGCGCGGGTCGTGCCGGGTGATTCGTCGTCGGACGAGCCACACCCGAACAGGCCCAGGGCGAGCGCGCAGCCGGCCGTTCTCGCGGAGAGTGAAATAGTCATGAAGGGTAGGGTTCCTGCAGATGAGCCGAGAGGCGTTTCCGCTAGGGTACGGGCCAGCTGGCCAAAAGGATCGCCGCCGCTTCAAATTCCCAGCAAATGGACGCGACCTTGCGCGGTGGCCAGCAGCGCGTCGTGCTCGGAGGCGACGTACAGCGCGTGTACCGAGTTCACCGGCATCTCGATGACCTCTCCGGGCCCGTAGCGGTTTCCATCGCCGTCGACGAGCACACCCTCGAGCACGTACGTGAGCTCGCGGTCCGTATGCCGGTGAGCTGGAACCTGCATGCCGCGTTTCATGCGCACGAAACCGCAGTGCGCGCGGCCCAGTTGCGGACCTGGCTGGAAGTGGAGAAAGCCCACGATGGGCGCGACGCCCGGCGTCCAAGCGTCCGCCTGCTGGATGCGCGCCAGAAGCTCGTTCGCGACCGGCTCAGTCAAATCGAAGTGTTCGCGTAGGCCCCGCTGAAACGGCAGATAGCGCGCGGTTCCCGAAAGTTCAGCCAGCCAGCGCTCGCGGCAATGCCGCGGCGGAGGCACCGGGTCGAGCGCAACGGACAAGAGACAGAAGGCTTCGGGATCCCCAGGCAAGTCATGAGTCATTGCGCGGTTCCTTCTGCAGATTCAGTAAGCTCGACAATGCCGCCAGGCCGCGTGCAATGCGCGACTTCACCGTGCCGAGCGGCACACCGGCACGCTCTGCAATTTCTCGCATCGTCAAACCGGCGAAGTACGAGAGCTCCAGCGCTTCGCGAACTTCCGGACCCAGGCGCTCTAGCGCTGTGCGCACG
Organism: Polyangiaceae bacterium; assembly: GCA_036520475.1. Taxonomy (GTDB): domain Bacteria; phylum Myxococcota_A; class Polyangia; order Polyangiales; family Polyangiaceae; genus DATDJP01. The sequence continues at coordinate 14,797 of DATDJP010000342.1, read as the reverse complement.
GCGATGCGATCGACCGCAGAGTGCTGCAAGTTACTGGAAATGGCCAGCGTGTGCGCCTCGTTGACCACGTCGAGCGAGTCCGTGCGCGCCCGTTCGACGCCGATCAATCGGTCGAGCGCGCGGGAGCGCAGACGAACGAGCAGCCACGTGCGCACGCTGCCCCGGCTCGCGCTGTAGTCCGAGACGTGACACCAGGCTTCCAGGAAGACGTCATGCAGCACATCCTGAGCCTCGCGTGCTCCGAGCATGCGCGTGGCGGTCGCGAGCAAAGTCGGAGCGTGACGATCATACAGCTCCGCGAACGCGCTCTGTTCACCCCTGGCGGCGCGCTGCATCAGCGTCTCGTCAGCGTCGCGACGACCGTCGTTCACGTCGACGTCCTGGCTTTGATGACGAGTCTTTCGCACGCAGCGCCTGCTCGATCCAAGCTACCACGAGCGAAATCGCGGCTCACGCGCGTCGTGGCAAGTCACGGATCTGCCTGATCTTCCCGGCTGTGCGCGCTGGCACGCCGGGTGGGTCTCTCTCGCACCGCTGGCGCGCTCGGGGGCTTTGGCTCGAACGCTGCTGCCAACGCGCTGACACGGACGTTCGATTGTTTGACGCTCGTGGCCGAATGCACTCGGTTGCGTCCCGCGGTAGGCGCGCCGGAGCGGCGTTCTCCCTTGGATTTCTGCTAGTCCAGGGCGGGCACGCTGCTTGCTGTGTCCGGCGTGGTGATCCACGTAACACGCATCAAGGGCCAGCACGCGGCGGTCAACCCCGACCTCATCGAGACCATCGAGGAGACGCCGGACACGGTGATCTGCTTCACGAGTGGCGAGAAGATGATCGTGCTGGAATCGCTGCAGGAAATCATCGATCGCGTCGTCGCTTTTCGTCGGGCGCTCCTGGCTGGACAGGCTGCGACGGTCAGCTCCGCGTCGCATCCGGTCACGCCGAGTACCCATCCACCACCCGCGCGCGCCAGCCGGCCGCCTCCGAGGTTTTGAGTAGTTCAAGATGGATAAGGCAACGGTTATCGGTATGGGCGGTGGGGTCGGCGCGATACTCGTCGGGAACGCGCTCGAAGGCGGACACATCTCGTCTCTCGTGCAACCGACGGCGGCGATGATCGTGATCGGCGGCACGGTGGGTGCCACGATGATCGGGTTTCCGCTCAAGGTGTTCGTCAAAGCCTGCAAGGCCATGAAGGGCGTGTTTCTCGGCAACAAGGCAGGCGACCCGAACGCGCTCATCGATGAGATCACGGGCTATGCGCTCAAGGCGCGCAAAGACGGCATCGTGTCGCTCGAAGAAGTGCTGTCGCAGGTCAGTCATTCGTTCCTGCAGAAGGCGCTGATGATGGCCGTCGACGGCAGCGACTCCAAGGCGATGCGCGAGAACCTCGAGGGCATCCTCGATCGCATGGAAGAGGACGGCGAAAAGCCGGCCAAGGTGTGGGAGGCCGCCGGCGGGTATGCGCCGACCATCGGCATCATCGGCGCCGTGATGGGCCTCATCCACGTGATGCAAAACCTGTCGGACGTGAGCGCTGTCGGCGCGGGTATCTCGGTGGCGTTCGTGGCGACGATCTACGGTGTAGGTTTTGCGAACCTGCTCTTTCTACCGGCCGCGGGCAAGCTGAAGCTCATGCACAAAGACCACATGGCCCGCCTGTCGCTGATGATGGAAGGCGCGCTCGCCATACAGCAGGGACAGAACCCGAACCTCATCAAAGAGAAGCTCTCCGCGCTGGCCGGCGACGAATCCGAAAAGCCGGACGCCAAGGGCAAAAAGTAGCCGTGTCCTGGCGTTCGCCCGGACTCGCTCAAGGTTTCTGGCCTCGTGCCGTTTCTGAGGGCTCATGGCCAGGAAGGTAAGGCACGAGGAGCACGTCAATCACGAGCGGTGGCTCGTGTCGTACGCGGACTTCATCACGCTGCTGTTCGCCTTCTTCGTGGTCATGTTCGCGGTCTCGCAGGTGGACTCGAACAAGGTCGGGCGCTTCGCCGAATCGGTACGCAGCGCCTCGAAGTGGCAGCTCTTCGAAGAGGAGATGAAGGGTCCCGTGCCCGTGCTCGCCGACGAGAGCGGAACGCACGCGGGCATGCACGAGGACAAGAAGGGCAAGGGCGGCGAGCAGGCCGCCGAGCTCTATCGCGGCATTCGCGAGCGTCTCGAGCGGACTCTCGGCGAGGGGCTCACGAGCGGACGAATCAAGCTCATCGATGGTCCCGATGGACTCGTCATCCGCCTACGCGACTCGGCCTACTTCCCCTCCGGCTCTGCCGATATTCGCGGCGAGTACAGCGCGGACCTGAAAGCGGTCGCGGACGCCATCGCAGGCATCAAGAGTCCAATTCGCATCGAGGGCCACACGGACTCGAGGCCGATTCAGAACGCGACCTACCGTTCGAACTGGGACCTGTCCGCCGCGCGCGCCGCGTCGGTGCTGGCGTACTTCACGAGTCATCAGGTGTCCGAAGAGAACCTGAGCATCGTCGGCTATGCGGATCGCAGGCCGGTCGCGGACAACGGCAATGACGAAGGGCGCCGCCGAAACCGGCGCGTCGACATCGTGCTACTCCGTCCGAACGCGAACTGAACGTCAGTCTTTGCTGCCGGCGAGGCGCCAGGCGACGCCCAGCCATACGCCGAGGTACTGGTCGACGGCGCCGCCGGCCACGCGCGGATCACCGGGATCCGGATTGAGGCTGTAGTAGTAGCGACGCATGTCGAAACCGGCCATCAAATCGTAGCTGCCCGTGGGCGTGTAGCCGCCGAACAGGCCCGCGTCGATGCCCCCGACGTCCGAGTTCGGAAACCAGTCGTCGTCCTGGATCTGCCCTGCCGACAGGACGTTGCGATAGCCGAGTGAAAAGCCGACCAAGCCTTTCCCGAACCGAAAGCGCCCATCGACGGCGGGGCGTAAGTAGCCGTAGTTGACGTCAGGAAGGAGGACGTCGTCGTCCTGGATCGTGAACTCGTGCTGGCCGTAGCTCGCGCTCACGCCGAGCTCGTGCTTTGCAATCGGAATGCGCCCGCGCAGGCCGATGAAAAACTCCTGGTAGGTCACGTCGAGCTCGCGCCCTGTCGGCGATTTGGCGCGCGTGAGGAAGCCGCGCTCGTAGCCGCCCTGAAGCCCGAGGTGCGACAGAAATCCCCCCTTGGTGTGCGCGACGGGATACCAGCGCAAGCTCAGGAAGCCGGCGGCGCCGGGCCCGCCGTAAGTGCTTTGCTCGGCCACGCCGTTTTCGAATTGAGACAGGTCTTCGTTGTAGCTGAAGTCGCGATCGAACCCGCGGAAGCCGAGCCAGATTTCGAGGGGTGAGGGGCGACCTTTGGCGGCAGCTGCCGGCGCCTCTTCTTCTGCCTCGGGCTCTTCCTCTTTCTCCTTCTCTTCCTCGGTCGCTACGGCTTCCGGGTCTTCTTCTGGCGGCGGCTCGGGCTCCGGTTCCGGCGTGGGCTTGGCCCGCTCGATCGCCTCTGCCAGCTCGATGGGGAGATTGGTGTCAACTTGCTGTTTGACCTTCTGAACAGTGGGTCCCTTGAAGCTGGCTTCTCCGAGCACCTGTCCGTCCGTGCCGTTGCGCATCACGACGTCGAGCACGATCTGCCCGCGCTTCTTCGAAGCCGTGCCGTAGAGCACCGCCGAGGCTTGCTGCTCGTTGGCGAGCGCGATCGCGGCGTCTGCCGAGTTCTCGCGTTTCGAGTTCTCTTCGGTGACGTCGGCAACGCCCTCGACCTTGGAGAGTGACGAGACGACGTCACCGCGGAGCCGTTTGCCGTTCGGACCATCGAACGGCAAGACCACGATGCGCGCCTCCTCCGGCGGTGGCGCGGCCTTCTTGCCTTTGCCCTTGCCCTTGCCCTTTTTGGCTTTGGCCTTCTTCTCTTTCGCGGCTCTGGCTTTCTCGGCCTTGGCTTCCTTGTCTGCCGCTTCCTTCTCGGCTTTGGCGGCCTTCTCTTGCGCCTTCTTTTCTTTTTCGGCTTTGGCCTTCTGTGCGCGCGTTTGTTTCTTTGGCTTGGGCGCTTTTTCGACTTCTTCCTCTTCGCCGAGGTCGTCGCCGGGCTCTGGCGTTGCCTTCTTCGCGCGTACCGGAGGCTTCTTCTTTTTCGCTTTGGCAGCGGAGCTTGCGGGCTTCTTTTCAGTCTGAGCGAGCGCCGGATGGCCCGCAGTCACGAAGATGGTCAACAGGCCGCCGAGCGCAAGCCAGCGCCCGAAACTGAGGCTAACAATCATCCGAGATCCTCGCGTCCTTCCGCTGTCAGTCGGTGCCGCTATCGGCAACGCCGCCCGTGCCCCCATCGCCGCCGCCGCCGCCGTCGCCGGACATGCCCGCCATCCCAGCGCTGCCGCCCATGCCGGACATGCCCGCCATCCCGGCGCTGCCGCCCATGCCGGACATGCCAGCCATCCCGGCGCCGCCCATGCCTGCGGTGCCGCCGGTGCCGGCTCTGCCTGCGCTACCGCCCATGCCGGAGGTACCGCCGGTGCCGGCTCTGCCTGCGCTACCGCCCATGCCGGAGGTACCGCCGCTGCCGGCTCTGCCTGCGCTGCCGCCCATGCCGGACGAGCCAGCCGTGCCGCCCGCTCCGCTCATGCCGGCGCCGCCGTCCCTGCCGCCCGCTCCGCCAGTACCGACTGCGCCGATCACCTGATCGATCCAGGTTCTGACGCACGCCTTCTGCTCCGCTGTCAGCTCGGATCCGAGCGGCATGCGCGAGCCGCACGGCGGCGGTTCGTCGAGCTTCAGCAAAAGGAGACTGTTCGCCGGATCGTTCGGATCGATCAGCAGCCGATCCCCGCAGGCCGCCGAGCCCGGCACGCCCACGAGGCGCTCCGCGACGGCAGTCGACACGAGGTCGAGGCCCGTGCCCGAATCCGCGGAGCTGTGACAAGCGCTACCGGAGCAGGTCTGTTGCAAGAGCTGCGGGATGCTCCCGCAGTTGTCAGAGCCGCCGGCGCTGCCGTCGAGAAAGCGCTCCGGATTGTCGAGTGCACCCGGGCACCCGGTGATCGCCGCGGAAGCGAGCAAAGGTACGACGGCGATCCAGGCGCGCACGCTGCTCGCCCGAGCGCGGCGGGACCGCTTCGGAGCTTCTGCCCCGGCTCGCGTGGAGGCGCGCTTCGACTTCTTCATCCGGATCCATTGGTAACCCGCGGCGAGCCGCCGGAACAAGCCTAAACGCGCAGAAAACGCCCGCTCGCGCGCCGCGCTACATTGGCGCACATCCGACATCGCGCATATTCAGGAGCAATCGCGGTGGCCGCGCGGCCGCTCGCGTGCGTCACGGGCGCTGCTATCGACGCATGATGTCGGTCGCCGCTTTGCGATCGACGTTGCTGAACGCTTCGATAACTCGCGCGAGCATGTCAAATTGTCGCGTCGCCGTAACCATGCTCGTCATCCCTGCGAGAGCCGATGAGTTCGACATTTCCAGCGCACCGGCCTCGAGCTCCACGTTTGCGACGCGTGCGGGACCGGCTGCTGCGGTGCCGCGCAGGAGCACGTTGCCATCTTTTTCCAGGCGAGTTGGATTGTCGAACGAAGCGAACAGGAAGCGCGAGGTGGGCTCACCGTTCACGTTGAGCGCGCCGTCGGGGCCGATGCTCACGTCCGTTGCGTCCGGGGTTACGCGCAGCGGCCGGCGGTCCGGACCGAGATACGCGTGCCCTTCGGGAGTCGTCACTCGGCCGTCGGCCGTCAGTCGCACGCTGCCCGCGCGTGTGTAGCGCTCGCCCTGTGCCGTCGATACCACGAAGAAGCCGTCCTTGCCGCGGATCGCCGCGTCCAGGTTGCGGCCGGTGTGTTGGATGGTTCCGCTCTCCAGGTCCGGCTCGACGCTGCGCACGACGGAGTAGCGAAGCGAGCGCGTCGAGTTGTCCGTGGACATGACGCGCGCGAGCTCCTGGCGAAACACGGCGCGGTCAGCGCGAAATCCGGGAGTCGAAGCGTTGGCGATGTTGTTCGCGGCGACCTCGAGGGCGGCAGACTGACCAACGGCTCCTGAAACGGCGGACCAGATGCCTGTGCTCATTGTGCTTCCGCAGCATGAGCAATACTCGAGCCAGGCAGCGCTCTACTCGAGCTCGGGCGAGCACGCAGCAATGCGCCAGACCTACCTGTGGTGCGCCGTGCGCGGCCGTTGAGCGGTTGACGTGAGCAGAGTCAGGATTCTGGCGCGCGCCCGCGCAAGCCCAACAATTCCGGAAAATTTCGGCCACCGACTTGGCCTCGCTCTCGCAATGGCAACGCCACGTCGATGCGCGAGAGCCACCGCCCAGTCATCAAGCCGGGAGCGGGACCGTGTCAGGTCACCGCGGCGGATCTGTCCATGCTCGACGCCATCCACAAGCTGCTCACGGTGCTCAACGATCCGTACGCCGGTGGTGACACGGTCGCGCGGCTGGTGGAAAGCATCCCCGTGCTCAAAGCACGCTGCATGCGTGCGGCCGCCGAGCGCTTTCGCGCAAGGCGCGTCGAATCGGTCGCCTACGCGCTGACCCTGATCGGCAATCGCGGCCTGGAGACGCAACTGTTCGACTTGCTCGAGGAGCTCACGGTGCTCAAGTCCACGCTGGAGGCGCGCAAGTGACGCGTGCGTTCGTGGTCGGAGGACTCCGTGGTTAGCCCGATTCGCGCGGATCTCGCGACGCCGGCTGCGGCTCCGTCGCCCGAGACGCGACGCCTCGATACGCGGTTCTCTCAGGCGTTGTCGCAAAGCACGCGCGCGAGCGGCGCCGCGCCGCCCACCCAGGTCGTCGCCGCGCGGCGCACGGCGCTGAGCGGTGAGCAAGCGGCGCACGCCCTGGGACACGCTTACACGCAGCTGACCGGCGAGCGTCCGAGCGCCGCGACGACGGCAATTCTCACGGCACAATGGGCGCACGAGACCGGCCGCGGCGCGTCCATGTACAACTACAACTTCGGCGGCATCAAAGGCACGGGTCCCTCCGGCCTGAGCGTCGCGCAGAAGACGCGCGAGGGCTGGGGCGCTGACGAGCGGCAAATCGTGGATCGCTTTCGGGCGTACAACTCGGCCACGGAAGGCGCCACCGACTACGTGCGCCTGCTGCAGGCCCGCTATCCGAAGGCTCTCGAAGCGGCGCGGCAAGGGGACGCAGCGGGCTTCGTGCATGCCTTGAAGGCGCGCGGCTATTTTACGGGCAACGAGCAGGCGTACGTGCGCTCGGTCGAATTCATGTCCCAGCAGGCGTTGACCCACGGCTACGCCGTGCTCGGGGCAGGCGCCGCGCCGAGCGCTCCTGCGAGCGTCTCGGAACCCCGGCTGTCCGATGCAGCCGCTGCGCCGCTCGACGCCGTTCAGCACGAAGCGGACGCTCTGGCGCTCGCCGAACAGGCCACGCCCAGCGACAACGTCACCCCCTTCGTGAACGCGCTGCGCATCGCCGACGAGATCAGCCGCGCTGCGCTGCGCATTGCCAGCGACGAGACGCGCAGGAGAGACACGTGAGCGCACCGGTTTTCGACGTCAGCGACGGCCCCGCCAACTACCTCGACGTGCACTACCGCGAGGCGGACAAGCCGTACGGCCAGTATCCGGGGCTCTTGACGGCCTACTTGAGCGAGCGGTTCCTGGGCGCGGCGCGCGGTGCGCGGCTGCTCGATCTGGGCTGCGGCCGCGGCGAGTTTCTGCACGGATTTGCGCGAGCGGGGTTCGCCGTGACGGGCGTGGATCGCTCGCGCCCCACGCAGCCGCGCTTCTCCGAGCCGGTGCTGGTCGCCGACTACGAACAGCAGAATCTGCCGTTTGCCAGCGGCGAGATGCAGGTGGTGTTCAACAAGTCCGTGCTCGAGCATCTCCATGACGTGAGCCGTGTGCTGCGCGAGTGTCACCGCGTGCTCGCGCCGGGCGGCGTACTGATTTCGCTCGTGCCAGACTGGCGTGCGCAGTGGCGTCATTTCTATGACGACTGGACGCACGTCCGGCCGTTCACCTTGCGCGGTCTGACGAGCTGCATCGAGAGCCACGGTTTCACGGTGCAGACGGCGGAGCGCTTTCGGCAGCTGCCGCTGCTCTGGAAGAGACCCTATCTCAGGCCGCTGGCAGGCGCGGCGGCGCTGCTGCCGGAGGCCTGCAAACGTCACAAATTCGTGCGTTTCTCGAAGGAATGGATGCTGCTCGTCGTCGCGACGCGCGCAGAAGCGCGCTGAGCACGCGGCTTGCAGTGCTCGAGTTCAGGAGTGAAGCAAATGGTCCAGGTCATGATTGGTGGTACCCCTGTAGGCGAGGGTGCTCCGTGCTACGTAGTCGGTGAGATTGGTATCAATCACAACGGGGATCTGGGGATTGCGCGTCGCTTGATCGACGTGGCGGCGATCGCCGGGTGCGCCGCCGTCAAGTTCCAGAAGCGCACGGTGGACGTGGTCTACAGCGCCGAAGAACTGGCGCGGCAGCGTGAAAATCCGTTCGGAGCGACCAACGGCCACCTCAAGCGCGGCCTCGAGTTCGGCGCGGATCACTACCGCAACATCGACAGCTACTGCAAAGATCAGAAGATTGCGTGGTTCGCGTCCTGCTGGGACGAAGCGTCGGTGGACTTCATGGAGCGGTTCGACCCGCCTTGTTACAAGATCGCATCGGCGAGCCTCACGGACTCTGCGCTGCTCCAACATCATCGCGCCACGGGCCGCCCGATCATCATTTCGACGGGCATGAGCACGCTGGCAGAGGTCGACCGCGCCGTCGAAGTGCTCGGCACCGACAGGCTCGTGATCCTGCACACCACCAGCGCCTACCCGGCCAAGGTTTTGGACCTGAACCTCAAGCTGATCCCGGTTCTGCGTGAACGCTACGGCGTTCCCGTCGGCTACTCGGGCCACGAAGTCGGGCTCGCGACGAGCTATGCCGCCGTCGCGCTCGGAGCGTGCATGATCGAGCGGCACATCACCCTCGACCGCGCGATGTGGGGCAGCGACCAGGCGGCCTCGGTGGAGCCGCAAGGCTTGATGAAGTTGGTCCGTGACATCCGCACCATCGAGTCGGCGCTCGGCGACGGCGTGAAGTGCGTCACCGCGGACGAGGCGCCCATCCGCCAAAAACTCCGTCGCGTCGGCTGACGCACGCTCTCAAACGGGACGTGACATGGAAAGCGGTGCGTTGTCCGGGCGGATCGGTGTCATGCAGGGGCGGCTCTCGCCACGGCAGGGCGATCGGTTGCAGGCGTTTCCCCAGAACAGTTGGCGTCAGGAGTTTTCGCAGGCCCGAGCGCTCGGCTTCGAGTGCATGGAGTGGATCTTCCTCGCCGACACGGCCAGCGACAATCCGCTGGCGTCAGCGCAGGGGCGCCGTGAAATCGTGAGCGTCATCGCGACCAGCGGCGTGCCCGTGGGCTCGATCTGTGCGCCCTACTTCATGGTCCACAAGCTCGCGGGCGTCACGGAGCCCGAGCGCGCGGAGAACGTGCAGCGTCTGCGGGAGCTCGTGGTCTGGGCGCACGCCATCGGCGCGACGCGCATTCTGCTGCCGCTGCTCGAGACGGCCGCGCTTACCAGCCTCGAGCTGCAGGATCAGGCAGTGCAGAGCCTGCGGAGCGCAGCGCGCGTCGCGAGGATGGCAGACATCGTGCTCGGCCTGGAGATGGAGATCCCCGGCGCCGAGTACGCGGCGTTCATCGACCGTGTCGCTGAGCCGAACGTGCGCGCCTACTACGACGCGGGCAACTCCACGGCCCAAGGCTTCGATATCGCGGAAGACGTGCTGCACGTCCTGCCTCACCTCGAAGCCGTCCACATCAAGGATCGCAAGGCGTTCGGCAAGAGCCGGCCGCTCGGCTGCGGTGACGCGAACTTCCGCGGACTATTCGCCGCGCTCGCGAAGCGCGGCTTCGCGGGAGACTTCGTGTTCGAGCATTACTTCGAGTCGGACCCGATCGCGGAAGCCGCACAGGGTCTCGCGTACATCGAACAGTGCGTCGCGGACGCGACGAGGAACGCGGCCTGATGCGCTGTCTGTTCTTTGGCCTGGGTAGCATCGGTCAGCGCCACGTGCGGAACCTGCGCGCGCTCTACGGTAAAGACGTCGAGATCTTCGCGCATCGCGTGCGCGGCGAGCGCGACGTGATCGACGAGCGCATGCGCATCGCCCCGGGCGAATGCCTCGAGGAGAAGTACGGTATTCAGGTCTTCGCCGAGATCGAGCGCGCGTTCGCGGCGGCACCGGACGTGGTGTTCGTCACCAATCCGACCAGCCTGCACCTGTCCGTCGCTGCGCGCGCGGCCGAACACGGCTGCCATCTGTTCATCGAGAAGCCGCTGGCAGACAGCCTCGACGGCGTCGACGCGCTGGCCCGGATCGTCGAGGAGAAGCGGCTCGTCGCGTTCGTCGCCTATCAGCTCCGGCAGCATCCGGCGTTTCGTCGGATTCAGAAGTTGCTGCGAGAAGACAGCCTCGGACGGCTGTGCAGCGTGAGCTTCGAAGTGGGCGAGTACCTGCCCGGCTTTCACCCTTACGAAGACTACCGGCGCAGCTACGCGTCGCGCAGCGATCTCGGCGGCGGCGTCACGATCACCCAAATTCACGAAATCGATCTGATGGTCGCGCTGTTCGGCATGCCCGAGCGCGTGTTCTCGCTGGGCGGCCAGCTCTCGAGCTTGCAGATCGACGTCGATGACGTGGCCTCGTCGCTCATCCAGTACCGGCGCAGGGACGGTCGCGTGCTGCCCGTCCATCTGCACCAGGACTACCTTCAGAAACCCCCGTCCCGGCGCTGTCGTTTGATCGGTGAGCGCGGCCGCGTGGAGTGGACGCTCAGCACCGGCGGGTTCGTGCGCTTCGACGAGCACGGCGAGATCGCGGACAGCCTCGACTATCAGGATTATCCGCGCAATCAGCTGTTCCTCGACGAGCTCGGCGAGTTCTTCGCGTGCGTGAGGGAGCGCCGGCCCGCGCCCATCGGCGTTCGCGACGGCGCTCGGAGCCTCGAGATCGCGCTCGCCCTCAAAGAGTCCCAGCGTTCCGGTGAGACCGTCGAGCTCACGGCGGGAGCGGCGTCGTGAGCGCGCCGCGGGTGCTCGCGCTGATCCCGGCTCGTGGCGGCTCCAAGTCCGTGCCGCGCAAGAACGTACTGCCCGTCGCAGGCAAGCCGCTGATCGCGTACTCGATAGCGCACGCGCTCGATTGTTCACGGGTAGAGCGCACGATCGTCTCGACGGACGATCAGGAGATCTCCGAGGTGGCGCGGAGCTTTGGGGCGGAAGTGCCTTTTCGGCGGCCCGCCGAGTACGCCACGGACACGGCCACGGATTTCGAGGTGTTTCGTCATGCCCTGACCTGGCTCGCCGAGCACGAGGGGTACGTCCCGGAGCTCGTGGTGCACTTGCGACCCACGGGACCACTACGCGACGTGGCGCTGATCGAGGAGGCCGTGGAGCGGATGCTGTCGTGTCCTTCAGCGGACGCGCTGCGCTCCGTCAGCCTCGCCGAGCAAACTCCGTACAAGATGTGGCGCATTCAGGGCGGCTATCTGGAGCCGGCGCTGCGCCTCGAAGGCTTCCCGGAGGCGCACTCCATGCCTCGCCAGGCGCTGCCGCCGGTGTACTGGCAGAACGGCTACGTCGATGTCGTAAGGCCGCGCGCGGTGCTCGATTACGGCTCGATGTGCGGGCGCGTCGTCTTGCCGTTCGTGATCTCGGGCCGCATTCACGAGCTCGACTATCCCGATCAGATCGCGGCGCTCGAAGCCGCGGTAGTGAGCCGCGAACGCGTGCGTTTGCAGAACCCAGAGGAGCCATGTCAGCGCCATCCCGCATGAACGTCGCAGATTCGTCGCTCGAGCACGGCGTTCGGCAGAGCTTCGACCTGAGCGGTCGCGTCGTCCTGATCACGGGCGGCGCGGGGCTGCTCGGTCGCCAGCACGCCGCCGCCATCGCCGAAGCGGGCGGCACGCCGGTGATCGCCGATCTGCGCGCCGAAGCGGGCGAGGGGTTCGCGCGCGAGCTCGCCGGGCAGCACGGCGTGCCCGCGCGATCCATCGCCCTCGACGTGACGTCCAAGGACTCCGTGAAGGCCGCGCTGCAGGACGTACTGGCCGCTTACGGTCGCGTGGACGTGCTCATCAACAACGCCGCACGGAACCCCAAGGTCGAAGACGGCAACCTGGCAGGAACGCGCTTCGAGAACCTGAGTCTAGCGTACTGGCTCTCGGACATCGACGTCGGTCTCACGGGAGCGTTCCTGTGCAGCCAGGTGTTCGGCGCGCACATGGCGGAGCAGGGTGGCGGCGTGATCCTGAACATCGCGTCCGACCTCGGGTTGATCGCGCCCGATCAGCGCATTTATCGGCAGGACGGGCTGGCGCCGCACGAGCAACCCACGAAACCCGTGACCTACTCGGTGGTCAAGGGGGGGCTCTTGATGCTGACCAGGTACCTGGCCACGTATTGGGCAGAGCGGAACGTACGCGTGAATGCGCTGTGCCCGGGCGGTGTGTTCGCCGGTCAGCCCGACGAGTTCCTGGCGAAGCTCACGAATCTGATTCCGCTCGGGCGTATGGCCCGCGCGCACGAGTACAAGGCAGCGGTCGTGTTTTTGTGCTCGGACGCCTCGTCGTACATGACAGGCGCAAATCTAGTGGTGGATGGAGGGCGGACGTGCTGGTGAAAACGGGCATCCAGGTGTTGGCGCTCGACGTGGACGGCGTGTTCACGGACGGTCGCGCCTATTTGACGCGCGACGGCGAACAGCAGAAAAGTCTGGCGTTTCGCGATCTCGACGCGCTCGGGCGGGCGCGGGCGGCGGGCCTTTCGATCGCGCTCGTCACTGGTGAAAGCGGCGAACTCGTCGATGTGCTCGCGGCGCGCATCGGCGCTGATCGCGTCGTCGCGGGAGCCAAGGACAAATGCGCGGCCCTCGAGCGTCTCTCTCAGGAGCTCGGCGTGGCGCTCTCGCACTTCTGCTTCGTGGGGGATTCGGATCGGGACGCGCTGGCGTTCCCGAAGGTCGGCTTCTCGATGACTCCCGCGGACGGATCGCGAAAGGCGCGGGCGCTGGCGCAGCGCGTGCTCGTGAGCGCCGGCGGCGCGGGCGCCGTGGAAGAAGCCGTCGAGGTCGTGCTCGCGAGCCGGGAGACGGCCAAGCGCTCGTTCGTGCGCGAGACGCGGCTGCGCCAGATCGTGGAGGAGAGCGTCGCAGCGCACGAGGCGCTCCTCGAGATGGGCGTCGCCAGTCTGGCTCAAATTGCCAGCACGTTCATCGCGGCCTTGCGCGCCGGCAACAAGCTCCTGTTCTGCGGCAACGGAGGCAGCGCCGCGGACGCGCAGCACGTCGCCGCGGAGTTCGTCGGCCGCTTCGCCCTCGAGCGGGACCCGCTGCCGGCCATCGCGCTCACGACGGATACGTCGATCCTGACGGCGGTGGGTAACGACTGGGAATTCAAAGAAGTCTTTGCGCGTCAGGTGCGAGCCCTCGCGCGCGTCGGCGACGTCGTGATCGGCATCAGCACCAGCGGCAGGTCGCCGAACGTGCTGCGCGCGCTCGAGGCGGCACGCGAGCGTGGCGCCATCACCGTAGCCTTCACCGGCGCGAAGCCGGGACCGATCGCGCGCGCGGCGGACCTGTGCTTTTTCGCGCCTTCCGAGTCCACGCCGCGCGTTCAGGAGCTGCACGTCCTGGGGTGGCATGGCGTGTGTGAGCTCGTGGAGGCGTCGCTCGCCCGTCCCGAGCGCGATTCACTTCTGCCGACCGGAACGTGAGTCGCGCCTAAAGATCCCCTCGGCTGCGACGCTCTATCTCCATACAGGGCGGAGCGCCCCGATCGTTTGCGTATAGCCTCATGAAAAAAAAGATACTGATCATCGACGACAGCAGAGCCATGCGTCTCATCGTGCGTCGCACCTTGCGCCAAGCGGGCCTTGGCGACCACGAGGTGGTCGAAGCGTGCGATGGTCGGGAAGGCTACGACCTGATCCGCAAGAGCGCGCCCGACCTCGTGCTCTCGGACTGGAACATGCCGGAGATGAGCGGCTTCGAGCTCTTGACCGAGCTGCGCAGGAATAGCGTGAACGTGAAGTTCGGCTTCGTGACCACCGAAGGCACGGCGGAGATGCGCACCGCCGCGAGCGAAGCCGGAGCGCTGTTCGTGATCACCAAACCATTCAGTCCAGAGGCCTTCCGTCAGGCTTTGACGTCGGTACTTGGGTAATGATCACGATTGACAGTTGGTTGGAGGCAGCGGTCGCCGCCGTCGAGGAGTCTGCGCCGACTCTGGGGTTCTGCGGCCTGGAACGCGGCATCCGCGCACGGGAAGCCGGACCGGACCTGTTCGGCGCCTTCGTGGCGCTGACGAGCGACGTCACATCGATCCAACTGGGCTTGCTGGCGACACCGACCGGGCACGCCGCGCTCGCCCGAACGCTGCTGGCGGTCGGCGAGGAGGAGGAGCTCGGAGACGCGGATAAAATCGACTCGGTGCGCGAGCTCGCGAACGTCATCGCCGGCGGAGTCAAGCGCGGAATGATCCGCCACGACCCCGGTTTGCGTATCGGCTTGCCCGTGTTCGTGCACGGCGCCCTGGAAAAGACCGCCAGTCTCGAGGTCGTGGTTCAGGATTGGCGCCTCTCTGGCGAGCGCATCGCGCTCGTGATCCTGCAGGGTTCCCCGCGCCGAGCCGCGTAGAGCGCGGACAGAGCCGCGTAGGCGGCCGGTTACCGCTAGTACCTCGATTCACTCGAATCGAGGTACGTCACGACAGTTGGTGCTCGAGTCAGATGAGCCCATGGCGCAGGAATTTCGAGGCCCTTGCCCCGTCAGGGGCCTCGAAATTCCCATCGCTTCGATGGACTCGAGGCAC
>DATDJP010000341.1:0-2998 GCA_036520475.1 Polyangiaceae bacterium | reverse complement strand
CCGTAATAGTGATATTGATACTTCGGGCCAACCAGGACGATTTTCCCCGGGTTGTCGTTCGCAGCCTGCCACTGGAGGCGCGTGCTGTGCGCGGTTGGCCCAAGCGGATTCTCTGCCGTCGGACCCGGAAACGTGTGCTGTTGCGTGATCAAGAGCGGCACGCTGCGGGATTGTCCCGTGCCCGTAGTCGCGTTCTTGATATCCGCGTTGTAGTCGTCGTGGAGCGTCAGCAGCGCGTCGCCGTAAGCCGCGTTGTTCCAGTCGGCCTCGCCGTGGGTGAAGATGATGCCTCCCACGTCGTAGTCGCTGCCTTCGGCCAGGGCGAGGCTCTTGAAGATTCGCACCTCGCGCAGGCTGGCGAGGTAAGGCGCGCTGCCCTTGACGAGCCCGGCCATTGCCATCCCGCTCCGTCCGACCACCGTGTGCCAGGTGACGTTGGCGGGGTCGAGCGCAGTGAGCTGATTGCCCATCGCGGTGTGCGGCGTTTCGCCGAACTTCTGAGTCGTCTCGTTGTAGGCAATGTTCCTGGGGTACGCGCCGAAGGCAGGGGAAGGGAGGCTGCGAATGGGCTCGACCAGGGGCACGAGTTGCCAGCTCGTCGTCGTGTCGTCGTAAGCACCGCTCGGGTCGTAGAGCTTCTTGTTCGAGGTGCCCGGAGGCGCGATCGTGGAAATCGCCTCGCTGTCGGCTCCGACGGAGAGGCTCTGCCCGCTGCCGATGATGCCGACCTTGCCGCCCGGGAAGAAGTCTTTGACGCTCGCGCACACGTCCGCGCTCTGCCCGACGTGGCCGCACAGGCGGAAGTAGTGCCGGGCGCTCTGCGTGATCGGGATCGTCGCGAAGGGCTCGTAAGAGAAGCCGGAGGACGGCGGAAAGCGGTGCTCCGCGGTTCGGCCCACCTGCGGAGAAGGCGACGGACTACTGCCCGCTTGCTGGAAGCGGGTCTTGTCGGTGGTGTACTCCCAATAGAAGGCACAGCCGGCGTCGCAGTTGACGTTGCCAGTCAATCTGAGGTTCAGGCGCGCCGAGGTCGCGCTGACGTCGCTCGCCTCATCCGTGTCGCAAGCCGCAACGAGGACAGCAAGCGCAAGCGTTCCCAAGAGTCGTTTGGTCATGGCAACCAGCCGTAGCCGAGGATCCTGTCGAAGGTGTACCCGGCAAAGGCCAGCGCGGCCTCGTTCGGCGCCGCCGTGAGGTACTCGTTTCCGGCTGCATTCACGTAAGCCCGGATCGCGCTCGTGCCAGCCACCTGGGTCGGATAGACGAAGCCGGCGACGCGTTCGAAGTTGAAATTGCTGGAGGCATAGCCGGTGACCGTCGCCGGTGCCGAGTCGAGCGTGTACTTGTTACGGGTGTCGGTGTGCGCGAAGCGCAGAATGGCCTTCGCGGTGCTGTCCGCAAACAGGCGCACGCTGGCGGTGTTCGCTGCAAACGTGTAGCCGGCGGGTACTTCGTTGAGCATCCCGCAGATCTTCGGGTGCACGCCGCTCGCGCCATTGTAGTGCCGGAGCGAGCCGCGCGTCGGCGCGGTGCGTTTCAGGATCGGTATCAGGTTCTTGAACTTCCGTGCTCCGTCGAGCCAGAGGCTGGCTATCACCTGGCAGGTGAATTGGTCGGGCCCCGGCGGGCAGTTCGCGGGAGAAAAGCACGACTCCTCGTGGCAGCTCGTCAGGAGCGCGCCGTTCGTTCGGTCTGCCGCGCCCAGGAGCAGCCATTCCAGCGTGGCATTGTTCAGGACCGTCATGCCGCTGATCTCGTCCGACACGATCGGCTTGCCCCATGACTTGACGGCGCGAAGCTGGTCAATCGCAGCCTGATTCTCGGCCGGCGCTCTCGAGTAGATGTGGGGCGACAGATAGGAGAGCTCCTGCGCCTGCATCGAGTACGGGATCGGGCTCGGCCAGGCGCCGCCCATGGTGATCATGTGCAGCGAGTCGAACTGTCGGATCGCGGCGGTGATTTTTCGGATCCAGCGGCGTGCCACCTCGGTCGAGTTGTCGGGCGCGACCGGCGGCTGCTTCGTGAGCCAATAGCCGAATGGCCCTTGCCGCCAGGAGCTCACCGGCGTCAGCCGGGGAACGTTGGCCTCGTTGATGAGATTGTAGGAGAAGACGGCGCTGTTGCCCGCGAGGCGGCGCGCGAACTCCTTCCAGTAGTTCGCTTGCGCGTTCCAGCGATCGGTCTCGTTGAGCGCCTCATACCAGTTGTCCGCGTTCTGGTTGTAGTCCCACAAGCCGGTCAAGACGACCTTCAGGCCGATGCTCTCGGCGTGGCTCATGACGCCCGTAAAGGCGTCCATGCGCGGCTTGTTGAAGGTGGAGACACCCGACATGGCGTGCGTGACCTCGGGCACCATCAGGCGCACGGTGGTCGCGCCGTGGTTTTTGATCTCGCTCAGGCGCTGCTTCAACACCGGCATGCCGGGATCGTCGAACGACTTCTCGGCAGCCGGCACGTCGCCCAGATCCTGGTTGTAACCGACCGCGTAGAATTCGCTGCCGGTCTCACTGACGAAGCGGGTCTGGTTAGTCGGATCGACGCGCGCGTGAAAACCGGTCGTGAAGTGTTTGATGCTGAAGCAGAGGTCCGGGTCCGCCGGACCCCTTCGGCCGCAGACCTGGAAGTGATACTTGGTGTTGGGCACCAGTCCGACGACCCGTTGCTTGACGTCAGTGTTGATGCGGGGCGTCTTGGTCACACCCGTGCAGGTGCCGCTGCAGGCGAGTTGCCCGGGGCGCGATAGCGCCGCCTCGTTCGTGGAGTACTGCCAGAACCAGGTGCATGTCCGCGGGCTACCAGCGCCGCAGGCGGCATCGTCACCCGCGGTTAGGGTCAGGTTCAATGTGGCGGCTGTGTCGGTGACCAGTGTTGCGAAATCCGTGTCGCACCCCGCTGTCACGAGCAAACCCAGCGACGCGGCAATCTGAAGCAGTGTTCTGCGCATTGAAAATCTCACTCTCAGGTTTCGACTCCGCGTGCATACGCACCGCAACGAGCC
>DATDJP010000340.1:0-34715 GCA_036520475.1 Polyangiaceae bacterium | reverse complement strand
GTTCGGGTCATGCCGCCGCTTTGGATGCAGAGGTGCCGCTTCCACGTTGAGCGTGACGCGCCAGTGCCCGCCTAGCTGATGGCTGACCGTCGCGAACAGTATCTTCGCTCGGCCCTGCTTCAGCATCCGCCGGAGCTTGCGCGTGCACTCGCGCACGGCGATGGTTCCGAGCTTTGGCAGCCGCACGGAACGCGCAGAGCCCTCGCCGAGTCTAATCGTCGACGAGCCTGATTTCGCTACCTTGCTCCGTAGGCGAAAGGAGCGGCGTGCTGTGAGCTTGCTCTTGAAGCGCGGCATGCAGGGCTTCTTGCCCTTGCGCTCTCCCTTGTTCCACGCCGACACCGCCTCGAGTGCTCGGCCAAGATCGACGGCCCCCTCCTCGAGAACCTGCTGGCAGACTTCGTCACGCCAGGCGAGCCCCGCTTGCCCGGTTTCATCTACGCCCGCTTCGGGCGAGCGCTTCCAGGCATTGAACGCATTGATCAGGTCGAAGCCCGACCAGGGTACTCCCGCTTCGGCATCCAACTTCCTTGCCTCGAGCGCATTGAGCACGATGCGCAGACACTGATTGAACGCGAAGCGCGCCGCTCCCACGTGCCGGCTCAAAGCCTCCACTTGCTCGCGCGTCGGAGCGAGCGTGAAACTGAACGTCGTGTGCCGGGTCACGCTCGCCATCCCGAGAGGGTCAGCCCGCCGCGCGAGCGACCGAGCGCTTGAGCCGCTTGCCCCCCGGTCCTGCGCAACGCGCCGGCGGCGTGCGGATGCGCCTTTACAATCGTGCTGTCTATGAGTGAAAGCCCGGCACTCGTCCGTCCCAGCGCTTCGCGTATCGCTTCCCACCGGCCCGCGACTGCCCAACGACGAAATCTACGATACACGCCATTCCATCTGCCAAACGCGATTGGCAGATCGCGCCATGGCGCTCCGGTCCGCAAGATCCACGGCGTAGCTTCGAGGAAGACTCTATTGTCGCGCCCCTTGGGCCCGCGGCGAGTTGCCGCGACAAACACCGGCGCGAGCACCGCCCATTGCTCGTCAGACATCGCACAGCGCGCTCGCATCTCGCACGCGAGCCTGACCTCAGTCCAAAGGCATGTCAATCCATCGCTAGGACATATAGCGTCCTACCCGTGGCGCACAACTGTCAACAAGCTCTAGTGCTCGTGCCCAGCGCCTTGCATGCCTCGTTCGTGAACATTTCCCGTGCTCGCGCCCGACGTAGCTGCCGAGGCTGCGCGTTGGCTTTCTTCGTAACGACGACGCATCGCCTGGTACTCGTCAGGCGTAATGGCTGGCAGCTGACGAACCAGCGCGGTCACGCCCCAGATGTCCGCGTCCTTGTGCGTCGGCCCGAGTGCGATCATGCCAGTATCCTTGACCCCGTTCTTGATGATCCAGAATAGTTCCTGGTCCTTCCAGCGTTCCACCACAGCTTGATCCGTCAACCTAGGCGCCGCGGGATACAACACCACCCACGGATCCGGACGAACTCCGGGGGCGCCGTGACAGGTCACGCACGCTGCATTGTAGTGACCGAAGAACTTGGCTGCGTACACGCGGTCGCGCAGGTTCAGACGTTCCGGGACCGGGATACTCGATGCGTGCTTCCGGACGGAGTGCACCATGGTCGTACGCAGCAAGCTTTCGACTGCGGCGCTGTGTCCGTCGGTAGCGCCTACGTTATAGACCCCAGAAAACGCGAACACCGTTCCGGCGATCGCGGCGCCGCCGGCGAGCCCCAACAATCCCGCGTTGACCTTGCGCCATGACACGCCCGCAGCGTTGCTCGGTGCTCGTGCCTGCTCTTGCTTGATGTTCGTCATGCTAGCCGCCTGTGTTTCGCGGCGTCCAGCTGACGCCGCGTCATCTATCGACGTGGATGCTCCCCGGCGATTACACTGGTATTGGCAGCAACAGCGCTTAGCGCACCACCTCGCCACCCTCGAGCGGCGGCGCGACACGCACAGCTTCGGCTCACGAAGTAGCAAGTCCGAGTGCACGCAGCACTTCGTCTGCGTCGGCTGGCTTCCTCGAGTACGCGAGCCTTGCTGCGTCGTGATGCGAGAGCTCGGACCGCGAGGCGCCTGTGAGTAGCAGAACCCTGACCCGACCCAACGGAAGCAAACACGTTTGCCGTGCGCGAAGGGCGTCGCGTCGCGTGATCGTCCGTGCTCGTCTCGAGCGCTGCACAACAAAGCTCGCGAATATTGCTGCGACGTTTCACTGCGCAGCTCTGCGCACGTTCTCGAGTCGTGAGCGGACGAACGCCCGGGGCTGATGCGAGACGCGTCACCGAGCCGGCGACCGAGATGGGCGCCTCGGCTCGGCGCGTTGGGCTCGCCTACTTGCGAGCGCCGCCGTCCGCTGCGGCTTCGCCGGCGCGTTCGTGTTGTCCGGCAAAGTCGTGGTGCATGTCCGCCTCGCGCTTGTGCTTTTGCTCTTCCGTGTGCTGCACAGCCGGCTTGCTGCTCTCTACATCCTCCGCCATTTCGTCGTGCCGCTCGCCTTCCTGATGCTCCTTCTCGGCGGCCTCGGCGTGGCCTTCTGGAGTCATGTCTTCGGGGTTGCTGCCGGGCGCATGCGCCTCAGGGCCTTTCGCGCATGCGGCGAACACCAGGGAAGCTGCGATAAGAATCGGGAGCTTGAAAGACATCAGTTGTATCTCCAATTGGTGGAATGTAACGACTCAAGTAAGTGTCGTGGCTTGAGCTCGAACAACGTAATCGGCGAATGTTGCGTAGACGTTTCGCTTCGCACGAGACGCTCAGGTAATTGTCGGACCTCGGGACGGCGAACACGGCCCGATTCCTTGGCACCCTGTCACATCCGGCGCTGCTCGTGCCTAGTGGATTGTGACCGAATCAGACACAACGGACTCAAAAGTGACCGAACGGGATACACCATCGGCTCGCTACGAGCAACCCGACACAGCCCCGGCGCCCGTTGCCATGTCGCCCGATGATTTAGCATCCCTGCCCTGGACGCACGCCTTAGCGCGAGGGCGCGCGCGCATAGCGCGTTCCTATCTAGAGGAGGTGCTGCGGAGGCATGGTGGTAAGGTTGCAGAGGCCGCCGCGCACGCCGGCGTGGAACGCGAGAGTTTTTACCGACTGATGCGTCGGTATGGCGTAGACGCGACGGAGAGACCGGCAAACCACATCAGCGCGAAGAAGCACGCTCCGTGATCGCCCAAACCAGGTGAGCCTTGGTCGGCATGATTTGCGCCGAGTTAGGCTCGGCCCGCGCTCCTCGGTCCGCATCCTGACAATCGTCAGGCATTCGCCGCTACACCGATGGCGCGCTGCTCACGCTTGAGCTCGAGGCTTCGCCACACTACGTACGCCGCCGGAATCACCAGCAAGGTCAGCAACGTGAGCGACACGAGTCCACCCCACATCGGGGCCGCAATACGCTTTGCCACATCGGATCCCACGCCGGTATCGATCAGGATCGGCAACAACCCGAAAATGTTGGTCATGACGGTCATGAGCAGCGGGCGCACACGCTTCGAGCCCGCTTCGATCGCGGCGTCTATCAGCGACCGCACGTCGACGATCGCAGCCGAAGCACGGCCTGACCGCCAGGCCTCGTCCAGGTACACCACCATGATGCTCGCGGTCTCGGCAGCCACGCCGAGCAGGGCGATCATCCCGACCCAGACTGCAATCGACGTGTTGAACTGCACGACGTAGAGGAGCCAGATGGCGCCGACCGCTGCGAACGGAACGCCGCTCATGACGATGAGCACCTGCGGCACCCCGCGAAAGTTCAGATACAGGACGAAGACGAGACCTAGGGTGAGCGGGAGAATGTAGGCCAGCCGGGCCCGGACGCGTTCGAGCAGCTCGTATTGTCCCGTCCACTTCAAGTGGTAACCCGGCGGCAGCACGACGGCTTTGGCGACCGCCTCTTTGGCGTCATCTACGTAACTCCCCACGTCGCGGTCCCCCGGATCGACGTACACCCAGCCCGTCAGCGATCCCATCTCGCTTTTGATCATCGGCGGACCCATCACGGGCTCGATGCGCGCGAGCTCAGCCAAGGGGACGAACGCAGTTCGCGGCGCGGCCGCGCCGCCCGATGCAGCCATGCCCGCGCCGTTCATGCCTGCCCCCATACTGCTCGCATCGGAGCTTTGCAGAGCAATCGCCGCCGCAACCTGGCTCGGACTGACGCTGCCGCCCCCCATCCCGGGTAGACCCGTACCGGACATGGCTGCCGAACTCATGTTTCCTGGGGTCGCTCCCGCGTTTGCCGTCGCGGAGCCACTGCCGCCGCTGGGAAGGGTACGCGGAATCATCGGTGTGATGGGCACCAGCACGGCGCGCAGCGCTTCCAAGTTGTCGCGGATCTCGCGCGGATAGCGAACGTTGACTTGATACCGTTCTCGTCCCTCGACCGTGGTATCGACGTCCATACCGCCGATCGAGCTTTCGATGACGTCCAGGACCTCACGAACCGTCAGCCCGTAACGGGCAATCGCTTCGCGGTCGGGCGTAAAGTCCAGGAAGAAGCCGCCGAGCTCGCGCTCCGCGTAGACGCTGCGCGTGCCGGGAACGGTCCGGAGCACGCGCTCGAGCTGATCGTTGATTTGTGAGATGCCCTGCAGATCCGGCCCAAACACCTTCACGCCGACGGGCGTGCGGATGCCGGTCGACAACATGTCGATGCGCGCCTTGATGGGCATGGTCCACGCGCCCTGCATGCCCGGCAACGCCACGCGCTTCTCGAGCTCGGCCACGAGCTTCTCTTGGGTCATCCCTGGCCGCCACTGCGACTTGGGTTTGAGGCTCACGATGGTCTCGAACATCGACAGGGGCGCCGGGTCGAGCGAGGTTTCCGCGCGTCCCGTTTTCCCGAATACGCGCTGGACTTCCGGGACTTTTTTGATCTCTGCGTCCTGCCACTGCAGCAGCCGACGCGCTTCCTGAATAGAAATGCTCGGCACCGTGATCGGCATGTACAAGAGGTCACCCTCATACAGGGGCGGCATGAACTCCGAGCCGAGGCGCGCCAGCGGGAGCAGCGTGACCGCCGTCAGGACCACGGCCGCACCAATCACGGCGTAGCGGAAGCGCAAGCAGACGCCCAGTACGGGCCGATACAGCGCGATGAAGAAGCGATTGATGGGGTTTTGCGCTTCCGGGCGGATGCGACCTTTCAGCAAGCTCACCATCAACGCCGGCACCAGCGTCACAGCGAACAGCGCCGCAAACGCCATCGAAAAGGTTTTTGCGAGCGCGAGCGGCTGAAACAACCTGCCCTCCTCGCCTTCGAGCGTGAACACCGGTAAGAACGCGATCGTCAGCACTAATAGCGCGCCAAAAATCTGGCCACCGAGCTCCCGCGCAGCTCCAAGTACGATTTTTGGCCGGTCGGCTTGCTGTCCTTCGCGTTCTGCCGCCTCGATGCGCTTGTGGGCGTTTTCGACGAGTACGACTGCCGAATCGACCATGTCTCCCAGCGCCAGGATGATACCGGCCAGGGACATGATGTTGATGGTCAGACTCGTGGCGTAAAAGCCAAGGAACGACGCGACGGTAGCGACCGGTAGCGTGATCGCGCTCACGAGCGTGGAGCGCAAGTGGAACAGGAAAATGCCCACCACCAGCACGACCACGGCGAGGATCATCACCAGATTGAAGGACAGCGTCTTCACCGAATCGGTGATCAAGATGCTGCGGTCGTAGACTGGTACGAGCTCGATGCCCGCCGGGAATGACGGGCGCACTTCGTCAATTTTTTCCTTGATGCGTTCGATGACGTTCAGCGCATTCTCACCGGAACGCATGACGACGATGCCGCCCACGACTTCCCCTTCGCCGTTCAGATCGACGAGCCCGCGGCGAATGTTTCCTCCAATGGACACGCTCGCGACGTCACGAATGCGAATCGGCGTTCCTTGCAGGTTCGTGGTGATGACCGCGAGCTCGATGTCCCGCTTGTCGCGCACGTAGCCTCGCCCGCGGAGCGCGTACTCGTGTTGAGCCAGCTCGAGTACGCGCCCGCCCACTTCGGCGTTCGCGCCACGAACAGCTCCCGCGATTTGCCCAACGGTGAGGCCGAAAGCCTTCATGCGTACGGGGTCTATTTCAATCTGATATTGCTTCTCGAAGCCTCCCACGCTCGCGACCTCGGCAACCCCGTCGACGCTTTGCAGCCAATAGCGGAGCGACCAGTCTTGAAAACTCCGAAGCTCTTGCAGGTTGTGCTTTCCAGAGCGATCACGCAGCGCATATTGGTACACCCAACCGACGCTGGTCGCGTCGGGCCCTATCTGCGGGGTGACGCCGGGCGGCAGCTTGGCACTGACTTTCGACAGGTATTCGATGACTCTCGAGCGCGCCCAATACAAATCCGTGCCGTCCTGGAAGATGACGTACACGAACGACATGCCGAACATCGTGAAACCGCGCACCGTTTTCACCTTCGGCGCGCCGAGAAACGTGGTCGCAATCGGATACGTGATCTGATCTTCGATCAACGTGGGATGACGGCCCATCCACTCCGTTGCAATGATGACTTGAGTATCGGAAAGGTCGGGCAAGGCGTCGAGCGGCGTACGCAGCGCCGACCAGGCTCCGAGCACCGCGAGCAGCGCTGCCGCGATGAACACCAGAAAGCGATTGTGGCCAGAAAATTCGATCAAACGCGGGATGAGTCCCCGCGGCATCGAGCTCCGGGCGCCGCGCGACGGCGCGCTCTATCAAACGCGCGTACGGCGGTAGCTTGGGTGCGACTTCGGACGCGCGGCCCTCCGGCACGGCCCGATTGACGGGCGCGTTGCGCAGTGCGTTCAGCATGGCCGTGATTGAGATGCGCTCGCCCGTCAATACGATGCGCTCCGCATCTACGGCGTTGACCTCTACCTGCGCGCGCGCGACATCATGATGTCCGACCGCTCCTGCCGAATACCTGGCCAGAGCCGTATCCGCGACGGTCTTGGCGAGCGCCCGATTCCCGCGATTGACCTCGAGGCGACGCGAGTTGAGGACCAGCATCAAGTAGACGCGCTTGGCTTCGAGCTCCAGATCCAATCTGCGAGTTTTCCAGCTCGCCGCGGCAGAATTCACACGCTCCGCCGCAGCGCTCTCCATGAGCGCGAGCTTGCCGGGCCAGGGAATCATTTGGGAAAGCTGGTAGCGCGCCATGGGGGTCTGCGGCTCGCGCCCGCCCAGGTTGTCGAGCATGACTTGCACGTTGGGATCGGGCCAAAGGCCGCTCGCGGCCTCTTCACGGGCAAAAGCCGAACGTCGCAGCGCACGGGCGGTGAGCGAAGGGTTGTTACGGATCACCTCCGCGACGTACGCGTCCATCGGACGCGCACCACGCGCCACAGAAGCGAGCGTGAGCGTCACGACGAACGCGAGGAGCGCGCGTACACCCGGGATCATGCGCCTGCACGAGGATTGCACGGTACGCGCCACGAGCGCGACCGCAAAAGCGCTACCTGGATGGCAATCTCGTCCTCTCGGATCGTCGTGCGACGCGGAATCTTCCGCCTTGCACTGAGTAACCGGCACGAACTGCGCGCAGCGCAGGTTCTGCAAGTGCTCTCGACGGGTGGTGAGACGCTTTTCCGGTTCAGCGACGGCAGCCTGCGGTCGATGTTTGCGTAGCCGCAAGTAACCGTTTCGGTCACGAGTCCATGGAGGGCGCCGCCGGCTCTGGGCAATCGCAAGTAACTGTTTCGGTCACCAGTCAACGCACAACATGTGCAAGGCGCGTGAGGCGAGGTGGCCGGCGGAAGCTCGGCCTGCCTCGTCCGCTCTGCCTCGCTAGACCGTCCGAGAGCTGCATCTCGCGTGAGCCACGAATCAGAGAGTTGCGTTTCGCAGACGGAGCGCGTTGAGGATGACCGAAACCGAGCTGAGAGTCATCGCCACGGCAGCGAACATTGGGTTCAGGAGCACACCAAAGAATGGGTAGAGAACGCCTGCGGCGATGGGCACTCCCGCGACGTTGTAAACGAACGCGAAGAAGAGGTTCTGTTTGATGTTCGAGAGCGTCTGCCGGCTGAGCGCGCGGGCGCGGACGATGCCGCGCAAGTCGCCCTTGACGAGCGTGACTCCAGCGCTCTCCATCGCGACGTCGGTTCCAGTACCCATCGCGATTCCTACGTGGGCTTGCGCGAGCGCGGGCGCGTCGTTCACGCCATCTCCCGCCATCGCGACAATGTGTCCCTCCGATTGCAGTCCGCGAACGGTCGCTGCTTTTTCCTCCGGGAGCACCTCGGCGACGACTTGATCGATGCCGAGCTTACGAGCAACCGCTCCGGCGGTGGTCTTGCTGTCGCCCGTGAGCATTACCACTCGAACGCCGTCGGCATGCAAACGGGCAATCGCGTCCGGCGTGCTCTGCTTGATGGGATCGGCCACTGCGACGAGTCCGGCGGCGCGCCCGTCCACTGCTACGAACATGGCCGTTTGCCCCTCTTGCCGGCGGCGCTCGGCCGGGGAGAGGAGCTCTTGAACGTCGATCCCGAGCTGGTCCATGAGCGCTCGATTGCCGAGGGCTACGGCTGCGCTGGAGACGCGCCCGCGCACGCCTTTGCCCGTCAGCGATTCGAAGTCACTGGCTCGTGAAGGATGAATGCCGCGCTCACGCGCCCCGCTGACAATCGCACTCGCGAGCGGGTGCTCACTGCCGAGCTCGAGGCCAGCGGCCAGCTCTAGCACGCGCGTCTCGTCGAAGCCGCCGATTGCCTCGATGGCGACCAACCTTGGCTTGCCCTCGGTCAACGTGCCTGTCTTGTCCACCACGAGCGTATCCACCTTGCGCAGCACCTCGATGGCTTCCGCGTTGCGGAACAAAACCCCCACGCTCGCGCCCTTGCCGGTCGCGACCATGATCGACATGGGAGTAGCGAGCCCCAGCGCGCACGGACACGCGATGATCAGCACGGAAACGGCACTGATGATCGCGTAGGCCATCGCTGGCTTCGGCCCGAACACCGCCCACACCACGAACGTCAGTAGAGCCACGAGCATGACAGCAGGCACGAAGTAGCCCGCGACCACATCCGCCAGCCGTTGAATCGGCGCACGGCTTCGCTGCGCTTCTGCGACCAGACTGACGATGCGCGCGAGCAACGTCTCGCTGCCCACTTTCTGCGCCTCGATCAGCAGCGACCCGGTTCCGTTCACCGTTGCGCCGATGACCTTGGCTCCGCTGGCCTTTTCGACGGGAATCGGTTCACCGGTCACCATGCTTTCATCGACGCTGCTATTGCCCTCCAGAACGACGCCATCGACGGGCACCTTTTCTCCTGGCCGAACGCGTAGTTGGTCGCCAACCTGGATTTGGTCCAGTGGGACGTCCTCCTCGCGCCCGTCTTTCAGAACACGTCTTGCTGTCTTCGGTGCCAGGCCCAGGAGCGTTCGAACCGCGGCTCCCGTACGGCTTCTTGCCTGAAGCTCGAGTACCTGACCGAGCAAGATCAACGTGACGATCACGCTCGCTGCTTCGAAGTACACACCCACCGTGCCGTCGTCACTGCGGAAAGAGCCGGGGAAAATGCCGGGAATGAGGCCAGCGACCAGGCTGTAGCCATACGCAACGCTCACGCCGAGCCCGATCAACGTGAACATGTTCAGGCTGCGGTTCTTTACCGACTGCACCGCGCGCACGTAGAACGGCCAGGCAGACCACGTGCAGACTGGTGTTGCCAGCGCAAGCTCCAGAAGCACACGTGTGCGCGGCGAAACGACGTGCGCCAAGGGGTTGCCCGGCAGCATGTGACCCATCGCAAGCACGAAGACCGGTACAGTCAGAGCCACCGAGAACCAAAAGCGTCGCGACATGTCCCGCAGCTCCGGGTTTTCTTCCGCGGTGCTCGCGGTGCGCGGCTCGAGCGCCATGCCGCAGATAGGGCAGGTGCCCGGTTCGGCACGCACGATCTCGGGATGCATCGGACAGGTCCAGTCCGTCCCTGCCACTGGCGCCGGCATGAGCGGCTCGAGGGCCATTCCACATTTGGGACATGCACCGTGCCCGTGTTGCTGCACTTCCGGGTGCATCGGACACGTGTACAGCGCTCTGCCGTCTGCGCCTTCCGCTCGCGTCGCGTCAGGCATCGAGCGCTTCGCGTCGCGCTCGTGGTCGTGAGGGCGTGCTTCGGCGCTGGCGTAACGAGCGGGTTCAACCTCGAAACGTTCCTGGCACCGCGCGCTGCAGAAGTAGTACTTCGCGTTCCCGTACTCGGAGAATAGCGAGTTCTGCGGATTCACCGCCATGCCGCACACACGGTCGGTCTCTGGCTGGGTGCCCGACTTGACTGCGGGATGGGTGGCCGGGGGAGTGGGCGGCATAGGGCCGTGGTGAGGGTGATCGTGTTTCTCAGTGCCGTGGCTCATGACTTACCTCGATTCCCGTCGCGTAGCAGACCAGTTCGCCGACCCGCAGAGTGGCCGACTGAACATCGGTCTGCGACCACTCTGGGACAACTGCCGCCCCGAACTTCGCCTGAACAAAGCCGAGAGCGTGGATTCGGATAAAACCCGATTTTCGTTCGCAATGCTGCTGACGCATCACATCGGCGGTCATTACAAGACGGCGAGTCGTGCGCTCTACCTACATCGTTGCCCCGTCTAAACGCAAAAGTGCGCGTCGGCGGTCACGCTAGCCACAGCAGCGGCCTACCAGAGCAGAAGGGCGCTGGTTTTCAGCTTCGCCCTGACGAAGGAAGTCCTCCCATGTTCATCCGCAAGCTCGCTATTATCGCCGTAGTGGCGGCAACGACTGCCGTATCCGCCGTCTCGATCGCAGAGACCAGCGCCGCTCGGCAGCCGTGCTCATTCGACGAGCATCAGGTGCGCTCAGTGAAGCCCTATAGGATGGAAAAGCGCATCACAGGCCGCATCACGTCGAACCAGATACTGGGCGCGCAGCTCTACGTTGCCGCCGAGCCGGGCCTCACCGCCGAGTGGCTGAGACTGAAGTTGGAACGCCACCTGGCGACCATGCGTGGGCCGGCCGCAATGCCGGATTGCGCGCTCGACGTGAAGAACGTCCGTGTCGAGGTTGCGTCGGCCGGCCCCGGCTTCAACGTCAAGCTCATCGCCCAGCGTCCGGAACAAGGTAAAGAGGTGTTGCGGCGAGCCCAACTGCTGGTGCGGTGACGCAGCCCGCAATATAGTCGCCCGTTGGTCGGGGGTTTCTGGCGACTTTATGGGAGCAGAGTTTGTCGACGCTGCGGACTCTGCCCACCCGGTGATGAACGAAACTGCCGACGTCACTCTGGATCATCTAATGGCACGCCTTGCCGAGGGTGATCGTGCGGCGTTCACTCCCGTTTTCGAGCGCCTGTGGCCCCCAATCTTGCGCCTGTGTACCGCCATGCTGAAGAACGAAGCCGATGCCGCGGATGCGGCCCAACTGGCGCTCGAGAAGGTGCTGACGCGCGCATCCGACTACGACCCGGATCGGCCGGCGCTGCCATGGGCTTTTGCGATTGCATCGTGGGAGTGCCGGACACTCATGCGCAAGCGTGCGCGACGCCGGGAAGCGCCCGAGAGCGCAGCCGCTGAGCTCCCGAGTC
This sequence comes from Polyangiaceae bacterium, assembly GCA_036520475.1. Lineage (GTDB taxonomy): Bacteria > Myxococcota_A > Polyangia > Polyangiales > Polyangiaceae > DATDJP01. The sequence continues at coordinate 23,176 of DATDJP010000340.1, read as the reverse complement.
CGGATGCCGACGTTGACTACGCCGAGCGCGAGCTACTCGCAGCCGCCGCCACGACGCTCGGAACGCTCTCTGAAAGCGATCGTGAAACACTGACGGCCACCTTTTGGAACGAGGCGGCGAGCGTCGGCGGAGCGACCTTGCGCAAACGCCGGGAGCGGGCTCTGGGGCGGCTCCGGAACGCATTCAAGAGGCTCTATGGAATCGATTGACGTGCGGCGCCTGCAGCAGCGCGCGCGGCTCAAGTACGAGTGGAGCCGCGCAAAGCGAGCTCTAATCGGGTTCGCGCCAGTGCTCGTGCTGGTAGCGCTGGCGGCCTGGATAGGCCAGAGACCGAGCACCGCGGCGTTATTCGGCGCAATCCTGTTTGCCACAGGAGTCACACTGCTCTGGTACGGTCGAGATCTGCGGCGTGCCGTGCTCCCGGGCATTGTTGCCGGCATTGTGCCGCTTGCCTTTGCGCTCTGCGCCAACGAGATTGGCCACGCGTGTACGGGTAGCGGATGCATGAGCCTGTGCATTCCGGCGTGCACCCTCGGCGGGCTCGCCGCAGGCCTCGGCGTCGCACTGGTTGCGGGGCGCGCCAGACGAGGCGCCGGGTTCTGGATCGGAGCATCCGCCCTGGCACTCTCGACGGGAGCCATGGGATGCGTGTGCATGGGCTACGCCGGTATCGCGGGACTCACCGTCGGGTACGCGGCGGCAGTCTTCCCCTTCGCCGCACGCCGACTTTTCACGGGGCGTTGACCCTGGGTAAACGCAAGTCGCCTTGAGATTGCTGACGCTTCTGCCAAAGGATTGGTACTGATGAGAATTCTGAAACTCGTGACGTTCGTGCTCCTGACAGGTCTAGCCGCCGGGGGGTGCGGCAAGCAGAAAACGCCCGCGGCCCAGCGGACAACGACGACACCCGCGGCACCTGTGCAGCACGAAAATCCGACTGAGGTCGCGAAATCGAGCGCGCCAGCGAGCAGCGCGACCGCCGCCAATCCGAGCGCCGCGTCCTGGACACTCGTCGACGACCGCAGCCAGGTGTGCATGGTGAACAATCAGTTCATGGGACGCGCACAGATCCCAATCGCGGTGAACGGCAAGACGTATTACGGCTGCTGCGAGATGTGCAAAGGGCGACTCGGAAACGACGCCAGCGCCCGCTCGGCCACCGATCCGCTGACTCAGAAACCCGTGGACAAGGCTGTGGCCGTGATCGCCAAGCGCCCCGACGGTGCCGTCGCGTACTTCGAATCCGAGCAGACGTTCGCTGCATACACGAAGAACTAGTTCACCGTGACGCCACCAGCCGCACGTAGCTCGTGCTGCGCGCGCTGCCCGTAGGGGGTCAATCCTCGTGGCTTGTAGACGGATCTCCAAGCCTTTGTTCGCGGCCTCCTGGTGGATGGTGTTCACACCGGAGCCTTTCGAGATGACGTGGCACCGGACGAGCTGGCCGGCTACTGCCTGCACGCACTCGGTGCGGCGAGTAGCTTGCCGTCGAAAGCAGCGGTACGACGCCTGGTCAGGCTCGTCATGGCGGGACTGCAGCCGGGCATCGAGCACGATTGACTATTCAAGTGATCTGTTGAATGGTGGAATGAATGCGCTCGGCACACCGTGAATTCAAGGACTCCATTTACGAGCAGTTCGCGCGTCTCGGGAAAGCCATCTCGGCGCCAAAACGGATCGAGCTGCTCGACCTGCTGTGCCAGAGCCCGCGCACTGTCGAGGCCCTGGCGGAGCAGGCCGGCATTTCCGTAGCCAATGCTTCACAGCACTTGCAGGTGCTCCGAGCGGCGCGGCTGGTGGAAGCTGAAAAGAAGGGTCTCTACGCGTACTACCGCGTCGCGGATGAAGAGGTGCGCGACTTCTTCGTCGGGCTAAGGGAGCTGGCGAAGTCGCGGCTGGCGGAGGTCGAACGCGTGACGCGTGAATACTTCGAGCAGCGTGGCGGGATGGAGCCCGTCCACGGCGACGAGCTTCTCCGGCGCGTGAAAGAGGGGGACGTGATAGCGCTCGACGTACGCCCATCTGAAGAGTATCGAGCCGGTCACATTCCGGGCGCCGTCTCGATTCCGGTGGGTGAGCTCAAGGCGCGCTTGAGGGAGCTGCCGAAGAATCGGCAGATCGTCGCTTACTGCCGCGGCCCGTACTGCGTGATGGCGCTGGATGCCGTGGAACTGCTCCGTAAAAAGGGATTCAAGGCGGTTCACATGGAGCAGGGTGTCTTGGAGTGGCAGGCGCGGGGTTGGCGGGTCGAGGTCGAACGGGACGGAGCGCGCTCATGATCTTCCGGCCATATTACTATTTCGAAACCGGTTGCGCTGCATACCTATTCGGTTGCGGCACCCTCGCGAAGTGCGCCGTGGTCGACGCGCAGGAGTCCGACATTGACGGCTACGCCGAGTTCGCTGCCGCGAAAGGTATGCGCATCACACACGCCATCGACACGCACGTTCACGCGGATCACCGCTCCGGAGGCCCCGCACTCGCGAAGAAGGTTGGGGCGTCTTACTGCCTACATGCGAGCGCCGACGTGAGCTTGACCTTCGAGCCGCTCTCCGATGGCCAAGAGATCGACCTTGGTAATACTCGCATCAAGGTGCTTCATACGCCCGGGCACACGCCCGAAAGCGTGTGTCTCGTAGTGACGGATCTGCGGCGCAGTGCCGATCCCTGGTTCGTCCTCACCGGCGACACGCTCTTCGTCGGAGCCGTCGGACGACCCGATCTGCCTGGACGCGCGCGCGAGAACGCGAGGGAACTCTACGACAGCATTCAGGGGAAACTTCTGTCCCTTCCCGGCGACCTCGAGGTTTACCCCGGACACTTCTCGGGTTCTGCCTGCGGCGCCGGCATGAGCGGCAAGCCGTCGAGTACCATCGCCTTCGAGAAGAGATTCAACCCATTGCTCTCGAAGTCTCGTGACGAGTTCGTCGCGGCGCTCTCGGACGTTCCTCCGAAGCCAGCAGCGATGGAGCAGATACTGCGGAGCAATCAGGGGCGCTGAGGGACGTTGCCGTGAGCCCCGTCCGCCTGGGTCTGCGCGAGAACCTTTGGCAATTTTCTCTCCTGGTCGTCGTCAACGCCTTCGTCGGGGCGATGGTAGGCATGGAGCGCACCATCCTGCCGCCCATCGCGGAGCAGGAATTCCATCTCGCGGCGAAGACCGCAGTGCTGTCCTTCATCGTCGTGTTCGGCGTGACCAAGGCGCTCACGAACTACCTAGCAGGTCGCCTGTCCGATCGCTTTGGACGCAAGCACGTGCTCGTAGGCGGCTGGCTCGTGGCGGCGCCGGTGCCGTTTCTCCTGATGTGGGCACCGAGCTGGTCCTGGGTGCTCTTCGCCAACGCGCTCCTCGGCGTTAGCCAGGGGCTCACGTGGTCGACGACCGTCATCATGAAGATCGACCTCGCCGGGCCGCAGAAGCGCGGTCTCGCGATGGGGCTCAACGAGTTCGCGGGGTACTTCGCCGTGGCCGGCAGCGCACTCGCAACCGGACTTGTCGCCGCGCAGTACGGGCTCAGGCCCGAGCCCTTCTACCTTGGCGTTGCCTTCGTCGCGCTTGGGCTGCTCCTCTCGGTCGTCCTCGTCCGTGAGACGAAGCATCACGTGGCGGCCGAGTCCGCGCTCCATGGCGAGCTCCCGCGCGAAGCCGTGCCCACGCAGCGCGAGGTCTTCTGGCGTACGTCCTTCCTCGATAAGAACCTCTCGAGCGTCAGCCAGGCCGGCCTCGTCAACAATCTGAACGACGGCATGGCGTGGGGCCTCTTTCCGCTCTTCTTCGCCACTGCCCGCATGGACCTCACGCAGATCGGCACGCTAGCCGCCATCTACCCGGCGACCTGGGGCGTGGCGCAGCTCGTCACAGGCGCGGCGTCAGACCGGGTCGGCCGCAAGTGGCTCATCGCATCCGGCATGTGGATGCAGGCCGTGGCTATCGGCGTCGTGATTGTGTCAGGCGGCTTCGCTGGATTCGCCACGGGCGCGGTGCTGCTCGGCATCGGAACGGCAATGGTCTATCCGACGCTGCTGGCCGCGATCGGGGACGTCGCGCATCCGTCCTTTCGTGCGTCGTCCGTAGGCGTGTACCGGCTTTGGCGGGACCTCGGCTATGCAATTGGGGCGCTGCTCGCTGGCGTGATAGCGGACGCCCTGGGCCTTCCCTCGGCAATGTGGGTCATAGCGGCGCTCACCTTGGCATCCGGGTTCGTGGTGGCCGTCCGTATGAGCGAGACCCTTGGAAAACCCGTGCTGGCTCCCGCGGAAAACTAGCGGTGATGTCGATGGTGAATGTCCTCTCCATGGGCATGAGCGTGTGCGACGGGCTCATGCCCGTGTCGGTGCGAGTGTTCACCTGCGGGCATGATTGCGTGGGCATGATCGTGGTGGCCGTCGTCGTGTCGGTGAGCATGTTCGTGCTCCGTCGCTTCGTGTATGTGAGCGTGCTCGTGCCTTTCGCTCAAATGTAGATAAAGGCCAACGCCGAACAGGCCTGTTGCAACCAGCTCCGCCCAGCCGATGCGTGGCGTACCCGTCACCCAGGAAAGTGCTGCACCAACGAACGGAGCTAGCGCGAAAACCGAACCCGTCCGTACCGCGCCCATTCGCCGCTGGGCCTGCAGGTAGAGCCGCAAACTCATCCCATACCCAAGTGCGCCGCACGCCAAGATCGCTGCGGCGGACTGGGCGGTCGGCAGCTCTTGCTCGAGCGTGAGCGCCGCTACTGAACTAAGAGCTGCACCCACGAGTGCCTTGGCGCGAACGACAGAGCTCGGGTTTAACTCCGCAAGCGGCCGCATCAGGGTGTTGTCCAGGGCCCAAAGCGCCACTGCGAGTAGTACGCTGCCAGCACCGAGAACGCCGTCTGAGTCGGCGCCTGGGTGCGTGCGCGTGAGCAACGCGCCGCCGATCAGCATGAGAGCTGCCGCAGCGGCAACGCGGCGACCGATGTGTTCGCGATAAACCAAAGCTGCGAACGCAATCGTGAAGACCGCTTCGAAATTGAGTAGCAGTGAGGCTGTAAAAGCGCTCGTCTGCCGTAAGCCCCACGCCAGGCATGCGGGCGCCAGCGTCGCTCCGAGCACCGCAACGACTGCGATGCGGGGCCAATGTTCGCGCCGCATCGTGGGAGTCTCCGAGCGACGCTGCGAAAACGACGTTCCAAGCGCCGCCCCTGCATACAGAAGGGCGGCTGTGACGAACGTCCCACTGCTCGCGCTGGCTCGCTGTAAAAATGGAACCGTGGCCCCGAACAGCATCGCGGCGAGCGACGCGGTAGCCACACCGCGGAGCACAGGATTGTTTCCTGGGGCGGCGCGCATGAGCCGTGATCTGTGGCCGCGTGGCATCGTCGTCCAGTGCTGTAGATTACGGAACGCGCCGGATTTCGTGGAATTCCCTTACGTCGCAGCGCTCACGACATGTGACGCCTTCGGAAGCGGCATGCAAGAGTGACGCTAGCGTTCACGCGCGCCCTTGGAGAAGCGCCCGTAAATCGCGGGCACCACCAGCAATGTCAGCAACGTAGAGCTCGCCAGCCCGCCGAGGATGACGCCTGCCATGGGTCCTTGGATTTCACTCCCCGGCTTGCCCGACGAGAGTGCAATCGGAATCAAGGCCAAGGCAGCGGTGAGCGCCGTCATCAGGATCGGCACCAAGCGGTCGACGCTTCCCTGAATGATGGCTCGCTCGATCGGCGCTCCTTCGGCTTGCAGGGCCTTGATGTGCGACACCAAAAGGATGCCGTTCCGGGTAGCGATGCCGAAGAGCGTGATGAAGCCCACGCTCGCGGCAATGGTCAAGACGCCACCGCCGATGGCCACGGCAATGACGCCTCCGATCAGTGCGAACGGCAGATTCGTGAGGACCAGCAGCGCGTCCCGCAGCGATTGCAGCGCGAAGGCGAGCAACAAGAAGACGGCGAGCCCCACGATCGCGGATAACCCCAGCAATCGCCTCGTTGTCTGAGCCTCGGTTTCGAACTGTCCGCCGAGCTCGAGGAAGTAGCCATCCGGACGACGTACGGAGCTGTAAAGCTTTGTCTGAATCTCTTGCGCCGTGCTCACGAGGTCGCGACCGGCGATATTGGCGGTTACCAGAATGCGGCGTTGGCCGTGCTCGTGATTGATGAGGTTCGGCCCGAGTGTCTTGTTGAGCTCTGCGATTTGTCCGAGCTCGAGCCAGCGCCTGGTCAGGGCCGGCGCGTACGCCACGCCGCTCGGCGCGGACGAGGTTCTTCCGTCAAGCGATGCCGGACCGGCTATGGGCACCCGCGCCACGGAGTCGCCGCTCTCGCGGTACGCGCCGGGCAGCTTGACGACGACTTCGTACGGACGTTCACCTTGCCAATATTGCCCGACGGGCACGCCGTGCAACGCCACGCGCGTAGAACGCGCGACCTCGCCGGGTGTGAGCGCTGCGAACCCGAGCTCCGTCAACTTTGGCTTGATCGTCAGAATGGGAATTTCCGACTGTTGCTCCACGGTCACGTCGGTGGTGCCAGGCACTTGCGCCATCACGGTGCTCGATTCGGCGGCCAAGCGGCGCAGCTCATCCAGATCGGGCCCGAAGATCTTCACCGCGACGCTCGCTCGAGAGCCGCTGACGACGTGTTCGATGCGGTGGCTGATCGGCTGCCCGACGGTGACCGACAGGCCCGGAATGGCTTCGGCGAGGCTGCGCACTTCGGCGAACACTCGTGCGCGTTCGACTTTGGGCCGCAGCCCAACCTCGAGCTCGGAGTAGTTCACGTCGAGTGCGTGCTCGTCCCGCTCTGCTCGGCCAGTACTGCGAATGACGGAGCTGACAGCTGGGTGCGCCAATAGCGCGCGCTCGAGCCTCGTGACGATCGCGTCCGACGTCTCGAGCGAAGTCCCGGGCGCAGTGGCGGCAGCGATGTTCAGCGCGCCTTCGTTGAACTCCGGCAGGAAGCTGCGCCCGAACGTCAGGAGAGCGATGAGCGCCGCAGCAGCCCCGAGAGCCGAAGCGATCGCGATCGGGCCCGATGCACGCAGTGAGCGCGTGACCAAGCCTTCGTACCGGTGCTTCAAGAACGTTGCCAAGCGGCTTTCGCGGAGCTCACCCGCGCGGACCGCACCGCCGAGCAGCAGCAGGCAGAGTGCGGGCGTAACGGTCAGGGCGACGACCAACGACGCGGCTACGCTGGTCATGAAGGCAAGGCCAAGTGGCGCGAGCAAGCGCCCTTCCAGCCCCGTCAGGAACAGCAGCGGTGTGAATACGAGAAGTATCACCGCGGTCGCGTAGACGACGGAACCGCGAATCTCCTTGGACGCGGCGAACACCACGTCGAATACGGGTCTGCGCTCAGCAGGAGCCAAGCGCGTGTTCTCGGACAGGCGACGAAACACATTCTCGACGTCGATGATGGCGTCGTCTACCAGTTCGCCGATCGCGATCGCGAATCCGCCCAGGACCATCGTATTGAGAGACGCTCCGAATGCGTGCAACACCGCGATGCCGGCCAGCAACGATAGCGGAAGTGCCACGAGCGAGATGACGGTTGCACGCCAGTTCATCAGGAACAGCGCCAGTACGATCGCGACCAGAATGGCTGCTTCCACGAGCACCGAGAGCACGTTGCGGATGGAAGTCTGGATGAAGTCGGCCTGCCGGAAGCCTTTGCGGTAGAGTTGTACCGACGCGGGCAGTCCGCGGGCGATTTCATCGAGTTCGCGGTCGAGCGCTTCCGTCAACGCTAGAGTGTTCGCATTCGGCTGCTTCTGAATCTTGAGGACGACGGCTCGCTGTCCGCCCGCAGTAGCCTCACCTCGCTTGGGGGCTTCCCCGAGCTTCACGTGCGCGACGTCGCGCAGGCGTATGGCTGCACCGCCTCGCTGCGCGACGACGACGGATTCGAGCGCCTCGAGAGAGCTGAGGCGGCCGACGGCGCGAATCAAATACTCCTGAGCGCCCGTGCTGACGAAGCCCGCAGACGTGCTCTCGGACAAGCCACGAAGCTGCTCGACCATGTCCGTGACGCCCAGGCCGTAAAACAGCAGTCGATCGGGCAAGAGCTCGATGTCCACTTGGCCAACGGCTCCACCGATCGGTACGACCTGGGCCACACCCGGAAGCGCTAGCAGGCGCCGCCGTACGCTGAACTCTGCAGCGTCGCGCAGCTCGCGAGGGGAAGTGCCGGGCTTGGCGATCAAGCCGACGAACATGACCTCGCCCATGATCGAGGAGGCTGGCGCCAGGATGGGTTCGATACCCTCCGGCAGCCTAGAACGCGCAGCCGCAATGCGCTCCGCTACGATTTGGCGTGCCGCCAAGGCTTCGACGCCCCAGTCGAAATCCACCCAGATCAGGGAAATGCCGATGCCCGAAGAGGAGCGCATGCGGCGCACATTTTGGGCGCCGCTCACCGCCTGCTCGAGCGGGATGGTGACGAGCCGCTCGACCTCTTCCGGAGCCAGGCCCTCGGCCTCGGTCACGATCGTCACCGATGGTGCGGCTAGCTCGGGCAGCACGTCCACCGGCATCTGCAGGGTGGAGCGCACCCCGAAAAAGACAACAACAGCTGCCAGGCCAAGCACGACGTAGCGCTGCACCAGCGAAAAGCGAATCAGGGAGTCGAACATGGTTCAATGCCGATGTGATTCGACGAGACCCGCGAGCGTCGCCAGATGCACGTCGAAGCCGCCGCGCGTCACGACGTGCTCGCCTTCCTGAACCCCGCTGCGAATTTCGACGTACTCGCCGTCGCGAAAGCCGACGTCCGCACGCCGTTTCTCGAATTCCTCGCCTCCGGTTTGCACGAACACGTACGGTACCGTGTTGATCTCGACGACCGCGCTCGCCGGCACAGCGAGCGTCTCGCGCCGTTCACCCGCGCGGACGATCAACACGACGCTTGCCCCGACGTTCGGCGCCCGTGCGGTAGCCTCGCCAGCATCGCCACCGGCGCCGGAGCCGTCCGGCACTGGCAGGGCGGCCACCCAGGTCGCAATTCCAGTGGTTGCGTCAACGACCGGCTCTGCCGATAGAAACCGGGCACCTTCGGCCAAGCTCAGCCGCGTACTGTCGAGCGATCGGACGGCAGCGGGCACCGCCCCCGCCATATCCGCGCTGCCCCGACTCACGAATCGTGCGCGCGCCCAAAGCTCACCTGAACCGCGCAGGCGCAACAACGGGGCGCCGCTCGCGACGGGTTCTCCGTTCGGCGCCACCACTTCGGCGATCACACCGCTGACTGCAGCTCGCAGCGGCAGACCTCCGCGGCCAGCCGGCGCGAGCACACGACCAAGCCGCTGCTCGGCGCTCTTACGTGCAGCCTCGCGTTGCAGAAGCTCGTTCTCGAGATCGATCCGCCGCTTTTCCGGCAGAAGGCCTCGTTCGACTAACGGCCGTACCCGCGCAATTTCTCGTTGTACGCGCTGCCCTTCGATGCGCGATTGTTCTGCTGCAAGCTCGAGTCGCCCTAGATCTTCTCCTTCTGCATTCGGCGCCAGTGTGCCGAGCGTGTCTCCTTTCTGCACGGCTTGTCCGCTGGCCAGCGCCGCGCTCTCACGATGGAAGAAGCGGCCGCTGATCGGCGCGGCCATGGTGAGTTGTTCACTCGACGCCGGTTCGATAGTGGCCGGGAGCTCGAGCTCACGAGACATGGCGCGCTTGCTAGCCAGCGCAGTACCGAACGGAATCGCCCATTGCGCCTCTTTGAGAAACGCGATGGAGCCCCCGCCTGCTGTTTCTGGCGGCGGCTTGGCAGGCACAGCGAGCGCGCCGCAACGAAACAAAGCGACGGTCCCGCCTTCCTCGTACTGCATCACGAGCTCGTAGCTGCCCTGCGCCGGAGCCTTGCCTTCCGGGGTAAAAATCCCGGGCCGGGCCACGCGATCGATGGACGTCTCCGCTACCTTGGTGCCAGCGCGCTCGAAGCGCACGCTGAAGCGGCCGGTTTTCACGGCCGCGAAGTCACGCAGGCGCGTGACGTGCGCGTGGTAGCGCACCGGTTTTTTGGGCTGGGGCGGCGGAAACTCCACGAAGAGCTCGTAGTCGTCGGTCCAGCGCGTGATGGCAATCGGCTCGACTTCTTCTTCACTGGCTCCGTGGTCGTGCCCGTGATCGTTTCCGTGGTCATGCCCGTGCGGAGTGCTACCACTGCGCTGGCACGCAACTGTCATCAAGAGCGCTGCGGCCATGCACATAGAACGTTGCTTCACTTGACTGCTCCACTGCACGCGCGATCGAGCTCCGCATCGAGCTGCGTTCCCAGCGTACCCATCAGCTCGATGCGGGCGAATGCTGCTTGGGCCCGCAGATCGAGCTGACTCAGCTCGGCGGACTCCGCTGCTTGGAATGCCGCGAGCAGGTCACCGATCGACATCTCACCGGCCGCGTAGAGTCGGCGCGCGCCGTCGCGGATCGCGTCTGTTCCGTCCCGGTTTTGCGTTTTTCGCAGCTCGGCTTCTAGCGTATTCACGCGCGCGCGGGCGGCTCGTGAGCGTGCCGTGATCCTGCGTCGCTCGCTCGCCAGCACGGCACGCTCTGTGAGTGCCTCGGCGGCGAAGCGAGCGGCTTCACGAGACCCATTGTCGAACAATGTGAGCGGGATGGAAAGGTTGAGCTGCATGCCATGCGCCACGGCCTGGTCCGTTTGAAGGCGGCGGTAGCCGCCGGAAATCTCCGGCTCGGGTACGGCGCGGCGGCGCGCGGCGCGCTCCTCGAGCTCACTCGCTCGGGCGGCAGCGTCGAGTGCGAGCAAGCGAGGATGATGCGCACCCGAACGGTCGGGCAGCGGTTGCTGCGAGCGCGTCAGCTCTTGGACGTCCAGGTGCAAGTCGTACGGAGCGTCGAGCCAGCCTTCGAGCTCGGCCGCTAGTGCGCGTGCCTCGGCTGCCGCCGATGCCAGTTCACGGCGATGAGAGTCGGTCTCCATCTGTTGCCGCGCGACGTCGTAGCGCGCGCTTTCGCCGCCTCTGGCGAGCGCGTCCCCTGCGGCCGTCAGTGCGTCCAACGCAATTTGTTGCTTGTGTAGGATGACCCGACGTGCCTCGGCCAGCATGGCTCGCGCGTGCAGCTCGCGAAATTGCAGTGCGGCTTCCAGGAGCACGTCGTCGCTTCGAAACCGCGCTTCCCTCGCTCGCTGGTCCGCGGCGCGTTCGAGGACCTGACCGCGTCCACTGATCACGAGCGGCACCTGGAGTCCGACTATCGTCTCGCGATCCACCGGTCCGGACACGATGTCAGCGTGCTGCGCAATCAGTGCGGGGTTCCTGGACGTTTGCGCTCCGAGCCGGCTCGCGCGCGCATGTGCGGCAAGAGCGCGCACTTGGGCACGTTCGGGCCCTTTACTACACACGAGAAGTACTCCGGCGCGCACACTTCGCTTCGAGGTTTGCCCAAGGGCCGAGCTGCAGATGGCGAGCGTCAGCAGCAATGCGCCGTGAGAAAGTAGGGACACGCGGCACCGAATACTACGTCGCGTAGTTTTACGCGACAGCGGAGAGCTCATCGTTCGTCTCCTCCCTAGTTCAACGCAGCAGCAGACGCGCGATGGAGAACGCGCCGGCGACCGCCATGGCGATACGCGCAATCAGCGGTTGCAACGACTCTCCATTCGTCATTGACCCGCATCCCGCCGGCGCGCTGCGATCAGTTGCGCGAGCTCGTTGACGATTTTGGGATCGGCCCGCTCTGCCGAATCGAGAAATGCCGCGAGCACCGCAGGACCTTCCCGGTTCTCTGACGCCAACACCCGCGCCGCCCTCTGCCCGAGCCATTCTGCTTTGGTCAGGGCGGGACGGTACAGAAAGGCGCGCCCCTGTTTGTGTCGGTGCACCAGGCCTTTTTCGTGCAGCCGGTCGAGCACGGTGAGCACCGTGGTGTACGCGAGCGGCGGTCGTCGTCTAATTTGCCTCAGCGCATCGCGCACGCTGAGCGGCTCAGAATTGGCCCAGAGCGTATCGAGAATCGCACGCTCGAGGTCGCCAACGTCGTTGCCCCGCCAAATCGTCACTTGCGCAGCTTGCTACTACGCGCCGTAGTAGTCAAGCTTCGCTGGTAGTCGCCTGAGTAGGGCGGCCAAGACAGCCGAACCCTAGACCGCTGCGAACGAACGTCTGAATCCGCGTCGCGCCAAGAAAACGGCAAAGAGCACGCCAACGAGACCTGTTGCCGTCGCGCGCCGAAACGCTGCGCCGAACAGCAGGTGCCGATCCCTCAGAAGAGTTCGGTCCATGTCAGATCCGCAACTGCAGCTTCCACGAACTGCGTAGCTGGATTGCTTCGCAGTTCGGCGAGCGTACCTTGCTGGACGATCCGGCCTTGCTCCAGCACGGCGATGTCATCTGTGAGCGCCGCTGCCTCCCGGAGATCGTGCGTCACGTACAGAGCGGTCACACGTCGCTCCTCGAAGAGCGCGCGAAAGGTGCCGAGGAGCTGGCGCTTCAAGCGTGCGTCGATCGTTGCTGCTCGATGTTTGCGAGAATGCGTGCGGCGCTGGCCACTGGCTCGTTAATGATGGCGGTCATGGCTGGCAACGGCTGGCGCCAACCCTGGGACGGCGGGTGAGGGGGCGATCTGTTCACCGCTCGAAACAAGCGTGCTCTCCCGGTTGCAGCACCACCACTTCACCCGTTTCGGGCAGAACTATCCAGACGACGTCCACGCCGTGACCCAGATACCAGCCCGCCTTCTCGGTGAGCGCCGGCTCGTAGTCATCCCGCCCAGCGATTTCGACCGCAAGTACCGGCGGAGTGTGCCGCAGCCGGCCTGTCGCCGGCCCGACCGCAGCCCGGCGCCACACCGCGGCGTCTGCAGCCCGGATGTCCGAACCGAGCTTCATTCCCGCTTCGTTGGCGCCCACGACGAACTCTGCATGGTGCTCCGACCAAGCGCGCAGGATGTGCACGACGTCAACGGCAACCTCCTGCTGAATGTCCGCGCAAGGCGGCGTGTACAAAGACCCTCCCGTTCACGAACTCGAGTCGGCCTTCCACTTCGGGCCAGGCCGTGAGATCGTCCGGTGAGAACCCGGCGGGCCGGAGCTCCACCGGGAAACGTACGCCCACCTTTCGTAGCAGGATCTCGTCGTCGTCAAGAAGGCGGACCGCTCGTTGCACTTGCACCAGCCTACGTTCGACTACGCATCGCAGCAAGTCGCGGGCTTCGTTCACGGTCTTCAGGCGCGCGACCGCGCACGTGCACGCAATCGACAAGAATCCACCTGCCGCTTCCTCTACGAGCCTGCTCGCTGGACGTTGTTGTGCTGACTGAGTTACATCCGCTCTACGTGAGCACGGCGAGAGCCTGGCGAATGACCTGCTCCGTGGAAATCTGGGTCGCACCACCGTGTTCTTGCACCTCCGCGAGCGCACGCCGCGTCTCTCCCTCTCGAAAGCCGAGCGTCCGCAGCGCATGAAATGCCTTCACGAAGGCGACTGTCGCCGCGGGACTAGGCACGCGCCCATAGGGTGAGCCGTCCGCGTGACTAAACGTCAAACCTTTGGAGACTGTGCCGGAGATCCGCAGCTTGCCGTCATGAAGAGCGTGATGGTGAGCCGAGCAGACGACGACGAGGCGATCCGGGTCGTGATCGCCGCCTTCCGAACGCAAGTGTAAGTGATGCACATCGACGAACCTGCTGTGCTGGCATCCTGGCACGACGCAACGCCGCGCATGCCGCCGCAGGACGAGCCGTCGCGTAGCGGGTGGGATATTCTGCTTCGCGCGCGGGCGTGACGTGCCGTCGCCCACGTGGGCGTCCGTCGCGTGCAGAGAGCCGATCATCTGCGCATCGCACTTCGCCGCTTCGACGGAGGCGGCATCGATTTCGACGAGCTCGCCCTGGCTCTGTTGAAAACCGCGCTCACAACGCTCGCAGACGGTAACGGCGATTTGATAGCTCGAACGCCCTTCGTCACTCGGTCCCTGCAAGATGTGGCGCGCGAGCAGCAGCAGGGCGGCATCATCGTCGAGCGACTCGCCGGACGAGCGCCGGAGCTTGGCCATGGCTTCACGAAAGGTCGCCAAGGTCGCCGCATTCACTTCGAAGCGCAGCACGTGCCGAGCGGGCCCGGCCGGCGCATCGGGACCATCACCGGGCTTGCGACCCGAGACTAGTTGCTCGATCTGCCGTTGTGTCTTGCCCCGGACGACGTCGAGCCATTGCTTTTCGTTCTCCAGCACGGCCACGCGGGTGAGCTCGCGCGCCGCGGACCAGCACAAGGCGCCCTCCCGCAACGCCGACCCGAGCTCCGGCAAGTGCTCGAGCGCCTCGGCCACGCGCAGCTTCTCCTCGGTCGAGCGCGGCTTGTAGCCAAAGAGCCGCTCCACGTACTCCGCGAAGCTCGCGAAACCGAGGTGAACGTGCGTGTCGGACCTGAGCGCGCACAGCATCCAGCGGCCTTCGCGGTAGTCGTGCTCGGCCCGGGACTTCGCCAGGCGCGAGAGTGCTTCGTGTGCGCGCATCCACTCGGGCTCGTTGTGTTCGCTTTCGATCGTGTCAACGTTCACGTGTGCTACGCGATCTTCGTGCGTCATCCCAATGGCTTAACACGATGATTTTCGTCCGCCGCGTTGGCGCGCAGAGCGCCGATCGCCGTACAAGCCGAGTCGAAACTCGTTCTACACGCAAACGCGCGACTCTGCTTCGATGCACGCCGTCCATGTGCTCGTTCACGTGCGCTCGCCGAAATCGCACAACGTTGCTCTGGAACCTGTACAGCGAAATCGACGACCAGGATGCATCGGGGGGTTATTTTCTCACGACTGCGCGTGCCGGAAGCGCGCTCGTGAGCGACGGTTTCGGCGCAGCGCAACGTCTCGCGGACGGTGGTGGCGCGGCCCTCTACGAACAGGGCCGCGCACGCGTGGCATCAGCAAGCCGCGATCGTGCGGAGACGTCGTCGGCTGTGTACTTCGGTCCATGGCGGCAACGCCGATCATCTGCTCAGGGCCGGCTGACCGTGTGCAGGCGGTCCTCACTCGATCTCGTTTACGTGCAGGGTCAGAAATTCTTTCGTCAAGGGATAAGCATTCGGCGTCCAACGACCACTCCACCTCCTGAGACTTTGGTTCCCACCAGCGCCCCGCTCACGGATACGAGATTCGCTGCATCAGCGGCCGTTGGCAGCTCCGTCCACTTGGCCTCGGACAGCTCAAGCTTTCGACCGTCACTACGAAGTCCACTTCACGCGTGCGATCGCGGAAGAAAACAGGCTCCCTGAGCGTTCGGCCTGACGCTCCCGGTGGGCGTAGCTGGGCGGCGCGTTGCGCTTCATCGATCAGCGCCGGGGCTGGGTGGCGGCGCAGGAACGCGCTAGGCTCCTTCTCGGCCTGCTCTGCTTCACTCGGCAGGTCGGAACGCATGTTTCGGGAACAGACGCCTCGAGAGGCATGTTGCCCGTTTGACGCGGCCCCGGTCGTCAGTCGCAGCTGCGCGGCGTCATGGAAGCGATCCAATCGCGCATGACTTGAACGCCCTGCGCGTCCGCGAGGCGCGTCGGCAGAGGCGGCATCTTCACGTCGGGCTCAATCGATGCAACGCGGTGCACGAGGATGGATTGTTCGGGGTTGCCAGGCACGATGTCGTACTTGAGATCACCGCCAGCGTGGCCGGCGGATGTCGGAAACTTGCACTCGCCCCAATGCAGGCGGTTGCCACGCACGGGGTCGGTGCTGTCGTAATCGACATAGAACCCCGTCGAATCCGCCTTGCGCTCGGGCGAATGACAATGCCCGCAGTTCGCGTCGAGGTACGACCGCGCGCGCTCCGCGATCGGCCCGTCGCCGTACGGGTCGGTGAGGCGTTGGCGCTCGGCGGGCGGTGACACGTCCAAGAGGCCGAGCTTTGCCAGGTAGTCGATCTGGTTCTCGGGACCGTCACCGTAATCGTTCACGCGATCGAGCTGCCGGGTGCGTGGGCCGAGCGGATACATCTCCGGCAATGTCCCGTGACACGACTGGCACTCGAACTCGCTCGGCACGTTGTAGCGATCCTCGCGCGTCGCCCCGGTTTGGTCGATGCGCGTGACCGGGAGCGTCGGCCCCGCTGACCGCTCCTCGGCGTTGGCTTGCGAGTCGGTGTAGACGTAGATGTAAGCGGCCCACACGTCCGGCTCGCGCACGAGCAGACGCGTCTCGAGCAAACGCCGGCCCATGGCCGGGTCGCGCGCGTCGTGGGGATACATGAAGGTCTTGACGAGGATCGAGCCGACCGGAAAGTCCCATCGATCCACGTCCTTGTACGCGATCTTCTGATTCTCCGGGAGCCACAGGAAGCGGATCTTGTCCGCTTCATCGGCGAACAGCACGCTGTTCACTTCGAAGTGGATCACGCCCTTGGCAGGCTTTTGCTGCTCGATGTCGTCGAATAGACGCCATTCCGACAGCGTCTCCCACGGGGCTCCGGGGGGGGCTGGATTCACGCCCGCGCGCGGATCTCCGGGCTTTTTGTCCGAATCCGAGCCGCACGCCGTCAACGCCGTCAACGCGAGGGTTGCGGCGAGCAGTCCGCTACGTTTGTTCCACATCATTCGCTCGGTATGTCCACGCCCGGTATGTTCACCGGTGGCAGCGCCGGCTGCGTGCAATCGTGGGCAGCGACGTTCGTGCTCTGCAGGTCCCGATTCGCAACGCCGGCGAGGCCTCCCAGGCTGCGGAACGTGGCGCTCCCGTTGTCCTTGACGCACAGCACATCCTGCGCAGTTGCGCCGGTCTCCATCATCCCGTCCCAGAAGATATCTTCGATGGTCTGGAAGTTCAGCGGCGCCTCGCTCCACACGTCCTGCGGGTTCTGACCGTTGCCGGAGAACGTGTTGCCGTGGGCGTAGGCGGCGGTCGCGTACTGGTCGAACTCGGTATCCTCTGTAGGGAGCCCGCCGATGGCGGCGAAGGTGGGCCAACTCGAGAACAACAGGCCTGGACCGCCGTGACCGGTGATCTCGTTGTCGTACACGTGCGTCTCGTTCGCGCCCATCACGATGATGCCCGTGCCGCGCGGAATCTCGCCGGCGAAGAGCGCGCCGAAATTCTCGCGATTGTTGTCGCGTGCGATGTTGTCGTAGACCTTGATACGATTGGTGCTCTTGTAGCGGAGGGCCGGCAGGTTCACGATCAGAAAGCCATTCGTGTTGTCCCAGGCTTCGTTTTCGTAAACCTCGATGTCGTCGGAGTTTTCGATCTCGATGCCGATCACGGCGGCATGCGCTTTGTTGCGGCGCACGATGCCGCCCTTCGATTGACCGAGGTAGATCGCCGCGTCGCTCGAGCCGGAGACGTCGCAGTCTTCGATCAGGACGTTCGTACTCTCGACGGGATAGAGCGCATAGGCACCGTTGCTAGCGACTGAACCCGTGGAGTAGAACGCACGCACGTTGCGGAACGTCGGGCGGTCCGAGCGCGTGACTTTGATGCCGTCGCCGCGCGGATCCTTGACCGTCAGATTCTCGATCGTGAATCCATCCGCCTCGACCTCGACGCCGTTGTCGCCGCTGGTTTGCTCCGCGAAGTCCAGCACGACGTCGTCGCGGCTCTTGCCGGCGCCGCGTATCGTGATGTCGCTCTTGCCGCCGAACGTGAGGACTCGGTCGAACGTGTACGTTCCGCGTTCCAGGCACAGCGTCTGCCCGGGCTCGAGATCGCCCAGCGCTTCCACGATCGTGGTGCGGTCGTCATCGCTGGTCGCGACGCGCACGTCGCACGCATCCGGTTTGCCCTTTCCCCCGTCGTCGTCGTCACTCCCGCAGCCGACGGCGGCGAGTCCCAGGACCAATGCGGGCATGAGGGAATGCGTGTGCTTCATGAATGTTTGCATCCTTGATAGAAGGCGGACAGAAGTGCTGTGGATGAAGAAGGCCGCAGGGGGGTACCGCGCGGCACGATGAATTGAAGCAGCCAAACCCGCTTACGGCCTTGAAAGAATTGGTCGGGAAGCGAAAGGTGGGGGGTCAGGGCCACGGCTTCGAAATTCCGCTCCCAACGGGAATACTCCCCCGAGTCAGCGGTTTTCTCGCTCGCAACGGTGGTGCCGGCAGTCAGCCGGATGTGTTGACAGGGATCGAGTCGCCGCTAGGATGCGCGGCCCGAGGGACCCCCGGGGGTCGAAAGTTATCTCCAAGAACGGAGCTCCGATGACAACCGATGTGATGATCCAGGCGAATGCGCTGAGCAAGCGCTTCGGAGCTGTGCGAGCGCTCGACAAGGTCAGCTTCGAGGTCAGGCGCGGCGAAGTCGTGGGTTTTCTGGGCCCGAACGGCGCCGGCAAGTCGACGACGATGCGCATTTTGACCTGCTTCATCGCGCCGACCAGCGGCGAGGCGAAGGTGAAGGGATACGACGTCTTCGACCAGCCGCTCGAGGTGCGCCGGGCCCTGGGCTACTTGCCGCAGCGCGCGCCGCTCTACACGGACATGACCGTCTACGAGTACCTGCGTTTCGCGGCCAACGTGCGCGGCATGGACGACTCGCAGTTCAAGACGCGGCTCAAGAAGGTCATCGAGGTGTGCGGCCTCGCACAGACGCTGGGCAAAGACATCGGCACGCTGTCGCACGGTTTTCGCCAGCGCGTCGGTCTGGGCCAGGCGCTGATTCACGATCCGCCGATCCTGATCCTCGACGAGCCGACGAGTGACCTCGATCCGAACGAGAAGGCCGAGGTCCTGAAGTACATCAAGGAGATCGGCAAAGATCGCACGATCTTGCTCTCCACGCACAACCTCTCCGAAGTGGAAGAAGCCTGCGCCCGCGCCATCATCGTCAGCAAGGGCCGCGTCGTGGCCGATGGTCCGCTCGACGACATTCGCGGCAAGACCGGCCGCGTCCGCTACAGGGTCACGATCGACGAGCAGCGCGCGGAAGCTGGCAACCAGCCGCCCCGCTCGGCGGAGGTGCAGGAAGCGCTCGCGAAGCTGCCCGGTGTCAGCGCCGCGCGCGAGCTCACGACCGATGAGAGCGCCCACAAGTTCGAGCTCAGCGGTCCGCAAAACTCCGATCTGCGCGCCGATATCTTCCGGCTGATCGTGGCGAAGGGCTGGACCTTGCTGGAGCTTCGCCGCGACGCGCAGTCGCTCGATGCCGTGTTCCGCGACCTCACTCGCAGCGACGAGCGCCTCGACCGGGGGCGTGAAGCCGAACCCGAGGAGGAGGAGGAAGAGGACACCGCGGCGCAAGGCGACGAGGACGAGGACGAGGACGAGGACGAAGCGGCAGCAGAAAAGCCGGATGAGGACGATGATGACGATGACGATGACGACGACGAGCGCGAGGTGGAGCAGCGCGCGGAGCGGAAAGGCTGAGCCATGTCCCCGATGCTAGCGATTGCAAAACGCGAATTTCGTTCGTACTTCGACGCGCCACTCGCCTACGTGGTCATCTGCCTGAGCTTCCTGGCGCTCGGCTTGATGTTCTTCCTGTTCCGGGGCGGCTTTTGGCAGGCCGATCAAGCGAGCCTGCAGACCATGTTCGAGTACGTGCCCTTCGGGCTGAGCGTGCTCGTCGTGCCGGTCATCACCATGCGCCTGCTGGCCGAGGAGAAGCGCAGCGGGACGCTCGAGATGCTCATCACCTTGCCGGTGAAGGACAGCGACGTGATCCTCGGCAAGTACCTGGGCGCGCTGGGCCTGGTGCTGGTGCTGGTGCTGGCCACGCTCGTGTACCCGCTCGCCATGTTCCGTTTTCCGTGGTCGCTCGGACCGCTCGACATGGGGCCGGTGCTCAGCGGCTATCTGGGGCTGATTCTGTTCAGCATGGCCAGCGTCGCCATCGGGCTGCTCATCAGCTCCCTGGCCGACAGTCAGGCGGTCGCCTTCTTCATCACGTTCTTCGTGCTGCTCGTGCTCTGGTTCGTGGGCACGGTCGCGCAGGACCTGGGTGGAATGCTGGGCAGCGCTCTTTCTTATCTGAGCTTCCAGACGCGCCTGAATGGCTTCATTCGCGGTCTGATCGATACGCGGGACCTGATCTTCTTCGTCTCGGTCACGGGTCTTGCTCTGGTGGTCGCATTTCGGGCGCTCGAGCGCCGCAAGTGGGCGTGATTCATGTCAACGCAAGAGCACAAGCGCAAAGTAGCAACGCAAACCGGTCTGTACCTGGCGGTGATCGCGGCGATCATCGTGGTGGTCAACGTCCTGGCGGCTGGTGTGTATGGGCGCAAGGACGTCACGAAGAACGAGCGCTACACCCTGAGCCAGGGTAGCGGTCGGCTGGTCAAGAGCCTCAAGACGCCCATCCAGGTGGATGCGTACGTCACCAAAGGCCTGCCTCAGCTCGACGGCTTCGTGCGCGACCTGACGGACCTGCTCAAGGAGTACGAACGGGCCGGCGGCGGTAAGTTCAAGTTCACGATCATCGAGGCCAAGACCGATGACTTGCGTGAACAGGCCAAAGAAGCTGGCCTGCAGGAAATGGCGTTCGGCGAGTCCAGCGCCACCGGCGAAGACCAAGCGTCGATCGCCCAGGGCTACAATGGCCTGGTCTTCAAGTACGGCAGCGAAAAGGGCGTGATCCCGCAGCTTCAGCCCGGTCAGGGCGAAGGTCTCGAGTTCTGGATCACCAACAAGATTCGCGAAGTGCGCGACAAGGCGGACGACATCAAGCACCGCATTGGCGTGATCACCGGCAAGGACGAGCTGAAGCTCAGCGACACCAACCTGGTCCCCAAGCAAGGCGGACGCGGCGGCGGCTCGCCCAGCATTCAAGCCATCCTCGAGCAGGCATTCCCCTTCTACAAGCTCGAGGAAGTCGACCTGAAAGACGGCGAGAACGAAATCGACGCGGCGCTCGACGGCGTCATCATCACGCAGCCGCAGAAGGCATACACCGACAAGGAGCTGCGCCGGATCGACGAGTTCTTGATGCGCGGTGGCAAGTCGCTGGCCGTGTTCGCGTCAGCGGTCACGATGAAGCCGAACGATCCGTCGATGAGCGCGACCCTGGACCTACACGGTTTAGACAAGCTGCTCATCGGCTACGGCTTGGATATGAAGAAGAACGCCGTGCTCGACTACGGCGCTCAATTCCGGCTGCCGATCATGACGCAGAACGGACAAGCCACCTGGATTCGTCATCCCGGCATCGCGCACGTCACGAACGACGTGCGCATGGATGACGAAGAGAAGCTGCTCGATACGGGCTTTGCGGCATTCTTTCGGCTCGACGAGCTGGCCTTCCCGTTTCCGTCCAGCATTCAGCTGCTCAAGGACAAGCAGCCGAAGGACGTGAAGGTGTACGCCGTGGCGCGCTCCACGCCCGCCGCGGGTGTCGAAACCACTCCGACCATCGACATGAAGCTGAAGCCCGAATGGCGACCCAAGCCGCCGTACGAGCAGCGCGTCATCGCCGCGGTCGCCGAAGGCAAGCTCAAGAGCTCGTACGCCGGTTCCCCCATGGAAGGCGTGAAGCCCAACGAGCGCGCCCCGACGGACTCGCGCGTGCTCGTGGTCGCCTCCAGCATGTTCCTGACCAACCCGTTCGCCTACGCCGGCAACGGCCCGGACATGGGCGGCCAGTTCGCGATGATGGGCGGCGTCGGCGGCGATCCGCAGCTGCAGATGTTCGCTGGGCCGTACGCTCAGCGCTACCTGACCAACACGATCCTCAGCATCAAAAATACGCTCGACTGGTTGAGCGGCGACACGGACCTGCTCGCGACCAGCGCCAAGATCCTGCGGGATCCGAACCTCACGTACGCGAGCATCTCCAAACCCAAGATCGAGGCCGAGGACGACGAAGCGGCCATCAAGCGCAAGGACGAGGAGTACCGCCAGTCACGCAAGAAGATGCAGCGCAGCGTGCAGTGGTCGCTGACTCTCGGCGTTCCGGTCTTCTTCGCGGCCTTCGGCGTGCTGCGCTGGCGGCGCCGCGAGAGCCGCAAAAATCAGCGCTTCATCTGAGCGCTTCCCCCGTATCGCCCCGCTAAAAAGACGGCACATTCCATGGCATTGACGACCGACAAGAAGCTGTACATCTCGCTCGGAGTTCTGGTTGCACTCGGCGGCGCTCTGTTTCTCCAGAACAAGAAGGAGAAAGAGGAAGCCGTCTCTTACAGCCTCGAGGGACGCACGGCGGATCTGCCGAAGCTCGAGCTCAGCGAAGAGAAGACGAAGGGCATCGACAAGATCACCATCTCGGAGGCAGCGTCCGAAGCGGGCGCCCCCCGTGAGGTCGTGCTCGAGAAGAAGGGCGAGGAGTGGGCGGTCACGAAACCGGTCACCGCCAAGGCCAACGACGCGAACATCAAGAGCCTGCTCGACAACCTGAAGACGCTCAAGGTCAGCGAAGCCATCGACACGAGCGCTGAGCAGGCGACGTACGACAAGTGGAACGTGAGCGACGGCAAGGCGCTGCACGCCGTGTTCAACAAGGGCAAGGACGTCGTGGCCGATCTGTACTTCGGCGACGACGGCTCGCGCGGACAGATGACGCGGGTGGCCGGCAAGAACGGCGTGTACGCGGTGAAGGGGTACTCGAGCTACCTGTACTCGCGCGATCTCAAGGGCTGGCGTGATCTGACGCTCTTCAAGTTCGAGAGCGACAAGGTCAAGAGCGCCGAGATCAAGAACGAGAACGGCACGTTCAACTTCACCAAGGACAAGGGCGTGTGGACCTCGCGGTATGCGGGCAAGGGCAAGCTCGACAAGTTCGACGAGTCGAAGCTCAAGGACATGCTGCGCGCGTACGAGAACCTGAACGCCGACGGCTTTGCCGAGGGCAAGTCGGCGGCGGATACCGGCCTCGACAAGCCCGCGGCCACGGTGACATTCGTGCTCGACGACGGCGGCAAACGCGAGCTTCAACTCGGCAAGACCGCCGAGGGTTCGAGCCGCTGGGCCAAGAAGAGCGACAGCGCCGAAATCGTCAGCATCAGCTCGTATGCTGCGGACTGGGCGACTGCCGAGCCCAGCAAGTTCCAGAAGCCGTCGGGCGACGCCGGTGCAGCTCCGGACCCCGCAGCCATGGGCATGCCGCCGGGAATGCCCGGCATGCCACCGGGAATGCCCGGCATGCCGCACGGAATGCCGCCAGGCCACCCGTAGGCGCCCAAAGCAGCGTCGTGCGCCGCGCGTCATGCTAAAACGCGCGGCGCATGCGTCTTTCGTACAATTGGCTGCGTGAGCTCGTGCCGGGTCTTCAGGCGAGCCCTGAAGAGCTTGCGACGCGACTCACTTCTGGCGGTCTCGAAGTCGAGTCCATCAAGCCGTTCGCCGCCGGGCTCGACCAGCTC
>DATDJP010000339.1:0-67632 GCA_036520475.1 Polyangiaceae bacterium | reverse complement strand
CGCGCCGGTCAAAGTGTACGGCCCTTTCAACAATACCGTGGCCTGCGCGAGCTCGACGGCGCGGGCGACCGCCGCAAAGCGATCGCGCTCCACTTCGCGCGCGCCGATACCGAGCAGCCGGCCGAGCTCCCCGGGATGCGGCGTCAAGATCAACTGTCCCGGCGCGCGCGAGAGCTCCGCCAACCTGCCAGCGTAGTGCGTGAGCGCGTCTGCGTCCAAGACCAGCGCGCCCTGGTGCGACTGCACGACGTACTCCACGACTCGACGTGCCGCGTCGTCGAGGCCGAGGCCCGGACCCATCGCGACGCAATCACTGACGCTCAGGGCTTCGCCGAGAGACGTCTCCAGATCGTCGCCGTCGATCACGCGCGTCATTTCTTCGAGCACGCGCGCGTCCAACGCGCTCGCCGCAGCTTGGCTCGCCGCGAGCGTCACGAGCCCGGCTCCTGCCCTGAGCGCGCCGCGTCCGACCAATAGCGCAGCGCCAGTCTTGCCGGGCGAGCCTGCGATGGCGAGCACCCGCCCGGCGCTCGCCTTGTGGGCGTCGCGCGCGCGGCATGAAAACCGCAGCGCCACGTCCATAGTTTCGAGGAGCTCCGCCGAGCGCTCCGGCTCGCTGCCGATCGTCTCCGGCACGCCGATGTGAGCCACGGCCAGCCTGCCGGTGAACGCGCTGGCAGCGCTCGTCAAAAGCCCGAGCTTGTAGTGCGCGAACGTGACGGTCAGATCGGCGCGCACCGCGACGCCGTGCAGCGAGCCATCGTTCGCGTCGATGCCCGAGGGAATGTCGAGCGCGCAGGTCCACACGCCGGCGCCGTTGAGGCGCTCGATCACGGCGCGCGGCAGACCCACGAGCTCGCGGTCGAGGCCGGTGCCGTACAGCGCGTCCACGACGCAGCCGGCGCGTGAGAGGGCGATGTCGAAGGCTTCCAGGCGCTCCGCGGCCGTCACCTCGTCGAACGCGCCCCCGATACCGCGCCACGCCTCTGCGTTCGTACGCGCGTCCCCCGGAAGCGTGTCGAACGCGCCGCACAGGACGGCGCTCACGGCGAAGCCTCGCGCCTTGAGCTGACGCGCCACCACGAAGCCGTCCCCGCCGTTGTTGCCGGGCCCGCACACGACGAGCACGGGGGTGCGCTCGGGTCGCGCCGAAAGCTCTCTGGCCAAGAGATCCGCCGCGCCACGGCCCGCGTTTTCCATGAGCACCACGCCTGGCACCGCACAGCGCGTGATGGCGTACGCGTCGAAGGCGCGCATCTGCTCGCGGGACAGCACTGGCCGCATCACCTCCCCCTTGTCTCTAGGATCACGACCGCGGCGGCGACGCCGGCATCGTGCGTGATCGAGAGCAGTGCTCGCGGGCTACCGAGCCGCTCGAGGTAAGGCAGCGCTTTGCGGTAGAAATGCAGGCTGGGTGCGCCGCTCGCGTCCTTCTGCACCTCCACGTCTTGCCACCACACGTCTTTCGGTCCGCCGAGCGCCTTGGACGCCGCTTCCTTCGCGGCGAAGCGGCCCGCCAGCGCTATCGCGCGGTCCTTGCGTTTGGCGAGGTCGGCTCGTTCGTGCGGCGTGAGGATGCGCTCCCAGAAGCGCTCACCGAAGCGCTCGAGCGATTGGGCCATGCGCTCCACCGACGCCACGTCGATGCCCAACCCGACGATCATGGGCCGCGCCGCGCTCCGATTTCGGCGCGCGCCGCGCGAATCGTCGCGTGAAACGCCTGCACGGCCGGCTCGATCCCCATGAACACGGCGTCGCTGATCACGGCGTGACCGATGTTGAGCTCGCGGATGGCCGCGATGCACGCGATGGCCGTCACGTTGTCCCGGGTGAGTCCGTGTCCAGCCGCCACCTCGAGACCGAGACCCTGCGCGTAGGCCGCGCCGCTCACGATTTTCTCGAGCTCCGGGCCGCGGGCGCCAGCGTCTGCCAGGCAGTAAACACCTGTGTGCAGCTCGATCTGCGTCGCGCCCAGCGCGTGACTTTCGCGAATCTGCTCGGCATCGGCCTCGATGAACAAGCTCAGCTTGATGCCGCGCTGGCTGCACATTCCCGCGATCTTCTCGATTTGCCGGCGCGCTCGCAGCACGTCCAGGCCGCCCTCCGTGGTGCGTTCTTCGCGTCGCTCCGGCACCAGCGTGATCACGTCCGGACGAACGCGCGCCGCGATTTCGAGCATTTCATCGGTCGCCGCCATCTCCAGGTTGAGCAGCGTCGTGACCGACTGTCTCAGGCGCTCCACGTCGTCATCGCGGATGTGCCGGCGATCCTCGCGTAGGTGGGCGGTGATGCCGGCCGCCCCGGCTCGTTCGCAAAGCCGCGCGCCTTCGACTGGATCGGGATAGGGCGTGCCACGCGCGTTGCGCAGGGTGGCGATGTGATCGATGTTGACGTGAAACCGCATCGGGGATGCAGCGGAGGCTCGCTGCGCTACGCGGAGAAATCAATGGGCCGCCGCGCAGCAGGGTCGTCTGTCTCCCTCAGTCTTCGCCGGCCGCTTGAAAATCCCAATCTTCGCCAAATAGCTCGCTCTTCGGCGTGGGCAGGGGCTCACCGTTCGGACCGTCACGGCGCACCACGATGCGCTGCTGCGTGGCGGTGTCCTCGTTCTCGCGCGCCACCACGGCGATCACGTTCACGCCCGGCTTGAGCCCGGCCAGGGTGGTGAAGTTGAGCCGCTTCGGGTCGTTCGCTTTGCGGTTGGATTGGTAGAAGATCTTGCGCGAGCCGACGAAAATGTAGACGTCGAGCACGCGATCGGTGTCGGTGGCAAAGCCCTCGATTTTGACCTTGTCGTCACGCGTCGCCAGCTTGGCGGGGATCACCTCGAGCAGCGGCGGCGAGTGCGTCAGGAGCGGCTTGAAGGCCACCTTGGCCGCGGCGCCGGCGGGCGCGTCGCGCAGGGCCGCAGTCTCCACGAACGCGAAGCGGTCGCCGCCCAGGTTCACCTTCGTGAAGCTGCCGAACGTGCCGAGCCGCTCCACCACGGCCGCCTTCTCCAGCTCTGCGACGATCGGCGCTGCCGCCACCGGCTGACCGCGCAGCGGCGCTGGATTGCCCGCGAGCGTAACCTTGCCAGTCGCCTTGTTGAAGTTGATCGCGCTCTTCGGCACCGGCAAGGTCAGCTTCTCGTTCGAGACCACGCGCAGGTCGCGATCGGCCACGCTCATCTCGAGTTTGACCGCGGGCTCCGCCAGACTGTCCAGCACGTCGAAGGTGAACGCCACCTGCCGCGTTTCACCCGGCGCCATGTTGGACACATCGAAGCGCCCCGCGTGCAAGAGCAGGCCGTCTCCGGTCAGGTTACGCAAGTTGGCCTGCGTCTCGAACGAGCGCCCCTTGCCGACGTTCTTTACGGTCAGGTAGACCGTCGCGCCCTCGCCTTTCGCCACCTGGCCATCGCCGTTGCCGTTGCGATTGTCCGCCACCTGGTAGGTGTAAGCGAACACCGGGCGCGCCAGGCTCTGCACCGTGGGCCGAATGTCCACGTCGCGCGGCGCCTCGCCGCCCTCCGCCGAGAAGCGCACCTTGATGACGTCCTGTCGCGTCACGGAGTCGCGCGGCAACTTGCACACCCGGCGCGCGTCTTGCGGCAAGGGCTTCGTGGAGCCGGGCTTTCTGCCTTCCAGGTCGCAGAAGCCTAGCGGCGCGCTGGCCGTCTTGGCCTGGCCCGGATCGATGCGGCCGAACACCAGCTCCTTCTCGTCGTAATACGGGCCGTCGCTCTTGGTGATCGCGCGCAGTTGATAAATCGGCGCGTCGCCCTTGTTGCGCACCGACACCTTGAGAGTCATGGGCTCGCCGGCCTGCACGGTGTCGTTCTGGCGATCGGTCTCGACTTTCACCTCGAAGTCGGCCGACTTCGAGAGCGTCTTGCGGTCCTTCGGCGGTGCGCTCCAGTCGATGGCGATCTTGCCAAGGTCGTTGCTGACCGCCTGAATTTCGGTCTCTTGCGCCTTCTCGAGGAACGGTTTGGCGGTCTTCAGCTGCTCGCTGCGCAGCGTGGCGCTCGCGAGCCGGCTCACCACGTCGCGCCCGATGCGAATCGGGAAATCGAGCTGGAACTCGTCGTCCACGTCTCCGCCCAGCTCGCGAATCTTGGCGCGCTCCGCTTCCGGCAAGTTGTACCGGAGCTTGTAGAACGGCCTATCCGCGCTGCGCTTGGCGACGGTCGACAAGCTCTTGGACAAATCGCGCTCGCGCAGCGCGCTCTCGCTTCGGAACAGGTCCATCTCCAGCGTGTCGGCCGTCATCGGATCGAGCTCGACGTCCGGCGCGACGCCCACGCCCTGAATCGAGACGTCGCCCGGCGTCAGATACTGCGCGATCGTGAGCTTCAGCGCCGCCCCGTCCGGGGTGATGCGCGGGAAGACGAGCTGCACGGTGCCTTTGCCGAACGTGGTCTGCCCGACGACGATGCCGCGGTCGTGGTTTTTCAGCGCCCCCGCGACGATCTCGCTGGCGCTCGCGGATGACCCGTTCGTGAGCACGACGATCGGGTACGGCGGCTCCGTGCCGCGGCGCGTGGCGCGCTTTTCCTCACGGCCTTCGGTGCCACCGGCCGTCGATACCAGCACGCCGTCGGCTATGAAGCGATCGGCGACCTTGGCCGCCTGATCGAGGAGACCGCCGGGATTGCCGCGCAAGTCGAGCACCAGGCCCTTGAGCTTCTCCTTCTTGTGCAGCTCGGCCAGAGCCTCTTCGAGCTCGTCGTCGGTGCTGCTCTGGAACTGCTTGAGGCGTACGTAGCCGATGCCGGGCTGAAGCTGGCGCGACTCCACGGACTTGATCTGGATCTCTTCACGCGTGAGCTCGAACGGACGCGATCCCGTCCAGCCTTCGTTGCCGTCGCGGTGGATCCAGACCGTCACCTTGGTGCCGGGCTTGCCGCGCAGGCGGCTCACCGCGTCGTCGAGCGGCATGTTGAGCGTGGACTCGTTGTTGATCTTGGTGATGCGATCGAAGCGCTTGAGGGTCGCGCGCGCCGCCGGGGTACCGGGCATGGGACGCATCACCGTCAGCATCTGGTCGCGAATCGAGATCACGATGCCGAGGCCGCCGAAGTGCCCCGACGTGGAGAGGTTCATCTCCCGGTACGCGTCCGGGCTCATGAACACGCTGTGTGGGTCGAGCGTCTGGAGCATGCCATTGCAGGCGGCGTACTCGACGTCCCGGAGCTCGACCTCGGTGTCCTTCAAGTGCGCTTGCAGGAACGCGAACACCTCACGCAGGCGCGCTGCCACGTCCCACGGCCCTTGCACGTTGTCGACGCGGAAGTCGCGCTGCTCGGTCTCGACTCGCACCCTCACGGTGGGTGACTTGTCCTCGTGCAGCACGATGACCTGGGCGACCTCTTTCTGAATCTGGTTGAGCGCGCTCAGGAACATGTTGCGGGGCTTCACGCGCCCCGGCTCGACGTACTTGTCGCGGATCGTCTTGAGCGTTTCGTTGACGGCGACGAGCTGCGTCAAATCGTAGGGCGCCTTCGGCTGCCCCGGAGCGGTGACGGCGTGCGCCGCTTCGAGCCCGCGCCACAGGCCGCCCGTGCCGAAGCGGACGGCGAAATACGAAGCCAAGCCGAAAATTCCAAGAACGACGAGAGCGCGACCAATTCGCTCGAGCATGCGCATCGCCGACGAGTATATGCTGCCGCGCCCCGCGGTCGAGCAGAGTGTGGAGCGGGGGAGAGCCTATTCGCGGTTCTCGGGCGTTGGACCGAGCGGCTGCCCGGGCACGCCCGAGGGCGGCACTTCGATCGTTCCGCTGCCGGCGCCAGAGCGGGCGGTGGACGCGCTGCCCGCGGCTGGCACCGGATCGCGCACTTCCACGCCGGGCGCCTTCTCGTCGCGCTTGATCGAATAACGAACCAGCGCGCGCAGCGTCTTGTTCCGATCCACGTTACCGAGCAGCATTTTCAGATCTTCGTAGACGCTCGGATCCACGAGCAGCGCGCCGAGCGTGCCCTTACCCGCGCGCATGTCCGAGATGATCTGCCGCACGTCGGAGCTCATCGCGTTCAGGTTCGTCATGACCTGCTGCGATTGCGTGTCACCGTAGATGAAGCTGCGCGCCATACCGTTGCCTTCACGCACGCCGCGCAGCGTCTTGGTGACCTCGTCCGCCGCGTCGCCGAACTGGACGAGCGTCTTGCCCGGCCCGTCGCCGTAGATCACGTCGTGCGCGAACCCCGGACCGCGGTTCACGCGTGAAAGGATCTGCGTGACCTCGTTCGAAGTGCGGTTCAGCTCCGCCGTGGTCCGCTCCACGTTGGCCAGGGTGCGCGACACACGATCGGCTTCTGCCGGGTCTCTGAGCAGCCGCCCCGCATAGCCGTCGCCTTCGTCGAGCGCTTTGAGGATGCCCGCGAGCGACTTCACGCTCGAACGCAGATCGTCCTGAAACTCCGCGTCCGCGAGCGTGGCCGTCGTGGTCTCGAGGTTCGTCATGACCTTCTCGGCTTTGGCACTCAAGGTGCTGAGCTGACTCATCATCTCGCCGAAGTCCTTGGTCTCGTCGCTCTTCACGCGGCCACCCTCCGCTATCGGCGGCGCGTTGGGGCTGCCGATCGTGATGACGATCATCTTGTCGCCGAGCAGGCCCTTGTTGTCGATGGTGGCGACGCTGTCCGTGCGAATCCGGCGCGCCTCGTCCTTCACGACAGAGAACGTGACGTAGAGCTTCGAGTCCTTCGGATCTTCCGAGTAGGAGACCGTGCTGACGGTGCCGACGTCCACGCCGCCCATGCGCACCGGCGAGCCGCCCTTCAGGCCCTGCACGTCCCGGAATACGGATTGGTACTCCTGCTTCTTCTCGAACAGTTTACGCTCATCCCCGATCAAGAAGATGACGCCGGCCGAGACGATCAGGCCTGCGAGGACGAACGAGCCGACTTTTATCTCACGCCGCATCGCGTTCCCAGAGTCTCCCCTTTGACCACATCAGTTTGCTAATCTTTGCCCATCGTCGGCCCTGCGTCACGCGGACGCCGCGATAGCAGCGGATTTCACGTGGCAAGCAGCGTCTCCACGTCCTCTTTGACGGGCGCCCGCCCCTCGATGAAGTCGGCGACGCGCGGATCTTTCGACGCGCGAAACTCGTCTACCGTACCGTGACAGATGATGCGCCCCGTGTGCACCATCGCGATTTTATCGCTGATCGCGAACAAGCTTCTCATGTCGTGCGTGACCACGATGCTCGTGATGTGCAGCTTCTCCTGCAGACCCATGATCAGATGATTGACGCGCGCCGTGTTGATGGGGTCGAGACCGGTGGTGGGCTCGTCGTAGAGCAGCACCTCGGGCTGCACGGCGATGGCGCGCGCCAGAGCCACACGCTTGCGCATCCCGCCAGACAGATCGGAAGGGCGCATCTCTTCGATGCCCGGCAAGTCGATCAGGCTGAGCGCCCAGTGCACGCGCTCGCGCATCTCCTCCCGGGTCATCTTGTGGCGGAAATGCTCTTCGAGCCCGTAACCCACGTTTTCGCCGACGCTCAGTGAATCGAACAGCGCGCCGCTTTGAAAGAGCATGGCGATGCGCCGGCGCACCTCCGCGAGCTCGTCCTCTTTCATCGTGGTGATCTCCTCGCCGTCGAACACGATGCTGCCGCGATCGGCCTTGAGCAGGCCGATCAGCATCTTCAGCATCACGCTCTTGCCGACTCCGGAGCCGCCACAGATGCTCAGCACCTCGCCACGCTGCACGTCGAGGTTGAGCCCGTTGTAGACGAGCTTGGGCCCGAAGGCCTTTACCACCTTGCGAAAACGGATGAGCGCGTCCGGCATGCTCGAGAGCGTGCCAGTCTAGTACAGCAGCCCAGAACCGCCCTTCCGAATACCGGAAGGCGCAATTTGGCGCTGTACTAGACAAATCTGCGAAGCAGATTTCTCGGGGGTGAAGCCGGCGCAGCCGGCGAGGGGCGCGAGGCGCCCCTACGTAAGTGGTAGGACCGCGCTCAGCGAAGCCGAGCCTCCGCGCGCACGCGCGGAGAACCCGGAGCGAAGCTGCGGGTTGCGGGACGAGTCATCCTCACGCACAAATCTCGTCTGCCCGGATCTCCACGGCGTTTCCGCCGCGAAAACGGTCGGGGCGGAGCCGGCCGAGCACCAGCACACGCCCCTTCAGCGCGGCGGCGCGGGGGCCCATCTCGACCCCGAACCCGGCCATGCGGTAGCCCCCGGGCAGATCGAGCTCGAGCTTCAAATGGCCGCCTCGCACCTCGCGGGCGCTCACGATGTCGCCTTCGACGGCCAGCTGCGGAGCCGGGTTGGTGGGGCCGCAAGGCTCCAGACGCATCAAGTCGGCGAGCACCCGTGACGGCTCGTCCTCGGGCGCGAGCCGTACGACGGCCTGAGCATCGGCGGGACGAGCGCCGTCGGCCCCGTTCACGGCGATGCAGGCTCCCTCGAAGCGCTCCCGAAGCTCCGGCAAGCGGTCGAGCGTGACCTCGAGACCGGCCGCGGCTTGGTGCCCTCCAAAGCGCTGAAGCACGTCGGCGACACTGGCGATGGTGTCGAACAAGCGCGAGCCCATGGGCCCACGCACAGACCCCCGGCCCCGGCCCTGCTCGAAACCGATCACGACGACCGGCCGCTGATAGCGCGCAGCCAGACGGCCTGCGACGATGCCGACGATGCCGTGGTTCCAGCCCTCGCGTCCCAGCACCAGCCCGGGTCGCTCGGCCCAGCCCTGAGCCTCGATCTCTTGCACGGCGTCCGCGATCATGTGGTCTTGCAGGGCGCGGCGGGACACGGATAGCTGCTCGATTTCGAGCGAGAGAGCCTGCGCCTCTTCCGGCGAGCGAGCGAGCAGGAGCTCGAGCGCGGCGTCCGGAGCGCCGAGGCGACCGGGCGCGTTGATGCGCGGCGCGATCCGAAAGGCGACGTCTTCACTCGTGATTGCGGCGCCGGGGTCGATCTTGGCGAGCTCGAGCAAAGCGCGCACGCCGGGACGCCGCGCGTCGCGCAGCGCGGCGAGCCCGGCCCGCACCAGCACGCGGTTGTCGCCATCGAGCGGCGCCACGTCTGCAATCGTGCCGATCGCCACGAGATCGAGCCACTGTCGCAAATCGAGCTCCACGCCGAGGGCGGCCCGCAGCGCCGCGCCCACCGACAGCGCGAGGCCGCAGGAGGCCAGGCCCTTGTACGGAAACGCGCACTCCGTGCGGTGCGGGTTCAGAAACGCCAGGGCCGGCAGTGGATCTTCCGGGAC
This sequence comes from Polyangiaceae bacterium, assembly GCA_036520475.1. Taxonomy (GTDB): domain Bacteria; phylum Myxococcota_A; class Polyangia; order Polyangiales; family Polyangiaceae; genus DATDJP01. The sequence continues at coordinate 58,423 of DATDJP010000339.1, read as the reverse complement.
GAGATGATGATCGATGACGATCACGTCCACGCCGCGCGCGCGCAGGACGCCGAGGCTCTCGTGATCGGACGAGCCGCAGTCGCACGTGACGAGCACGCGGGCGCCGGACGCGAGCACCCGCTCGACGGCTGCGGCCGAGACGCCGTAACCGCCAGCAAACCGGCTCGCCAGGAAGGGCGTTGCCGTACCGCCCAGCGCTCGGAGAATCTCCGTGACGATGGCGGCAGACGTGATGCCGTCGCAGTCGTAGTCGCCGAACACGGCGATGGGTTCCTGGCGCCGCACGGCGTGGGCCAGACGATCGGCCGCGAGCGCGCGATCGGCCATTTCATGGGGCGGCGTCAAATGCGCGAGCTTCGGTTCCAGGAAGCGGCGCGCCCGATCCACGTCCACGTGGCCGCAGCGCAGCAAGAAGTCCGCCACAGTGGCGGTCATGCCGAGCGCCTGACCCCAGCTACGCGCTTCGAGGCCCGGCAGCGCCGGCAACCGCCCGAGCACGGAAGAAAACGGGACGCTCGGCGGTTGTACGGACTGTTCGACAGGGAGAGTCATGCGCGGAGCATCGGTCTGTGACGGAAGTTGTTGCGCGAGCTCCACACACTCGACGCTTTGCCTCGACGCGACCCCGCATGTCAATCCATGGTCGGACAGTTTTTGTCAGTACTTCCGCGCCTTAGGCCGCCGGTTTCGACTCAAAACGCCGTCACTTCATGCCGCTCTTCGCCCGTCTCTCATCCATCACATCAGGGTTTGGAAAAACGCGCGTGCTAGACTCACGGCAAGACTTTCGTGCCGCTGTCGCGACGCCCGAGCGAAGCGCGCTATAGAAGCCTGACAGGAAAGAAGGAGCGATATGAGCCAGAGCTATCCCTACGCACCATCCCGAGCCGCCGCCGGTAGCACGGCCGATAGGCGCGCGCGCTTCATCGTGCGCACGTACAATCATCTGTTCGGCGCCATCGTGGCCTTTGCGCTGATCGAGTTCGGCCTGTTCGCGAGCGGAATCGCCGATCTGATCGCCGCGGTCGTCGTGAATGGCGGGCAGCTCTTGTGGTTCGGCGTGCTGGCGGCGTTCATGGTCGTCGGCTGGCTGGCGAGCCGCTTCGCTCACACTGCCCAGTCCAAGGGCGTTCAGTACGCGGCGCTCGGCAGCTACGTCCTCATGCAGGCGCTGATCTTCGTGCCGATCCTGTGGATCGCGAACCGCATGGCGCCAGGCGCGATTCAGAGCGCGGGTCTCGTGACCATGGGAGGCTTCGCAGCGCTCACGGGCATTGCCTTCTGGACCCGCAAAGACTTCTCGTTTCTGGGCGGAATCCTGCGCTGGGCGTTCATCTGCGCGCTGCTCGTGATCGTCGCGGGCATGATCTTCGGCTTCCAGCTGGGCGTGTTCTTCAGCGTGATCATGGTGGGCCTGGCCGGCGCGTCGATTCTCTACGACACGTCGAACGTGATTCACCACTTCCCCGAGGACCGCTACGTGGGCGCTTCGCTCGAGCTGTTCGCCTCGGTGGCGCTGATGTTCTGGTACGTGCTGCGCCTGTTCCTGGCCGCACGCGACTAACGCCGACGGCTTACGGGCGAGCGACACGGCGCGCGGGCCTCGGCCTCGCGCGCCGTCGCTTTTTGTGGGGTCAAGGCCGGCTGCGAAGCTCGCTCCAGAGCGTCATGAGCTCCGGCTTCGGAGTGCCGTCGTAGTGCCGGAGCCCCATCGTGCCGAAGGCCTTCAGCAGAATCTCGCCAAACAGCTGGGTGTCGACAAGACCCGTCGGCGCCGGCCCCCGGAATACGTCGATGACGCCACACCACCCGGCGTCGAACGTGCACGGGCAGCTCGTCATCGCCTGCGACACCAGGAGGTCGCGATCGGACCACCACGTCACCAGGTCCATTCCGGCCGCGCTCGCGTCCGACAGCACGCGCCGCAGGTACGAAGCGCTGTGCGCCGTGCCGTAGTCGAACACCTGCACGCAGTTGCCGGCGCTGGTTTTTGCGATCACTGGGGTCGAGAGCCAGCCCGTCTCCGCGATCAGCGCGCGCTCGGCCGCGCGACGGGCAGCGCGCACGAACCAATCCGCAGGCAGGTCGCCCGGCGTGTTCACGCCGTTGAGAAACGGATACGACGAGATCGCGAAGCGGTCGCGTTTCATATCGCGGATCACCGCGTAGTGCGCGTCGAAGCAGGCATCACGTCCACCCTGGTCGGGGCAGCTGTCCTCGCTGTAGCCGTACAGATGATCGATCTGAAACGAGGGAAACACGACACGCGCCGCGTTCTTCGCTTTGACGGCGTCGTAAGCGGCGTTCGCGACCTCGATCAGACCAGGCGCCGCGCTCGCGCACTTTTCGAAGAACAGGTTCACCTCGACCGCGATGTTGACGTACGCCGGATCGAACTTCTCGACCATGAAGTCCACGTAGCGCAGGTACGCCTGACGCTTCGCGCTCGCGTCCGGCGCGGTACGGAAGTCGTAACAGCGAGCGGACGCCGTGTCGTCCGTCTCGACGCGGCCACTGGCGATGCGCGTGGTCGCGGCGAGCCTCTCGCGCGTGCCGTTCAGCATGTTGACGGACAAGAACACGGCTTTCTGCTGGCCCCGCGCGAACGACGCCAAGTCGTCCATGAGAGCGACCCACGTTGCGGGCGGAGCGCTGCCCTGCTCGAAGGCCGCCCAGGGTATCCCGTAGAACTCCTGGTGAACGGCGATGACGTCGGCGTCATCACCGACGTTGGCCCGCGTGAGCTGCAGCCCGAGCGCAGGCCCGGTCACGAGCAGTTGTGCGCCGCTCACGGCGAGCTTCGGTCGCGAGCCCGCATCGCCCGGGGCATCGACCACGGCGTCGGTAGACGCGTCGCGCAGCGTTACCGGAATGGGGTAGCCCTCGGTCGACTGACACCCGGACAAGGCGAGCACGAGCAAGCTGAAATGCGGTTTCATAGAAGGCTCGAAGAGACTCCTATGTTAGCAAACGAAAGACTACTTGGGCGGCACGCCCGTCGGTGACGTCCTGTTCCCTGTCCGACGATCAGCGGGCGGCGGCCCCGACGTCGTCGAGGCACGCCTGAAGCTCCGGAGTCGGAGTCCAACCGCAGCTGACCGTCGACTGCAGCTCGCATTTTCCGAAGCGCTGATAACAGGCGAATTCGGGCCGCCACACGCAGGGCGTCGCGACGGGTGATCCCGCCGGAGCGCAGATCTCGCCGCTGCAACCGCTAGGCTGACAGCTCGGTCCGTGAGCGAGCTTCACGTAGTACTGCTGCGCGTCGAGGAGGCGTGCCTCGGACGGGCCCGTCTCTGCGAACGCCGCGAGGACCAGTCCCTCGGTCTCGAGACGCTTGTACGCTTCTTGAACCTGCGACGCGCTCGCCCCTGTCGCCGAGAAGTCGATCCCGGCAAACAGGCTCGTGGAATCCGGCACGTTCAACTGCGTCGCAGAGATGTCGTCACACGGATAACGCACGCACACGATCGGCTCACGCTGAGCGAAGTAGAACGTGCCCTGCGGCGGATTGTCAGTCGCTGCATCCCAGGCTTCGGACGCCACGAAGCGCGGCACCTGTTTGAAATCTGGCCAGGTGCCGTCGGCGAACTGACCCTTCACGACCAGGCGACTCTGGGCTGCTCGGCTCCACGCGTACTCTGCCTGTTCTTCGCTCAGCGACAGCCGCCTCCAGTCGATGTCCCCCGCGTAGCACTCCGCCGCCTCACTGCCGTCGAAGCAGCGCGTGAGTTTCTGATTCACCGCCTTGAACCAGAAGCCGCCGCAGAGCGGCGAGATGCAGCGTCGCAGGTCGGGCCGAACGCTGAAGTATCCCGCGCGTGCCGGCTCGTCGCAGGCGACGAACAGAGCAAGCGCCGCAAGCACCGCACCCCGTGTGATGTGACCCATGCCGAGACGCGTAACACGAATCGCTACGCGTCAAACACGGGCGGGAGTCAGACGGCTTCGGCCGTGGTCTTTTTCCGCATCGGCGCGGGTTTTTTCGCGCCGACCCTGCGGGAGAACAGCTTCCGGTCGAGCCACTCGGTGAGCGGCAAGGCCACGTAAATCGACGAGTACATGCCGAGCACCATGCCGATCAGCAAAGTGAAGGCGAATTCCTTGAGGGTACCCGTGCCCCAAATGAGGAACGCGACCAAGCTGAACATCACCGTGGCGCTGGCCAAGATCGTCCGGCTCATCATCTCCGAGAGACTCACGTTGATGAGGCGCCCGAACGAAGCGCCGCGCAGACGACCCAGGTTTTCACGCACGCGATCGTAAACCACGACGGTGTCGTTCGTCGAATAGCCGATGATCGTGAGAATGGCGGCGACGGTCGTCAGATTGATCTCCCGTCCGAACACGATCAGCCAGCCGACGGTCACGACCGCATCGTGAAACAGCGCGACGATCGCGCCCGGCGCAAAGCGCACGTCGAAGCGGAACGCCACGTACGCCATGATGAAGACGAGCGAGATGGCGATGCTCTGGAGAGCCGCGTCGCGGAGCTGCGCGCCCGCTTTGGGACCGATCCACTCGACGCGTAGCGGTGCCTCCGGCACGCGCGCCTCTCCGAGACGCACGCGCAGTCCGTCCATGAGCTGGTCCCCCTTGCTCTTGAGCATCACCTCCACTTTATTGTCGCGCGCGCTCTGCAAGCTCGGGTTGTTGGCTCCCGTCCGCAGCACCACGCCCGACACCGAGCTGATGCGCTGCTTGACCCAGTCCAGGTCCGGCGCGTCTCGAAAGCGAATCGTGATCTTTTCGCCGCCCGGGCTGAATTTGACCTCGTTGGCTTGTCGTTCTGGCGGGCACTCCGGCGCCTTGGCCGCTTCGTGTCCGCACAGAGCTCGCTCCACGGCGCGCTGCTTGGACTCGTCGATGGTGGTGACCTCTCCAACGCGAATCAGGTAGCGCTGGGGATTCTTGGGATCGTCGATCTTGATGACGTCCGGGGCGCCGAAGCCGGCAGCGCTGGCCGCAGCGCGGATCTCTCCAGCTTCGATGTTGCCCTTGAAGGCGATTTCCACCTCGGTGCCGCCGCGAAAGTCGGTGCCCAGCTTCGGCCCCGGATAGAAGAGAAGGACGATCGAGCCGACGATGGTGATGATGCTGATGGCGGCGAAAATGCGCCGCACACCCATGAAGTCGTAGACGACGCCGTACGGGAAAAGCTGCATCGTTCAGCCCAAATCGAGGCGCGCCGTGCGCCCCAGGTTACGAACCCAGACGTCGAACATGGCCCGGCTGACCACGACGCCAGTGAAGATGCTCACCGCCACGCCGACAATCAGCGTCACGGCAAAGCCTTTGATCGGCCCCGACCCATACTGCGCCAGAATCACGCCCGAGATGAGCGTGGTGATGTGTCCGTCGATGATGGCGCTGAAGGCGCGGCCGTAGCCCACCTCGACGGCTGCCCGCGCGCTCTTACCCATTCGCAGCTCTTCACGAATGCGCTCGTTGATGAGCACGTTGGCGTCCACGCTCATCCCGATCGTCAGCGCCAGGCCAGCGATGCCGGGCAGAGTCATGGCGGCGCCGAAGGACGCCAGGATCGCCAGCTGCAGAAACACGTTCATCAGCACCGCGACGTTCGCGATGATCCCCGCGCGTCGGTAGTAGACCAGCATGAACAGGAGCACGAGCACGCCACCACCGACTGCGCCCTTGACCCCGAGCTCGATCGAGTCTCGGCCCAGCGACGGCCCGATGCGTTGCTCGTTGGTCGGTGAGATGGGCGCTGGCAGCGCGCCGGAGCGAAGCACGAGCTCGAGCTTGCGGGCGTCGCGCAACTGCACCTCCGGATCCTGAGAGCCGAGCGTGATCGAAGCGTGCCCGCCGGGGATGCGCGACTGGATCACCGGGGCGCTCTCGACGCGATTGTCGAGGATGATGGCGAAACGCCGCTTCACGTTGGCCGCAGTGATGCGCTCGAAGATGCGGCCACCCTGGTCAGTGAAGTTGAGCCCCACGTACCAGCCGCCGAGACTGCCCTGATCCTGGTTCGGCGACGCGACAGCGTCGCGAATCATGTCGCCGGTGATTTCTGCGCGGCTTTTCAGCAAGTACGTGCGCCAACCCACTTCGCTCTCTTTCAGCGTGTCGGGGTTGGTCTCGCGCGCGAGCTCGAAGCCGAGCTCACGGTCCGGCGGCAACTCGAGCGTCGCGACCCACTCGCGGAACCGTTGCAGCGCCTGCTTGGAGCTCTCCTCGGGCTTCTTTTTCAGAAACGCGTAGTGCGTGACGCTGCGCTTCTCGTCTCCGCTCTCGTCGAGTCCGACCGACGGACTCTCGCGCGGAAACTCGATCCCGTCGGGCAAGCTCTCCGGCTTGGCCGTCTTCGAGATAGGCCCGAAGAAATCGGTATCGTCGTCCAGCAGCTTGAACTCGAGGCGCGCCGTCTGGCTGATGATGTCGCGAATGTTGGCGAAGCTCGCTTCGTCCTCGCCCGGCACTTCGACGATCACGTCCTCGTCGCGCGTCGACACGGCAGCTTCCCGCAAACCGAGCTCGTCCACGCGGCGCAGGATGATGTCCTTGGCCTGGTTGACGGCGCTCTCGCGGATCGCCGTCTCCGAGGCTTCACGCAAGGTGAACGTGAACGTGGGCCCGCTCACCACGGGGTCCCCGAGGTCGGCGCGGAACTCGTCCCGGAAACGCGCGTCGATCTTCGAAGCGTCTGCCGGGTTCTTGAACGTCACGACGATGCGGTTCGCCGGGCGCCGCGGCGCCTCGAGCGTGACCTTCTCGCGGAGCTTCTTGTAAACCTCTTCGCTCGGCCGATCGTCGCCGGAGTGGAGCGCGAACGCTTTGGAGAGCTGTATGCGCATGTCCTCGTAGTAGCGATCGCGCTTGTCTTTGATCGCCTCGTCGACGTCCACCGTGTACACGAGGCGCAAGCCCCCGCGCAGATCGAGGCCCGCCACCAGCCGCGGGTGAACGTGGTCTTTCACGTACGCCGGGCACGGCAACTTGCCCCCGCTCATGTTGTGCAGCGAGGGCCAAAGCACGAGAAACGCGATCGCGCACAGGCCCAGGATCAGCCCTGAGCGCAGGCGCCAGCTCAAGTCGAGCACGTCGAGCGCCGCGATCATCGCCCACACGGCGAGGACGCCAAACAGCACCATCGGCCAGAAAGCGTCGTAGTGCGCCGCGCCCGCTGCTGCGCCCGAAGCCAGCGCGCCGCTCCACAAAGCGGCGCGGCGCGCGCGGCGGAAGTAGCCAGCCACCGCCAGCACCAAGGCGAAGCCCCCGAAAACGTATTGAAGGATTAGATTCGGCGCCACAAAAGCTCCTAGCTCGCGACCGGCTCACCAGCGTCCCGAGCGAGCGCTGCTCCGGGTTCCGCACAACAGCCGAGGCTCACTTTTTCTTCTCCACGGCGGCGGCCGTCTCCGCGCTGTCCTTACCGAGGAGACTCGATTTCAGAATTTCCACCTTCATACCGGGGGCGAGCTCGACCTTCGCGAAGCGGTCCCCGACCTCGACCAGCTTGCCGACGAGGCCACTCTGAGTGAGCACGCGGTCTCCCTTCTTCAGGGAGTCGAGGGCCGCCTTCTGTTTCTTTTGCTGCGAGCGCGTCGAAAAGAACATCAACAGCAGCACCGGCACCAGCAGCAGCAGCGGGAACAGCATGCCCATCGCCCCGGGGTCGCCAGGCGCACCCCCGGGCGGAGGAGCTTGTTGGGCGCCTGCAGGCGGTTGTGCCGCTTGCGGCTGACCCGGACCCTGCGGACGGCCCGGAGCCGGGGGAACCGCTTGAAACAACAAGAGCGCCGAAGCCAATTTGCTCTCCTAAATCTGCGAGACGAGGCGGACACCGATACAGCGAACTCGAGAAACTGCAAGGGGCCCGTGGTTGAGCGATGGCTGCCCCGCTCCTCGCGAGCCCATCAGCGTCGCCACTCCGTGACGGCCTTGCCCGCCGAGGCGAGAGCGACGGCGGCTCCGCCCATCGGACGGCGGAAAAGCGCCGGGGCTATACCGGGAATCGAGATAGCGCGCAAGCGCGCGCCTTGACACGCCGGAGCCGGAAAGCTACTCAACCGTTCCCCCGGGGCTTTTCCGACCATCGCGGCAACGCGGTCGGGCAAGGTCAGCGAGCAGGCGCGTAGCTCAGTGGTAGAGCACTACCTTGACACGGTAGGGGTCGTTGGTTCAATCCCAATCGCGCCTACAAATTCGAACGGTTGTAGCGAGCCCTTCGAGGTCACACGGCCAAGGACGTGGGTGGGTTTAGCAGCGGACTAAATGCTGTCCATCAGATGCAAGCATGGACGGCACGGCGGAGCGCGCGCGCGTGCGCTTCCTTACCGAACCTCGCGTCCGGGTCATGACGCGGGCGACCGATCGCGGTTTGGCCAGCGCCGTTCGTGCGGGCATCGACGCGGCGCGCGGCGACCTGGTCGCAGTCATGGACGCCGACTTCAACCACGAGCCTCGACGCGTGCCCGCGCTCGTGGGGCAGCTCGCCAGCGCCGATCTCGTCGTCGGCTCGCGCTTCGTCCACGGCGGCGGGATGGACGACGCTCTCCGTCAGGCATCGTGCTCACGCGCACCTCCGGTCGCGCGTCCGCCATGCCGGCGAGCGAGACGCTCGAGCACTTCGCCGCTTCGGGAGCGACGCTCGCCATCCATCTCTCGGTGCACGCGCTCGATAGCGTCGTGGAGCGCTTGCTGCCGCACTACGGGGCTGCCTGTCCCATAGCCATCGTCTTTCGCGCGACCTGGAGCGATCAGCACATCGTGCGCGGTACGCTGGGAAACATCGTGGAGCGCGCGCGCGAGCGGCCCCTTGAGCGCAGTGCCCTGATCCTGGTCGGACGCGTGCTGGGAGCCGACGATTTTCGCGAAAGTTCCCTGTACAGTGCCGCCTATCAGCGCCGCTTCCGCGGCCGACCGGACGGTGAACACTGAAGTTCACTCTGGCAGTCTTCATGAGCGAACCATTCCGCTCGCCGTGATCCATCCTTCACGCTACGCTCCATCTGCTCGGAGACCGGATGAGTACCAAGACATCATCGTCAATGGATTCTGCCCCGGATAGTGCGTGCTACGATGCGCGCGGCACTCAGGCCTTCGACGCTGCCGGGGTGGACGTGACGCTCATCGACTGGATGTTGAACCTATCTCCGCGCGGGCGTCTCGAAGCGCTTTTCCAGTATGCGTCGTCCACGGCACGGTTGATGCCAAGTGCAGACACCGACTAAAAGCATCGAGCTTCTAGCGGTGCTTTGCCGCCATCAGGTGGAGTTCACCGTCGTGGGAATGACGGCAGCGGTTCTCCAAGGTGCTCCAGCTATCACCTTCGATCTCGACATCGTCTACGCGCGCACGCCGGTGAACATCGCGCGATTGCAAGCGGCTCTGAACGAAATTGGATCGTTCTTTCGGACTGACCCTGACCGACGCATCCAGCCAAACGAATCCCATTTGGCATCGCCCGGTCACAAGCTACTCATGACGAACCTTGGCCAGTTCGATGTTCTGGGAGAGCTCGGCGAGGGGGAAACCTATGAAGCGCTCCTGGCTGACACCGTCGTCATTGACGTGGGAGAGATGCAGGTGAGAGCGCTCGGACTCGAGCGTCTCATCGGGGCGAAGGAGCGCGCGAATCGCGAAAAAGATCGCGCCGTGCTCCCGCTCCTCCGATCGACACTCGCGCGCATACGCCGAAGAATCGAGCCTAACTCGTGATCCGCGGTCGCTGCGCTCGGCCCGACGGTCGGTCCCTCGTCGCGCCAGACGTGCGTGACCATCGACCGCGGGATTCGAGCCCCAGTGCGCGTGCACGTAGGACGCGAGCGTGTTCTTGATGGCAATTCCCTCGCTGACAACGTCGGCTTGCCGGGGGCGGCTCAGGCGATAGAGCTGCTGCACGCTGCCCGTGAGCTGGAGCTCCGAGTACCGAAACTGATGACCGTGCGACAGGCTTTCCCTCTCGCGCATTGTGGGCTCTCCTTCCTGCCCCACGGGGCCTTCCGGAGGGAGAGCTTACCGTGGGTTTAGCAGCGGACTAAATGCTGTCCATCATCGTCCCGACGTATCAAGAGGCTGAGAATATCGTCCCTCTTTGCGAGGCTCTTCTCGCCGTCCTCGAGGCGTCCGACGAGGTCATCGTCGTGGACGATGCAAGCATGGACGGCACGGCGGAGCGCGCGCGCGTGCGCTTCCTTACCGAACCTCGCGTCCGGGTCATGACGCGGGCGACCGATCGCGGTTTGGCCAGCGCCATTCGTTCGGGCATCGACGCGGCGCGCGGCGACCTGGTCGCAGTCATGGACGCTGACTTCAACCACGAGCCTCGACGCGTGCCCGCGCTCGTGAGGCAGCTCGCCAGCGCCGATCTCGTCGTCGGCTCGCGCTTCGTCCACGGCGGCGGGATGGACGACGCTCTCCGTCAGGCATGCAGCGCGGCCTTCAGCCGTGTGACCGGTGCGCTCCTGGGCACAGGCACGGCCGAGAACCTGAGCGGGTTCTTCGTCGCCCGGGCGGCGCTCTTGAAGGCGCTGCCCGCCGACAGGATCTATTACGGGTATGGCGACTATTTCTTTCGGTTGCTGTTCTACGCGACGAGCCGCGGCGCGCGCATCGTCGAGGTACCGGTCTGGTATTCCCGGCGCCGCGCGGGCCAGAGCAAGACCCGCTTCGCACGCGTCGGCGTTCGATACACCTTCGAGCTCGCGCGTCTCTTGCTGAGTGACCGTCGCGCGAGGCAGCAGTGATCGCGGAGCGGACCGGAGACGCGAGCTACGGTTGCTTTCGGAGCAGTGATGCCCGGTTTACCTATGGCGCGAAAAAACAGACTGCCGCGTATCGTGCTTCTTGGCCGGGATGTCTGCGCACGAGTTCGGCGGGACCACACCGTCGCTGGGCGGCGACAGCCTGAAGCTCAGGTCGATGCTTGCGGAAGGCGTGTAATCCCGCTGCGCGAGCGCGAGCTTCGCGGGGAAGACTGCCGTGCCCGCGTCGCCGATCTCCATCGCCGCGAGCTCGCCCGGGGCGATCTCGGAGTCGAAGCCGAGGTCGTTCAGAAAGCCCGCCACGTAGTAGGTCCCTCCAGGGGCGATCAGCGGGACGACGAGCGTCATCGGCATGTCGGCGACCTTCGCGCACTGCAGCCCGCCAAGGGCGAGCAACGGTGCGTTGTGGGTGGCATCGGGGTCGCTCCTGACCACCACTGCCATCGGCCCCTCCCCGTCGCCGAGGGGCTTCGCGCTCGCCGTCACCGTCACGCTGAGCGCGCGCAAAGCAACCAGGTTGATCGACGCCGTTTGGACGGCGCCGCGCGTAACGGGCAGCGGCAACAATCCTCTGTTCTCGAAGACCCCACCAGAGAGGTCCACACCGCCGTACCAGGTGCCGGGTGAGAGTAGTTCTTTGCTGGCAGACGCTTGGGCGTCATCGAAGAAGGTCACGCGGACGTAGAGGGTGGCAGGCGCGTCGTGCAGAGTGAGTCGCGGCTCTGGCAGCGCGCGGAGAGATACTTCCTTACCGGCGTCCGCCGCTGCCGGGAAGCGCCCCTCGTAAAGGGCACGCGCGCGCGCGGGTGATTTGAAGGGATGCGGCGTATCGAACACCTCGACGACGAGCCTCCCGGAACCGTCGAACCTGGAGTCCGATTCGAACGTCATGTCTTCCGGTTTGAGCTTCAGGATGACGGTCGTTGCGTCACCGGCAGAAGACGCACGCGTGCCCTGACACTTCTGGCTCGAGCACGCGAGCGACAGAAAGGCGACGCTCCACAGCGTTCCCTTGTGCATGGCGCGACGAGTAGAGATCTTCGAAATTTTCGCCCACACCAGCCTAATACCTCGACGCGCGACGAATGACGTCCGCGACACGCTCGACGTCTGCCCCGGTCAGCCGCGGCGAGGACGGCACGCACAGGCCGCGACGCGCGAGCGCTTCCGCGACGGGATACCGCTCCTCCGTGCGATACGGAGGCAGCGTCGGCAGAGGATGAAAGAAGGGCCGCGTCTCTATGCCCTCGTCTCGAAGGCGCGCCGCGAGCCCGGCCGCGCTCGACGAGGGGTGATCCTGCACCAGGACGGTATACATCCACGGCGCACAGCGAGCGCCTGGGATGGGTTCCGGAAGGCAAATCCCCGGTACATCGGTCAGGAGCGTCCGGTACCACTCACCGATTTGCTCCTTGCGAGCAAATCGCTCCGCGAATCGTTCGAGTTGGGCGCACCCCAAGGCAGCCTGCAGGTTGGTCATGCGGTAGTTGAATCCGACCTGCTCGTGCCAATAGCGCTCGGTCGCCGACACGCCGTGGTACCGCAAGCTGATCAGACGCTGCTCGATGTCGGCATCGCGCAGCGTGATCATGCCGCCCTCACCGGTCGTCATCAGCTTGTTCCCGTAAAAACTGAAGGTGCCGGCGGTTCCCAAACATCCCACGCGCTTGCCGTCGATCTCCGCACCGTGGGCCTGCGCTGCGTCCTCGATCACCGGGATGCCGTGAGCCTGCGCGAGCGCCAGAACGGCCGTCATGTCGGCAGGACGGCCGAAAAGATGCACGACCACGATGGCCCGTGTCCGGGGCCCGATCCGTCGCTCCACGTCCGCCGGCGAGAGCGTCCACCGCGCAGGGTCACAATCGACGAAGACCGGTCGCGCTCCGGTGTAACGAACCGCGTTGGCAGTCGCGACGAACGTCAGCGCCGGAACCAGCACCTCATCCCCCGGCCCGATACCGAGAGCGGCAAGCACCAGGTGCAGTGCCGAAGTGCCGTTCGTCGTCGAGACAGCACGTTTTGCCCCACAGAAGCTAGCAAAGGCTGACTCGAACCGCGGCACGTATGCACCAAGGGACGACACTTGGCCCGACCGGACACAGTCGAGAACGTAAGCTTCCTCGTTCCCGTCGAGGTCGACCTCGTAAACCGGTAAAAAGCGAGCCTCCTTCACGAGAAACACTTAGACCAGGCCTCCTGTTGCGCTTCGAGCAAGGCCCGTGCCGACGGAGGAACGTCAATGACTTCGCGATCTTTCTCGATCGCGCGAGGTCAGAGGCCTGTTGCGCTCGTTACACTGTAACCGCACCTGCAACGTCTTTGCGAGGACCCCGAAAGACCCGTCGGTACGGGAACCTGCGCAATATGCCCGCTCACCCACTCGTCGCGTTCCCGAGCCCTCGGCAGTGGTAAAGTTCCTGGTCGTGGCGAAGACCTCTTCTGTCTCTCGCAGCGGTGGAGCGCCTGCGGCGGGTTCTCCAGGCGGCCCGGTGCGGGCGGGTTCACCGGTTTCGGTGGGCGGCATCGTGGCGGGTAAGTACCGCATCGGCGCCGTCGTTGGGTTCAGAGGGATGGGGATCGCGTGCGCAGGCGTGCACCTCGATCTCGGGACGCAGGTCGCAGTCGTGTTCGCGCATCCCGAGGACGCGAGCGACGAACGGGCGGTCGCGCGGTTTCTGCAGGGAGCGCGATCGGCGGCGCAGCTTCGCAGCCCGCACGCGCGCCGCGTCATGGACTGCGGGCGGCTCGTCGCGGGTGAGCCCTACATGGTCCTCGAATCGCTCGAGGGCGCCGACCTCCGCAGCATCGTCACCACGCACGGGAGTCTGCCCGTCGAAGAGACCTTGAGCTTCGTTCTTCAAGCGTGCGAGGCCCTCGGTGAGGCCCATGCACGCGGTCTCGTGCACGGCGACGTCAGACCCGAGAATCTATTTCTCACTCGCGCGGCGGACGGCAGCGCGCTCATCAAAGTGCTCGGTCTCGAATTCGCGACGGAGCTCGGCGGCCCGCGGGAGAGCCGCGCGCTGTCGGAGTCGCTCGACGGCGTCGGGCCCTACCGTCACCTGTCGCCCGAGCAGATGAGCGACGCGACCTCGGTCGACGCGCGCGCGGACATCTGGTCGCTCGGCGTTCTCCTGTACGAGCTTCTGACGGGAGTGCTCCCGTTCCAGGGAGACTCCGCCTCCGAGGTGCGCCACAGCGTGATCTCGACTCATCCCCGGTCGCCCCGAGACTTCGACCCGGCGATCTCGAAGGGGCTCGGCGAAGTGGTGCTCCGGTGTCTCGAGAAGAACCTCGACACGCGCTTCCCCGACGCCGCGACGCTCGGGGCGGCGCTGAGAGCGTTCGGGGGATCGGCGTCCTCGATGGGCGCGGCGCGCGTGGAGGACGTTCTCCGGTACGCACGCACTATTCGCCCAGCGCGCGACGCCTCGCCGTCAATCCCCGCCGCGCCGCGGGCCGCTTCCGCCCCGCCACCGTCGCGTTCGAGCGCCGGGAGTGCCCCCGCTTCGGAAGAGTGGGACGCGGAAGAGGACGACTCGGAAGAGGACGTCCGCACGTCGTGGCTGATGGATCCGCCCGAGAGTGGCCTGGAGCCCGCGCCCGCGGCGCCGCGGGCGATCGCTACGACGCCTTTGGCCGTGGCGACGAAGCCGCCGCCGATACCGGCGTCGACGCCGTCCGCTGCCGTAACGCCGCCGCGTCCCGACGCATCGAAGCCACCACCGATGCCCGCGATGCCCGCGGTCACCACGACACCGCCGAAGTTGCCTGGGGCCGCGCGCGAAGCGGCGGCAACGCCCGCAGTGCCCGCGGCGAAGTTCCCGGGGGGGATGACCCTCCCTCCGTTGCCTCCATCGGTAAAGGAGTTCGCCGCGCTGGCGTCCACGTGGGTCGTCAAGAACCGGCTCCCGGTCATCGCTGCCGGCGGGGCCGTCTTCGTGGCGCTGATCATCGTGCTCGTCTCGCGCGCGACGCCCGGTCCTGCCGCGGAGCCGAGCGCCGCGACGTCGGCGGTCGCGCCGATCCGGCCCGTGGCGCCGGCGGCCGCGCCGTCCGCCGTCGAGATGGCCCCGTCGCCGGTTTCCGCTCCGTCGGCGACGCCCGCACCCGCGCCCGCCGCAGTGGCGCCGTCGCGAGAGCCAGCGCGCACCGCGGCGCCGCGTCCCAAGCGTCCCCGGCCGTCGAACCTGTACCCGGTCCTCAAACCGCCCAACCTGTGACGGCCGAGCCGAGGTCCCGCGTCACGCTCGCAGGACGGCCGTTAGACTCGCGAGCACCGCGAGAAGCTCCATCGGCTCCACGGGTTTGGAGACGTGCATGTTGAACCCTGCGACCAGCGTTTTAGTCCGTTCTTCCGTCCGCGCATACGCCGTTAGAGCGACCGCGGGAGTGTTGCCGCCATTCGAGGGGGGCAGACTGCGCAGCTTTCGGATGAATGAGTAGCCGTCTTCCTCCGGCATCCCGATGTCGGAAACCACTACCGTAGGTAGCTCCGCTTCCACGATGCGGAGGGCATCTTGGACGTTCGCAGCGGTTGACACTCTTACGTTGCATCGTGAGAGCAGCGCCGCGATCAACTCACGCGCGTCCTCTTCGTCGTCCAGGACGAGCACATGCATGCCGTCCAACTCCGGAGGGCATGGCGCGCTGGGATCCGCCGCCATGTGAAGAGCTGGAGGCCGACTGATCGACGTACGCAGCGGCGCGATTGGAAATTTGACCGCAAAGGTCGCACCGCGGCCCAAGCCCTCGCTCTCCGCACGCACGCTGCCGCCATGGAGTTCAACGAGTTTGCGGACGATGGCAAGGCCGAGTCCAAGGCCGCCTCGCGCCCGCGTCGTGCTCGAATCGGCTTGGCGAAAGCGCTCGAAGACATGCGGCAGGAAGCTGGGGTCGATGCCCTTTCCCTTGTCACGCACGATGATCTCGACCGCTGAGTCCAACCGTTGAACGATGAGGTGAACCTCCGACCCATTCTCGCTGAACTTGACGGCGTTATTCAGCAAGTTCCAGACGACCTGCTCGAGCCGCATGGGGTCACCGAAGACAGGCGAGGCGGTAGGATCTACGACAGGACGAATCGCGATCCCTCTTCCCGACGCCAGGAGGCGGACAGTTTCGACGGCGCGTTCGATTACAAGAGGGAGATCGACGGACTGCACGTCGAGACGGAGCTTGTCGGAGACGATGCGGCTCACATCGAGAAGGTCCTCGATGAGCTGACCTTGTGCGCGTGCGTTGCGATCAATGGTTTCGAGGGCCTTCTGCCGTCGATCTGGCGGCATGCTGTCCTCCCGAAGCATGTGCGCCCAGCCGATAATTGCGTTCAGAGGCGTACGAAGCTCGTGCGAGACCACCGCCAGGAACTCGTCCTTTGCCTGGCTCGCTTCCTCGGCCGCGCGATAGTGCACCGCGTTTTCGACGGCGATGCTTGCCCGTCGCGCCAGCTCTTCGACGAGCCGAAGGTCATCCTCTCCGTAGCGCCGTTCTGACTCAGCCACGAAGAGCGTCATCGCGCCTACCACGCGGCCTCGCGCTTTGAGCGGTACGCAGATCGTAGATCGGGGGCCGATGTCGCGAATGATCGCGAGCAACTCGGGATTCGGGATGCCGACCTCCAGCAATTCGTCAGTGATCTCAGTCACCATCTCCGATTGTCCGGTCCGGATGACGTTGGGGACGCCCCTCGGAGCGCTCATATCGACGGGAAAGCGCTTCGTCACTTCATAACCTAGCGACACCTTCGCGGGATCGACGTGAGCGACGGCTAGCCGCTTCAGCCGGCCACTGGCGTCGAGCATGTCTACGGTGGCCCAATCGGCGATGCGCGGCACGGTGAGCTTCGCCACGGACGCCAGCGTGGTGTCGTAGTCGAGCGACGACGAAAGAATGGCGCTGGCTTCCGCCAAGAAGCGGAGCGACTCTTCCGCCTTCTTTTGGGCGGTGATGTCGCTGTACGTGATGGCGATCTCGTCCCCGAGACTTACAACCGTGTTGCGATACCAACCGGTCCAGCCATTGTCGTTATACGGTTGCTCGTAGCTCTCGTGCGTACCCGTGTCCGCGACGCGACAGAACGCAGCCCAAAATGGCGTCTCATCGAGGCCGGGAAGGCATTCCAACAGCGTGCGCCCGACCAACTCCTCTGCGGTGCGGCCCATCGCTGTCGCAACCGTGGGGTTCACGTAGACGTACTGAAAGTCTCGGATGTTGCCCGAGCTGTCTCGCAGAGGCCGGGAGATGCCAATACCGTCGGGAGTCGCTTCGTGCATCCTCCGGAAACGTTGTTCCAAGCGGTGTCGATCGATTGCGTGTGCAACCAGGTCGCCGATTGTTGACAGCACTTCCTGCTGAAGTGCGTCCAGCGAGTGTTCGGCATCGAACGAGAGCGCCAGTCCACCAAGGACGTGGTGATCGATCGTAAACGGAACGGCGATCATCGCTTGCAACTGATCGGGCGGCACCGCGGTGTCAGCGAGGTGAGGAAACCGGGTGAGCAGCTTCGCGCGGCTGTCGCACCAGATTGCCTCCGCCGTCCGCATGGCCGTCATGAGCGGAAGCTCTACTGACACGGGCAGTCGAGCGAGGCGCGACCGGGCCTCATCGGAGAAGCCGCGCGAGGCGAGGAGCAGGGCTTCGTCACTACCATCCAAGATGTAGAAAACGCTGAGCGCCGGCTTGAATCGCTCTTGCAGCTTCTCGATGACGACGTCGGCGACCTGCTGCGGCGTGACGGGATTCGAGAGCGCTCGTGCGATACTACGGAGCGCTTGCAGGGCCATTCAGGTCCTCATCTTCACACGCGTAACTCGGCCAAGCTAGGGGCGCTCAGAGGTAGCGCAGGATTCGCGCCGGATTGCCGACCGCGACGACGCCGGGCGGGAGGTTCCGCGTCACGACCGCGCCGGCGCCGACGACCGTATTCTCGCCGATGCTCACGCCGGGGCAGACAATGACGCCACCGCCGAGCCACACGTTGTCGCCAATCGCGATCGGTTTCGCCGCTTCGATTTTTGCGCGGCGCGGCGCCGGCTCGGTGGGGTGGGTCGGTGTCAGAAGCTGCACATTGGGTCCGATTTGCACGTCCTCGCCGATCGTGATGGGCGCGACGTCGAGCAGAACCAAATTGAAGTTCGCGAACGTCCGCGCTCCGATGCGGATCTGCGAGCCATAGTCGCAGTACAGCGGAGGGCGGAGCTCCACGTCAGGAGCCACGTCTCCGAGCAGCTCCGACAGGATTCGCCGCCGTTCGTCGGGTTCTTCGCTCGAGGTTCGATTGTAACGCTCGACGAGGCGCATCGCCCTCTTCTGCAGCGCCTGTAGCTCGGCGTCGTTCGCGAGGTACGGCTCGCCCGCGAGCATGCGTTCGCGCTGCGAGCGCTGGTCGGAGACGCTGGCGGTCATGAGAGGGACACTTTAGCCATGCTTATCCCCTGCGGCTCGTGGCGAGCTGTGTCAGCTCTGGGAGTGCGGCCTTGGCAACGGACCCCTCCCGCGGGCGGGCCGTGGCGTTTTGGCACCCGCCTCGACGCGTTTACGCCGTGGCAAGGCTGGTGCGCGGGGGTATCGTAGCGGGCTGAGCGTCGCTAGGCTCGGCTCGGGCACGCGCCATCCCATGAGTACGTCTTCTCCCATGGTCCGGCTGCCGCAGGTTGGCTCCCTAACCTGGGAAGATTGCCGCCTGCTGATCGACAGTGTGCTCGACTACGCCATCTTCATGCTCGATCCTGCGGGTCATGTTTTGACCTGGAACTCCGGCGCCGAGCGAATCAAGGGCTACTCCGCCGGCGAGATCGTCGGACAGCACTTTTCCACGTTCTATCCGCGCGAAGCCATCGATGCGGGCAAGCCGGCCCGCGAGCTCGAGGAAGCCAGCACAACCGGCAGAGCAGAAGACGAAGGCTGGCGGCTTCGCAAGGACGGCTCGCGCTTCTGGGCCAACGTCGTGCTCACGGCAGTACGCGACGAGACCGGTCGGCTGCGTGGATTTGCCAAAGTCACACGCGATCTGACGCTGCGGCGCGCTTCGGAAGAAGAGCTCCGTCAGTCCGAGGAACGCTTCCATCACCTCGTGGATGCAGTCAGCGACTACGCGATTTTCCTCCTCGATCTCGAGGGCCGCGTTGCGACCTGGAATCCTGGCGCGCGCAAGCTCAAGGGGTACCAGGCGAGCGAGATCGTCGGGCGCCACTTCTCCGCCTTTTACACGGAGAAGGATCGCGCGTCCGGAAAGCCCCAGCAGATCCTCGAGACCGTGCTTCGCGAAGGCCGCTTCGAGGACGAGGGCTGGCGTGTGCGAAAGGACGGCACCCTGTTCTGGGCGAACGTCGTGATCAGCCCCCTGCGCAACGACGAGGGCGAAGTGATCGCGTTCGCGAAGGTCACGCGCGATCTGACGGACCGGCGCGCCACGGAAGAAGATCTACGCAAGTCGGAAGAGCGCTTTCGTCTGCTCATCGAGAGCGTGAGCGACTACGCCATCTACATGCTCGACCCCGAGGGTCGCGTGACGACTTGGAACGTGGGCGCCGAACGCATGAAGGGCTACGGCGCGGCCGAGATCATCGGCCGCCACTTCTCGGAGTTCTTCCCCCCAGAGGACGTTCAGCGCGGCAAACCGGAGCGCGAGCTGATGTTGGCGCGGGAGCGCGGTCGCTTCGAGGACGAGGGGTGGCGCGTGGCCAAGGGCGGCGCTCGATTTTGGGCGAACGTCGTGGTGACGCCCTTGCACGATGCGCACGGAGACCTGCTCGGCTTCACCAAGATCACTCGCGATTTGACCGTGCGCCGCGAGGCGGAGGCAACGCAACGCCGCCTGCTCGAGGAGCGAACGGCGCGCGCCGTCGCCGAAGGCGTGGCGTCCAAAGCCGAGGAGGCCAACCGCATCAAGGACGAGTTTCTCGCGACCGTGTCGCACGAGCTGCGCACACCGCTCAACGCCATCGTCGGCTGGGCGGCGATGTTGCGCCAGGGTGTGCTCGAGCCCCGCGTCGCCAAGGCGCTCGAGGTCATCGAGCGCAACGCAAACGCGCAAGTCAAGATCGTCGAAGACATACTCGATGTGTCGCGCATCGTGACGGGCAAGTTGCTCATCGACCCGCAGCCGGCGGATCTCGTGCCGATCCTGAACCAGGCAATCGAAATCGTGCGGCCCTCGGCCGACGCCAAGCAGATTTCGATAGCCTTCGCCGAAGCCGGCGCGACCTACCCGCTCGTGGCCGACGCGGAGCGGCTGCAACAGGTAGCGTGGAACCTGCTTTCGAACGCGGTCAAATTCACCGACAAGGGCGGCGCGATTGAGGTCGAGATCCTGCAGCACAATTCGAGCCTCGTCCTGCAAGTGACGGACACCGGCCGCGGCATCGAGGCCGACTTCATGCCGTACGTGTTCGACCGCTTCAAACAGGCGGACGCCTCGACGACGCGGCGATTTGGCGGGCTCGGCTTGGGGCTCAGCCTGGTGCGGCACATCGTGGAGCTGCATGGTGGCTCCGTCGCCGTCAAAAGCGAAGGTCCCGGCAAGGGTTCTACCTTCGCCATCACGCTGCCTGTGCGCGCAGTGATGCAAGATCCGCGGCGCGACAGCGCGCCGTCGCCAGAGCCGAAGAGCGGCGTCACTGCTAGCCCTGGCGCGCTGCAAGACGTTCGTGTGCTGGTCGTCGACGACGACGCTGACGCACGCGAGCTTCTGACGTTCGTGCTCCAGGGAGTGGGCGCTGTCGTGGAAGCCTCGGCGTCTGCTGCGGAGGGTTTCGCGGCGTTGCGCCGCTTTCGCCCGCAGGTGCTCGTGAGCGACATCGGCATGCCGGACGAAGACGGCTATGCCTTTGCCCGGCGCGTTCAACGCCTCGCCCCGGAGGAGGGCGGCGGCATCCCGACCATCGCGCTGACCGCGTACACCAGAAGCGAAGATCGCACGAAGGCGCTGGCCGCGGGCTTCACTACGCACATCGGAAAGCCGGTGAACCCGGACGATCTGGTGGCCGCGGTCGCCAATCTCGCGAGCTTTGCCCGACACTGACCTCCCCTTGACGTCGGCGCCGCAGGTAACCAGAAACGATAAAAGAGTCGCCTGATCTCGGCATCGGCGGCTCGCCCTGCGATGGGCGAAAGGATCCGCCATGTTCTCCATGCGCTCACTGCTCGAGTCCGACCCCATGCTTCCGCCCGAGACGCGTCGAGCGCTCGCTCGGAAGAGCGAGGACGCGCGAGTTCGCCTGCTCGAGCTCGGCGTCAACGAGTGCGTCGCCGCCGAGCTCCTGGACGAGCGGCCGGATCCGAGTCTCCCCTGCCACGGCGCGTGAGCTCAGTCGGCGAGCGCACGATTTCGTGACGGACAGTCGATCGTCGTGAAGTTTCGTCGTGACGTTCGACACTGACGTTCCGCTGCCGGCTCAAATGGCACAGCCTGCGACCGCGCCGCCTCGCAGACGTGCGCGAGTCTGAATTTCGAACACCTCGCTCTGGCGCAAAGCGGGTAGCCTCCGTGCCCTGGCATATCGGATGCTTCGTGCGCGCTCGGTTCGCACGAAATCGAATGCTCGACGGGAGGATCGAAATGGCAAACAGAAGAGCGACTCCGATCGTGAATGACGCACCGCCTGCGCGCAGCACGCGTCGACTACGACCGAAGGCTTTCATTCTCGGCGCGCTGGTAATGGTGCTCGCGCCGCTGGCCGTTGGCGCCAAAGGCTGCGACGGCGTGGGCAGCCCGTGTGGAGGCATCGCGGGCGTCCCCTGCGCCGAAGGGCAGTACTGTAAATTCGCGCCGGAAGCGGAGTGCGGCAACGCGGACCAAATGGGCGTGTGCGCAGCGACGCCGGACGCTTGCCCGGACGTCTATGATCCCGTTTGCGGGTGCGACGGACAGACGCACAGCAATGCGTGCTACGCGGCGCAAAAGGGCGTCTCCGTGGTCTCGAAGGGCGAATGCCCGCCGCCAACGGGTGCGGTATGCGGCGGCCTTCTGGGACGGCAGTGCGCCGCCGGTCAGTTCTGCGACTTCCCGGCGAGCGCGCGCTGCGGCTTCGCCGACGCGACGGGCGTCTGCGCGGCGATTCCACGGGCGTGCACCAAGGAGTACCGACCAGTATGCGGCTGTGACGGACGAACCTATGCCAATGCCTGCCTCGCCAACGCTGCCGGTGTGTCGGTCGCGTCGCAGGGCGAGTGTGGCGGAGGCGGCGGCACGGGCGCTGCGTGTGGCAGCCGTGGTTTGCCACCGTGCGAGGCGGGCCTGTACTGTAACTGGCCAGAGAGCGCCGATTGCGGTCGCGCCGATGCGCCCGGCCGCTGCAGCGTGCGCCCCGAAATCTGCACGCGAGAGGTCGCCCCGGTCTGCGGCTGCGACGGACAGACCTACTCGAACGCCTGCGTCGCGGCAGCGGCCGGCATCTCCGTGGACTCGAGCGGTCCCTGTCCGTAGCGCGCGGTCTCAGCGTAACGCCCGGGACCCCCGCGCTGGCCTCGGCCGCGCGCGGGGGTTCAACCGCGCGAAACAGCACGCGCTTGTGACCTACGGCGGAGCAATGCCTGCGCCAGGCGCAATCTTCGGGTCCGCTGTTGCCCTTCCCGAGTGCTCGCCGATGGGGTAAATGACGGCTCCCCTTGCGATTTCCCGTGAATTCGGTCGAAAAGACCCCCATCGCTAGCCCGCTTTTGGGTCTCTCCTCACCGGACAGGACAGATGCCGAGCTGGGGCTGGCGGTCCGCGCTCCTTTGCGCCAGACTCTGCGCAGTTTGGTACGAGCAGGCATCATCGTGACCTCGTGAGCATGGGGGAGTCCGCGCGCCGTACACCGCGCGAGTTGCTAGCCGAACGCGGAGCGCTCGCCGATGACATCGTTGCCGTCCAGGTGAACGGTCACGTCGTCGATCTGCACACGCCGGTCGACTCGAACGCCGAGCTGAAGCCCGTGCGCGTCGGGGAACGCACCGCGCTGCAGATCATTCGTCACTCCGCGGCTCACGTCATGGCCGATGCCGTGCAGCGCCTGTTTCCGGGCACGCAAGTCACCATCGGCCCCGCCATCGACAACGGTTTTTATTACGACTTCGATCGACCGGACGGGCCGTTCACCGACAAGGATCTCGAGCGCATCGAAAAAGAGATGCGCAAGCTCATCAAGGCGAACAAGCCGTTCACGCGCGAAGAGGTGCCTCGGCACACGGCGCAGCAGCTGCTCGAGACGATGGGCGAGAGATACAAGCTCGAGATCCTCAAGTCGATCCCCGACGGCGAGCTGATCTCGATCTACCGCCACGGCAGTCCGGGTAGAAGCGGCGGAAAAGACGATACCTGGCTCGATCTGTGTGAAGGACCTCACGTCCCGAGCACGGGCTTTCTGGGCGCCGTGAAGCTGATGAGCGTCGCTGGCGCGTACTGGCGCGGCGACGAAAAGAACCCGATGCTGCAGCGCATCTACGGCACGGCGTTCCCCACGCCGGCCGAGCTCGAGCTGCACCTGAAGCGGCTCGAAGAGGCGCGCGCGCGCGATCATCGCAAGCTCGGCAAAGAGCTCGGGCTGTTCATGTTTCACGAGTTCGCGCCGGCCATGCCGTTCTTCTTGCCGCGCGGCGCGAGCATCTACAACCGCCTCGCCGACTACATCCGCAGCTTGTACGTCGAGTACGGCTACGAAGAGGTCATCACGCCCCAGATCTTCGACAAGAAATTGTTCGAGATCAGCGGGCACATGCAGAACTACCGCGAGAACATGTATCTGCCGGTGACGGCAGATCAGCTGGACGCGCACGCGCGCGGCGAAGGCGAGCTCTCACCGCTCGCCCAGAAGCCGATGAACTGCCCGTCCCACTGCCTGATCTTCGACTCCCAGCGCCGCAGCTACCGCGAGCTGCCCTGGCGGGTGGCGGATTTCGGACGGCTGCACCGCTACGAGCGCGGCGGCGTGGTGCACGGCCTGGCCCGCGTGCGCACCTTCTGCCAGGACGACGCGCACATCTTCTGCACCAGCGAACAGATGCAGCAGGAGATCGTGAAGTTCAATCAGCTCCTGTTCGAGGTGTACAACGCCTTCGAGTTCAAGGACGTCGCGGTCAAGCTCGCGCTCCGCCCGGAGCACCGCATCGGCAGCGACGAGATGTGGGACCACGCCGAGCAAGCGCTCGAAAGCGTGCTCCGTTCGTCCGGCCTCGACTTCGAGACGCTGCCCGGTGAAGGCGCGTTTTACGGACCGAAGCTCGAGTTTCACGTCGTCGATGCGCTGGGTCGCAGCTGGCAGCTCGGCACGATACAGGTCGACTACGGGCTGCCCGACCGGTTCGGTCTCGAATACGTCGGAGCGGACGGCGCCATGCACCGCCCCATCATGCTGCACCGCGCGATCCTCGGGTCGCTGGAGCGGTTTTACGGCATGTACCTCGAGCACGTGGCCGGCAAATTTCCGGTCTGGCTCGCGCCGGAACAGGCCGTGCTCGTCACGGTCAGCGAGAAGCAGGCGGACTACGCCAGCAAAGTGCACCGAGAGCTCACGGCCAAGGGCCTCCGCGTCGTCATGGATGCCGGCGCCGAGAAGCTTGGCGCGAAGATTCGTAACGCGCGCCTGATGCGCCACCCGTACATCGTGGTGATCGGTGACGACGAAGCCAACGACGGAACGCTCGCTCCGCGTTCGCGGGACGCCGGCGAGCTCGGAAAAATGAACGTCGCGGAGTTTGCGGAACGGCTGCTCAACGAGAGCCGTCCCCCACGCTTGTCGCGCACGACAGGAGAACCAAAAGCATGATTGAAAAGAGGAGTAGCTAAGCTACCTATGTCAGGGGATCGCCGTTTCAGTCGGGAGCCGCGCGGCATACAAATCCGCGTCAACCACCGCATCCGCGTGCCCGAAGTGCGCGTCGTCGCCGAAGACGGATCGAACTTGGGCGTTCTGCCCACTGATCAGGCACTGCGCACCGCGCAGGAGCGTGGTCTCGATCTCGTCGAGGTAAATCCAAAGGGCACACCGCCCGTCTGCAAAATCCTCGATTTCGGGAAGTACAAGTACGAGGAGAAGAAGAAGGCACGGGAAGCCAAGCGCAAGCAGACCGTCGTCGAGGTGAAGGAGATCAAGATCCGCCCGAAGACGGACGACCACGATCTCGAGGTCAAAGTTCGCGCGCTGCGCAAGTTCCTCGAGTCCGGCAACAAGGTGAAGGTCACGTGCCGCTTCCGCGGGCGCGAGATCACCCATCCTGAACGCGCCCAGATGCAGCTCGACTACATCATGCAGAAGGTCGAAGACATCGCGAACATCGAGCAGCGGCCGACCATGGAAGGTCGCAACATGGCCGTCCTGGTCGCCCCGAAGCCGATCGTGCTTCAGAAGCTCGCCAGCGACCGCGCGGCCCGGGAGCGCGCGGAAGCCAAAGCCATCGCCGAGGGTCGCAAGCTGCCCCCGCCCCCGCCGGAAGAGGACGAACCCGATTTCGACGATGATGACGATGACGATGACGATGACGATGACGATGACGATGACGACGACGGCAATGCTGATGCCGCCGACGACGCCGCCGAAGACAAGCCGAATTAGCCTGTTGGTGGGCCCCGCTCAGCGCTCGAGTGCATGAGGGGGCTCGCCAAACGGCTTGTCTTGTGTCAGTTTCCGCGTCCCATAGCCGTCGCCGGTTCGTCCGGCCCGGGGCCGTAGCTCAGCTGGGAGAGCGCATGACTGGCAGTCATGAGGTCAGGGGTTCGATCCCCCTCGGCTCCACTGGGGGCACCCAAATGGGGTGCCCCCAGTGTCTTTTTGTCCATCGGGGCGGCACGCGCCGCCCCGCCCCGCTGAAGTGAATTCAGCGGGGCCCCACCCCACGCGGCGACTTTGAAACGGCTCACCACGACCCTGTTGCCGTGGCACGCGCCGCCCCTCCCCAGCGAAGTGAACTCGCCGGGGCCCCTCCCCACGCGGCGGCTTTGAAACGGCTCACCACGGCCGTGAATTGTCGAATCGCCCAGCCTCCGACCGAGCAGGCCCGACGGACGCGAGAGCGCCGGCACCAACCGCGGTGCGACGAGCGGCTCAGTGGCCTTCTTGTTCGTGGCCGGGGTGGGGCGGGTGGTCTTCGCCCTCGCCCTCGGTGGGCTGGGTGCCGGCCTCGGGGACGGGGGAGTTGGCGCGGGCTTCTTGGGCGAGCTCTTCGCTGGTCTTGCCAGCCGGGCGGGTCACCAGGAACGCGACGAGCGCGAAGAAGAACAGCGCGACTCCGAGCAGGGTCAGCCAGGTGGGCGTTCGAGGCTCGTCTTTGGCCTCGTCGGCGTGGGACGAGGGGGTTGCCCCGGAATCGTGAGCACTCATTTGGGCATGGCTTATGACCCCGCCTGCATTGGAGGGTCAAGCGCCGGGTCGATGTACTAGGGTGCGTCCCTGAATTGCAGCTCTCCCCGTAAACGTGCCCGTCACGGGCACGTTTACGGGCACGCCCGGAAGTCCCAGTTTAGGGACGCACCCTAATGCCTCGAGTCCATCGAAGCGATGGGATCGAGGCCGCTGACGGGGCAAGGGCCTCGAAATTCCTGCGCCATGGGCTCATCTGACTCGAGCACCAACTGTCGTGACGTACCTCGATTCGAGTGAATCGAGGTACTAGTCTGGGGGCGTGCCCACGTTGTGCCTGGCTGCCGTTGCCTCGAACGAGGCGATCCGCGAGGCGCTGGGCCGATTTTGCGAGAACTTGAGCGAGGTCAGCGGCTTCACGGTGACGGGCTTACCCCTGAGCTCGTACACGGAGCTGATCGACAGCAGCACGCAGACAGGCGTGGATTTGTTTTGGGCGCCACCCCTGGTGGCGGTGCAGCTCGAGAACCGAAACGTTGCGATACCGCTCGTGGCGGTCACGCGTTCGACGCGCTCTTCGTACCACTCGGCGCTCTTCACGCTGAGCAAGGGCCCGCTCCGAGCGCTGAGCGACCTCGCGGGCGCCACGGTGGCCTGGGTTTCGCGCGAGAGCGCCTCCGGTTACTTCGTCCCGCGCTGGCATCTTCGCTCGCTCGGCGTGTCTTTGCAGCAGAGCTTCGCGCGCGAGATATTCTGCGAATCGCACCAGGCGGTCACGCGCGCGGTGCTGGACGGCGAAGCGGACGTCGGCGCGACGCACGTTGCGCTGGAGCCGACAGGGTCCTCTCTGGCGCGCGCTCCGTGGTTGTCCCTCGGTGCGCGGCCGAGCAGCGTGCGTGTGCTGCTCTTGGTGGGACCCATTCCTGGGGACGTGATCGCTGCCGGCGAGCACGTCCCGCTCGGCACTCGGCAGCGGTTGACCGCGGCGCTCCTCTCGATGCACGACAAGAACGCTGCCCCTGCGTTCGACGCCCGGCGCTTCGAACCCGTGCCCGACGGCCACCTGCGGCTCCTGAAAAGGCTGTATGCGTATGCGGATGCCTGACGCCGGCGAGGTCGGGCCGAGCCGTCCGAGCCTGTGCAAGAGCCTGTGCACTAGCAAGCCGTGGTGAACTAGTACTACGCTGCTGTGGTCTCGCGAGCACCGCGCGAGGCGACCGCGTCGATGGCTCATCAGCAACAACGCTACAAGGTCCTCGAGAAGATCGCCTCGGGCGGCATGGCAGAGGTGTTCCGGGCCGAGAGCGCGGGCCTCGAAGGCTTCAAGAAGATCGTCGCCATCAAGCGCGTGCTGCCGCACCTGTCCGAGAAGAAGCAGTTCATCGGCATGTTCCTCGACGAAGCGCGCGTGAGCGCGCATCTGTCGCACTCGAACTGCGTCCAGGTCTTCGACATCGGCGTCGGCGACAACACGTACTTCATCGTGATGGAGTTCGTCGACGGCGCCGACCTGAAGGCCGTCATCGAACACCAGAAACGTCTCGGCCGATCGATGCCGCCCGAAGAGGCGTGCTTGATTTGCGTGCGTATCTGCGAGGGGCTGTCGTACGCCCACGAGCTGATCGACGCGAAGGGCGAGAACCTGAACATCGTGCACCGCGACATGTCGCCGCCGAACGTGCTCATCACGCGCTACGGCGAGGTCAAAATCGTGGACTTTGGCCTGGCCAAAGCCAACAGCCAGCTCGAACGGAGTGAGCCCGGGATCATCAAGGGCAAGTTCAGCTACCTCTCCCCCGAGGCGGCCCTGGGCCAACCGGTCGATCACCGCACGGACATCTTCGCGGTCGGCATCATCCTCTGGGAAATGCTGGCCGGACGCCGGCTGTTTCTGGGCGAGACGGATCTCGAAACCGTGCGCCAGGTGCAGTCCGCGCGCGTACCGCCGGTGCAACAATTCAACGCCAAGGTGCCGCCCTCGCTCGAGGCGGTGATCCAGCGCGCGCTCGCGCGTGACCCGAAGCAGCGTTACACGACGGCGCGCGAGCTCGGCCGCGACTTGAACAACATGTTGTTCGAGTTCGGCCGCGCCGTGTCGTCATTCGACATCGCCAAGCTCGTCGAGCCCATCCGCATCGAGCGCGAACGCGATCGGCGACGCAAGGTGGACCGCGGCTCGCTGATCGGCTCGCTGATCGACGAAGCCCTGTTCGAGTTCACCTCGATCGAGGAGACCGCGCAGGAGAAACCCGCCACTCAACAGGGTTCTGCCCCGCTCAACCTGGGCGCCTTCGAAGACGTGCAGGACTGGACGAAAGACCTGGCCAACCTGGGACGGCTGAGCTCGCCCGGAGAGACGAACCGAGAATCGGTCGCCGCGCGCCAGTTCGAGCTCGGCAATCTGGCGGCGCTCGAAGACGACTCGCCGTCTGCCGGACGTCAGCGCTCCAGCCGCGCGCCCGCCAGCTCTTCAGCACCGCCGCCATCGCCTGCTCCGCTGTCCAGCCCCGTCAGCTCCCGCCGCGCACCGCTTCCGGCCTCTCTCGCCAATCCTCCTGCTGCGCAGATCGCCGCACGCGGAAGCAACAGGACCAGCGTCATCGTACTCTTGGTCGCCGCCGTGATCCTTGCCAGCATGGCCGGGGCGTATTTCATTCGCTGAGCGGCGTCTCCCGGGTACGCGCCACTCTGCGCTGGCTCGCCGGACACAACCGATCCAGGAAATTGAGCAGCTCCTGGCGATCGCTCGGGCACACGTCGAACAGCCCGAACACCTGTTCGTCGAGCTCCGAACGGAGCGACGGCGTCAGCGTCGTACGGGTCGCGATCTCGGTCAGGCTGTGCAAGCGCGCCAGCACGGTGGCGTTCTTGGGTGGCGCGGGCAGCGCGCGCAAGTGCCGGATCTTGACCTGCGGAAAGGCCGCCTGGCGAGCGTCCCGCTGGCGCGCGAGGTGAAACGCTCGATACAGGGCGCTGTTCAGGAGCGCGACGACGGTTTCGGGCGAATACTCGGGGTGCCGAAAGCCGGCGAGCAGACTGTTGCGAAAGGGCGCGCCCCCGTGGAGCGCCGCGATCGTCACCTTGGCGGTCTGCCGCACCACGAACCCCACGCGCTGGTAGTCGCGCGCCGCTCGCAGCCGGCAGCGCGCCTCTTGAAGCAGCTGGGGGTCCGGATTCAGGAAGAGACGCGGCGCTCCTTGCCAGAACTCGCGCACGTCCCGGCCCTCGAGCAGCGGAAATTGAAACGCTCCGTGCGGCGCTGCCGTGCGCGAGAGCAGCTGCTCACTGACGAGCCGGCTGCTCTGGAAGCCCATCTCACCGAACAATTCGCCGGGCAGCGGCGGCAGCTCTGCCAGCTGCTCCAGGCAGCGCGGCGCGTTCAGCTGCTCTGCCTGGAGCCGGGCGCGCTGCCGCTCTGCCAGGAGCCACGGCCGCGCGCTCGCCAGCGCGTCGGTGCTCGCGTCCGCCACCAGCGCGAAGCACGGCTGTGTCACCCCCTCGAACGCGTCCTGACCAAATTCGATCAGCGGCTCGCAGACCACGTGGCGCGCCGTCAGCGCGAGACGGGTCGCGGCGTAGCCGTCGAGATCCGCCACCGGGCTCGGGATGACCAGCGCGATCACTCCTTCCGGCGCGATGCTCGCGGCGCGTTCGATGAACAGCCCGTGCAAGGTCGGGTAACCCTTGAACGCGCGGAAATGGCGCTGGTAGTGCGCGCGGCGGGACGGCTCCAGGGGCTGTGCGGCGCGACCGGCGTAAGCGACCCAGGGCGGATTACCGATCACCAGATCGAACCCCTCGGCGCCAGAGCCGGCCGCCGCCGCCGCCTCGGCCCAGGGAAAGCTCAAGGCATCAGCCACGTGCAGGCTGCGGCCGATGCGGGCAGCGTCGAGAGCGGGCGTCGCGGCCAAAAGCCACAGGCAGCATTCGGCGGTCGCGACTGCCAGCGGGTTTTTGTCCGCTCCGCTGATGCACTCACCGACGACCTGCGCCAGCACGGTCGCGTCCGTCGTGGCTCCGGGGCTCGCGGCGGCCGCCACTTGCCGGCATAGCTCCAGCAGAAAGGCACCCCCGCCCAGCGCCGGATCGCAGGCGCGGAGCGCGCTCAGCGGGCGCGCTCCGCCTGCCGGCCGCTCTTTCCAGACGACGAGCGCGCGCGCGACGACCTGCTGTGTCAGCTCGGGTGGCGTGAAGAAGCTGCCCGTCTGCCGGCGCTGACGTCCTTGCTGGAGCCGCCACCCACTGGGCCCATGAACGAGCGCGTGCGACAGAAACGATTCGTACAGCTCGCCGATGATCTCGAGTGGCAACTCGGCGTACGGCACGGTGAGCGCTGCACCGGCCAGCTCCGCTTCAGCGAGGCGTTCTTGAGCCGCTCGCTCGGCGTCAACGCCGCGCGGCGCGTCCAGAGCGAAACGCGGATCCGTGAACAAACGCGCAGAAAACAGCCCGCTGCGCGGCCCCGAGAGCCCGCGGGCTGCTGCAAATCGCAGCACGACCTGGCGCAGCACGGCTGCTACGACGCGTTCGTAGAGCTCCTCGTAGCAGCCGCTCCCGCTCCGCATCGCAGCAGCAGGGTTCGGCTCGAGAGCATGCAGCAGCTGTACGGCTGCGGTCAGCGCGCGCTCTCTGAGCCCACGCAGGAGCTCGAGCGATGCGGGCCCTGCCCCGGGGCTCACGAGAGCGGCTTGGCTCCTGCGAGACGCGCGGCCAGGTTCAGCGCCGATGACATACCCTTCACGTCTGCGACTCCGCGCCAGGCGATGTCGTAGGCCGTGCCGTGATCGACGCTCGTGCGCACGATCGACAGACCCATGGTGATGTTCACCGCTTCACCGAACGCGACGAGCTTCATCGGGATGGTCGCCTGGTCATGATACATCGCCACGACGCCCGCGTAGTCGCCCGCCAGCGCCTTGCGATAAGCGCTCTCTGCACCGACCGGTCCGACGACGCGCGCTTCGGTCCCGAGCTGCTTGGCCGCGCGGCGCATCCCTGGCAAAATGGCCGTCTTTTCTTCGGTTCCGAGCAACTCGCTCTCGCCGGCGTGCGGGTTGAGTGAACACACGGCGATCTCGGGCCGGCGGTAGCCGAGCGCGAGCAGCAAGCGGCCGAGCCAATACGTGGCCTCGGCGACGCCGGCGGCGGTCACACGTTCGGGCACGCGCGAGAGCGGCACGTGCGTCGTCACCACGCTGGTGACCAGTTTCGATGCCGCGAAACACATGACGCTGGAGCGCGCCCCATCCAGATCGCGTAGCCACTCGGTGTGGCCCAAGAACGCTCGCGCGCGCCGCTCGCCGGAATGCGCGATGGCCGCTTTGCTCACGGGGCCTGTAACGAGCGCGCGCCCCGCGGCGCGCGCGGTCAGCTGATAGGCCGCATCGATGTACGCGAGCTGCGCGACGCCGGCTTTGCGAGACGGTTTCCCGGGCCGGCGATCGCTGGCCGCGAGCTTTGGACCACTGTGCTGGATGTACAGGCGCTGCTTGCCGCGGATCTCCCCGTCGAAGCGCGCGAAGCGGCGGCGCGGAACGTCCATCAGGTCCGCCGCCTCGAGCAACGTGGCTTCGTCGCCCACCAGGACGCAGGCAACGCCGCGCAACCTCGCGGCCGCTGCCACTGAGACTTCAGGGCCGATTCCGGCGGGACAACCCGTCGAAATGACGAGCACGGGAGACGGACGCGGCGTGTTCAAACCGAGCGAGCTATTACCACGACTCGGAGCGCTCCACGGCCTCGCCGGCTATTCGCGGTGATCTTCGCCATCGGGCGCGCGCAGCTTGTAACCCGAGCCGCGCAGCGTATCGAGCGGCAGCGCGTCTCCCAGTTTTGCGCGCAGGCGTCGCACGTGGATGTCGACCGTCCGGGGACCGCCTTCGTAGCGGTTGCCCCAGACGCGCGCGAGCAGATGCTCGCGGCTCAGCACTTTGCCGCGCCGCTCACACAGGTACGCCAGCAGCGCGAACTCCTTTGCCGTGAGCTGGACGGGGCGACCATCCACCGTCACCTCGTGGCCCGCCTTGTCCACCACGATGCCGGCGACCTTGTGCCGCTCCTCCGTCGCGAATTCACTACGACGCCACTCGAGCGCGCGGATGCGGCCGTACAGCTCCTCCGGCACGTAGGGATGGAGCACGAAATCGTCGAACCCGCTCGAGGGCTCGATGCGCGCGATCTGCCCGACCGTGACCGCAATCAGCGCTCCCACGTTGTCGAAGTAGGGTTCCTTGCGCACGGCGCGCAGCGCGGCGACGGCGAGGTCCGGGCGATCGAGCGCCTCGAACACCAGCGCACGGGGTCGAATCGACAGCTCGTCGTCCTCTTCATCGATGAGGTTCACGGGGTCGTCCCACAAGTCGAGCGTGCGCACGGTCGCACCGAGCTGACGCAAGGTGAGCGCAGCACCGTCTTCGCGTTCGAGGCCGGGACCGTGCCCGACCACGCCTACGAAGCTCTTGGCTCGTGAGCCCACAGTCTCAGGCGATTTCCGTCCCACCCACTGTGATCCGTGCGATTTTGATGGTTGGGCAGCCGACACCGACAGGGACACTTTGTCCGTCTTTTCCACAAGTCCAGATCCCGTCTGAGATGGCAACGTCGTCACCCAGCATTGTTACTTCCCTCAATGTTTCGGGGCCGTTGCCAATGAGATTCACTCCCTTTAGCGGTGCAGTGAGTTTACCGTCTTCGATCAGGTAGCTTTCGGTCAACGCGAACACGAAGTCGCCGTTCGAAATGTCGACCTGACCACCCCCGAAATTGCGGGCAAAGATGCCCTTTTTTATACTCCGCACGATCTCCTCGGGGTCATGCGGCCCCGCGAGAAGCACTGTGTTGGTCATGCGCGGCATGGGTGCGCAGGCGAAGCTTTCACGACGGCCGTTGCCGGTCGAACGTGTCTTGAAATGCCGCGCCGAGAGGCGATCCTGCATGTAGCCGCGCAGGATGCCGTTCTCGATCAGCACGCTGCGCTGGGGGTCGACGCCCTCGTCGTCCACGTTGATGGTGCCGCGGCTCTGCAAAAACGTGGGATCGTCCACGATCGTGCAGAGACCGCTGGCCACGGCTTTGCCAACCTGACCCGTGTAGTTGCTCGTGCCCTTGCGGTTGAAGTCGGCCTCGAGCCCGTGCCCCACCGCTTCGTGCAGCAGGATGCCGCTGTCGCCCGGGGCCAGCACGACCTCCATTTGCCCGGCGGGCGCGCGACGCGCATCGAGCTGCACGAGGGCCTGGCGCGCGGCTTCCCGTGCGTGCCATTCGGGTGACTTGTCTTCGAAATAGCCGAGCGTCATGCGGCCGCCGCCGCCGCTCCGTCCCGACTCGCGACGCCCGCCTTGCTCGGCGATGGCGCGCACTCCGAAGCGCAGCAGCGGTTGCACGTCGTGCGCGATCTTGCCCTCGCTGGTGACGATCAAGACCTCGCGAATCTCTTCCGCGAACGACGCTTCAGCCTTCGTGATGCGACTATCGAACGCCAGCGCAGCCTTGCTCGCGCGCTCGAGCAAGGCGCGCTTTTCGAGGCCAGGCACGTCGATGCTCGGCGCCGAGAGCGCGTAGCGGCTCGGCAAGACCAGCGACTCGAGCGCTACGGGCGGCGTCTTCGCACCGCTGCTCGCGATGCGCGCAGCCGTCTCGGCGGCGCGCTGCATGGCCTCCCAGCTCAGGTCTTCGACGTGCGCGTAGCCGGTCGCGTCACCCCGCTGCACCCGCACGCCCAGCCCCATGCTGACTCCGCGTGACGCGCTGCGTGTGATGCCTTCTTCGAACGTGAGACCGCCGCCAGCCCGGTACTCGAAGAAGAGATCCGCATATTCGCCACCCCGCGACAGCGCCACGCCCAGAAGCTTTCGGCAGGTTTCTCCATCGATGCCCGCGGGCCCGCCAGGGCCAAACGGGGCACGGTATGCAGCGCTCGCGGTCATCACCGGAGTTATACATGGCCGAGACTGGCCCTGCACGAACCGCTACAACGTCGTGAAAGGTCGTGAAAACACGGCCCCGCATCAGACTGCCACCGGACATATGTTTGGGGTCCCGCGCTCGACGTGTCCGGAGGCGAACACATGTGTCGTGGCAACCGGTCACGCTGAGGCGAAAAAGACCGGCATTAATAAAATCGGGCGGCAGCGCCCATCACTCTGAGCACGCTGTTGGCGGGAACTTTAAGCTGGTATTAAACTTGGGGTAACAGGGACGGCCTGCTGGCGCAGTTGCCGGCACGACCGGTGCATGATGAGCGGCTCGCGCTGGGTCCAGCAAACTACGGACCGGCAGAGGGGTACCCAGTAGTTCATGACCACGCGGAGCATCTCGGACGGCACTAGCGCCGCCCATCCGGCGGTAGAAAGCGAAGCACCTACAGCGAGCGAGCGCGGCTCCGGCGTGCATCCGGTCACCGGGCGCACGCAGCTCATGCGTCCGATCGATCGCGGTGCCCGCGTTGGCGACCGCTATGTCGTCACGGACGTGATTTCGCACGGCGCGACGTCGTACGTGTACGCAGCGCTGGACGAAATCGCACGCCGCGAAGTGGCCATCAAAGTGGTCAAATACGGCTTCGGCGACTCCAGCGAACGCGCGATCGATCGCCTGCAGCTGGAATCGTTCGTATACCAGCTGGCTCACAGCCGGCATCTGCCGCGTCTGCTCGACGCGGGTCGCCTCCACGACAGCTCGCCGTACATCGTGATG
Organism: Polyangiaceae bacterium; assembly: GCA_036520475.1. Lineage (GTDB taxonomy): Bacteria > Myxococcota_A > Polyangia > Polyangiales > Polyangiaceae > DATDJP01. Next base: position 23,721 of record DATDJP010000339.1, on the reverse strand, counting down.
GATCGCGTGCACGGCCAGACTCTGGCCGAACGCCTGCGCCAAGGGCCGCTTTCCATACCCGCCATTTTGGAGCTCGGTTGCCAGCTGATGGACGGGCTGAAGGCCGCGCATCGCCACGGGATCGTGCACCGTGACATCAAGCCGCGGAACCTGCTGCTCGAGGACACGCCGGACTGCTCGCTTACCCTGAAGATCGTGGACTTCGGGATTTGCTCCCGTGAGAACCGCGCAGAATCCGTGAGCTCGGTGGTCCTGGGCACACCGTCGTACATGTCGCCCGAGCAAACGATGGGCTTGAAGCTGGATGCGCGTAGCGACATCTACTCGGCGTCAGTGGTGCTGTACGAGGCGGTCACGACGCGATTGCCGTTCGAGGGCAGCTCCAGCATGGAGATCCTGACTGCGGTGTTGCACGCGCCCGTGCTGCCACCGCGCGTGCTGCGCGAAAATTGCCCGCCGGAGCTCGAAGCGCTGGTCCTGCGTGGACTGTCGCGCAACAAGTCGGACCGCTTCGACGACGCGCTCACCGTCGCGGACGAGCTCGCGGGCATCGCTGAGCAGTATGGCTTGCCGATGGGAGCGGACGCATTCCGGGCCAAAGCTTCGATGCTTCCTCCGCCGAGCGTGCGTCACGACGCGCTGACCGAACGCGCGGCCGGCATGGCCAAGTCCCGTCCATCCGGCTGACGTGGGTGAGCGGCAGGCTGCCACTCTCTGGGGTGATGTAGCGAGTAGTACTACTCTGCTCGGCATGCTCTCCGTCAGCGCGCTGCTGGTGTTCGTGCATGTCGTCGCCAATCTCGTGTGGATTGGCTCGATCATCGCCAGTGCCGTCGCACTGGTCACACCGGGGGTGGCGCTCGACACCCGTGGCACCGTCGCGTTCCAGGTCTACCGCCGTGTTGCGGCCCCGGCCTTCGGGTTGTCGTTCGTCACGGGGCTGCTCCGACTCGCGCTCGACACACAGTATTTCCTGGTGACGACCAAGTACATGCACGGAAAATTGCTGTTTGCGCTGGCCGTCATCGCCCTGCATCACGTGATCGGAGCGCGCGCCAAGCGAGCCGCCGCGCCGGAGTCTAAAGACCCGGGCAATGTGGCCGTTTTGTGTGCTGGATTGCTGGTATGCGCCACTGCAGCAGCGTTCCTGGTCCTTCTCAAACCCTTTTGAGGGCGCGCCCGGCCATGCTCCGTAACCGTCGCAGCATGACAAGCGCGCGGAAATCAAAGGGGTTTCTTGACGAAACCAGGTCAATCCCCGTAAGATTTGGCGCTTACCAGTGGCGTAGTCAACGTGGCGCTGAGACGCCAAGCCAGATGCGTACGTGCCGATAGATCGCGAGAAGACCCTCCAGAGCGCCCAGAAGTACGTCGACCGGAAGAAGTACGATCGGGCGATCGCAGAGTACCAGCGGATCGTCCAGGACGATCCCACTGACGCTCGTACTTTGCTCAAGATCGGCGATCTGCAGGCGCGCCTGCAGGCGTACCCGGACGCGATCGCGACCTATGATCGGGTCGGACAGTACTACGCGACGCAGGGCTTCGCGCTCAAAGCCATCGCCGTCTACAAGCAGATCCGCGAGCTGATTCGCAAGCACGCGCCGCAGCTGGCGGACCGTTACGGGCACATCCTGCCCAAGCTCGCCGAGATCTACACGCAGCTCGGGCTGACCAGCGACGCGCTCGCCGCCTACGACGAGGTCGCCGCACGCTTTCAGCGCAATGGGCGCGACCGCGAGGCCAGCGACGTATTCCGCAAGATGATCGAGATGGATGCCGGCAATCCCCTGCCGCATCTGCGCTTCGCAGAGGCCTGCTGTCGGCTGCAAAAGCTCGACGACGCCATCAACTCGTTTTGGACCGCCGCCGAGCTGCTCCTGAGCCTCGATCGGGCCGAGGACGCGCTCAAGGTCATCGAACGCATCCTGCATTTCCGGCCCGAGCCGCGCTTCGCGCGCGCTGCCGCCGAGCTGTACCTGCGCCGGGGTCAGCGCGAAGACGGCCTGCAGGCGCTTGCCAAGCTCCAGGTCTGCTTCCAGGCCGACCCGAAGAACCTCGATACGCTGACCTTGCTCGCCCAGGCCTTCAACGTGATCGGCCAAGAGGGCAAGGCCATCGAGGTCTACAAGGAGATGGCGCGGATCGCGCGCGAGCAGGGACGACGAGAGCTGTTCGAACAACTGCTCGCGCACCTGTTCTCGATCGCCCCCCACGACGAGCAGGTGCGGGCGTTGCAAAGCCTGAAGCCCCCGCCCTTCGAGTCGGCTCGTCCGTCGCAGGCGCCCGTGAGCGTCGGCGATGACGAAGTCGAGTTCATGGACGAGGAAGCACGCAGCTCGGTGCCGGGTGAGGCGCCGTTCGAGCTGCGCGCGCGCGAGGCCGCGCGCGTCCACGAGGTGCGTGGTAGTGAGCACCATCAGCTCCGGGAAGCGCGTCCGCTCTTGGCGAGCGCGCCGGACGTGGTCGTCGTCGATGACGACCTCGAGGCGGCCGAAGAGCACGCCGGCGAAGAAGAGTTCGACGTGCGCGCCCACGCGCGCAAAGCGGTCATCGATGCCGAGTCGTTCCGCAAGCTGCGGCTGTATTCGAAGGCGATCGAAGCCCTGCACATCGCGCTCGAGATCGACCCGAACTCGCTCGAGATTCGCACGAAGCTGCGCGAGCTCTTGCTGGAATCAGGCGCGCGCGGGGAATCGCTGTCCGAAGGCGTCACGATGGCGCTGATTCACATCGAGAGGGCCGAGCCGGAGCTGGCCGAGGCGCTGCTCTACGAGGTGCTCGAGCTCGACCCGGAACACGCCGACGCCCTGCAGCTGCTCGACCAGCTGAGTCAGCGCGCCGTGCCACGGAGCTCGGACCGTGCGCGCGCCGACGCGAGCAGCGGAGTGCTCGATAGCTTCGCGCCCGGCGCACCCCTGCCCGCTTACGACCTCGACGAGAACACCACCAACCAGGTCTTCATGGGCCCGGGCGGCCCGGACGAGCTCGACGTGATCGACGATCCGTTCGCGCCGGCCCCGGCCGCTCGCAAAGAGCGCGGCCCGCTGCCGAGCTTCCCGCTCACGCCTGAGACCGACGACCTCATGGCGGGCCTCGACACGCAGCAAGTCGAGCTCCGGAAGGTGCAGCCTCCGCCCGCGCCGGGTGTGCCGAGCTTCGCCGGCTTCAACGCCCCGGCGATCGAGCCGGAAAAACCCGGGCTGCCCCCCGAAAACAAGACCGAGCAGCTCGAGGAAGCGATCGACGAAGCTTCGTTCTTCATGTCGCGCGGGCTGTACGACGACGCGCGCGCCATCCTGAACGAGCAGCTCGCGCGCACACCTGGCAATCCGCTCGTCATGGAGCATTTGCACGAGATCGACGCGACGCTGCTCCGGAGCGGCGCGAGCCAAACGGTGGAGCGCAGCGCGATCGGGGCCAGCGCCAGGCCACCGACGGAAGACGACCGCGCGTTCGACATCGCCGCGTCGCTGGATGCGCTCGACGCGCTCGAGCAGGTCACGCCGAGCAAGACCGCCGGGAAGCCGGGCTTCGCGAGCATGCACCAGGAAGTCGACGTCGATCAGGTCTTCGCCAAATTCAAGGAGGGCGTGCGCGCCCAGGTCTCCGACAGCGACACGGCCACGCACTACGATCTGGGCGTCGCGTACAAGGAGATGGGACTGCTCAACGACGCGATCGGCGAGTTCGAGATCGCCAGCAAGGATCCGAACCGCGAGTGCATGTGCTTCGCGATGATCGGCATGATCGAGCTCGAAAAGGGCGCGCTAGACAACGCCGCCGACGGCTACATCCGCGCGCTCAACGCCGTTCACAAGACGGTCGAACAGGAGATGGCGCTCTACTACGACCTCGGCAACGTCTACGAGATGAAGAAGCTGCCCGAGGATGCGCTCTACTACTTTCGCAAGATCGCGCGGCGCGATCCCGGTTATCGGGACGTGAAAGATCGCATCTCGGCGCTGCAGCCGCCCGCGCAATCGGTGAAACCGCAGTCGCGCGCCGTCAACGACGACGAGGAGTTCGATCGCGTCTTCGACGAGCTCTTCGACAGCAAATAGCGCGGCTCAGCGGCCCGCCGGACACGCCGCGCTTTCGGCCAGGAACTGCAGCAACTCGCGCACCCAGGCGTCTTCACCGAGCTCCTGGCGCGTCTGCTCGATGGCGACGGTTCGCGGCAGCGCGCCACGAAACAGCACGCGGAATGCGCGCTTCAGCGCCTGCCGCGAGGCCTCCGGCACGCCCGCGCGCGAAAGGCCCACGCGATTCAACGCCCGCACGCGCGCGCGATCACCGGCTGCGATGGTGAAGGGCGGCACGTCTCGCTCCACGCGCGCGCCGCCGGCCACGAAGCAGCTCCGCCCGAGCCTCACGAACTGCGCGACGGCGACTTGTCCGCCGCACACCACGCCGGCTTCGACGATCACGTGACCGCCGAGCGTCGTCAGGTTCGTCAAGGTGACGTCGTCGGCGATCTGGACGTCGTGTGCCACGTGCACCCCGACCATGAGCAGGCAGCGTGACCCGATGCGCGTCAGCCCGCCGCCCTTGTTCGTCCCGCGCTGCACCGTCACGTGCTCGCGGAAGACGTTGTCATCGCCGATCTCGAGGCAGCTGAGCTCGCCCGCGTACGAACGATCTTGCGGCGCGCCTCCGATCACCGCGAACGGATGAACGCGATTGCTGCGCCCGAGTCGCGTGGGGCCGAGCACCACTGCGTGCGCCGACAGCTCCGAACCTTCGCCGACGACGACGCCTGCACCGATCTGGCAATATGGGCCTACCTTCACCCCGTTAGCCAAAGTGGCGCGCGGGTCCACGATAGCCGTCGGGTGAACGTCCGCCGTCATGTGTCGCGATCTACCACCGACGCGAGCAGGTCCCCTTGCGCGCAGAGCGTCCCGTCCACCGTCGCCTCGCCGTGAAACTTCCAGACGTTGGAGCGGTGCTGCACGACTTTGACGAGCAGATCGAGCCGATCGCCCGGGGCGACGGTGTGCCGGAACTTCGCCTTGTCGATGCCGAGAAAGTACATCAGGCTGCTCGAGGCATCGAAGGGCTCCGAGGCGTACGCCAGGATGCCGCCGATCTGCGCGAGTGCTTCCAGGATCAGCACGCCCGGCATGATCGGCCGGCCCGGGAAATGCCCCTGACACCACGGCTCGTTCGCGCTGACCATTTTGTGGCCGCGGATGCTTTCGCCCGGCACGATCTCGCCGACGCGATCGACCATGACGAACGGATAGCGGTGCGGCAGGATTTCGAGGATCTTCGCGATCTCGATCTTCATGGGCTTGCTGGCGTTCATGAGCGGCGTCTCGAGCGTGACGTGCGGTCTCGCCGCAGCAAGCTGGCCATGGCGCGAAGCCAGTGTTGCCGCGGCACCGCGGGAAAGCCTGCCACGGTGAGCCCCGCGGGTATATCGCCGATCACGCCGCTCTTGGCGGCGAGCTCTGCGCCTTCGCCCACGCGCACGTGATCGGCGACACCGCTCTGACCGCCCACCAGCACGCGCGCTTCGAGCACGACGGACCCGGCGAACCCCGACTGCGCGGCCACGCGCGCGTGCGCGCCGATTTCGACGTTGTGGGCCACGTGCACGTGCGCGTCGAGCTTCACGCCGCGCCCGAGCCGGGTCGCGCTGAGCACGCCGGCATCCACCGTGCAGAGCGCCCCCACCTCGACGTCGTCTTCGATCACGACGCCGCCCAGGTGCGGCACGCGCACCAGCTCTCGGTTCGGGCTCTCCGTGAAGCCGAACCCCGCTCGGCCAATCACCGCGCCCGCGCCGATGTCAACGCGGCGGCCGATCTCGACGCCCGCGTAGATCACGGCGTTCGGTCCGATACGGCTGCCCGCACCAATGCAGGCTTGCTCGTGGATGACGGCACCCGGTTCGATGATGACGTCCGCCGCGATGCGGCCAGCGGGCTCTGGCTCGGCGAGGCTGCCACGAAATTCCCGATCGCCCGGCGCGCCGGCCAAGAGCTCGCTCACGACCCAGAGCGCGTGCGTGTGCACCCAGCGCGGAGTCGCTGCGGCCCGCTCCGCGAGCGGCGGCGAGCACAAGCAACTCGCATCTTCCGGCAACGCAGGCAGAACGTGTCTCGGGCTCGTCCATAGCACCAGCGCGCGGCCCGAGCTGCTCGGTGCAGGCCGGCCTGCGAGCGACGCCGCGGAGAGCACGCGGTCGACCTGGCGATCACCGAGCGAGGGGTCGAGCACGCCGCCGAAACGAGCGACCAGCTCGCGCAGCGTGAACGCCTGCGCTAGCCGGACACCATTCACTTCGGCGCGGGCGCGGCGGGGGGGCTCAGTGACGGCGGCTGCCGGAGAGCAGGAGCCGCGGAAGGAGCCCTCGTGCCGCCAGCCGACGCCTTGTCCGCGGGCTTGCCCTTCTCGGAAGCCGCGCCACCGGCGCCGCTGTTGTAGAGCGTGATGATCTTGTCGGTCAGGTCGAGATCGCTGCGCACGTACGGCACGGCCTGCTTGTCGACGATGATGTCGTAGCCTTCCTGCGTCGCGAGCCGGCGGATGATGCCCATGGCTTTCTGAAACACGGGCTGCGTGAGCTCGTTCTGCTTCTTCTGCAGCTCCTTGTTGTATTCGACGAACACGGTCTGAAGCTGCACCATCTCGCGCTGCCACTTCTCGACACGCTTGGCGAGCGCGCCCTTCGAGAGCACGTCTTTCTGCTTCTCGATGTCCTCGCGCTCTTTCTGCAGATCGTCCTGCTTCTTGTCGAGCTCGCGCTGCCGATTGTCGAAGACTTTTTTCAAAGTGGCCTGCGCTCGCAGACCGTCTTCCGTCTCCATGATCGCGCGCTGCGTGTCTACGACGCCGAGCTTCGATTGGGCGAGCGCCGCCGGGGCGAAAGCGAGCGCCGCGCTCGAGAAGACACCAGCTGCCAGAAGTCGTCCAAATCTGCCGTTCATCATGGCGCCCGGCTTACCACTAAGCCGTCGCACTGGGTAGATCCAGGGGTAGCGGACGACGACGAGTCTAGCGGTCGCCGAAGAGAACCTCGGGCTTTGGCTCCGGCTCTCCCTGCTCGTGCGTGAGCATCAGTAAATTGCCATCAGGATCGGCGACATACGCCACACGTTCGCCCCAGGGCTGGTCTTGCGGAGCAAGCAGGACGGGCGTGCCGGCCTGTTTCAGCCGGTCGATCGTGGCGTCCACGTCTTCGACATAGAGGCACAGCTCGATCCGGTGCCCGTGCGCCGGGCGCTGCACCTGCCCGTGCAGCGGCGGGCCGTCCCCGAGCTGTCCCAAGCCGATCTCGGAATCCCCGAGCCGCACGACCACGAACGCGGGCGGGCCCGTCTCCGGAAAGCGGTAGTATTCGCTGCCATCGAGCAGGTCCCGATAAAACCCGAGCGAGCGCTGCAGGTCTTCCACCGACAGCATGGGAAAGAGGCGTCGCACGATACCCTTCACGGCCTCTCCTTGGTCATACGAGCACGAATTCGTCGATGTCCGTGGCTTCCTGGGCGACGATGCTCGACGTCTCTTCCTCGCGCTTCACCGCCAGCTCGTAGAGCTCGGAGAGCACCGCTGGGTGCTTCTTGATGAGATCGTGAAAGCGGTCGCGCGGCAGATGTAGCGCGACCGTGGGATGCTCCGCGATCACGTCCGCAGTGGCCGGCCGACGCAGCACGAGCGCGACCTCGCCGACGACCTCGCCCGGGCCCAGCCGCGCGATCATCGTGCTCTCCTCCCCGTCCTTGTGCAGCACTGCGACCTCGCCGGACGCGACCAGGAACAGACCGTCGGACTCCTGATCCTGCTCGATGAGCTTGTCGCCTTGCTCGAAGGTCCGGGTGACGAACGCATCGACCAGAGACGGGCGCTCGCTGGGATCGACCGCGCTCAGGATCGAGCTCGTGCGCACCAGATTCTCGAGCATGCGCCGGCGACAGTGGTCGGCTAACTCGCTACCGACTTCGGGTTCGTGCGCCGCCACTGTGTCGAGCGCTTCCTTGGTCGCGACCAGGATGATGCTCGGCCGACAGGCGATCACCGAAGCGGCGCGCGGCGAACGCGACAACAGCGCCATTTCGCCGAACAGCGCGCCGCTGCCGAGCCGCGCCAGCCGAATCGAGCCGTGGTCCCCTTCTTCACCGTCGGAACGGGCGCGCTGGACCTCCACCTGCCCGCGCGCCACCACGTACGCCTCCGCGCCGATCGTGCCTTCCTCGATGATGACCGCGCCTTCGGGAACGATCTGCATGTCGAACACGCCGATCATGGCGCGCAGGCCGCCGACGCCGAGCGCCGAAAACAACGTGAACGGCGACACCTTCGTCAGACCGGACCCGTGTTCGCGCTCGGTGGCGGTGCGGTCCGTCTGGGCCTCCAGGAGCGCATCGGCTTCCGCCAGTAGCGCGTCCCCCGTGAGCTCGCCGGACAGCGGCTCGAACTCGTTCTTCTGGCCGGGCAGGCTGGGCGGTCGCGCACCCTTCTGCAAGCGGTCGGAGTCCTTCGAAAAGGCTTCGGCGATCTCGTCGAGGCGCGCGTCCGGCGCATGACCCTGGCTGCGGAGCTCGCAGCACGCGGCCACGGACATTGGCAGGTTGCCCGATCGCAGCGCATCGTGGATGCAGAGCTCGAGCGCGGACAGCGCCGCTTCTGGCCGGCCGAGCTCGGCCAAAGTGCGCGCCACCACGAAGCCGGCCGACGCAGCCACCGCGGGGTTGTCCAGGAGCGCAGCGGCCCAGCGCAGGCTCGCCTCGTGCTCACCGGCGAGCAGGAGAGTCAGCGCGCGATCGAGCGGGCTTTCGTTGGCGCTGGGCGCAACAGAATCCGGGGAGGGCGGCATCGCTGGCTCGAAGGCTAACACGGCGGCCCGCTCTTGGGCCCGAGCGCAAAAGCGACGCTTCCGTCAGTCGCGCGCGCCGCGATTTCCGCCGTCTCGCGAACGGGCCAGCGCCAGGGACATGGCGTCGGCGGTCGCCCCGACCAGCGGCACGATCGCCGGATAGTCCATGCGCGTCGGCCCGATGATGCCCACCGCACCTGCCGGGCTGCCGTCTTCCTCGTGGTAGGGCGCCGCGATGACGGTCATGGGGTAGCCCACTGTTTCCGTAGTTTCCTGCCCCAGGAACACCTGAACCCGGCTCGTAGCCAGGGTGCGATCGAGCAACGACACGATGCTCTCGCGGTCTTCGAGCGCCCGCATCAGCTCTCGCACGTGCTCGGCGTTCGAGAATTCCGGCTGATCGAACAAGCGCGACTGGCCTTCGATCACGAGCGAGGTGTGCAGCGGCGCGCAGGCGATCGCCGCGGTCATCAGGGAGAACCCCAGCTTCTTGAGCGCGGCCAGCTCGTCGCGATGCTCGTTCAAGCTCTGGGCGAAGTACTCCCGGACCGCTGCCAGCGTGCGTCCCTCGGTGACTTCTTCGAGCATGTTGTGCAGGCGCTCGAGCTCGCTCTCGAGCAGCGGGCGCTCCACTGCGATGAAGCGATTCTCCACAGTGCCGTCGGAGAGCACGACCACGCTCAGCACCTCCCCGACGCGCGTCGGGATGAAGCGGACCTTGACCAGGGTGCGTTGCTCCGCGCGCGAGCGCACGATCACTGCAGGCGCGTTGGCCATTTCGGAGAGCAGGCGCCCGGTTTCGCGAAGAATGTCGGCGCCCGGAGGCATGTCGGCGAACCACTCCGTGATTTTGCTGACATCGTCGGCGGAGAGCTGGCGGACGCGCATCAACGCATCGATGAAGATGCGGAAGGCTGCTTCGGTCGGGACGCGACCGGCGGAGGTGTGCGGCTGGGCGAGGTAGCCCGCGTCCTCGAGGTCGGCCAGGACGTTGCGAATGGTCGCGGCGCTCAGGTCGAACCCGTACTTTTTGGCCAAGGTGCGGGAGCCGACCGGCTCGCCCGTGGCGATGAACTCCGTCACGACCGCGTACAGAATCGACCGTGCGCGCTTCGGAAGGTGGTTCACGAAGCAAATTTGAGCGGCTTCCGCGCCCCTCGTCAAATCGACCCGCACAATTGCGGGATTTGCCTGGGATTGACGCTCCCGGATCCTCGAGGGAGTGGCCCCGACTCCCCGTCGCTCCGCGCATCTGCGAAATCCTTGACAGTTTTGGCGGTGCCCCCGATGATCCCGTACCTCGCTCGGGGAGCCTCGGAGGACTTGTGACCACCACGCTGCTGGCCATAGACGACAGCAAAACCATCAGAAGAGTGCTCGAGATCACATTCGCGGGCGAAAATTACCGGACGGTCCTCGCCGACAGCGCGGACGATGCGATGAACAAACTGCGCTCCGAGCGCCCGAGCGTGGCGCTCGTGGACGCGAGCCTGGGTTCGTCCTCCGGGTATGATCTCTGCCAGCAGATCAAACGTGAAGCCCCTGGCGTCACGGTGATCGTGCTGTCGAGCAAGCAAGCGCCGTACGATCGCGCGCGGGGCAGCTCCGCGGGCGCGGACGACTTCATCGACAAGCCGTTCGACACGCAACAGCTCATCGACAAGGTGAACAGCGCAGCCCGCCGGGATGCGGCCGGGCGCACGAGCGCCGCAGCCCAGCCCGCGCCCGCGCCCGCGGCAGCGAGCTCCGGCTTCGCCCGCCCGCGTACCAACACGCTCGCCTACGGAACCAGTTCCGCGGAACCTGCGGCCCCCGCCTCCGCTCAATCCACGAGTGTCGGGATTGGCCAGCGCGCGGGCGGCTTCAGCGGCACCCCCATGCCGACCCAACCGTCCCTCGGAGGGGCAGCCGCGCAGACAGCGTCGGCGTACGGGCAGCGCGGCGGGCCGGGCTCACTCACCCAGCCCTTCGGCAGTCAAACCGCTGCCGCGCAGCCTGCCGCAGCGCCCGCGTACGGCGGGGGACCGAGTTTTCCTTCGCCGCGCACCGAGTCGGCTCCGGCTCCGGCTGCAGCGCCCGCGGCGGCGCGCGCGCCCTCCGCGCCCGCACCCGCCGTCGCTACGGCGACGGCCGTGGATGGTCAGTTCGCCCAGCGCCTCGCCGGTCTCGGTCTCACGAGCGAGCAGGTCCAGGGCGTCCTCGCCCTGTCGCGCGACGTCGTCGAAAAGGTCGTCTGGGAAGTCGTGCCGGTGCTGGCCGAGACCCTGATCAAAGAAGAAATCCGCCGCCTGACCAGCGACTGATCTTCAGAAGGCCCTCGCAGCTTCTCGATCTGCGCACTACGTTTCGCGCAAATGAGTGAGTTGCCGACGGCCTATGAGCCAGCGGACGTGGAACCGCGCTGGTACGAGTTCTGGCTGAAGCATGGCGTGTTCCGCGCCAGCGAGGACCCCAAGGACGCGCGCGAGCCGTACGTCATTCCGATGCCGCCGCCCAACGTCACGGGCTCGCTGCACATGGGTCACGCGCTGATGGGCACCATCGAAGACGTGCTCGCGCGCCACCAGCGCATGTCCGGCAAAAACGTGCTGTGGCAGCCGGGCATCGATCACGCCGGTATCGCGACCCAGGCCGTGGTGGAGCGCCAGCTCCGGCGCGAAGGCAAGACGCGCCACGATCTCGGCCGCGAACGCTTCATCGAGCGCGTCTGGCAGTGGAAGGAGCAGAGCGGCGGGCGCATCAGCCTGCAGATGCGCGTGCTCGGCTGCTCGGCGGACTGGGAGCGGCTCAAGTTCACCATGGATCCGGAGCTCTCGGTGGCCGTGCGCGAAGCGTTCGTGCGGCTGCACGAAGAGGGTCTCATCTACCGCGCCACGCGGCTCATCAACTGGTGCAGCGAATGCCGCACGGCGCTCAGCGATCTGGAAGTGGAAAATCAGGAAGCGAACGGCGAGCTCTACGAGTTCGCCTACCCCGTGGTCGGCGCGGACGCGGGCGCCGGGGCGGCGGAGCTCGTCGTGGCCACTACGCGGCCCGAGACGATGCTCGGTGATACCGCCGTCGCGGTGCACCCGGACGATCCCCGGTACAAGCACTTGCACGGCAAGAAGCTCAGGCACCCGTTCGTGGATCGCGAAATTCCGATCATCACCGATCCGATCCTGGTGGACATGGCGTTCGGCACCGGCGCCGTGAAAATCACGCCCGCGCACGACTTCAACGACTTTGCCACCGGCAAGCGTCACGGGCTCGCAGAGATCAACATCCTGAACCTCGACGGCACCCTGAACGAGCAGGGCGGCACATTTCAGGGCATGACCGTGAGCGAGGCGCGCAAGGCCGTGAAGCGCGCGCTCGCCGAAAAGGGCCTGGAACGCGGCTCGAAACAGCACACGCTGCAGCTCCCGCGTTGTCAGCGCTCGAACACCGTGGTCGAGCCGATGATCTCGACGCAGTGGTTCACGCGCATGCAGCCGCTCGCGGAACCGGCGCTCGAAGCCGTACGCACCGGCCGCACGCAAATCGTGCCGGAGGAGTGGGCGAAGACCTATTATCACTGGCTCGAGAACATCCAGGACTGGTGCATCTCCCGCCAGCTCTGGTGGGGACACCAGATCCCCGCGTTCTATTGCAAGGGCTGCGCGCACGTGCTCGTCACGCGCGAGACCGAGCCCAAGGCGTGCGCGAAGTGCGGCGGCGCGGAGCTCGAGCAGGATCCGGATGTGCTCGACACCTGGTTCTCGAGCGCGCTCTGGCCATTTTCCACCCTGGGCTGGCCGGAGAAGACGCCCGCCCTCGCGCGCTTCTATCCCGCGAGCGACATGGAGACCGGCTACGACATCCTGTTCTTCTGGGTCGCGCGCATGATGATGATGGGGCTCTACTTCATGGGCGACGTGCCGTTCCGGCGCGTACTCCTGCACGGCATGGTCGTGGACGAGACCGGCGAGAAGATGAGCAAGGTGAAGGCCAACGCGATCGACCCCCTGGACCTGATTCACGGCGCCGATTTCGACGCGGTCGTGCAAAAGGCACTGCCCGGCGCGCCCGTGCAGGAAGCGCTCACGCAGTTCAAGAAAGCGTACCCGTCCGTCGCGCAGATGGGCAAAGGCTTCCCGGCTTACGGCGCGGACGCGCTGCGCTACACGCTGTGCAGCTACTCGCCCCAAGCCAAGCGCATCGCGCTCTCGCCCAAGCGCATCGAGGGTTACCGCAACTTCTGCAACAAGATTTACAACGCCGTGCGCTACGCCCTTGACCATATCGGCGAAGAAACGCCCAGCGGCGAAGTCCCGGCCGCGACGCTGCTGGTGAATCGTTGGATCCTGTCACGGCTGGCGCGCGCCGCCGCGGACAGCACGCGCGGCATCGAGGGCTTTCGGCTGGATGAAGGTTCGAGCGCGCTCTACCACTTCTTCTGGGACGAGCTCTGCGCCTGGTACCTCGAGATCACGAAGCCAATTTTCGCGAGCGGCAGCGACTCTGAAAAGGCGGAGACGCGCGCGACACTGGCGCACGTCGTCGAGACCGCCTTGCGCGCGCTGCACCCGTACGCGCCGTTCATCACCGAAGAGCTGTGGCAGCGCGTGCCAAGGCCGGGGAGCCGCCCCGTATCGGTTGCGCTCGCGTCGTATCCCACGGCTGCAGACGGCCGCGCCGATGACGCCGCCGAGCGCGAGATGAACACGCTGATGTCCGTGATCAGCGCGGCGCGCAGCATTCGCAGCGAGCACGCGGTGCATCCCGGCGCGCAGGTTCCGCTGCACGTGCGCAGCGCGCGCGCCGACGTGCGCGAGTCACTGGTCCGTGAGAGCCGCACCATCGCCACGCTCGTGAAAACAGAGGGCGAGCCGATCGTGGAAGCGCCGGGCGGAGAGCGGCCGCGCGGCTTCGTGGTCTCCGCCGTATCCGACGGCGAAGTGCTGGTCGGCTTGGCCGGCTTGGTCGAACCCGCCAAAGAGGAAGAGCGCATTCAGCGCGATCTGAAGCGCATCGACAAAGACATCGCCGTCCTGGAAAAGCGCCTGGCGAACCCGAGCTTCGTCGACAAAGCACCGCCCGAGGTCGTGCAGGAGGCGCGCGCGCTGCTGGAGGATCTGCGCCAGCAGAAGGACCGGCTGCTCGAGGCCAAGAAGCTCGTGGACGAGCTCCAGTGATCCTCTCGGCGAAGGACGCAGCATGGCTGAATTTCCCCCCTTCATGAAGCAGCCGGCGAACCGCATCGCGCTCACTTCCCAGTACACGAGCGGCACAGATGGTTACGTCTTCGACGGCGCCGATGGCAGTCAAATGGCGTTCTGGGAGTGCGCCTCGAACGCCGACACCGCCGAGCACGAGCATCCGTTCGACGAGTACTTCATCGTCGTGGAAGGTTCCTATACGGTACTCCTCGACGGCAACGAGGTTCACGTCGGCGCGGGACAAGAGTGCTTCATTCCACGCGGCTCGCGCGTCGCCGGCAGAGTCACGGCGGGAACGCGTACCATTCACATGTTCGGAGGTCCCAGAGCACGCCGCGCACAGGCGCCAGCTCCTGGACCCAAGCCAGCCTGAGCGGCACGGAAGCCATGCCCCCCTTCGATCTCGCGCGCGGGATGAGTGAGCTCTACGGCGCTCCGCTCGACGCGTTCGTCGACAAGCGCAAGGAGCTGGCCGGCGAGGCGACGCGCGAAGGCGACAAACAAGCCGCTGAAACCCTGAAAAAGGTCAAGAAGCCCACGCGCATCGCCTGGGCGTTGAACCGGCTCGCGCACGCGCACGGCAAAGCGCTCGACGGGTTCTTCGAGAGCGCCGACGCGCTGCGCACGGCGCAAGCCCAGGCGCTGCGCGGCCAGGGCACGGATCTGCGCCGCGCGATGAGCGAGCAGCGCCGCGAGCAGGAGAGACTGGTCGCGCTCGCGCTTGCCGAGCTCTCCGATGCCGGCATGGGAACGGGCGCCGGCGCCGAGCGCGCTCTGCAAGCGACGCTACACGCGGCTGCCTTCGGGTCACGCGAGGCGCGGCAAGCGGTGCAAACGGGCCGGCTCGAACGCGAGCTCGAGTTCGAGAGCGGCCTGGAAGCGTTGGCCGGGGTCGAGCTCCCGCCTCGCACCAAAGAGGCTGAAACACCGAAGGCGGAGCCGGAACCACCGGTCAAGGCGCCGCGTGCCAAGCGCGATCGCGAACAGGAGCGCAGCGAGCGCGAACGTGAGCGAGAGCGTCAACGCGCCGAGCGCGAACGCGAGAAGCTCGAGCGGGAGAAGCGCGCCCACGCTGCGAAGGATCTGGAGCGCCAGGCAAAGGCGTTGCTGGCTGAAGCGAAGAAGCTCGAACAGAGCGCGAAGGAGCTCGAGCAGCAAGCAGCGCTAGAACGCTCGCGCGCCGAGCGCGCGCAGAAAGAAGCGGAGAAGCTGCGCGCCCGCGCCGCCGAGCTGCGCGACGACTGATCGAACGCCCCCCGCTTACCACACCGGAGATTCCACGCTGAGGAGCGCCGGGTCGAACGACACCGTCGGTGTCAAACCGGTGATCGGGGCGTACTGCAGCACCAGGCTGAGGGAGCTCGCCGCGAGCGCGCGCGGCAGCATCCGCGCCACGAGCGGATTCACGTCCGCGACCAGACGCTGAGCACGTTTCTGGAACGCCGCGCGCTGCTGCTTCTTGCACAGAGCCAATGCGCCGCAGCGCAGCTCACGTTCACGAGTCGAGAACTCTTCACGCCAGAGATTTCGCCACACGCCGACGACGTTCGACCCGGCAGGGGCGAGCAGCTCGCGCTGCGCCGTTTTGAGCTCACGGAGACCGCCCGCCTGCGCGCCGAGCACGACGCCATAGGCGCGGGCCAGAGCGAACAGATCGCCTTCGCTGCGCGCGCCCGCGGCCGTCTCGATGTCCGCGAGCGTGCTGGCCAGGAGCCGTTGCGCGTGCTGAGGCCGGCCGCGGCGGTTGGACACCGCTGCGACGTCGATCGCGGCCCGGAGCCGGAGCGCTTCCGGTCCTCCGCGGCGCACCAGCTGCTCGGCGATCCGGTACAGCACGTCGAGTGATTTCGGCGTGCGCGACAAAGCAACGCTGCTTTCCGCAAGGAACAACACCACGCGCGCGCGCTCCTCGGCGGGTGCGTGATGCTTCAAAAGTAGATCCGTGAGCTCCGTCTCCGCGCGCGTGAACAGCGCTGGATCGCGGCGCGCCACAGCCAGCCAACGCCGCAGCCGGCCGCGCGCGATCGCTTCTGAAAACGTGAGCTCCTGAGGCAAGAGCGCGAGCAGCGGCTCGACGTCGCGATCTTGCACCAGCAGCGCGGCGACCGCCAAGATCGCGCGCCGTGACCACAGCTCCGCGTGCGCCGACGCACCGAGCGCGCGGGCACGTTCCCAGAGCTCTGCTTGAAGCGCGGCGGGGAGCGCCGCACGCTCTCCGCGGCCGCGCGCCGTCATGCTCTCAAAACCAGCGCGCAGCACGCGCACGAACGTCGTGAGCGCCTCGAACTCCGCTGCGCTTTGGCGCACCTCGTTCAAGGTGCGCTCGAGCGTAACCAGGTGCGCTTCGAACTCTCGCTCACCATCGCGGCGACGCCGCGCCTGCGCGTACTCCCAGGGCACGACCTGCACGAGCCCGAGGTAGTCGACGATTGCCGCGCGGTCGCGGCCGCCGCCGGCGCGCCACGCGCGCTTGACCTGCTCGAGCGCGCGGCTCAATTCGGCGCTCGAGCTCCAGGCTAGATCGCACAGCACCGGATGACGCACCGCGGGCGGCACGCCCGGACAAACATCGCCGTCCACCCCTGCCAGCGCCAGCGAGGTGGCCACCGCGAGATCCTTGCCGGCATCCGCGGCATCTCGTGCGAGGAGCGCGCGCGCGGGATCACCGAGGCCGAAGCGTGCGAGCGGGCGCGCCACCGCGAGGCGATCGCCGCGCGACGATCCCACACCGTTCTTGTCGATCGTCTCCAGCCCGTCCAGCACGCGCTCGGTCAGCGCGAACTCCTCCGCAAAGTCGCGCGCAGAGGTTTGCGCGCGCGCACGCCGTAGCGCCTCGCGCGCGGCAGCGACTTCACCGGCGCGCGCCAGGCTGCTGGCAAACGCCAAGAAACTCTGCGCGCTGGCGTGGATCTCGGTGATGAGCTGGCGCGTCGTCAATTGAATGTCGGGACGAGCGAGCGTTTCGGCGGCGCTGTCGACGCGCTCGAGCACGGAAGTGTCGAACTTGCTGGCGCGATGCACCGCCTGCACCTGCGCTCTCAGCCAGGCGCTGGCCGCACGCCGCGCGACGCTCTGCACTTCCTTCAGAAGCCCGGGAGAACGCGCAGCGGCGCGGGGACTGACCTGCAAAATTTCGCGCACGGCGCTGTCGCTCGTCGCCAAGAACAGCCACGCGGACTCGGATGCACCGCCCGAAAGCACGTGCAGCAAGGGGCGAGTCGACAGCGCTTCGGCCTTCTCGCTCTCGGCGAGCGAGCTCGTGGAAGCGTACAGCACCGCGCGCGTGCGCTCGTCCAACGCTTCGGCGATGGGCCCCTCGTCCGGCAGTGAACGTAGATGGTCGATGAGGCGCTGACGGATCGCGGTCACGCGCGCGAGGCTCGAGGCCGTCGACTCGGGCAGCGCTGGCGGCCGTTCGACGCGCGCCGGCTGACTGGCACAAGCGGCCAAGAGCGGAAATGTCCACCAGGCGAGGCGCATGCCGGCGCCGCCATCAGAAACGAAAGCGCGCCAGCATGCCGAGCTCGCGCTCGTCGCTGTTCGAATCGTTGCCGAGCAAATTGTCGAAACGCATCACCACGCCGAGGTCCACGTCTTGTGTCACGTCGAAGAGCACGCCACCTTCGACCGGTACCCTATAGTAGTCCGAAAAGCCGTCGAGCGGGCCCTCGAAGGCCACGCCGAAGAAGGGCACGACCACCGCCGTCGCCTGGATGTAAAACCAGATCGGCAAGACGACGTACTCGCGGTTGCCTTCGTCCCGGCGATTGAAACCGACGTACACGTACGGATCGAACACGAGCGCCAGCGTTCCGGCGCGAAACTTGCCGAGCACGCCGGTTTGAGCGCCGATCACGAAGGGATCGAAGCTCTTCACCGGAACACCGACGTGCAGATCCAGCTCGACGGCGTCTCCATCGATCAGGTTCGCTAGCATCCCGAATCCGGCGTCGTTGTAGACTTTGTCGCCGCAACCGCCGTCCTCACCGGTCACACAGAAGCCGCGCCGGTGAGTGACGCCGAGCGTCACGTCATTGCTCGCACCCCAATAGAAATGAGGCGCGATGTACACGGGCTCGAGCGCCCGGTCTTCGGACATGTTGATGCCCAAGATTTTCGGACGCGCGAGCTCACCGGTGATCTCGAAGGCCCCGTCGGGCAAAATCAGACGCCGGCGCGTGAATTCCTCCGCGCCGGCGACGCTCGGACAGAGCAGGCACAATCCGACCAAAACGGCCAACAAATAGGAGCGAGCTGCCATGGGCGCGCAGTCTCCATCAGAGCGCGCCAAGATCCAATGTTTTGGCGCGGGCTCACGCTCCGGGTGTAAACAGGATCGGGTACACGACCTTCACGACGCCGTCCTCGGGCGCTGGAAAGCTGAGTCCGTAGTACGCGCCGATCACGCACGACACTACGCCGCTGTCCGCGAGATCGCTGCCACCATTGCCGGCGTTGCTGACGCTACCGTCGCGGCCGATCACGAAGCGCACGGCGACGCGTCCTTGCAAGGTCGGGTTCCGGCGCAGACCATCTTCGTAACACTGGCGGAAGCGTCCGAAATTTTGACGCACGACGCGCTGGATCACTTCCGGAGGGAGACGGCCGCCGACGCTCGTCACGCCTTGCGGTCGCAAGCGCGGCGCGGTCGTCTTGTGCCCTGGTCCCTGACGCCCGAGCGAGGCGCCAAAGCCGCCTGGCAAGCCGAGACACGGCCCAGCGCCGCACGTGCCCACGCGATCGAGCCCGATGCCGGCGCCAATACCACCGCCGCCCTGTTCCAGGCCGCTCACGGACAGCCCGCCCGAGCCCCCCGCTTCGCCGATGTCGAGACCGAACATGTTGCCGAGCGCCGTGCTGTCGTCGATGCCGAGCGCCGTGTCGCGTCCCCAGGGGACGGTCAGCCCGGTGCTGCCGTCCATGCTGTTCAACATGCCGATCAAACCGAACGTACGCGCCTCGTCCAGCGCCTGCGCGCGCGCCAGGTGCGGATCGGGATTGTCGCGCGGGCCCTTGGTCCCCGTACGCCGGTTGGCTCGCGGCGCGTTCACTTTACCCATCTCGCCTGCAGCGCTCTGCGCGGCTTCGCTCTTGCCGCTCGCCACCTGCGCCTCCCCGCCTCGTTCTGCTTCCGCGCGCTCGAGCTCGCGCTCGCGTTCCGCCGCGGCGTCCAGATACTGCTGAATGGCGTAGATGCGTTCCATGTCCAGCCCTTCCTCGTCGTTGAGGCCGAGGCTCGGCGTGAACAACGCCAGCGCAGAAATCACCCCGACCTGAAGCAGGGTGCTGAGCGCCAACGCCGTGAGGCTCGAGCGATCCGTGGCTGCGAACGCGCGCGGGCTAGGCTTGCCGGCGCACACGGCGGAAACGCGAAACACCAGCGCACCGAGCGTGACGTCGACGCTGCGGCCCGCGCCGAGCGCAACACGCTCGACTCCGTCGCTGCCTTGCTCGACGGCATTGTTGGTCGCTGCATGGCCGGACGCTCGCAACGTGGCGCGCGCGCCGGGCGGCACCAGGACGTGCGGCACGCCATCGCGGAGCTCGACGAGTTGCCAGTCGGAAGCGCCGAGCTGCGCGCGCCCAATCAAGAAGTCGGGGCGCATACTTTCGTCCGAACCGAGCCGAAACGCGCGTGGCGGCGTCAGATGCACGACGTGCATCACCGTCGTGCCCCAGAGGATCATCACTTCCAGACTCGCGACGTCGGGCAGCTCACACTCCTCACTCGCGACGCGCGGTCCGCTCGCGTAGAGCACGTACGTCGTGTTCGCTCCAGCGTGCTCCGCTTTGCGAAACGGCTGAGGGGACGAGTCGAATACGAATGGAGAAGAAGAGGGCGCACGCGCCGGGGCGCCGGCGCAGCTGGGGTGTAGTTCGGCCATGATGGCGAGCCTCGCTGAGGTGGACGCGAGGCCGGTCAGGTCGCGTCAGCTTTCACGCACATCGCGAAAGGTGACCTGACTCGCTCGCGTTCGTTCGGTTCGCCAGCACAGACACGACCCCGCGCCGATTGTTCCCGAAAATTTTTGGCGGGCGCGGGCGCGCGCCAGGCGCGCCGCCGTTTCTCCGCGCTCCGACTCAGGAATTCAGCTCGCGCAAGCGCTCCAGCGCAGCGCGTCCGAGACGCTCCAGAGACGACAGGTCCGAGCGCCGGAAGGCGTGGTCCAGACGCCCGAGCTCGATCATAGCGAACGGCGCCGACCGCGGCCGGAGCGCCAGCAAGGCCACGCCGGAGAGCGCGAGCCCGCCACGGGCCAGGCGTGCGGCGACGGCGCCGTGCACGGCGCTGGCTTCCGGTGCACCACAGAACGAGCGGCCGGCGCGAGCGGCTGCCAGCGCGAGATCGAACACCGCCACCGGCAGCCCGAGTAGCTCGTACGACGCCACACCGTTCACCGCTTGCGTGGTCGGCGCTCGTCCGTTTTCGCGAATCAGGCTGGCAGCACCGAGCTCGGCCCCGGTGGCAGCAGAGGCCGCTGCCAGCGTGAAGAGCAACACCTCCGACGCGGTCTCGGCGCGCCGGATGCGGCTACCCAGGAAGCGCCGCGGCGGAGCGAGCTCGTGCGGGCGGGCAATGGCGCGAGCGGCGCGCCGCCGCCACTGACCTACCTCGCGAACTTGGCTCAAATTGCGCCAATCGCTCCAGCCGACCTGCCGGACACGACACTCGGAGGGCACGCGTCCGTGTGTGATGCCACGCAAGAGGAGCCACGTGGGTACGGGCCCGCTGACGTTTTCACCGTCTTTTATCAGCCACAGTGGCGGCGGTTCCGCTCGGCCGCTGTGGATTGGGTACACCGGCATGGCTTCTGCTCCCGCTTCGCGAAAGCATGATTGTTCCAAATCGACTGCCCCGTGGGCCAACAAACTGCGCCGGAAAACTGCAGGGTCCGTACCTTCTCGGCCCTCGCTCCACTCGTCCTGGGCAGCGGCCCTCAAAGTTTGCTACGAGTCTGCCGACTGGATTTCGGGGGCTTGAGAACCCGAGGGAAACGGCGATTTGTAAATGACGGACGGGTCAGCGCGCGGCGCACTGGACGAACGCGAGGTCGACGAGGGTCGAGCCTCCAAACCGGAGGTCGGATTCGCCGAGCTGCCCGAGGGCGACGGAGACGGCGAGCCGGCGGCGCTTGCCCCCCCGGTGACGAGTGAGGATGCCGAGCCGGCTCACCGTCCGTGGCACCCCGTGCGCGGCACCTTGCTGCTGCTCGCGGGAGCGGTGATTCCGTTTTTGATCATGGCGGCTGACCGGCGCTTCGGGTTCAGCGTGCCGGCGGGCCTGGTGGGTTGCCTGGTGTCGGCGTGCGGCGCGCTGGATCTGCTCGGCACGTTCGATGAGCGGCAGGAAGCGACCGCCACTCGCGTGGACACGACGGCCGCGCTGACCCGTCTGGTCGAGTTGATCGCCGCGGGCGTGGTGCACATCGTGGTGCTGCGCCTGGCGGTGGCCGGCGTGCTGCCGAAGCCAATCGCCACCGCCGGTGTACTGGTCACCGGCTCGTTCCTGTGGGTCGTCGTGGCCGGCTTCCGCGTCGCGCAGGCGCTCGGTGCCTACAAGCTGGACGAGCTCGGTGAAAAGCGCGACTTGCTGCGGCGCGAGGGGTTCTGGCTGATCATCCTGAACGCGTTTTTGTATCTGCCCATGCTCGGCAGCTTCTCGCTGAGTGACCCCTGGGAAACGCACTACGGAGAGGTCGCGCGCGAGATGCTGGCGCGCGACGACTGGATTTCACTGTGGTGGGCCCAGGACGGCTGGTTCTGGTCCAAGCCCGTCTTGAACTTCTGGATGCAGGGGCTCGCGTTCTCGCTGCTCGGCGTCCGCTACCTGCCGGATCAAATGTTGGCCGGAGCCGCGGACGGTCGCTTCCCGCAGCCCGAATGGGCCGCGCGCATGCCCGTGTTCGTGCTGACGGTGCTGGGGGCGTACTTCTTGTACAAGGGCGTCGCGAAGGCCTTCGGGCGGCGCGCGGGACTGCTCGGCGGGCTGATCCTGACGACGATGCCGTACTGGTACTTGCTCGCGCATCAGACCATGACGGACATGCCGTACGTGGCGCCGCTGTGCGCGAGCATGGGCCTCTTGCTGCTCGGTTTTCAAAGCGACCCCGACGCGGAGGTGCGGAGTTATCGCTTCGAGCTCGGCCGCTTCAAGGTCGAGCTGTCCGCGTTTCACGTGCTGTTCGGGATCATCGTCCTGTGCGTGCTACCGCAAGTTCTCTACTTGCTGTCGCGCAACGTCACCTTGCAGCTTCAGACCGGGCCGCACGGTTTCCGCTGGCATCCCGACGAGTTCTTTTCGGGCTCCGGCGGCGGGAATTGCGGCTTGCCCGGCAACGAGGCCTGCCAGAATCACGACCCCCGGAACAGGAACTTCCAGCCGTGGCACGGAGCGCTGCTCTGGACGGGCCTCACCGGCGCGCTCCTCTGGCTCAACCGCGATGAGCGGCGGACGCAACGCCTCTACTTCCTGGCTGCCTGGTTTTTCATGGCATTGGCCGCCATGGGCAAGGGCGCGCCCGGTCTGGTGCTGCCGCTGTTCGTGGCAGGCCTGTACGTCGGCGCGACCAAGCGCTGGCGGGATCTGACGCGGCTCGAGCTCGCCGGCATGGCATTGATCGTGGCCGTCGTGATCTTGCCCTGGTACGTGCAGATGTTCATGCGCCACGGTCAGCCGTTCACCGATCGGCTGCTGTTTCACGACATGTACAAGCGTGCGTTCGTCCACGTGCACGACACGAACACGGGCGACGACACCAGCTTCCGGTACTACATCTGGCAGCTCGGCTACGGCTTGTTCCCGTGGACGGGGATCGCGGCCGGCGGCCTGCTCTGGTGGCTGCGCGGCAAGGACGAGCAGCGGGACGCGAAGAGCGGCTATGCCGCCTTTCTGGCGCTCTGGGTCGTGGCGGCGTTCAGCATGTTCACGATCACGCTGACCAAGTTCCATCACTACATTTTCCCCGCGGTCCCGCCGATGGCCATGCTCGGCGGTGTGCTGCTCGATCGCGTGCTGCGGGACGGGACCCTACCCAAGGGACGGCAGCTCGCCGCCTATCTGTCGGCGCTCGGCGCCGGCGCGCTCCTGGTCGTATACGGCTGCACTCGCTTCTTTCCGGGCTCGCTCTTCGGCCAGCTCGTAGACGGCCGTGCGCCGCGCCCGCGCATTGCTCTTGCCATCGCCTGCACGCTGCTCGGCCTCGCGCTGATCCTGCAGGGCATAAAACGCTTCGGCAGTGCCGGACCCCCGGCGACGGAGCAGACGCCCGAGCGACGCTACACGTCGCTCATGCTCGGCGCGCTGGGTTTCGGCGCGGCCGTGGTGGCCGTGCTCGTCGGCCGGGACATGTTCACGACCGTGCGCGGCGACATCGACGGGCAAGCGCGCCTGGTCCATCTCTTCACCTACAACTACCGGCGCCCGTGGCCGGAGTCGCTGAGCTTCAACGCCGTACTGCTCGGCTTCACGATCACCTCTGCGGCCGCTTGCCTCTTGTTCGTCGTGCAGCGCTGGCGCACGCACGCGGCGGTGCTGCTCTGTGCCACCGGCGTCGTGTGGGGCGCGTGGGGCGTGAACGTGTACCACGTGAAGACAGCGCCGCACTGGGGCCAGCGCGAGACGGTCCTCGCCTACTACGCGCGCCGCTCGAGCCCGCAAGAGCCGCTCGTCTCGTACCAGATGAACTGGAAGGGCGAGAACTTCTACACCGGCAACCG
>DATDJP010000338.1:0-45449 GCA_036520475.1 Polyangiaceae bacterium | reverse complement strand
GGTTTCGCACCCCCAGCGCATGGACGGCAGACGGGCCGGTTTGTTCCAGCACCCGACGAGCAGTTTGAGGTCGCACGTGCCGGCATTCAATTTGCAGAACACCCGGCCGAACTCTCGTGTCGAGGAGAACGGCTATGAATTGGGATCAGATCAAGGCAGAGTGGAAAGACATTCGAGGCAAGGCGCGCGTCGAGTGGGGCAAGCTCACCGATGACGAGCTCGAGCGCATCCGCGGCAATCGCGAGCAGCTCGAAGCCGCGCTGCAAAAGCGGTATGGCATCGCGAAGGAGGAGGCTCAGCAGCAGATCGATAATTGGGCTCGGAAGCTCAAAGGGATCATCGACAAGAAGCCACGCGACGCGGACTGAGTCAGGCCTCTGGAACGAGAGTTGCTGTGAGTGCACTCAGGAGGTGCATCATGGCAAAGCTCGTCAGGGAGGTGATGAACCGGGAACTGTTCGCGCTCGAGCCGGGGCTGGCTTCGCAACAGGCGATTCAAGAAATGCTCGCGCTCGGGGTGACCAGCGCTCCCGTGCTGGATGCTGACCGGCGAGCCATCGGGTTCGTATCGTTGCCGGACTTGTTGGCGGCACGCTCGCTGGACACCGTGTCCGAGCGCATGAGCCGGACGGTCGTCACGACCCACGAGACGACCGGGCTGATGGAGGCCGCCCTGCTGGCCGTGCGCTCGGGGGTTCACCACCTCGTGGTGACGAACGAAAGCGGGCAGGTGACCGGCATCGTCTCGACGCTGGACCTGCTCGCTGGGTTCGTGGGCTATCCGGCTCAACACGCTCCGAGCTACCCGCACTTCGATCCAGCGACAGGGCTGTCCTGGAGCGAGTATGCGCCGCTCGCGATGGAGTACCTACCGCTCGCGCCCGACGGTGCGGGTGTGTTCACGCTGACGTATGGCGGCAAGGATCGCGATGAAGTTCTGGTATGGGCCGAGGCCGCGCACAACGTGCGGACGCGACTGTTCGAGATGGTGTCGCTTCCTCAAGCCGACGCCTATCTGAGCGAGCTGTTGCAGAATGCGCAGGCGCTTCGGTTTCGTGCGGCCGTCACCCCGGACCACAAGGCCGCGTGCAAGGCGCTGGGCACCATGGCCCCCCGGCCGTGGCGCCCCGAGCAGGCCTTCTTCGAATGACCGTTCAGGTGACGAGCGCCGATGAGCTCGAGATTGCGGGACGCACGTCGGCGCTCACGGGCGCAGCGAGCACGCGCAGGACCTGCGGCAGCGCGTCGCTGGTGACAGAAATCGAATCGATGCCTTGTCCGGCCAACCACTCGGCGAATTGCGGGTCGTCGCTCGGCGCCTGACCGCAGAGTCCCACCTTGCGTCCGTGCTCGTGCGCGACACGGATGACGCTGGCTATCAGCCGCTTGACCCCGTCGTCGCGCTCGTTGAAAAGGCGCGCCAGGAGCGCCGAGTCCCGATCGATGCCGAGCGTCAGCTGCGTCAGATCGTTCGAGCCAATCGAAAATCCGTCGAAGATTTGGCTGAACTGATCCGCGAGTACCACATTGTTCGGAATCTCACACATGACGTAAACCTCGAGCTCGTTTTGCCCGCGCTCGAGCCCGTGCTTGGCCATCTCGGTGAGCACGTCGCGGCCTTCCTGGACCGTGCGGCAGAATGGGATCATCACCTTGACGTTGGTCAGGCCCATTTCGTTCCTGACTTTGAGAATGGCCGAACACTCGAGGCCGAAGGCCTCGCGGTAGCGCTCGTCGTAGTAACGGCTGGCCCCGCGAAATCCGATCATGGGGTTTGACTCCGTGGGCTCGAAAGCGGCACCGCCGAGCAAGTTCTTGTACTCGTTGGTCTTGAAGTCGGAAAACCGCACAATCACCGGCCGCGGGTAAAACGCTGCTGCAATCTGAGCGATGCCGGTGGCAAGCTTGTCGACGAAGTAGTCCGCTGGACGCGCATGAGCGTGTGTGCGTGTCTTGATTTCCGCCAGCGCGTCCGCAGGCACGCGCTCCGGATGCAGCAAGGCCATCGGATGAATGCCGATCCACGTCGAGATCACGAACTCGATGCGTGCCAGGCCGACGCCGGCGCTGGGCAATCGACCGAGTGAAAAAGCCCGCTCGGGATTGCCGACGTTGAGCATGACCGGCACCCGCGGCGCTGGGAGATCGCCGAGGTGAATGACTTCTCTCGAGAAATCAAGACGGCCGGCGTACACTTTGCCATCATCGCCTTCGGCGCAGGACACCGTGACCTCCTCGCCGTTCGGGAGGACACTCAGCGCCTGGCGTGCGCCGACGACGCACGGGATGCCGAGCTCTCGGGAGATGATGGCCGCGTGACACGTGCGCCCGCCTTGCTCCGTCACCACGGCGGCGGCGGTCTTCAGCACGGGCTCCCAGTCCGGATCGGTCATGGGCGCGACCAGCACGTCGCCCGGTCGGAAATTGCGCAACTCCGCGGCAGTGCGGATCACGCGCACGGGGCCGGCCCCGATGCGCGTGCCCACGCTCTTGCCCTTCGCGAGGAGTTTGCCCTTGGCCGCGAGGCGGTAGGTTTCGAAGTCGAGCTGGCTGCGCTGGGCCTGTACGGTTTCGGGACGGGCCTGCACGATGTAAAGCTCATCGGTCCTGCCGTCTTTCGCCCACTCGATATCCATGGGCGTAGGAGCGCCAGCTCGTCTGGAATAGTGCTCCTCGATCGCGACGGCCCACGCGGAGAGCTGCAACACTTCATCGTCGGAGAGCGAAAACCGTTCGCGATCGCCACGCGGCACGGCCACCTCGGCGACCGGGCTCGTGCCACCTCGAGCGTAGATTAACTTGATGGCTTTGCTGCCGAGCTCCTTGCGCACGATAGGGCGGTAACCGAGCCGCAGGGTAGGCTTGTGCACCCAGAACTCGTCGGGATTCACGCGGCCTTTGACGACCGTCTCGCCCAGGCCAAAGCTGCCGGTGACGAGCACGACGTCGCGAAAGCCGCTCTCCGTATCCAGGGTGAAGATCACGCCGGCGGATGCCAGATCGCTGCGCACCATTTTTTGAACGCCCACCGACAGCGCGACGCTACGATGGTCGAATCCGCGCTCCGCTCGATAGACGATGGCGCGGTCCGTGAACAGCGACGCCATGCAGCTCCGCACCGCAATATCGAGAGCCGGCGCTCCGCAGACGTTCAAGTAACTCTCCTGCTGACCCGCGAATGACGCGGACGGCAGATCTTCCGCCGTGGCGCTGGACCGGACCGCGACATCCGCTTCCGAGGTGCCGTAGCGCGCGGAGAGCTCTGCGTAGGCCTGCTGCAGTTCGCGGCGAACGCCGGATGGCAGCTCCGCGTGGCGGATCTTCTCGCGAATCTCGCGTGCCACTCGGGAAAGCTCGGCCACGTCCCGCACGTTCACTGCGGCGAGCGCCTGGTATATCCAGTCGCTCAGTCCGTTTTCTTCGAGGTGGAGCCGAAAGGCGCGGACACTCAAGGCAAAGCCGTCCGGCACGCGTACCTCAGCCGCTCCGAGCGCTTGGAACAGTTCTCCGAGCGAAGCGTTCTTACCGCCGACCTCCGGCAATGAGCTCAGATCGATGTCGGAGAAGAACTGGATGTACGCGTAGCTCATGCGCTCACCATGAGCAAAAGCTGGACCCGCCGCAGGCGCTCTCTCAGTTCGGCTCGGGGCGGTCGCTAACGCAACGGCTGCCGCTCGAGCCACGAGCACTGCAGATTCTGCGCGCATGCCGGGAGGCCATAACGTGACGTCACTTCACTCAAGCGCTGACGCGTGTGGTACGGGAGCTGCAACGCCAGAGCTGGCGCGCAGTGTTCAGGCACGAATGACGTGGTGTGCTGCGCGCGTGGCGCACGGCAGCGCCGTGCACCACCGGAATACGAAGCCATGTCACGTCGCGCGTTCTCTTCGAGACGTCCCTCCGCGAACCGAGGCGTCTGGGCTGTGCCGCTGCTGCTCGCGGTGTTTACCGGCTTGGCACTTCCGCGCTGCGTGCCCCCGGGCCTCGTGGAAGCGCGCACCGCCGACCCACGTGGCAACCACGGGTCTGCGCTGAGCGTAGGTCCTTACTTGGTGCGGACGGCACCCGGTGAAATGGCGGTCGTATTCAAGGCAGCCACGGCACAGCCGCCGGTGGTCGAATGGTGGCTACCCGAGCGTGCAGACGATAGGCGTGTCCCGCAGGGCGCCCTGAATCGCGTGATCGCCGAAGAGCACGTGGATCAATGGGTTGCGATCTTGAAACAGCTGCCGCTGGGTCGCCTGATTGCGTACAGAGTGCGATCTTCGGTCGGCGCTGCGGGGCCGTTCACCTTCAAGGCGGGCGTCCATCGCGGGACACGCTTCCGCTTCGCGGCGTTCGGGGACACGCGGACGGGCCACTCCGTGCATCGCGCGGTGATCGATGCCGTTGCCAAGGAACGCGTCGACTTCCTGTTGCACACCGGAGACATGGTGGAGCGCGGCGGTTTGGAGTCGGAGTGGGATTTGTTTTTCCAGATCGAGCGCCCACTCCTCGTGGGTACACCGATCTTCCCCGCCATCGGCAACCACGACCTGTCGCCGCGCGACATCTACGGCGAGGTGTTTCTGAGTGACGTTTGGGCTGATTCGCTGGGATATTACTATCAGGATTGGGGGGACCTGCGGTTGCTCGTGGTCGACGCGGGCATCGAATGCCGGCAGGGTTGCACCCAGAGCTACTTTGCGCGGAGGGCGCTGGCCGAAGGCGCCGCACGCGGGATGCTGCTCGCTATTTCCGTGCACTATCCGCCGTACTCTTCGGGCGCGCACGGGTCGTATCTGAGTCTTCGTCGCGCGCTGGACGACCTCATCCGGCGCTATGGTGTGGAGCTCGTTTTGGCCGGTCACGACCACAACTACGAGCGCACGAAGCCCATCCACGGCACGTATTACGTCGTGACCGCGGCGGCGGGCGCACCCGTGCGACCGGTTCACAAACAGCCCTTCTCGGCCGTGGTGCGAACGGAGGCGCATTACACGCTGGTTGACGTGGAGCCGACGCGCATGACCTTGCGCGCCGTCAATCTCCAGGGGGACACGTTCGATGAAGTGGTCATTCTGCCGGTGCCGCCCCGAGGGGCACCATGACGCGCGTTTCTGCGTGTTGCGTGTCGCCGGCCGCGGCCGTGCTCGGTTGCGCACTCTGCTTCACTGCGCTCGCGCACGGCGCGCCGACCCCGGCACCGTCTCGGCCCGATCCTGCGCAGCCGAGCGCCGAGCAGCGGACCCTCACGACGGAGACCTGGCGCGAGCCCGAGGTGCCGGTCCAGCCGCACCTCGCGCTCTTGTACGTGCCGGAGATGGGGCTTCGTCTCGTGCTCACTCCGCTGCTGCCCGTCGTCGCGTTCGCCGAGGCGCACCGCGTCGACCGTCGAATTCACGACTTCGTGACCAACCGCGAGCGGACGGCCTTGCTGCTGCCCGTGGTCGTGATTCTGAGCCGCGACGGCGCCGGCGCCGGCCTGCGCTACAAGCACACGAATCTGCGCGGATCCGGGGAGCGCCTGGAGCTCGCGGCGGTGATGAAGACGAACCTCGATCGCGAGGTTTCGTTCGCGTACGCCGAGAAGCTCCCCACTCTGGATGGACGCAGTCTGGGCGGTCAGCTGCTCTACGACGTGGATCACAATGATCGGTACTACGGAATCGGCAACGACACGCACCGCCGCGACGAACGTCTCCTCGCCATCACCACGTATGCCGCTCAGGTGAGCTTCGAGCTCGGGGGGCCGGCGACGGATCTCGCGTCGTTCGGCAGCGACGTAACGGGCCGCTTCTTACGTGAGGGCCTCGCGCCAGGAACCGGCCACGCCCCCGGCGTGCAAGCGAGCGACGACGCCGCGCTCATTCCCCCCGCTTTCCAGCGCACCATCGACTACGCGGAGCTGAGCTGGTTCTTCCGCCACGACTTACGCGACACGCTCGGCCGCACGCACCGGGGCACGCTGTTCGAGCTGGACCTTCACGGCACGTCGGACCTGAATGGGGAAGGACTGAACGCCGCCAAAGCCACGGGCAGCGCCACCGGGTTCATCCCCGTCGCCCCCATGCATCGCGTGTTCGTTCTTTCGCTGGGCGTTGCGGGCGCCACGCCCTGGTCGAGCGCATCCGAAATTCCGCTGCACACCCTGCCGACGCTCGGCAGGACCACGCGCTTGCGTGGCTACGCGAAAGGTCGATTTCGCGATCGCGCTGCCTGGTGGTCCACCGTCGAGTACCGCTACCCCGTGTTCGATTTCGACGACACGGGGGTGGGGCTCTCTTCGACGCTGTTCGTGGACGTGGGCCGCGTCGGTGGCGGCGTGCGCGAGCTCACGCAAACGCCGGTTCGGGTGTCCGCCGGCGCTGGCCTTCGAGGGGAAAGTGCGGAGGGCTTCATATTCCGAGGTCAAGTCGGCTTCAGCGAGGAGGGGGTGGAATTCACGTTCACCCTGAATGACGCACCACCATGACGCGCAAAGTACTCGCCTCGTGCCTCTGCATGGCCCTAACGGCGTGCAGCATACCGTCGTGGCAGAAAGCTCCGCACGACACCCTGTACCAGCACGCCGCGCCAGAGCGCCTGCATCGCATTCCCAAGGAGCTCGAGGCATCCAACTGGTGGGAAGCCCTGTACGGCGGCTCGTTCGAGCAACTCGGGAAACTCGCGAATCCTGGCTTTCATGCGCGGCGCGCGCTCGATCTGGAGCCGGCACTGGACGTGAACGCGTTCGGCAAGGTGCCGGATTCGAGCTGGTTCGAGAACCGTCTGGGGGCCCGTCCGCTCCGCGCTTCGGACGTGATGCGCGGGCCGAATGGCGGTGACGGCCCTGCGCCCGGACCGTTGATCATCAAAAAGGGGAAAACCGAAGGCGTGACGCCGGGTCTCATGCTCGAGGATTCAGCGGGAGTGGGCTGGGTGGTCAAGTTCGATCCGCCGGCGTACCCGGAGCTCACCTCGGCGGCCGAGGTCATCTCGACACGGCTTTTGTACGCGGCCGGGTATCATGTGCCGGAAAACTACGTCGTGTCCTTCAAGCTCGATCGCCTCGAGCTCGGATCGGACGCAAAGACCGAGGATCGTTACGGACGCAAGGTGCCGTTCACGCCAGCGCAACTGAACGTGACGCTTTCTCAGCTGAATACGACTGCCGATGGGCGGGTGCGCGCCATGTTCAGCAAGTACCTGCCGGGACGGCCCATTGGTCCGTTCCCACTGCGAGGGGTGCGCCTGGACGACCCGAACGACAAGATCCCGCACGAGCTACGGCGCAGCTTGCGCGGACTCTGGGTTTTTTATGCATGGATCAACAACACCGATGCCAAGCTCGCCAACTCGCTGGACGTCTTCCTCGAAGACGAGGGTGCTCGGCGGGGCCTCGGTCATGTCAGGCACTATCTGCTCGACTTCGGTACCAGCTTGGGCGCCGCTGCAACGGGCCCAAAACCCATGGTGTGGGGCTACGAGTACGCCGTCGACTGGGAGCGGGTGTTCGGGCGGCTGCTCACGCTCGGCATCGCCTATCCGTATTGGGCTACCGCCAGACGTTCGCCACTGCGCTCCGTCGGCCAATTCGAATCCGAAGTGTTCGACCCCGCGAAGTGGCGCCCGCTGTACCCGAACGAGCCATTTGACTGCGCCGACGAGCTCGACACCTTCTGGGGGGCGTCGATCTTGAGTCATTTCGACGCTGTCACCGTGGCCAGCGCCGTGGCCGCCGGCGAGTACAGCGATCCGCTCTCTAGTGCGTGGGTGACCTACACGTTGATGGAGCGACGCGACAAGCTGCTCCGGCACGCGTTCGAGAACTTGCTCCCGATCGACAATCCGCGGGTCGAACGCAAGACTGATCTGATGTTCGAAGACCTGGAGGTCACGGCTGGGCTAGCCCGAGCCGAAGCGGCATCTTATCGCTGGCGTTTGATCTGGCACCATGGGAACGAGCCACGAGCCGTTGCAGCGGGTCGTGCGCGCGGTGCCCGTGTTCGGCTCGGGCCCGCTCACCGGATGTTGAGGCGGCTCTTCGATGCGGGCGACCACGAGCCGTTCTTCACGTTGCGGCTCTCTCGCGCACAAGACTCGAAGATCGATGAGCGCGGAAGCGTAGACATCCATTTGAGGCTGCTCGGCGACGGCAGCTTCCTCCCCGTAGGCTTGGTGCGCGTGCGGAAATGAACCCGCGGGCGCCATCCAAGCACGCACGTCAACGCTCGATGTTTACTGTCGTACGTGTCTGGAATTGGTAAAAGTAGTGGACTTGGACGCATACGAACCGTTTCTGTCGCTCGGGCTTGCGATCGGCGCCGGGCTCCTGATCGGGCTCGAACGAGAGCAGTCGCAGGACCGCGACCGCGAGCACGGACCCTTCATCGGCGGCGTGCGAACGTTCCCGCTGTTCGCGCTCCTGGGTTGCCTGTCCGTGTTGCTTCGGCCAACTGCCGTCAGTTGGCTACCGCTCGCGGCTTTCTGCGGCGTGGTCGTGTTCGTGGCCATCTCTTACGCCGATGACGTGCGGCATCAGCGCGACCGCGGTCTGACGACCGAGGGTGCCATTCTGGTCACGTTCTTGCTGGGCGTGCTCGCGCCCGCGCGCGACGTCATCGAGCCGACGAGCCGGCGCGTCCTGGTCGTGGCGGCGCTCGCCGTCGTGGTCACGTTCCTGCTCTCTTCGAAACCGCGTCTGCAATCGCTGTTACAACGCGTTTCCAAGGACGATCTCTACGCGACTTCCAAATTTTTGATCGTGCTGGTGCTCGTACTTCCGCTGTTACCAAATCGTACGGTCGGCCCGCTCGACGTCATCAATCCGTTTCAGGTCGGACTCATGGTGGTGCTCATCGCCAGCATCAGCTTTACGGGTTACGTCGCGACGCGTGTGTTCGGTGCCCGGCGCGGGCTGGCGGTCACGGCGGTATTCGGCGGGCTGGTTTCCTCCACGGCGGTCACGCTGTCGTTCGCGGGGCGCGCACGCAGAGCGCCGGAGCTCGTGCCGATCGCCGCGGCGGCGATCGTGCTCGCGTCGACCATCATGTTCGCCCGCATCCTGGTGGAGGTCGGCGTCATTTACCCGCCGCTGCTTCGATCGCTGCTGCTTCCCGTGTTGGCCAGCTCGGGTACCGGTGTGACCGTGGCTCTGCTGTTCTATCGTAAGGCGCGCGCCGCGCCGCTGGGGGACGCTCAGGTGTCGCTGAAGAATCCTTTCGAGCTCATGACGGCGCTCCGTTTCGGAGCCCTTTTCGCGCTCGTGCTCCTGATCTCGAAGGCCGCAGAAATGCACTTGGGGTCCGCGGGCCTGTACGCTACGGCGGCGCTGGCCGGCTTGACGGACGTGGACGCCATCACCCTCTCGACGGCGAGTCTTGCGCGCGCCGGCCTCGCCCCAACGACGGCTGCTACGACAATTCTGGTGGGCGCCGCCTCGAATACGGTCGCCAAGGCCGCGCTGGCCTCGGTGCTCGGGGGCGCGCGTCTCGGCAAACTCGTGGGACTGGCGTTTCTTGCCATGCTGGCGAGCGCAGCCCTCTGTGCCGTGTTGACGATGGGCGGTTGAGCCCGAGTCGTTCCTTCAGTGTCGTCGGCTGCCAACGAGTGCGCTTCAGGCGGCACCACTCAAGCTCGTGAACGCGGCGCGGCTGTGCAGGCTGTGCAGGGTGCGGATGTGGGCTGCGCGGGCCTGCCTGACGCCGCGGGCAGGGCTCGATAAGTTCACGCAAATGCTGACGCTTGGTGCTGCTTCACTCAGCGTCTGGACCAACGCAAACAGCTCGTGGCGGGCAGCGGCGGAAAATCCCGCGTGGCCGACGAGGACGAGCTCCGGATTTTCGCCGTCCAAAGTGCTGAGCAACGCGCGCGCGATGCGTGCGCGCGCGTCGAAACGAGCCTCGCAGACGGCTGCGCTCAGCGCCATGATGGCGACGCGCGGTCGCCACGACGCGCTTGACAGCTTTTCTATGCGCTGGATGGCGCGTCGCGCGAATGTTTCGGGCAGCTCTCCCTGTTGGGCTACGAGCACGAGATCGTTGTAATGGCCCGCATGGGTCGGAAAAGCGGTGATGCTGGCGTCCTCCGCGGCCACCAGAACTTTTTCCTCACAGCGTGCGTCGTCCAGCATCCGCATCATCGAACCTCCGGAGCTCGACCGCTTTGCACGAGGCGTGCCGCGTGAACGCGTTGGCTGCCGCAGGGCATACGCCCGCACTTCCAGAAGAATTGGCGCAACGAAGTCCGTTTCAGGACGTTTCAGCGCAACGGTTGCGCGCCGCCGGTTGGGAGGAGCGCTCGGACCTCGCCGTTCGACTTACGCCGCGCTGCGGCGCCTCAGAAGCTCAGCGGGCGGGACCCCGTGCAGGAGCCGCGTCGCCGGCCGGGTCCGGCACGCCCTGTGCTGAGGCAAGATTTGGGCTATCGAGACTTGGGCTATGAAGTGGAAAGGAACGGCATGCACGATTTCACTCCCTGGAGCGCACTTACCGGCGGCGCATTGATCGGCCTGGCCGCGTCGCTGCTCCTGGTGCTGCGCGGGCGCGTCGCGGGCATCTCGGGCATCGTGGCCGGTCTATTTCTCGGACCGCTCGGGGAGGCAGGGTGGCGAGCGCTATTCGTTGCGGGGCTTTTGAGCGCCGGCGGTCTGGCGGTGTGGCTCGCTCCAGAACGCATGGGCAGCTCACCTCGATCGCTGCTGATGCTGGCTGTCGCTGGACTGCTCGTCGGACTGGGCACACGGCTCGGGAACGGTTGCACCAGCGGGCATGGGGTGTGTGGCCTCAGCCGCCTATCGGTCCGCTCGCTGATTGCCACGGCCACCTTCATGGCGACCGGTATTCTGATGACGCTGCTCGCGCGCGCGGTCGGAGGTGGCTCGTGAAACGGGAGACGGTGTCGGGAGGTTTGGTCGCGTTCGGCTCCGGCGCCCTGTTCGGTGTCGGCTTACTGGTGAGCGGCATGACGATACCGGCCAAAGTGATCGGATTTCTGGACGTATTCGGCGCCTGGGACGCGAGTCTTGCGTTCGTCATGCTGGGTGCCATCGCCGTACATTTCCTCGCGTACCGGCTGATCCGCGGGCGCGCTTCACCGCTGCTGGCGGAGAAGTGGGTGCTACCGACCCGGCGCGACATCGATTTCAAGTTGGTCGCCGGCGCTGCGGCGTTCGGCCTCGGCTGGGGGCTTGCTGGTTATTGCCCGGGGCCCGCCTTGGTGTCGTTGGCCAGCGGGGCGCCCGGCGTGTTCGTGTTCACGGGGGCCATGCTCGCAGGCATGCTGGCCGCTTCCCGGCTCGAACGTGCCAGCTTGCCGCGTGAGCACGCCGGGGTGAGCGTCAATCGCCCCTAGCCCTGCTGAGTTGCGACGCTGCTCATCGACGACCCGTACTCGATCGGCAAACTCTGGGCGCGCCATGCCAACATGCCGCCGCGCAGGGACGCCACCCGGGAAAAGCCGAGCTGAGCCAGTTCTACGGCCGCCTTCGCGGAACGACCGCCCGAGCGGCACACGGTGATCAGAGGCTGCTGCCGACCAAAGGAGAGAGCGCCGCTCCGTAAGACGGCGAGCGGCAGGAGCTCGGCTCCGGGAAGGTGCCCGAGCTCGCCGTGAAACTCATCCGGCTCGCGAACATCCAAAAGCACCGCGTCGCGGCCCAGAGCCGAGACGGCGCTCGCCGTCAGCTCGGGAACTCCGGTCGTCGTCAGCTCGACGGGAGCCCAGGCCGTGTCGAAGGTAGGCTTCGGAATCGGTTCTGTGCGCGGAGCGCCGCACTCGAGGTTTGCCGGCACCGCGATGCCCATCCGCTTGGGGTAGGGCAGCTTCAACTCCTGCATGACGCGCAGGAATTCCTCGAGACTGCGCTGATCGCCGAGTCGGGGGTTCAAGCGCCGCTCCTCCTCGATGCTGGAGGCTGTTCGTCCCTTGTAATCGTGAGCGGGATACACCGTGTATTCAGAGGGCAAAGAGAACAGCTGCTCGCGCACCGAACGAAATAGCGTGGCCGCGTCTCCCTGCTGAAAGTCCGTGCGACCACAGCCTCGAATCAGGAGTGCGTCCCCCGTGAAGACGCGCTGGGCCGCGTGCCACACGTAGCTGACGCAACCGCTCGTATGACCAGGCGTTTCTCGCACTTCCAGCTCATGCCCGCCGAAACGAATGAGATCGCCGTGTTTCACGAGACGATCTTCGCAGATGGCGCCTGCCCGCTCGGAGATGACGGTGCTCGCGCCCAAGCGTTCGCGCAGCAAGCCGAGGGCAGTGACGTGGTCGGCGTGGACGTGTGTATCCAGAGCATCCACGAGCCGGAAGCCCAGATCCTGGATTAATTGTACATCCCGCTCGACTTGTTCCAGCACCGGGTCAATCACCACTGCTTCCCGCGTTTGCGTGTCGGCAAGCAGGTAGGTGTAAGTCGAGGAGTCCGCGTCGTAGAGCTGGCGAAAAAACATGACTCACCTCCAGCAAGCGCCGTACCGTTCACCGTACCCCAGCGCTTGCCCACGCCCGGCACGATAGTCGCATCACACGCTGCACGGGAGCATCACGTGCCTTTCCTCGGCAACACAAAGCTCGCCGAACGGCGCGATGCTCCAGGAAAAATCTGCGGGAAGCGTGCGGCGCCGCGCAATGGCTGCACGCTCAGGAGAAGAGCCCATGTTGATCGCACAGACGACGGACTTATCGGGCGACGATGACGTGGCATTCGAACATGCCGTCGCGTTGGCCGCCCGGGCAGGTGCCCGGCTGGCGACCGTGCACGCCGGCAGTCGCTCCCAGGATGACCCGCGGCTACCGCGCGCCGCGGACGTGCTGAGCCGCTGGGGACTCCCTCGAACGGTCGAGCAAGTGTACGTCCCTGCGGAAGTGGCGGACAACCGCACCGATACGCTCGTGGACGTCCTCCAGGTTCTTCAGCCAGATTTGTTGGTGTGCGCCACACACCCGCGGCGGGCGCTGCAGTGGTTGCTTCAGGGCAGTACCGCCGAGGCCATGGCGCGCAACGTGGAATGCCCCACTCTGCTGATCCCCACCGTAGCCGCCGGCTTCGTCGACTCAGCGACAGGTGCGCTGAATCTCGAACGCATGCTGATCCCGGCGGGCAACCAGCGCGATCTCGAGCGCGCTATCGAAGCTGCGCAGCGCTTCGCAGCCTGGATTGCCCAGCCGAGCATGGAAGTCGTGGTGCTCCACGTCGGGGATGAGCACCCGGCGCCGCTGATGGCACCTCCGCCGGGATTTTCGCTGATGTATCGGGACGCAACGGGAGACATCGACGCGCGCATTCTCGACGCGGTTCGCCAAGTCGCACCCTCCTGCGTGGTCATGCCGACACGCGGTCACGATGCAGTCCGTGACGTGCTCTTCGGCACGCACACGGAACGGCTGCTGCACAGCGCCCGCACGCCGGTGCTCTGGGTACCCTTGAGCGCTTGACGCCGTCGAGCATCGCGCGTGGCGTTCGTGCCGGTCACTGACCGACGCCGACCATCCAACGCACGAGCAGATCGGAAGCGCCGTCCAACAGAAAATAGCCGCTGACCGCCGAGGCGGCCGTCCAGAAAGGACCACGCCGGAACGACAGTGAGGGACCGTAGTAACAGGTCGCCGAGGTCGCGGCGGCGCCATACGTGGGATCAGACAGTCGCTCTCCGGTGATCGGTACGATGGCGAATGTCTCGATGCCGGCAGTGAGCTCACGGTCGGGCAGGAACATGAACCCAGCGCCGGCGCCCATCCAGAGCTCGAACGCGTCGTCGCGGTCTCCGCCCAGCCCCAGGGAGGGTCTCAGATCCGCGCTGACGAAGAGGCGTCCGAAGTAAAGTCGCCCCGCGCCGCCGGCGAGCATGCGGTGGTCGCGCTCGAGGCTCGTGTCGTTGTAGTAGGCACCGTACACGAGCAGATTTGGCAGATCCGGCTCGCCGATCGCGCGCACGCGCGCTTCGGCACCGAGCTCATGCAGTTGAAGCGGGTCGACACTCCGCTGGCGGACGCGCACCACCGGCGCCAGCTCGAGTCGTTCGGAAAGCCCCGCGTGCAGGCGCAACGTCAGCACGTCGGTGCCCGCTTCGAACGCCTTGAAGTCCGTGGTCTGATACTCGTAGATCAACGAGGTCTCGACCGCGTTAGCGTCCTCGATGTGCAAGTCTTCGAGCCATACGGTGTTCCTCGGCGCGGCGGCCAGTAACGGCGAACAGGTGAGCGCGGCCAAGGCTGCGGCGAACGTTGCATGCGCGGGTCTCATTGGGCCTCCTGTTTCGGGCGCAGACGCAAGATTCGATCTTCACCTTGCTCGGCCACGAGGATCGAGCCGTCTGCCTCGAACAACATCGTCTGGGGCTTGTTCAGCCCGGTCGCGACGGTATGCAGCGCGCCCGACTCGAGGTCCACCTGCAGCATGCGCCCGGGCGCTGCGTCTTCCGTTACCAGCAAGCGCTGCTGCACGGGATCGTACGCGACGCCGTCGGGCGCTTCCAGCTCACGCGCGGCCAGGTATCGCCTCGTGCCGTCGGGAAACAGCCGTAGCAGGCGCTGCTCGGAAGTTTCTGCGATGACGATCGATCCGTCGGGGAGAACTCGCAGGCCCTCTCCGTTGCTCGCGCGGCCGAGGGTTTCGCGCCGACCCGCGAGTGAGTAGCGATAGATCCGCCCGTTCGGGGCGTGCTCGACGACGTACAGCTTGCCGTCGGGCCCCAGATCGAGGCCCTCGGGGCCATCGAGACCGTCAGCGAAGGTGGAGATGCGGCCCATGCTGTCGATCTCGAT
Source organism: Polyangiaceae bacterium (assembly GCA_036520475.1). Classification (GTDB taxonomy): domain Bacteria; phylum Myxococcota_A; class Polyangia; order Polyangiales; family Polyangiaceae; genus DATDJP01. Next base: position 30,722 of record DATDJP010000338.1, on the reverse strand, counting down.
GATGCGGCCCTGAGTGTCTTCCTCCGTGACGTAGATGGTGCTGCCAGTGATGGCGAGGTTGTCGGGATCCGCGAGATCTCGAACGACGTACGTGAATAGGCCCGACTGCGGATCGATGCGCACCAGGCCGCCACCTCGGTACTCCTGCGTCGCGAGCAAGGCGCCGCTGGGGTGAAAACCGAGGCCGTCCGCGAGCTGGATGTGGGCCGCCACGACCTCGATATCGTGGTCCGGTGCAGCGGCCTCACTTTTGAATCCGCTGCAGCCCGAGGCGAGGAGTACGCTCAAGAGAATGGCGCAGCGGTCGGGGCCTGTACTAACGTGCATGGAGCATGGCCAGAGCACCCGGTATGCCAGGCGACTGCGAGACGGTCCAGGCGACGTCGCCCGGCTGAAGGTTCAGGCGAGAAGCTGGGTACGCGATTTGCTGTGGGACTCGTGGACGTGAGGCATGCAATGACAAATCTGAAGAAGATCCTGGTTCCGACGGACTTTTCCGAACACTCGTCTCGGGCGCTCCGTTTCGCGGCCGACCTGGCGCGCAAGTACGATGCAGCGCTGACGCTCTTGCACGTGAACGACCTGGTCGTCACGCTGGCGCCTTACCCGCCGCTTCCGCCGAAGATCCTCGACACTGCGATGACAGAAGCGCGAGCGTTGCTGGAGCGTGCCAAGGGCGAGGCGTCGAGCTTGGGCGTACCCCAAGTGGAGACGAACCTGATCGACGGACGGCCGTTTCATGAGATCGTGCGCTTTGCCGAGCAGGGAGACTACGATTTGATCGTGATGGGTACGCACGGCAGAAGCGGCTTCAACCGCGTCCTGCTGGGATCGGTTGCAGAGCGCGTGGTGCGTGGAGCTGGGCGCCCCGTGCTCACGGTCCCTCTGCGCGGCTCCCCGGAGAGTGCTCGCGAGGCCTGACCGACGTCCCGCGTCTCGCGGCGCAATGGTTGCGCAATCAACGGCAATTGCTGCGCGCTCTGGCTACATCGGCGATGCGGCGTGAGACGGCACTGCCCGTCAGGTCAGAAGGCGTGGGTCACGCTGAACAAGGGCAACAGGGCGAAGCCAATCGCGCTCACGTCCGGCAACGAGGCGTTCTCCGACTGTGAGCGGCCCTGACGGATCTGGAACGCGCTCAGGCTGACTTCGCCTCCGAGCGCCCAGCTCTCGTTCAACGCGACGCGCACGTCCGCTCCGCCACTCAGCGTCCAGCCCGGTTCCATGAGGGAAGATCCCCAAAACCCTGACGTGACGCCGATTCGGCCATTGACGCCGAACTCGAGTCGACCGCCGGCTCGGAGCAGGTACGGCCGGACGTAGAGCGCCGCATTCAGCGCATTCAGTCGAAGTTGGACCGTGCCGTCGCCGCTCGGTTCCCCGTACGGTTTGATGAACTCCAGGCCGGCCCCCAGCTCCAGGCCGTCCACGACGCGAGAGCCATACCGCATTGCAGCGGCGAATACCGGCGCATTCTCCGTATAGTTCATGTCCGAGCCCGGCGGGTTGTCCGATCCGAAATCTCCAGTGAACGTCGCGTACCCGACGGGCGCGATGTATGCGGACACGCGGTGAGGCTGAGCCGCTGGCTCGACGCTGCCCTGCGCTGCGTGCGCGGCTTCCGAAAGCGCGCACACCAGCAGTGCCGTCGAAAGGTACACAATCGACCGCTCTGCGTGCGCTCGGCGAATTTGCATGCGGCCGGAACTATCAACGGCTCCTGGGGAGCGCGACTTGGAAAGCCAACGGGATTCACGGCGGCGAACGGACAACTGATGGATCATGGAGGGACACCCGGTCCTTATGTACTTTTCGATCGCAGGAATGGGTTTCGTCATGTCAGCGCCGTCAACGAACGTTGCGCCAAGTCGAGCTGCGCAGGCGCCGCTCGCGCGTGTGACGGCGCGCGACGACCTGAACCGCGCAGAGGTTCGGCGTTCGATCAGCCGCTGGACTGCGCACTATCACGGAGCAAGGTGCGCTGACTCGTGGAAAGAGCCCGCCTTTTCGCCTCGTTCACCAGAGCTTCGACGAGCTCGACCTTGTGGGGTTCGTCAGTCGATTGCTCTGCCCACGGATAGAGACTGTGCGTTTCGCGCTCTGCGTGCTCTTGCAGGGCTGCGATGAGCTGTTCCGCGGTGCGTTTGCGGAGCAGGTGAAGATCGGTGGAAACTCCGAGCTCCGCAACCAGTCTGCGGATTTGCTCATGCTCGGCGCGGATTGTCCGCACGGCGTCCGGGCGCTCTTTCTCGAAACGGGGCAGCAAGTACTGCTCTTCGGCATCCAAATGGGCCAAAAGACCAGCCTCGAACTGCGTCCAAACGCGTTGCAAGGTCGGCTGATCGATCCCATCCGCGGCGTTGAGCAGGTCTCGGAACAGGGATTCCAGCCGTATGTGATCGTCGGCCAGCCATTTGTCCACTCGCATCATCGTCATGATCCTCCGTTCCTGGCTTCGGGTGTGCATTGCACATGCCAACGCTGGGTCCAATTTTGGCGCCTGTTAGCGGGGAAATCTGGGTGAATTTGCACCCGCGGCTGTACAGCGCGCACGAATTACGCGAGCGCGTCGAAACCACGTAGCTGCATGCGCCCGCAGAGCAGCGCGTGCGCACGCCGGACGGTAAAACTCGCCTGCTCACGGAATTGATTCACGAGAACGCCGAATGAGTCCGGTGCCGGTAATCGCCGTACTGAACAAGCGCGATGAATGACGCGCACGCCGAGCGGTCCCGCCTGCTCGTGTCAACCGTCCGTCAGCATACGACCCATGAGAGGCAGCGTTCCCAGCGCGGAGGCTCGCTCGATCGTCGGGGGCGCCCACGAAGTCCGCTGGGGGCCGCAGAGCGGCAGCTCCACGTAGAATGAAGTCCCCGTGCCGAGCGTGCTCTCGACACGGATGCCGCCTGCATGCGCGTCGACGATGCCTTTGGCGATGGTGAGACCGAGACCCGTTCCACGGTGTTTTCCCACGTCTGAGTGAACACCTCGTTCGAACAGGTGGGGAATGAGCTCAGACGCGATGCCGGGCCCCTGGTCCTCGACGGTGAACAGAGCGAACTCGTCGTGAAGCTCAGCGGTCAGTCGCACGTGGCGGCCGGGTTCCGTCACGTGGATTGCGTTCGAAGCGAGGTTCGAGAGCACCTGGACGATGCGTTCGAACGCGCAACACAGCGCAAAGTCGTCGTCGATGCTCACGTCCAGGTGCACGCCGGATCGCGTGGCGGTGGGTTCGAGCCGGGTGACGACGTCGTGCAAGAGCAGCGAGGCCCGATGCGAGCCGAGCTCGAGCACCAGTCCGCCCATCTGAATGCTAGCGACGTCCAGAAGATCGTCGACCAACCGGATCGCCGTCTGGGTCGCACGCTCGATGATTGCGAGATTGTTCGCGATGGCCACCGCGTCTGCCTGTTCCAGCAGACTCGTGGCGAGCAGGATCGTGGAAAGCGGGCCCCGGATATCGTGCGCGACGATTGAGAGAAACTCTTCGCGCGCACGAAGATTCTGCTCCGCCTCCGCACGCAGCGCTTCGTTGTGGGCGCGGAGCGCCTTGGCCTCACGGTCGAGGTCACGAGCTTGCAGTGCGCGCTCGATGGCAAAAAGCAACACGTCGAAGTCAAGCGGTTTCGTGAGATACTCTGCGGCACCTGCGCGCCCCGCTGCCAGGGCTGGAACCACCTCGTTGACGGCGGTTGCCACGATCACCGGGACGTCGACTCGCCTGCTTCGCAGCTCCGCGAGCAGCGTGAGCCCGTCCATCTCCGGCATCATCAAGTCGGTCACGATCACGTCCGGCGTGTTTTTGGCGACTTCGACGAGCGCTGCGCGACCGTTGTCGGCCGTCCGTACCTCGAATCCTTCGCCCGACAGGAGCTGTCCGAGCGCGTCGATCGTGGCCGCCTCATCGTCAACGACGAGCACTTGTATTCCGCGATGCGCCATGTGCACTCCTGTTGAAAATTCCGGGGCCCTCTAGCAACGGATGTGCCAGGTGCCGGAATATGGATGAGCAGCGCCGGGCGGCGCTAAAACTTGAATAAGATGAGGTCTGGTCCGAGAATCCCTCCGGCGTCTCGTGTATCCCGACGCGGAAACGGCCGCACGAAATGCGCGACCCAGCGCGAGGCGACGCAGCAAATGCGCCTGTCCCTTTGCACGATGCCGTCAACGGAACGGACGAAGCGTGGCAAAGCGCGGGCGGGCCGCGAAGCGCTGGCAGCTTCGTTCACTCAGCTCCGCGAGGCTCTCGATGCGCTTCACGGGCGGCCTCGTCCAGGGAGTTCCGGGTGGGGGACCTCCTCCCGCCGTTCTTGGGAGCTCGGCTGTTGCTCGGCGAGCGCGGCCAGGGATCGCAGCTCGGCGATCTCCGAAACGACGGCCTGAGCGAGCACGTCCACGTCGGGGGCACTATCCAGATCGCCCGTCACGCCGAACGAGAGTTGGCCGTTGTAGGAGAGAATCGCCGTCGCGACGCGTATGCCTTGGGTGATGGGTACGTACGGATAGCTCGCGAGCATCTGGCGGCCCAGGCAGTACAGCGGAAATTGCGGCCCAGGAATGTTCGTGGCGATGGTGTGCACGGTACGCTGCGGCACACGGTGCATGAGCCGGGTAACGAGCCGGCTCATGCTGCCGAGAAGCATCGGAGGCGCGAGATCCCAGAGCTCCGTGAGAAGCTCTCCGGCTTCCGCCATGTGCGACGCTTTGAGTGCGTCCATGTCGCATTGCACGGCAACCAGCCGCGCGAGGGGATCCGAGAGGTGCACGGGCAAATCGCAGAGCACGGTTGAAACCCGATTGCCGAGCGTGCCGGAAGCCTCGGGCTTGCGGACGGACACGGGCACCATCGTGCGCAGCGTCGCTCCGTCGGCGTCTTCTCCTCGATGTATCATCAACGTGCGGAAGCCGCCGGCGATGGCCGCGAGCACGACGTCGTTCAGAGTACCGCCGTACGCTTTGCGCACCGCTCGGACGTCCGCTAGTTGTGCCGACGAGTACGCATATGCTCGATGGCTGCCGATCGTGCCTTCCAGCGAGGAGAGAGGCACCGTGAGCAGGCGCCGCGCGAACATGAGCAGACCTTGACCCGTCTCGACGGCGGCTTTCGTGGCGTTCTCGGGGTGCGCCGTGTGCGCGCGCAAGCGTCGCCCCCAGCTCGCCGCGTCTTCGGCCAAACCGCTCCAGGCGTCCCACACCAGTTCGACACCGGACGGCGCTGGCTCTGGTTTCCAGGGCACGGGCTGTGGCAGCGAGCTTTCGCGATCCACGTCGAGGGTGATCCCGAGCAGGTCGAGCCCGGAGACGCCGTCCACCATGCAGTGATGCACCTTGGTTACGAGGGCCCAGCGACCATTCTCGAGTCCTTCGACAATCCACGTCTCCCAGAGCGGGCGCTCGCGATCGAGCTGCTGCGACATGAGCCGGCCCATCAACGTGCACAGGGACGCGTCATCCCCGGGCGCAGGCAAAGCGGTGCGCCGTACATGATAGTTCAAGTCGAAATCGGGATCGTCCACCCACACGGGTCGCCCCAGCTCGAGCGGCGGCACCCGCACGCGCTGCCGATAGCGCGGCAAATAGTGCAGCTTGGCCGCCAGTAGGCGCACGAAATCCGCGTTCGATGGGGCGCTTCCTTCGAAGACGCAGAGCGCCGCGATGTGCATGGGCGAGCACTCATCCTCGATATGAAGGAATTCGGCGTCGATTGCGTGTAGCCGGTGCATGCTCAGTTCGCCTCTGCGTCCGGCTTGGGCAGCCGGGTGCGCTCCGGAGGTGGAATGCTGTCGAGAAACGCTTCGATTTGCGGCATCAACCGCTCCGGCTTGACGCGCAGCTCGAGGATCGAATCGGCGTGCAGAAACTTCGCACCTGGAATTTGCTGCACGAGATTGGTCGCGTCCGTGAAGCGATGCAGCAAGTCGCGTTCATGACCGATCACCAGCGTTGGTGTCGTTATTTGCCGGCGCAGCTCGATCTCCGGAGCGACGGGTCCTACCAGGATTCCGTGCAGGACAGCCGCGGTGACCTCTGGGGGGGCAGAAAACAAGTTGAAGAGGCTATCTATCGTGCCAACACCGGTACGCGGCACTCGCGACATCATACGCGTGAACAACCGAAACGGCAGGCGCGCGAAGTGCACGGTCAGCAAAATCGGCAGAAAGACCAGCGCTCCCACCGGCGTCGCCCACTCCAGTACCGGCATCTCGATGACGAGGCCGCTCACGCGCTCCGGGAACGCCGTCGCCACCAGCAAAGCCACGTCGGCACCCAGCGAAACGCCACCCACGACCGCTTTTTGCACCCCCAGATGGTTCAGCAGCGCGACCACCTGCCTTGCATAACGATCGAAGCGATGTAACGTGGCGTGGGCGGGTTTGTCGCTGCGACCGTGACCGAGCAGGTCCAGGAGCACCACGCGCCAGCCGCGCTGGGCCCAGTGTTCCGCCAGGGCGCGGTTCAGGTTCGCGTCGAGCAGCAGGCCGTGCAGGTACACGAGGACGCGCTCGCCTTCGCCGTGCACCTCATAGCGCAGCGTGTGACCCTGATGGACGAACGCGCCAAATTCCATGTCAGCCGCCTGCAGGGAGATGAACGCAAGAAGAATGCCTCGAATACTGGCGAAGCTTTGCTCGAGCAACGGCGAAAGTTTTTCGCGGGGACGGTGCAGCGAACGCAGTTTTTACGGGTTGGGACTGGCACGCTCGGGATGCGAACCTCGCTCGGCGAGCGTGCGCCGCCGTGTCTCCCAGAGGAAGCGCTCCACGGCCTCGATGACGGGTGCGGAGCGTGGAGACGTGAAAATGTCGAACGCGTGCTGGGCCCCCTTCAGCTCCACGAAGAGCACGATCGAGCGCGAGATCTTGGCCAGCGCAGCGGCGAACTCCCGAGCGTCTCGCAACGGCGCCAGAGTGTCGCGATCGCCGTGAATAATCAGAAAGGGAGGGCTGTCGGGGTGGATGCGATCGATCGGAGACGCTTCGGAGAACTTGTCCGGCTCCTCGTCGAAGCGGGCCTTGATGACATGCGCTTGAAGCAGCCGGCTGCTGAAGACGCGCGGCATCGTCTGAAAGCGGTTCGTGAAGTCGTAAACGCCATACAGGGGCACGGCGGCTTGCACGGAAGTGTCGGCCTCCTCGAAGCCCGGCTGGTAGCGTGAATCATGGGCAGTTAGCGCGACCAACGCCGCCAGGTGGCCTCCAGCGCTGCCGCCGGTAACGGCAATGAAGCTCGGATCCACGCCGTACTCCTGCGCATGGCTGCGAATCCACGCGATGGCGTGTTTGAGATCGACGAGGTGATCTGGAAAGGTCGCGCCCGGGCTCAGGCGATAGTTGACGTTGAACGCAACCCAGCCGTTCCTGGCGAGATGCGCGCAGAGCGGCACGCCCTGGTCACGTTTGTCGCCGACCACCCAGGCGCCCCCGTGGATCTGCACGATGGCGGGCCGGCTCGCGCTGGTTGTCACCGGTCGATACACGTCCAGCTTCAACCGTCGCCCTGCGACACGTCGATAGACGACGTCGCGCTCGATGACGATGCCGCCGCGCCGAAAGGGGAATGGCGCCAGCAGCTGGATGAACGGCACTCGCGGCCCGCTCCAATCCTGAACGTAGGCTTGGAGCGTGTTGTGCATGATTCCGCGGGTGCGCGAGCCCTGCACGACCATCAGTAGCAAACCGGCCCATGATACGAGGCTGAGGGACAGCCCCACCTTGCCCACGGCGTGGTCGAGCGCTCCCAGCCAGACCAGGACGCCGGAGACGATCGCTTGCCAGGCGAGATGATGACCCGCAAGCTCGAGCGTGATCATCGATGCAGCGAAGCTCACGACCAGCGCGCGCGCGTTCCGGCTCGGTCGAAGACCGTTGATCGTGAAAAGCAGGCTGAGCACGCCGCCGCTCAAAAGGAGCCAAGCGGCGACCAGCGTGACCTGAAAGGAGCTGCCCATGACCACCGCAGTAAGACTCGTGCCTCGGCCGTCCGTCCGTGTTCGTCAGCTGGTGAGCTACGGGACGACCCTGAAGTTTAGCATCATGCCGCGATCTTCATGTTCGAGAATGTGGCAGTGATAAAGATAAAGTCCCGTGTAGTCGTTGAAACGGATTGCCACTTTTGCCGCCTCACCGGGCATGACTAGCAATGTGTCTTTCCAGCCTTCGTCGACATAGCCCTGGTGCGTGACACCGGTTCGGCTGAGTACCTGGAATTGCGCGGCGTGGACGTGAATTGGATGTGGCATCGCCATCATGCCGCCCATGCCGCCGCCGCCCATGCCGCCGCCCATGCCGCCGCCGCCCATGCCGCGGTTATCGATCTCCCACACCTCGAGCGCGCCGAGCTCGATGCGGTCGTCTTCGGGCGCTTCCTCGAGCTGGAAAGTGCGCCCGTTCAGCGTCCAGCTCATCATCCGATTGCCGATCACGATCGGCCGCGGGCGAGCAACGTTGACTGCATCGAGCTCTCGGTAACGCGGGATCGTGACCAGCCGTTCCGGTAGCGGGAGGCGATCGGTGCTACCGCGATCGAAGCGCACGGTCATGATGGTCAGCGCTGCGCCCTGTGGCAGCCCGGTGTTCATCATCCCTCCCATCGTCATCCCGGCATTGAACGCGAGGCTGACCAGTGCAAGCTGCGACCCCACGGTACGGGCGCTGAAGTCCGCCCAAAGCTCGAGGCGTTCGCCGGGGCCCAGCATTGCGTATTCCCGTTGTATGGGTCGCTCGAGCAATCCGCCGTCCGTGCCCATGACGATCAGCGGCGTACCGTCCTGCCAGGCAAGACGATAGATGCGGCTGTTCGAGCTGTTGATGATGCGTAGACGGTACGCGCGCGTCGCGGCATTTAGCGTGTAGTTCAACGCGCCGTTGACGGCGATGCGATCGCCGAGCCAGCCCTGCATGGCTTGCATCCTGCTCGGCGCGTACACGAGCTGATTGTCAGCCCCGAATACCCGATCCTGAACCACGAGTGGAACATCGAACTCGTCGCGAGGCAGCACGAGCGCGTCTTCCTCGTCATCGTGGACGATCAGCGCGCCGGCCATGCCACGGTAGACGTGCTCGCCCGTGCGTTCGTGCGGGTGCGCGTGATAGAAATACGTGCCCGCTCCGTTCAACACGGGGAACGTGTACGTGAACCGTCGCCCCGCGGCGATCGGCGAGTGCGGTTGGCCATCCATCTCCGCGGGAACGCTCAGCCCATGCCAATGTAGCGTCGTGGGTTCTGAGAGCTGGTTGTCGAACGTGAGGCGAACTTGCTGGCCCTTGCGCAGGTGCAGCGTCGGACCGAGCGCGAGACTCGGCTGCGGCAGCAAAGCACCGGGCGGACCGTTCAAGACTTCCCCTGTTACGGTCCACACGTCTGTAGCCGGACCTGGCAAGAGATTCGCTTTCGAGCGCACTGCGCGCAGCGCGATGTCCGCTTCGCGCCCGTCGCGCCCGTCATTGCAGCCGGTGCTCAGCGGCAGGCAATGCCCGACGACCGCGGCTTTCGTCAGCGTGTCGAGCTGGTCCAGAAATGTCCGGCGCGTCGTGCGCTGCATGGCTCCTCCTGCTGACGTGGCCCCGGGATAGCTCCACGGCTGTTGCAGCACATGTGCCGCTCACGTCGAGCCGCCCTCACCGGCTGTCCACGCGTGCGAACGGCGGGAAAAGCACCGCACATCGCGTCCAGACCGTGACGACGCCGCGCAGACCACGCACGCATTGCGCGGCAGCGGCTCTTGTTCGCAAATCCTGCGCGCCGCCGCGCCGCACAGGGCGCCGAAAGCAGTGAAGGGAGATCGCCCACAATTGTCACGGTCCGGCCGCGCGTTCCGAGCTGCCGACCATTGCGCTAGACTAGCGTGCAAGTAGGCTATGATGTCCCCGCTCGCCTTGGAACCGTATCGCTCTCTCATCGAGCACGTGCCAGTGATGATCTGGAGCGCCGGCCTCGACGGAGGGTGCGACCACGTGAACACCGCGTGGTGCGCCTTCACCGGCTGTCCCCGCGATGAAGCGCTCGGCGACGGCTGGCAAGCGAGCATCCACCCGCAGGATCTCGAGCGCTATCTGGCGCTCTATGGCGATCACTTCGCACGGCGCACGGCGTTCGAGACCGAGTGCCGTGTCCGCCGCCACGATGGCGCGTACTGTTCACTCGTGGTGCGCGCAGCGCCGCGCAGAGCGCCCGGTGCTGACTTCACCGGGTTCGTCGCCGCCTGCTCCCGTGTCCACGATGGCGCTGCGGGCGCGGCATCGGCAGCGGGCGATTTCTTCGAATTGCTGCTCGATCACCTGTGCGTGGCGGGGTTCGATGGATACTGGAAGCAGCTCAACCCGGCCTGGTCGCGGACGCTGGGCTTCACGCAGCAGGAGTTGCTGTCGCGCCCTCTGGTCGAGTTCGTGCATCCAGAAGACCGAGAGGCGACGCTGACCGCCCGCGCCAACTTGAAACGCGGCGATCCGCTCTTGACGCTGACCAATCGCTATCGCTGCAAGGACGGCACGTACCGCTGGTTCGAGTGGAAGTCGGTGTCCGACGTGCAGCGACAGCTCGTGTACGCGGTCGCGCGGGACGTGACCGCCGAGCACGAGGTCCGGCTTGCGCTGCGTGAGCTCAACGAGAACCTGAACGCCACGCTCAACAGCATGGCCGACGGTGTGATAGCCACCGACGCGCAGGGCGCGGTCGTGCGCATGAATCCCGTCGCGGAGGCGCTCACTGGGTGGAGTACGGCCGAGGCCAAGGGCAGGTCGCTCCGCGACGTGTTCACGATCGTTCACGGTGATACCCACGCGACGGCGCTCTTGCCGTTCGAGCGCACGCTCCAGGAGGGCTTGGCGTCCGAGGGGACCGAGCACACGATCCTGGTTGCGCGGGACGGTACGGAGCTGCCGATCGCCTTCAGCCGCGCGCCGCTGCGCGATTCGCGCGGTGGCGTGAGCGGCGCCGTGATCGTTTTTCGAGACATGACGGCCGAGAAGCAGGCCAGACTGGAGCAAGAACGCCTGCAGCTGCAGCTGGTGTTCGCCGATCGCATGGCGTCCGTGGGCACGCTCGCCGCGGGGGTAGGGCACGAAATCAACAACCCGCTCACGTTCGTGATGGCAAACCTCGACGTGATCGTCGATGAGCTCCGGAACGCGGACGCTGGCTCGCTTCCCGCGCACCGGGCGGAGTGGCTGGAAATGCTGGAAGAGGCGCGGCACGGAACCGACCGCATTCGTAAAATCGTGCGCGGGCTCAAGACGTTCTCGCGGGCGGAGGAAGAGCGGCGTGCGCCGCTCGAGCTCCGGCCCGTCCTCGAGCTGGCGATCGACATGGCGTTCAACGAGATCCGGCACCGCGCGCGGCTGGTGAAAGATTACGGAATGACGCCGCTCGTCGAGGCCGACGACTCCCGGCTCGGCCAGCTCTTCGTCAACCTGCTGATCAACGCGGCGCAAGCCCTCGGCGAAGGGGAGGCCCAGACGAACGAGATCCGCATCGTCACCGAGACGGATGCGTTGGGCAACGCCGTCGTCGAGATCCGCGACACGGGGCCGGGGATCCCCGAGGCCGTCATGGGTCGCATCTTCGACCCGTTTTTCACGACCAAGCCCGTGGGGGTCGGAACAGGGCTCGGGCTCGCGATCTGTCACGGCATCGTGAACAGCATGGGCGGCCGCATCACCGCCGGCAACCGCGAAGGAGGCGGAGCCGTGTTCCGGGTCACGCTGCCGCCGGCGTCCGACCAGCTCGGCGCAGCATCCCGCGCGCCGCGCCCGGCGCACGTGCCGGCCATTCGGGCGGCCGCTGTCCTGGTCGTCGACGACGAGCCGGCCATCGGCGTGATCATGACACGCGTCCTGCGCGGCTACGACGTCACTTCGGTTACGTCCGCGAAGGCGGCGCTGGATCTGATCGACTCCGGCGCCGCCTTCCACGTCATCCTCTCGGATCTCATGATGCCGGAGATGTCCGGCATGGATCTCTATCAGGAGCTGCTCGCGCGGGACACGCGCTGGGCGGAGCGCATGGTCTTCATCACGGGAGGGGCGTTCACTCCAGCGGCGGGCGAGTTCCTCGAGCGCGTCCCGAACGAGCGCCTCGACAAGCCTTTCGAACCGGCGGCGGTCAGGGCACTGGTCGAACGCTTCGTGAGGTGAGTATCTATGCGCTACTCGAATGTGCGCCCGCCGGTCGCGACCAGCCGGCAAAGTAGGGCACGTCGCGACCGGCGGGCAGGCGCATGAGCTCGTCGAGAGCGCGCCTGGGAGCCAGCCCCTCGTGCAAGATGCGATCGATGCGCGTGAACAGCGGCATGCGCAGGGAATACTGGCGAGCCAGCGCGCGCGCGGAGCGCGAAGCGTAAATGCCTTCAGCCACCATGCCGAGGCGCTCTGCGGCTTCTTCGAGCTTTTCGCCGCGCGCCAGGGCCACGCCCATGCGGTGATTGCGCGACAGCGGGCTCGCGCACGTCACCATGAGATCGCCGATACCGGCGAGCCCTGCGAGCGTCATCGGTTCCGCGCCCATGGCGGACGCGAGCTGCATCATTTCCGCCATGCCGTGGGTCAGTAGGAAGGCCTTGGCATTCTCTCCCACTCCCAACTCGTCGGCAATTCCAGCTGCAATGGCGACGACGTTCTTGAGCGCGCCACAGAGCTCGACACCGGTCAGGTCCGTAGCGGCGAATACCATCAGCTGCGTGCTGGCGAGCACAGAGCGCGCCACGTGTATCACGCGCGGAAATGCCGACGCGATCACCGTGGCAGCGGGTTTGCCCTGCGCGACTTCGGCAGCGATATTCGGGCCGGACAGCACGCCGATCTGTCGTGCGCAGGTCTCTTCTTGCAGGATTTCCGACATGCGCTGGTGCGACGCGAGCTCGATGCCCTTGGTACCATGAACGACGAGTTGCTCGGGGTAGAGCACGGCGGCGAGCGAGCGACACACCTCGCGGAACGCCTGTGACGGAATGGCGATCAACACCAGGTCCACCGCGGAAGTGGCTCGAGCCAGATCCGTCGTGGCTTCTACGGACGACGCGATGACGAGGTTACCCGTGGCGCGTGTGTTCGTGTGCTGCCGACCGAGCTCGTCGCGCTGCTCGGGATCGCGCGTCCAGAGCCGAACGGGGTGCCCGTGAGACGCGATCACGTGCGCGAGCGTCGTGCCCCAATTTCCCGCCCCGATGACGGCTATCGGCCGCCCTGCGCTCATGTGTGCCTCGCGCGGGCGGCGCCGCTTCCGAGCATGTCGGGTGCCCCGAGCAGGCCGTAACCCTCGAGCCGGTTGCGGTAGTAGAAGAGCAAACCTGGGTCGAGAACGTGAATCGTGTCTCCTCGCTGCTCCACGATGGGCACGCGGTGATACGTGGCAAACGTCGCGAGTGCTTGACGCAAAACACTCTGCGCGTCTCGCTTGGATACGTCGGATGCGAAACTGATGGCGCCCCTGTCAGCAAGCCGGCCCAACTCCAATAACGCAGCCGCGAGTTGGTGGGTGACCTCGCTCACCGGAATGCCGAGCTCCGGGCCCAGACTGCGCAGGAGTCGGAACGAATCGAGCCGGCCGCGCCGGCGCCGCACGCATTCGAGCAGCACGAACGCCGCAATATGAGTGGGTAGAGCCGCGTTGTCGCGCCGAAAGGCGGCGACGATGCGCGCGGCCAGCAAACGAGTGTACTCCGAGTCGCGCGCCTCATCGGCCGTGAGTCGGCCGTTCACGTGCAAGTAGCGGGTCAGATCGAGGCGGCGGCCGCGCGCGTCGTGAGACACGCCGTGTTCGTCGACCTCGTTCCCGAGCCAATCGAGCGGGCGTGAAAAACGCAGGTGCACTCGCTCATCGAGTTTACGAAGGCCGCGTAAGAAGTCGAGCCAGCGCCGGGGCTTGTCGAACTCGTCACGCGCATCGACGTAGTGCGCGCCGCTGTCGGTCTTCAGATACTCGTCGATGAGTGTGGCAGCTTCGAGCACGAGCGGGTAATTCAACGTGCACGGAACCACGAATACGTTCGGATGTTCCCGGCCCGTCTGTACCGCGTTGCGGTAAGCCAAGGGGCCGATTCCGAGCAGGCCGAGCTTGAGCTTGCCCTCGATCGCGCCAGAGCGGCTGCGCGTCCCGCCGGGAAATACCAAGCTGTGCTGGCCGCGCTCGACCAGCAGGGTCGCGTACTCTTTCAAAGTCTCCCGGTACAGCGGGTCCGTTTTCTTGCGATCGACCGTGTACGCACCCAAGTGGCGCATGAAAAAACCGATCAGCTCATTGCTGAACAGATTGAGACCAGCCGCGAAGGCGAACGGGGGGAGCCCCAGGCGATAGATGACGGAGCCGAGCACGAGCGAATCCAAATTGGACACGTGCGTGGGGACGAGAATGACAGTGCCGATGCGGCACAGCGCCAGTAGCGTCCGTACCTCCCCCTGCACGAGGACGCGGTCGTCGATGTCGAAGGCGTGCGGGCGCGTCACGGCAAAGCCGTTGAGCAGGATGCTCAACGCCGGCGGCACCACGCGGGTAGCCACCCGGTACGCCGGCAGCTTGAAGTGACCAGCGATTTCCTGCGCGTATCGCTCGACCGCGGCGTGAATGAGCACGCGACGGCGTTCCTCGCTGGCATGTGCCAGCTCATGACGGAATCTACCGACGAATGCTCGGTCGGACTCGGTTCGCAAGTCGGGCTCAGCGTGCGAGAGGCGCACCTGCTCGGCGTAAATCGTCTCGTAGGCCACGTCATCGAGTGTAGGGCCCAGCGCCGTCTCGCTGCGACGGAGCACGCGCTCCACGACTCGACGCGTCACGTCCGCGCCGATGTCTTGGCCCGAAAGGACGTACGGCGCTTGGGGTGCGCGCGTACGTCGCGCAAGCGCGTCCTGTGCCGCACGATTTGCGCGCCTTTTCCTCGTGCTCGGCCCTGCTACGGCCATGCGTGATAGGCGAGCAAGAGTCGCGCCGGCCGAGTCCGCGCAGCGTCCGTTCAGGGAAGTGGCGGGCGTCCCGCGAGCAACCACGCATAGAAGAGCCCACCGATTTTCTGCAGCTCGTCCAGCGTGTAATCGAATTGGGCCGCGCGATGCGTCCACTGCCGGTAGTCGTCGGCTGTGTACAGGGAAGTGTGCGTGACGACTCCGTTTCTCGGCAAGTGCGTGCTCGAGCTCGATCCCGAAGCGCTCATCAGCCACACCAACACCGCGGCTCCGGTGCGCTGGAGCTCGGCCTGTGAGGTACCTGATACACTGGCGCCCTGGTCCAAGAGCGGAATCCACTCTGCCTCGTAGGACGAGCTGACGCCGACCTGCTCGAGCTCGACGAACTCCAGGGGAATGCGAATGGCCGTGCCGGCCAGGTCGTTGTCATCGGCGATCACCAGCGAGCAGCCGTTGGCGGGGGGTGCGCAATCGGGCACGCCCGTGCGCCAGACCGCGCGGTAGGCGCGAAACGCACCCGACGCATCGGTGACGACGTCGTCGGCCGATCCGATGCACGCATCGAATCCGGGACCCTGGCACTGCGTTGCCCTGAGCCTACGCCCGGGTGCCCAACCGCTGCCCTCGAGGCGCACGGTCATTTCCGGGATCAGCGGTGTGGTGAGATCCATGCGCGCTGATCCGCGTGGTGGTGACATTGAGGCGAACGTGATTGGAGCGGATGCCTGCCAGAACTCCTCGCCTCCGTTCATCGTGAGCCGGAATCGGATGCTGCACGCACCCGGCCCCCCACACTGGAACAAGCGCACTCCGTTCTCGGACGCGCCTTCGATGACGCTGCGAAGGTGGAGATCCGGATCGCTCGCGCCCGTTCCGTCCGTGTTCGATGAGCCGAGCCACAGACAGTCCTCGGTGCCCGTGCGACACTGCAAAAACTCCACTTCCGCGAAGCTCGGGAAGCCCGCTGCCTCTGCATGTACGACGCTGCCATCCACGAGGTCTGTCGCGGGAGCTATGGTGAGCGTGGGGGGCAGCTCTTGGAAGCGAATCGGCACGGTGGTGTGCTCATACGGCCTTTCCAGCGTCGAGGCGCCTACCGTGCAGGGATACGGGCCGCGGCACAGCACCTCGAGCCCACCGGGCGTCGTAAACTGCTGGCGCACGACCAGCGTGCCCGCGAACGCCCCATTCGCATCGGTGGTGGCTTCGTAGGATTCCGCCCCGCAGTCGAACTCGAACAGGTATGGACCGCTATTGCACTGCTCCACGCGAATTCGCGCGTTCGGTGGAAACCCACCCAGCGAAACCTGGAGACGTTGACCGTCTACCAGGTCTCGATCCGGCGTCACCGTGACCTCGCGAGGAATCTGACGGAAGCCGATCGGCGCGACGTAACGCTGCTCGAGGTTGGATGCGAGCACCGCGCCCACGCCGCACGATCCAGGGGTGCTGCAGTCGATGGTTCGTCCACCGTAAGCGGCAAAAGTCCGGCGCGCCTCGAACGACGCCTCCAGAGTGCCGGCCGCCGTGGTCGCTGCCGAATAGTACGCACCGCCGCAATCCGCTTGGGTGCTAGTGGCAGGCACACTGCACTGGCCGATGTACACCGAGGCGTTCGCAGGAAAGCCCGAGAGATTCACCGTTACGCCTTGCACCTCGAGCAAGTCTTGGTTCGGGGTCACGCTGACTAAGAAGCTCTGCGCTTGCTGCGAGCTGGCGGTCGCTTCGCTGCCATCGTCCGGATGTCCACAACCGATACCCAAGCAGCCGAGTACGAAGGATAAACGTGAGAGTCGCATGATGATCCCCTTTCGCGAGCCCACCCAACATTTGAGCTCACGGCGCGAGCGATGCAGACGGTGTGCCATTCAGGCTCGAGAGCTGAGAATCGCCGCAAGGAGCGCTCGTGAAGACTCAGTGATAATTTCTGAGCAACACCAAGACGCATGAATGCCGGCGTCTGTGTTCTCATGCACTCTGAACGGACACGAACGCGATCAGGTTGCGCGCTCAACCCTGGACAAACGCAGAATTCCATCGCAACTCGCTTGCCAGCGCCAGTGCGCCACGCCGTGACGGCTGCCTATTGTCCTGGCACACCGAAGTAACGGGAGTTGTTCACGGGCCGTGAGTCGGGGGTCAGATCGGACTCCACGTGCATGCCGAGCGGCACCGGGATCGCGCCCTCGACCACGAATTCTACGGGTATGCTCGCACCGGCTGGTACCGGCAGCGGCGACGTACACGGTCCGGAGAATGCCACGTCGCAAGTCCAGCTCGGTGCTGAGACCGTAGCGCGGATCATCGGTACGTCCGCCGTGAGATAGAGGAGGATTGGCCGTTCCGGGCTGCCACTAGCGGCGCTTGGGCCAGCATTCGTCAACATCGCGCGGATGACGCTCTGATTGGGCTCGCTTCCCGGTACGATGTCGAAGTCGTTGATCTGCAGATCGGCAGTCCCTGCGGCAGCTGGGCTCAGATTCAAGTTGACCGCGTCGTTGGTGAAATTCAAATCGAGAGCACGCGACGAGACCGAAGTGTAGAGCACGGAGTCCGCTGTCGTTCGTTCCACCACGCCATCGAGCCGCGCGCTCTGACCGGGGCTCAACGTGGGGATAGTCCAGACGAACTCGAATTGCTCGAGCTCCACGCTGCCAGCGGACGGCGCCCACGTGATGTTGACCGCGCCGGCCAGCGACACGCGGACGTCCGTCGCAGTTCCGGGGCCCTGATTCGTGACACTGACGTTGAACGAAAGCGGCGAGCCGGGCTCTTGCGCTTCTGCCGCTCGCTCCGCAACGAGCTCGAGATCGGCAGCGATCAGGGGAATGCTGGGTAGCGGGGGCTGGGCGCTGGCTTCGGCACGCAACTCGATGGTTCCAAGCTGCGCGGGCGGCGGGGCTTCCGCGCTGATCGCGAATTGCACGGCGCCGAACGGCGTACTGCTTGGAGCGAACGAGCCCACGAATGTCGTGGGTCCACGCGGCACCGCGTGCACGCCCGGAGCGGCATGAAATAGCAACTGAATGGGTTGTTCAGTGGTGCCCACCGCATTCGACGGGCCCTCGTTGCGCAGCGAAATCGCAACGACGTTGACCACCCCCTGCGGCGAGTATTCGTGATCGAAAGACACGTCCAGCACCACACCGGCGCGGAGTGAAATGGGCGTGGTCAGCTCCGCTGCGTCGTCTTCGAACGGTGGCGCGAGAGCTGGTACCACGATCTCGGCTCGCCACAGCACGCTCGACGTCACCTCACTGCCCACACGTGCACCGATCATGATCGTGGCGCGAGCTCCGGGGGCGATGGCCGAGCTCCAGCTGCACAGGAACGGAGCCCGATTCGTACACGTTCCAGCCGCGCTTGCGCTCAGCGACGAGATGGTGACATCGGCTGGCGCCTCGACGATCACGGTAGGAGCCGATGCGTTCGGTCCGCGATTCGCGATTTGCAGTTCTAGCGCCACGTCCTCGCCCGGGATGACCGAAGCCGGCGGATCCACGAAGGTCAAGGCCAGATCCGCGGAGCCGGTGCCGGCAATGTCCTGAATCTCCACGGCGCCGATGTCGCACGCTGCCCCTTGGGGACGTGTAACGCCGCGTGCGTCCACGGGGACGGGACACGCGCTCTCCGGAATGCGATCACGAAGCACGCTGGCGAGCCCAGGCAGCTGGGTGGCAACGGGGCCGCCATTGTCCATCAAGGGCCCTAGTAAGAAGGCGGCGCTTTCCTGCTGGTTGGTTCCGCTCGGCAGCGCACAGCTTGCGTCGCTGAACCAGTTGTAGGCTGCGCTCTCCACGCTCACGCCTGATGCGCAAACCGGCTGACCCTCTGGCGCGACCGCGACCGAACGCTGTGTAGCGAACACTCGGGCATGGAATGAGGGAGCACCCGTGTTTCCGGAAACCGTCACATGATCGAGCCCGAGCTCCTGCGCCAGCGCGGAAGCGCCGCGATTCGACTCGAATCCGCTGGGCGCAGACACGGGCAGCGGCGCGACTTCGTTTGCGCTGAGGGTCGTATTGACGAGCGAAACGCTGCCTGTGGAGGCGATTGCGCCCCCGCCCGTCACGCCTCGGCGGAGCGCGCTGAACGGGCCTTCCACGGTCAGCGTGTAGCCGCCGATCCGATTGTTCGCGATGGTCACCGCGCTGGCCTCCAGAGATCCTGCTCGAACACCGCCGCCCTGGAAGGTGATGGGGCCCCCCTGGAAGCCCTGGCGCGCGGCTCCTCCACCGACGTTGCCGAGCACCTCGCTGCGCTCGAGCAGGAGATGCCCGCCGACGGAGACGCCTGCGCCGCCCGCAGCGAGCTGCTGGGATAGAAACTGCTGAGAGTCGACGGTGTTGTTCGAGATCGAGGCATCGCGAATCGTGGCCGGTCCTGTCGCGATCAGTGCGCCGCCCCCGGAGCCACCCGCTCGATTGCCGGTGGCGGTGAGTTGCTGTGCTTGGAGTGTCTCTGCGTCGACGGCGCCGCCCCGGCCCTCGGCCGTATTCTCGGTAAAGGTGGTGTTCGTGAGCGACAATTCGCCGCCGCTGACGGCGCCACCGTGCCCGCGCACTGCGGAGTTCGCGCTGAAGGTAGCGTCGCGAACACGGACGGCGCCCTCGGCAGCCGCAGCGCCGCCGCGGGCGAGCCCGTCCGGTACGGGTAGCCCGATACCTTGCCGCACGACATTTTGGCCGTAGCTGCCACCTTCCAGAGTGAGCGCGGCACCGGCCCAGACAGCACCGCCGGCTGCCGGTGCCGCATCAGAACCAACGAATCCGCATGCCATGCCAAAGCAAAGAAAGAACGCATCACCGCTCGCGGCTTGGTTTCCCGTAACGCTGCTTGCCGTGATGCGAGCGCTCGCGGTTGTCGAAAACGCGCCGCCGAACGCGCTGCCCGCGAGCGCAGGAATGCATTCGGGCACGAAATTGCAGCCGCCGCGAATCAACCCCGCGTCTCGCGTGCTCCTTCCGCCGAGCGCCTGATTTTGCGTCGTGGTGACATTCGAGACGCGCAGCGCACCCGAAGCAGCCAGCGCGCCTCCACTGGCGTTTCCACCGGGCGGAAGCGGGGTCACTCCCGCTGCCACCGCAGTGGTCAGGTTTCCGGAGTCGCCGCCTTCGGCCCGGTTGTTGGAAAACGTCGCGCCGGTCACCCCGACCGAGCTCGCGCTCGACGACTTTTGCGCGATCCCGCCGCCGCGCACGAGCCCGCCACCGCCAGGGCGGGTTGCGGAGTGGCCACCGTCGCCGCCGAGCGCCTGATTGTCGGTGGCGCTCCCGCCCGTGAAGGAGATCCCGCGCCCGGCGTACGCTCCCCCGCCTTCGGCCCATCCGCCTGACGCGGCGGCTGCGTCTGCGCTGGGCGCGTCCGGGCCGGCACCGCCTTGAGCCCGGTTCGAGGCGAGCGTGGAATCGCTCGCGTGCAACGAGCCGGCAGCGAATATCCCGCCGCCCTGTGCAGCCCCACCGTTCACTGGCGTCGCGCCCGGCAAGGCGTTTCCGGGTGCACCCGACGCGCTATTGCCGCTGATCGTGGCGCGCTCGAGTTTCACGTCCCCCAACGTGCGAATTCCGCCCCCGCGTGCGGGGTCGCTGGGGTCCGGCGCAATGAGCGCGCCGCCGGTAATGGTGACTCCGACCACGGTCAAAAGATGCTCACCGTGGACGTCCAGCACGCGCTCGCCTGGGCAGGTTTGGCGAATCACGACATTGGAGCCGCGTGCGACGAGTGTCACCGGTGCATCGCTCAGGATGTCGATATCCCCACCTATGTTGCCATCATCGACTCGACAGCGCGTGAGCTCATGGGTGCCCGAAGGCAGCTCGACGGTCGCAGGGCGATGGCCGCGCGTATTCACGGAGTCGATGATTCTGCGCAGTGAACCCGATTCGCCGTCTTGCAGAGACGTGACCCGTAACGTGCGTTGGAAGTCGCACGCTGAAAGAGCCCACGTACAGCCCAGGATCGCCAGCAACGTGATGAGCTCTGTGCCGGCGCTGGAAAAAAGAGAACACGATGGCTGCTGATGGCGCTGCATCATGGCGACCTCCCAATGCTTCCGGTATACCATTGCATGTGCCCGACCTCTGTGAGTGACATCGCGCATCGACGCGACACAGGACGTGCTGCAAATACGCTCTCGAATGTAGGAATGCGCGTCCGCTCGAATTTCATGCGATTTGGCCCTGCGACGAATCACTGCGGCAATGCAGGTCTGCCCGCGAGCAGCCACGAGTAGAACAGCGCTCCCGTCTTCTGCAGCTCGTCGAGCGTGTAGTCGAACTGCGCCGCGCGCCCCGTCCACTGACGGTACTCATCGGCGCTGTACGTCGTCGTGAAGCGGAAGAGTCCCTCTCGCGGGAAGTGAGTGCTCGTACTCTCACCAGAAGCGAGCATGAGCCACGTCAGGACGGTAGCTCCACTGCGCTGCAGCTCACTGAATGACGAGCCGGAAGCCCGCGCGCCCGCTCGTAGCAGTGACTGCCACTTTGGCTCGTACGCGGAAGTCACGGCGACCTCGACCCGCTCCACGAAGTTCAGAGAGATGCGTAGCGCACTGCCCGCTAGATCGTTGTCGTCCGCGATCACCAGGAAACATCCGTTGGCCGGCGGACGACAATCCGGTCTGCCTTCGAACGGCGCTCCCAGCAGCAGCTGGTAGGTGCGAAACGTGCCGCTGGAATCGGTCTGAATGTCCAGAATGTCCGAAAAAGGTGGCGCGCAGACCTCGAACCCCGCGCCCTTGCACTGCGTGGCCCGTAGCGAGCGGTTCGGCGCCCAGCCGCTCCCTTCGAGCCGCACGGTCATGTCGGCAATGAGATCGCTCGTGAGATCGATGCGCGCCTCTCCGCGCGGCGCGGAGATTGCCGAGAAGGTGAGGGGAGCGGAC
The DNA here is from genome assembly GCA_036520475.1 of Polyangiaceae bacterium. GTDB lineage: Bacteria > Myxococcota_A > Polyangia > Polyangiales > Polyangiaceae > DATDJP01. Next base: position 8,942 of record DATDJP010000338.1, on the reverse strand, counting down.
GCTTGCCAGAGTTCTCCGTTTGCACTCGGCATCGAAAAGAGAATGCTGCACGCTTCCGGTCCCGCACACTGGTACAGGTGCGCGCCCGCCGTGTCGTCGATCAGGGAGATCACACTGCGAGCCATCAGCTCCCCCGCGAAGGCGCCGGACGCATCGCTGTACGTGGTGCCGAGCCACTGGCATTGTTCCGAGCTCGTTCGGCATTCAGAGTAGTCGAGCAGCGCGCCAGCCGGAAATCCCGACACTTCGAAATGCACGGGCTCCATATTGTGGAGTCCGGTGGTCGGCGACAGCCTCAAGGTAGGAGGGGACTCCTGGAAACGAATGCGCACGAGGTGATGTTCTGTCGGGTCGTCTACGAGCGACGCACCAGCCTGACATTCCCAGGGTCCGAGGCAGAGCACCTGGTAGCTCGCCGTCGTGAAGGCTTGTCGAACGGCGAGTGTGCCCTGGAAGGACCCGCTGAGATCAGTGGTCGCCTCGTAGGATTCCGCGCCGCAATCCCGCTCGAAAAGCTCCGCATCGTGCGCACACTGTTCGATGCGAATCCTGGCCTGCGGCGGAAAACCCGTGACCACCACGCTGAGCTCCTGTCCGTCGAACAGATCGCGAGTGGGCGTGACCACGACGTGCCCTGGTCGAAAGGTGATGGGCACGAGCTCCGCATCGCTCACGTTCGATTCCACCAAGACGCCGACCCCGCAACTGCCGGCGGCGCCGCAGTCGATGAGCTGACCGCTATCCGCTGTAAAGCTGCGGTGAACGTCGAGCCCGCCGTCCAGAGTGCCGTCGGCCGTGGTGGCCTGGACGTACCCGCCCCCGCAGTCGTGCACCCGGCTCGTGAGCGGCACGCGGCACTGTCCGATGTACACCTCGGTATCCGTTGGGAAACCCGACAAGCTGACGTTGAGGGTCTGCGTGTCGAGCAAGGTTTCGTTGGGCGTCACCGTCATTGAGCGGATCGCGCCGCTGGCTCGTTGCGAGGCGGTAGCAACTTTTTCGCCGGATTCTGAGTCACTGCAGCCGGCGATCAGCCAGCCTAGTGCTAGCAACCCTCTTGAAAGTTGCATGATCATCTGCTTCCGATGACCGGATCCGCACCGGGCGACTTCTAGACGCCCCACGACCAAGAGCCGCTCGCGTCGACGTGCGGTTCGGGCAGTCGCGCCGTATCGAGCTCGCGCAGCAGGCTCGCCCAGCTCGTACCGTTGTCGATGCGAAGCAGAGCGGCGATCTCGGACAGCGCTGCTTCCTCGGCTGGCGTGACGGACCACGGAGCGTCCAGCCCGAGAGCCGTCGAGCGCGCAATGCTTTCGGCGTACGCCAGCAGCATGGGCAACTCTTCGACGTTGATGTCCAGACCGTCCGGCGCGCGCGCGAGCGCGAGCAGATCGCGCAGCCCTTGCTGTATGTACCGGCGCGACGGCGCCACGTAGAGCCACATTTTCAAGAGACGCATCCCGCTCTCACCGATCGGAAACTGCGATCTCGCGAGGTTCATGATTCGCTCGCGCTCGACGGCTTCCATGTTGCCATCCGCCCAAGCGACGTAGACCAAGGGTAGTAGCTTGAGCACGCGGTAGTCCGTGGGGTCGATACCCAGCGCGATCAAGTCCCGCTCAATTGCACTCTTCTTCATGGTTTCTCCTCCCATGACAGAAGGCATCAGCAATGCTCGTACCAACACCGACACGGCCGCAGATCGCGTCCCGGTGGGGAACAAGGCTCGACCGTACCGAAGTTCCTGCGCGAGGGCTCCGGATTCGCGCAATGGTTGCGTGCGTGAACCTCTCAGCGCTAAAGACCGCTTGGCTCATCGGAGTCGCACTGTGACGGCATCGCAGCGACGGAAGTCGAGCGTTGCACCTTTCGAGCTCGTCGGATGACGACGTCAACAACGCCTCTCGCTTGCGGGTACGGTGCGGAAGCGGCTCCCTCGCTATTCGTAGGAGCTACCTGCCAGGAAATCCGCTCGGGGCCGCAGAGCGGCAGCTCGACGTAGAATGAAGTCCCCGTGCCGAGCGTGCTCTCGACACGGATGCCGCCTGCATGCGCTTCCACGATGCCTTTGGCGATGGTGAGACCGAGACCCGTTCCACGGTGTTTTCCCCGGTCTGAGTGAACACCTCGTTCGAACAGGTGGGGGATGAGCTCAGGCGCGATGCCGGGCCCCTGGTCCTCGACGGTGAACAGAGCGAGCTCGTCGTGAAGCTCAGCGGTCAGTCGCACGTGGCGGCCGGGTTCCGTCACGTGGATTGCGTTCGAAGCGAGGTTCGAGAGCACCTGGACGATGCGTTCGAACGCGCAACACAGCGCAAAGTCCTCGTCGATGCTCACGTCCAGGTGCACGCCGGATCGCGTGGCGGTGGGCTCGAGCCGGGTGACGACGTCGTGCAAGAGCAGCGAGGCCCGATGCGAGCCGAGCTCGAGCACCAGTCCGCCCATCTGAATGCGAGCGGCGTCCAGAAGATCGTCGACCAACCGGATCGCCGTCTGGGACGCACGCTCGACGATTGCGAGTTTGTGCGCGATTTCTAGCCCGTCTGCTCCCTCCGGCAAACGCGTCACCTGCAAGATCGTGGAAAGCGGGCCCCGGATGTCGTGCGCGACGATTGAGAGAAATTCCTCGCGTGCACGAAGATTCCGCTCCGCTTCTGCAAGCAGCGCTTCGTTGTGGGCGCGGAGCGCCGTCGCCTCACGGTCGACATTACGAGCTTGCAGAGCGCCCTCGATCGCGATGAGCAATCGGTCGAAGTCAATCGGTTTCGTCAGATACTCAGCGGCACCCGCGCGTACGGCGGCCACGGCTGGACCCACATCGCTGACGGCAGTTGCCACGATGACGGGGGCGTCAACTTTCCTGCCGCGCAGCTCCTTGAGCAACGTGAGACCGTCCATCTCCGTCATCGTCAAGTCGGTCACGATGACGTCCGGCGTGTTTTCCTCGATTTCGACGAGCGCTGCGCGACCATTGTCGGCCGTCCGCACTTCGAATCCCTCGTCGGACAGGAGCTGTCCGAGCGCGTCGACGACCGCCGGCTCGTCATCGACGACGAGCACCTGGATTCCTCGATTTGCCATCGTGCACCCCTCTGGGAATCCAGGCTTACAGCAACGGCTGTGCCAAGGTGCGCGACCTTGAAACGCCGCTACCGGTGGGCGAATCCTGGAGCTTGCGCGCAACTCTTGCTCGTCGGGGCGGGTGGCGTGCAGGTCTTACGCAGCGCGTGCGGCGCTCGGGCGCTGGTGCTACTCGCCAGCGCTGGGCTCGTCTTTAATTTCCGTTCGAAGGACCGTGCGCGTTTCTCGGAGCGGTAGCTGGTCGCTCTCGATAAGCACATGCTTCTCCTGGCTAGCAGTGCGAGCCATCTTGGGGTCGGGATCGGCGAGCGGCAACGTAAAGAAGAACGTGCTGCCCTCCCCAGCGTGGCTTTCGACCCAGATGCGCCCGCCGTGGGCCTCGACGATTCCTTTGACGATGGGCAAGCCCAGGCCTATCCCCAGTCTGCTTGCCTTGCGTGCCTGCCAGAACCGGTCGAAGAGGTGCGGCAAGTCATCGCTGGGGATTCCGACTCCCGTATCGCCCACCCAGAAGAGGAGCTCGCCGTTTCTCCGGGCCGCGCCCACGGTCACGCAACCGCCGGAGCTGGTGAACTTCACGGCGTTGCCGACGAGGTTCTCGAGTACCTGAAGGAGCCTGTCGAGGTCTGCGAAGACTTCGCCGAGGTCCTGCGGGACATCGAGCCGAAGCTCGAGTGAGCTCGACGAGGCGAGTGGTTTTTGGGCCTCCACGAACTCGCAGAGCGTCTTGCCCGCCTCGACGTGTGTTCGTTCGATGGGAACACCACCGGCCTCCATGCGCGTAATATCCAACAGATCCTGGATGAGGCGGTTGATGCGCTTGGCCGCGCGCTCGATCGCATCGACCGGTTTTCGCGACCGCCGCTCCGGCTCGCCGCGGGGCCGCCGAAGAAGCGCCACCTGCAAGACGATGTTCCCGAGCGGGTTGCGGAGGTCGTGGGCCACGACGCCGAGCACTTCTTCGCGAGCCTGGATCGCTCGTTCGGCGACGCGGTAGAGTCGCGCGTTGTCCATTGCAAGCGCTGCTCGGTGAGCGACCTCCTCCACCAGCCGAAGATCTTCCTGCCCGTAGGCTTGAAGTCCGGTCGACACGACCTTGAGGACGCCCAGGACCTTTCCGCGCGCGAGCAGCGGAACCACAATGATGGATCGCGGTTTCATTGCTTGAAGCGCGCGGAGGTGTTCGTCGCTCTGAGCCCATGAGGCGACGATCTCCGGAGTCACTTTCTCGATGAGAATTGGCTGCTTCGTCTCCAAGGGGGACCAGACCAGCCGCGGGCGACTCCGGTCGATCGGGGTGTGCCTGAGGGAGTCACAGAGCCACTGCTGGGATGGGTCTCGGCCAACGACCCTGAGACGTCGAATCTCGCCATTGTCCTGCACCACATCGACTATGCAGAAATCTGCGAGTTCCCGGACTGCCAGCTGAGCGAGCTTGGTCAGCGTCTCCTCGTAATCGAGCGTGCCGACAAGCACGGGTCCCATGTCTGCCAGTAGCTTCTGCTCACGCTCGACTCGCTTCGCGTCCGTCACATCACGAAGCGCTACGGTAAGAATCCTCTCGCCGCCCACCTCGAGCTTCGAAATCGCCGCGTCGGCAGGAAACTCTTCGCCGTTCTTTCGTAGTCCAAGGATGGCTGCGCCTCGTTCGCCCATCCTGCGAGAGCCCTGGTCACCGGCTGCGAACCGCTCGAGATGCTCGCGGTGCATGGCGCGAAAGCGCTCCGGTATCAGGATGTCGAGAGGAGCTCCGATGGCCTCCGCCTGCGAATAGCCGAAGATCCCCTCGGCACCTCCGTTGAACAGCGTAATCCGCTGGTCGTTGTCGATGGAGATGATCGCGTCCGCCGCGATCGAGACGATGCCGGAGGACTTCGCTTCCGAGAGGCGGAGCGCAGCATTGGCCCGCTGTGCGTCGTCGTAGAGCCGAGCGTTGTCGAGGGCCATGGCGATGCGGCTCGCCAAGTCCTCAGCAACCTGGAGATCGAGCGATGAATAGCGCCGGCCCGACTCCGCGGAAGCCAACGTGAGTGCGCCAAACGTCCGACCTCGCGCCGCGAGTGGCACGACCATGAGCGACCGAATGTCCGCGGCTCGCAGGATATCGGCGTGGCGGTCGTCGTACGCTATCCGCTCGCGCTGCTCGGCGGCCACCTCCGCGAGCAGCATGGGCTCGCCCGATGCGATCACCCGCGCCTGGGCGGTCTGCCAGCCGGGCCGCGGAGTGAATTGCATCAGGCGTTCGGCCAAGGTCGCCTGCTTCTTCGGATCGGCGAAGAGCACCACCTGGCGCTCGACCACTCCGGCCACAGACTGTGAAGCCACGTCGATCACGCAGAGATCGGCGAGAGCGGGCACCGCGATGCGAGCCGCCGACTTGGCCACGGCCGCGTACTCGAGCGAGGACGCGAGTGTCTCGCCCGCGGTGGAGAGCAGTTGGAGCCGATTCTCCATGACCTTGAGGTCCGAGATATCGACCAGGATGGTTCGGTAGGCTGTCGTCGCGCCGCTCTTGTCGCGGACCGGATCGCTGATGATCCGCACGGTGCGTGTTCCCCGTTCGCCGACGGAAAACACGAGCTCGCTCGTCACTCGTCCCGTCTCCGTCTGGCAGCGCCTCATATGCACGTAAAAAGGGCGCCTCTCCTCGAGCGCAGCGACGGACGGGAAAGGCCCTCCGACCAGAGTTTCTCTCGGGGCTCCCAGGAGCGCGGCTGCCGTCAAGTTGAGCTCCCGGATTTGCCCCTTGGGGTCGAGCGTGCAGTACCCGACCGGCGCGAAGTCGTACAAATCCGAGTAGCGCGACGTAGCCTCCTCGAGCCGCTCCTGGGCCTCTCGCAGCTCGCGATTCTGCATCTCGAGCTCCACCTGATGCACACGAAGATCGTGGATCAGTCGCTCGCGATCCTGTTCGCCCGCCGTTGCGGCGAACCGGCGCTCCGCTGTCGCGCTCTTCTCGAGCTCGTCGATGAGAGACTCCTTGGACATCTCCTCGGGGTTGCGCCGAGTCATGGGGCCTCGCGGGGGGCCGCTTGGGTGATGGGCGCAATGATGGGCTCAATGGAGAGGAGCGCCAACGGCATCTCCCCAGATGTTGGGATCGGACTGGCTCCCACCCGCGCCGCGCTGCTGTTTCCATCAGCGGTTCGGAGAGCGATTTCGTAGTTCCGCAAGGGCGACGCGGAGGCGAAGACGCCTTCCAAACGCTTGTGCAGCCCGGGGTCTGCTAACGCATTCGCGGCGAGGGAAGCGAGGGGGCTGCCCACGGTCTCGTCGGCGCTCAGCTGCAACGTCGAGAGAAACGCGTCGTTGGCCCAGACGACGCGCAGCTTTCGATCGACGATGAGGAGCGGATGGCCGATGGCGCTCAGAAACCGGGCGGCGTAGCCAGCCGCATCACGCGTCATCTCCAGGGCGCGCCTGCGGACGTCGATATCGACGAGCTCGACGACGGCGCCGCGGATCGCGTGATCCAGCGTCTTGTAAGGGCTGATCTTGAGCGCGTACCAGCGCCGGTTCGAGGCGAGGAGCTCCTCCTCCAACGTCGAAAGATCACGGATTACGCTGGACACCTTCGACTCGATGGCACCTATTCCGAGAAAACGATCGAGGAAGCTGACAGAGCGTCCCACGTCGCCAGCGACGAGGTTGAGGAGCTTCTCCGCCGCGCTCGTATACCTGCGGATCCGGAGGTCCATCCCGACGATGACGACCGCGTTGTCCACACCCGCAAGGACGTTGTGCAGATCATCGTTCGCCTGCGAGAGCTCCGTCATGCGGGTGTAGAGCTCCTCGTTGACTGTCGCGAGCTCCTGGTTGGTCGACTGCAGCTCTTCTGTCGAGGTCTCGAGCTCTTCGTTCATGCTCTGCAGCTCCTCGTTCGAAGAGTGGAGCTCTTCGTGGGCGCTCTCCTTTTCTTCGAACATCGCCTGCAGATACTGCTTGGTCATGGTGAGCTCGCGCTCGAGCTCCTGATTCCGTTGCGCGAGCGGGAGCAAGACGTCGTCCGTCTTGCCGGCCTCCGCTGAGACGAGGGCGACTTCCTTCGGCGGGGGCATTGGCTGAAACAGCACGAGGAAGCAGCGCGTCTCCGTACCGGGATCCTGCAGGGGAACGACGTCGATCTTGACGACCCCTGGCTTCCCGTCGTCCTGGTAGGTGAGGTCGGTCGTAACGCGTACGCGCTCGGAACGAGCCTGATGGAGGGCCCTCGTGAGCCCCATGCGCAGCTCGAAGCGCGCCACCTTCAGGACGTTCAGGGTGGCAGCGCCGGCAGCCGGATCGAGAAATGGGCCCGTGTGCCCTCGAAACTGGAGGATGTCGAGCTTCTCGGTCACGACCACCCCCGGCGGCCCATACAGCTCGAGCACCTTGCGATCGGCGAGCGCTTGCCAGCTCAGCGGCGGTCGCGTGCGGGCAGGTTCCACGCGCTCACGCGATCGGAAGCCCACCTCGAGCGCGGTCTGCGGCGACCCGGGTCGTTTGACGTAGATTTTGTGCTTGCGATCGAGTGGTGAGAAAAGCTCCGGAGCGTCCCCCACGGTCTCCGAGCTTCCAAGGAGGAGGTGCCCCGTCGGATTGAGCGCATGATGAAATTTGCGAAGCACCTTCTTCTGCACGCTCGGCTGCAGATAGATGAGGAGGTTACGGCAGCTCACCAGATCGAGCTGCGAGAACTGCGCATCCGTGAGCACGTTCTGCCGAGAGAAGACGAGCAGATCGCGGATCTTTCGCGCGATCTGAAACTCGTCATCCTTCTTGACGAAGAAGCGCTCCAGTCGTTCGGGCGAGACATCGAGCGCGATGTTGACCGGATAGACGCCGCGGCGCGCCTGTTGAATGGATTCGTCGTCGATGTCGGTTCCGAAGATCTGGATGCGCGCCTCCGGCAGGTTGTCCTCGCAGAACTCGAACAGGCAGATCGCGATGGAATAGGCCTCTTCGCCCGTGGCGCACGCGGGAACCCAGACGCGAATGGGCTGGTTTGGAGTCCTCTGTTCGAGGAGCTGCGGAAAGGCCGTGGTCTTGAGCGCCGCGAACGTCTCAGGCTCCCGGAAGAATCTCGTGACCGAGATCAGGATTTCCTCGTACAGCGCCCTGAGCTCGTCGCGGTTCCCTTGGACGTACCTGACGTAGTCCGCGAGGCGCTCGACCTTCTGGAACATCATGCGCCGCGCGATGCGGCGGTCGATGGTCGCGAGTTTGTACTGAGCGAGGTCGTTGCCGAACTCGGAGCGGATGAGGACGAAGAGCTTGCCCAGCTGTTCTTCGTCGAAACCTGGCTCGGAGGCCGGCCGCGCCGTGGGCCGCACGCGGCCCTGCGTGGCGATGCGCGCGAGCTCTTCGGCGATCTCCTTCAATGGCAGGCAATAGTCCGCGGCTCCGCTTCGGCGCGCGCTCCGCGGCATCCCGTCGTATTTCGCGGTCGAGGGCTCCTGGCAGAAGGTGAAGCCGCCTGCCGCCCGGATCGCCTTGAGCCCAAGAGTCCCATCGGTGCCGGCTCCGGACAGCACGACGCCGATCGCGGAGTGCCCCTGGTCTTCGGCGAGCGAACGGAACAGGTAGTCGACGGGCAAGTGCGGACGCTGCCCGCCCGGCGTCATGATGCGAACCACACCGTGCATGACCGCGATGTCGGCGTTGGGGGGAATGACGTATACATGATTGGGCTCGAGGGTCACGCCGTCGGCCGCGGTCACGACCTGCATCCGAGAGCTGCGGGCGAGCAGTTCGGTCAGGTGGCTCTCATGGTCGGGCGCGAGGTGCTGGACCACGATGTACGCCACGCCTTCCGTGGGGACGTAGCGTATGAGCTCTCCGATCGCCTCCAGCCCCCCAGCGGACGCGCCGATCCCCACGAC
>DATDJP010000337.1:0-8984 GCA_036520475.1 Polyangiaceae bacterium | reverse complement strand
TGGGGGCGCTCGTTGGGACGGATTTGCCCGCTCTGATTTTGGGGGCGCTCGCTGAAACGGATTTGCCCGCGCTGGTTTTGGCTCTCGTTGAAACGGTGGAGCCCGACACATTGGAGGCGTGAGCTGCGTCCCCGTTCCATCGAGCAGCGCGCCGTCGCAACGATCTGATCAAAAAAAATCCTGGCGAACTTGGCGGACCCTGGCGTCATGGCGGTAAGAAATAATGCCAAACAGGCCATGGCGAGTGCGCGCGGATGAACCGTGAGCTCGCGCACCGGTAAGCGTGGCGTACGGCGGGGGGATCAGTGAAAGTCGCGGGACATGCTGGCGATGGTTTGCCCCGGCAGATCGAGGCGTTCTAGCTGGCGTGCGATGAGATGCACGATCGGCGTGTCGGCGGAGAGGTCGGGCACGTGGCGTTCGACATCGCCGTGGGCGAGCAGGATCGTCGAGTGGCGCGCTGCGCGATGAAATTTCTCGTACACGTCCCGGTACAGCACAAGGTTACAAAACCCGAGCTCGTCCTCGAGCGTGATGAAGACGATTCCGCTCGCCGTGCCGGGTTGTTGCCGGCAAATCACGAGCCCCGCCACGCTCACGCGTTGCCCCTGCGGCGCGCGCTGGAGCTCCGCCGAATCCAGCGCACCCCGCTGGCGAAGTGCCTCGCGCACGTGGCGCATCGGATGGTCGGCGACCGACAAGCCCTTCTTTGCATAGTCGAGCAAAAGCTGCTGCGAGGACCGCAGCGGCGGCAATCGCACAGCGGGCTCGTGCACCTGCACGTCTGCGAACAAACCGCCGACGCGCGGCGAACGCGCCTGCCACAGAGCCTGACGCCGGCCCGACACCAATCTTTCGAACGCGCCGGCCTCGGCGAGCCTGTCCGTGTCGTCCTTGTTCAGGGCGCTGCGGCGCAACAAATCTTCCAAGTCCGTAAACGGACGTTCGGCGCGCGCTGCCACGATGCGGCGCGCCGCCGCCTCACGTAGCCCCTTCACGACGCGCAAGCCCAGCCGTAGCGCGCGCCGGGCGGCGGGGTACTTGCTGTGTACGGACGACACTTCACTCGCTTCTTCGAGCGTGCAATCCCACTCGCTGGCGACGACGCACACGTCGCGCACCTCCACGCCATGCCGCTGCGCATCTTGAATGATGGTGGAAGGCGTATAGAAGCCCATCGGCTGTGAGTTGATCAGCGCGCACGCGAAATGTGCTGGGAAATGCGCCTTTTGCCAGGCTGAAGCGTACACGAGCAGCGCGAACGACGCGGCGTGTGACTCCGGAAAACCGTAGTCACCGAAGCCTTTGATCTGCTCGAACAGTGCCTCGCCGAAATCGCGCGCGATGCCCTTGGCGGCAAAGCCGTCGAGCAGCCGCTGGCGATGCCGCATCAACTTGCCGCTGCGTTTCCACGCGGCCATGTCTCGCCGCAGCTGGTCGGCTTCTCCGCCCGTGTAGCCTGCGCCGGTGATGGCAATTTGCATGACTTGCTCCTGGAACAACGGCACGCCCAACGTGCGCTCCAGAATCGGCCACAAGTCCGGATGCGGGACGGTGACTTCCTCTCTGGAGGCGCGCCGCTTCAAATAGGGGTGCACCATGCCGCCTTGAATGGGTCCCGGACGAACGATGGCGACCTCGATGACCAGATCGTAGAAACGCTGCGGCCGGAGACGCGGCAGCATCGCCATTTGCGCGCGGCTCTCGATTTGGAATACCCCAACCGTATCAGCACGTGAAATCATCGCGTACGCTGCCGGATCTTCCGGCGGAATGCGCACGATCGCCTCCAGCGGATCGAAACTGTCCGAGTCCGACTCCGGACGCGTTTTCGAGAGCCCGCCGGCATCGACCCCACCGCTCGCGTGCATCAACGCCAAACACTTGCGCACTGCCGTGAGCATGCCGAGCGCAAGCACGTCCACCTTGAAGAACCCGAGCTCTTCCAGATCGTCCTTGTCCCAAGGCACGACCGTGCGATCTTCCATGCGCGCCGGTTCTATCGGTGCGACTTCGTGCAGCGGGTCTGCCGAAAGCACGAAGCCGCCGACGTGAATCGACAGATGCCGCGGAAAGCCTTGCAGCTTTTCCGCCAGAGCAATGACTTTCTGAACGCGCGAATCACCGATGTCGAAGCCAAAGTCCGTGAGCCGCGTGTGGCTGGCTTCCGCAGTATCCCAGTGCGTGATGGTGCCGCTCAGACGATCGACCTGTTCCAGCGACAGGCCGAACACTTTGCCGACTTCGCGCAGCGCGCTCTTGCCGCGATAGCAGATCACTTCGGAGACCATGGCCGCGCGCTCGCGGCCGTAGCGCGCATAAATCTCCTGAATCACCTCTTCACGGCGTTCGTGCTCGAAATCGATGTCGATGTCTGGAGGCTCGGCGCGCTCGGCGCTGATGAAACGTTCGAAGAGCAAGTTGGAACGCGCGGGATCCACGGCGGTGATCCCGAGCACGAAACACACCGCGCTGTTGGCAGCGCTGCCTCTGCCCTGACACAAGATGCGCTTCTCGCGCGCGATCTCGACGATCTCCCAGGTGCTCAGGAAATACGGCGCAATCAGGAGTTTCTCGATGATCAGGAGCTCCTTGTCGATCTGGGCGCGTATGCTTTTTGGCACGCCTTCGGGGTAACGCCGCAGAGCGCCCTCTTCGGATAGTCGGCGCAGCTTCGAGTCGGCAGTTTCGCCGGGCAAAAGCTGGCAAGGAAACCGGTAATTGAGCTCGCTCAGGCGAAAGCCCAGGCCGCTCGCGACCTCGGCGGTGCGCCCCAGCCACTCGGGATGATCGGCGAACAGGCGCTTCATCTGCGCTTCTGAACGAAGATACGCTTCCGCGTTCGCCGAGAGCGCGCTGCCCGCGCGATCCAGGGTCGTGCGTTCCCGGATGCAATGCACGACGTCAGCCAGCGGTTTGCGCGAGCGGTGATGATAAAACGGCCGCGCGCTCGCCAGGATCGGAAGGCCGTAGCGCCGCGCGCGTTCGCACGTGGATTCCATGCGGTCGCGGTCGAAGGCGTCGAACCGGCGAAAGATGGCCAAAAATCCGCGCTCGCCAAACGCGTCGCGCACGACCTCGCACAGCTCGGAGGGCACTTTGGTGTCGGGTGTGTCGTACGCCGGCACGATGGCCACGAGACCTTCTGCGTGCTCGCTTAGCCATGCCACGTCGAGCGCGCTTTCACCCTTGGGTTTGCCGGCGTGTGAGCGCGTGAGCAGCCTGCAAAGATTCGAATACCCGGTGTGATTTTCCACGAGCAGCGCCACGACTGCAGGCTCGAAGGCGCGCCCGCCGGATGACGCTGGCACGGCCGCGAGCGACAGCTCTGCTCCCACGATGACACGCTGACCGATGTCTCGTGCACGGGTGAGCGCCCGCACCGACCCGTACAGCCCATCGCGATCACAGAGCGCGAGTGAATGCAGCCCTAGCTCCTGAGCGCGCGACACCATTTCTTCCGGGTGCGAAGCCCCACGCAAGAACGAGAAACACGACCGTCCGAGCAGCTCAGCGAACATGCTGTCAAGACTCCCGGTTCAGTCTGCGACGGCGTGCAAAAAGCGCGAACCGGTGTTGCGATCGACGTACACGATGACCTCCACTCCTCCTTGTGCCCCCTTGAGCCAGAGTCGAAAGTAATCCCGCGCTACCGCCGAGCGCGCCCACCATTCCACGGCCTCCAGGCGCTGCTCGAATTCCATGTGCTCGATCGAATACAGACGATTCTCGATGGCCAGCGTCGCGCCGACGCGCAGTGCGCTCTCGAGAGGCATTGGTTTTTCGAAGAGTCGCGTCGGTGCCCTGGGCCAGCCCGTGCGAACGCTCCGCGCCGCTGGCTCGCTGGTACTCGAGCCCGTTTCCGGTGGCAGTGAGCGCGTGGCGCGGCCGGATTTCGCCGGTCCGCGCGCACGCCGGCGACGTGCGGCGAATGCCGGGACGAGCGCGCTTTTGAGCTCGGGCCTGAGTGAGTCCACGAGCGACAGCACGCCGACACGCTCTTTGCCGATATCCGCCTGCAGCTCGGCCACGAGCACGGGGAGCTGCTCGAGTCCTTGGCACGCCGTCAACCCTGCAGCGACGCGCGATAGATCGAGTTGCTGACCTTCTGCGCAGGTGAGCACATCGACTTCCAACCGCAGTCCGATACTCGGCGTCTCGAGCCGCTGGCGTTCGAGCCGCGCGGCGATCACCCGCACTAGCTCCTGCTCGCGCCAGAGCGGCGTGCCGAGCTCGAGCTCGATCTCGACTTTGGCCGGGACGCCATTCAGGCGCGCTATCGCCGGGTCCCCTTCGATCACCAGCCGCAACCGGCGCGCAGCCTCACCGCGCCCAGCAAGACGCGCGCTGGTGCGCGCCGCCAAACCACGCAACACGAACGACAACGCCTCGTTGCCGTCCACGCCTTCGTCCCAGCTGCTGTGCTCGACGAGCACGCGCGGCGGATCGTGAGGCACGAGCGGCTCGGGATCGGAGCCGGCGCACAAATCCAAAATGCTGGCGGCGTTTTTACCCAGGCGCGGCGTGCTCGCTGCACGGGGCAATGCCGCCAATTGTCCGATCGACAACACACCCAGACGTAAGAGCCAGGCGGCGCATTCCGGCTCCAGCGGTAACGCGCTGACCGGCAAATCCGCCAAACGCACGGCCGTCTCGGCACGCTCCACGACGACGGCCTGCTCACCGGTGACGCTCGGCGTGGACCATCTGGCGAACGCGCGCGCCAGCCTCGGCCCGCTCGAGACGGCGACGCGCGTCACATGGCCAATACCGCGAACACGACTCGCCAGCTCGATTGCGAGCGCCGCTTCACCGTTCCAGAGGTGCGCCGCTCCAGTAATGTCGACCAGGACGGTATCCGGTGATTGCAGCGACACAGTCGGACCGAACGCCCGCGCCACGTCCGCGACGCGGGCCAGGGCGGCACGGACTTGCCCGGGCGTGACGGACCGCACTTTCAGCTCGGAAATCAGCGCGCAAGCCTCGGCGACGGTCTGCTCTTCACGCACGCCGAAACCGCGCGCGGCTTCGTTCACCGCGGCGATGACGGAGGTCGGCTTGATGGTGTCATCCAGGGCCGGCGCATCGGCCGCCGCGTTTGGCCCTGCAGAATCCGGCTCTGTGCCTTCTTCCTGCAACACGACCGCCAGGGCTCGAGCGGAAGCTTTTTTTCGAGGCGCCCTGCCGCTCGTTGGCCCCACGCTCTGCGGGAGCTCCGCGTTGGACGACGGAAAGGGAGCGCTGGCGATCTCACACAAGAGCGACGAGAGCACGACGGCCGCTACACGCCGCTCGCATTCTGGAGCGGACGCATGCCCGCGCTCAGCCGGTTGGTGCGAGCCCATGCTGCGTCCCGAGCGTTTCGCGGTGAGCCGGCGCCATTTTTGGCTCGGACCGCACCCACGCAATCGAACGCGGGCGCGAAATGCGACCGCGACTGTCCTTGGGAACGTGGAGCTCGAGCTTGTCTTCCGCGACGCGTTTCAGCTCGATACGCATGGCCACGGGCAAGGGCAGCGGCCTTGCCGCTTGCTTGTCAGTGATGAAGAGGAGCGTGCTCGACGTGCCCTCGAGCGCCATGGAGATGCGCCGGAGCGTGCGCGGCCAAGTTCCGAGCGCCACGTTCAGCTGACAACCCGGCGTGCCCACGGTATCGATGACGGTGACAGCAAAAGCCTGCGCTTGAACCAGCCGCAGTGCCACGCGCGCCAGAGCCTCCGCAGGCGGGCGCACGACGAGCAGGCGTTCTAGCGCCACTCCGGCTTCGTACACTCCGGGCGCGTACAGGCTGCCTGCCGGATCGATGAACGCACACCAATGGGCGTCCCCTCCCCGACTCTTGCTCTCTTGCTGGGCGGAGCGACATGCCAGAAGCGCAATCGTCGTGGCCAGCGCAGAAGCTCCCGACACGGCCAACTCCACGATGCCGCCTCGCAGGAGCCCCGCATCCGGCAACGCCGCATCCAGGTCCTCGAGACCGAGCGGCAGACCTCGTGCCGGCTCGCGCTCGGTAATCAGCGACGAGCCGCGCACGAAAGCGGGTGGAAGGCGATCCAGAATGTGAGCGGGTAGCGCCATGCGAATACTGAACATAATACCAGTCCCAGGTTCTTTCAAACGTCCGCGCCCACGTGCTCGGTCAAAGAATTTCCGGCTCCCCCACCTATCGCCAAGCAGTTCGAAGGCTTAGGCCCGGATCTGGACACACTTCTCCTGGCCCGACAGAAAGCGCGTGTTATGTGAAACAGGCGATGGCTTCCGCCGCTCAGACCGCTGCTGAAAAGCTTCAGGCGCTCAGGGGCGTGCTCGCGGACATGCGCTCGGTGCTCGTCTGTTACTCCGGCGGCATCGACAGCGCGTTCGTGCTCGCGGTCGCCAGCCAGGAGCTCGGCGAGCGCGCCGTGGGCATGACGGCGGTCAGCCCGAGCTTGCCCGACAGCGAAAAGGCCGACGCCGCGCGCATCGCAGCGCAGCTCGGCGCCCTGCACCGCTTCGTCGATTCGCACGAAATCGAGCGCGCCGGTTACGTCGCCAACGGGCCGGACCGCTGCTTTCACTGCAAGAGCGAGCTCTACGAAATCGCGGCACAGAAGCGCGCCGAATGGCAGCTGCACGAAGTCTTGAACGGTACCAACCTGGACGATCTGGGCGACTACCGACCTGGCCTCGACGCCGCCCGGCAGGCCGGCGTGCGCAGCCCGCTCGTCGAGCTGTCGTTCAGCAAAGCGGACGTTCGCGAAGCCGCGCGCCTGATCGGCATGGACGTGTGGGACAAGCCGGCTTCCGCCTGTCTGTCGAGTCGCATTCCGTACGGCACCAGCGTCACCCGCGAGCGCCTCACACAAATTGGCGGCTTCGAGGCCGAGCTGCGCGCCCTGGGCTTTCGCCAGGTGCGCGTCCGCTGGCACGAACGCATCGCACGCATCGAAGTACCGGCTGACGAGCTCGAGACGTTCCTGAAGCCGGATTTGCGCGACCGCGTGGTGTCAGCCGGCAAGCGTCACGGCTTCAACTACGTCACCCTCGACTTGGCAGGGTACCGCGTAGGCTCGCTGAACGAAGTTCTGGTGGGTCGCGCGCTGCGCGTCGTCTAGGGTGGTGCGTCCCTAAATTGCAGATCTCCCCGTAAACGTGCCCGTGCCCGTGCCCGGCGGTCCAAGAGTGCTGCCGACTCCGTCGCCGACCCCCTGGCGGTCACGTAGTAGCGGCGCTTGTCGAGCTTCGAGTGCTTGCCTGCGGGCCTCGGCCAGATTCAGCACGATGGACAGTGATGCCCGCGTGAACTGGTCAGCCAGGTGGCTGCTCCCGCGCGGCAATCCTTCGATGATGCCGTTCGCCAGAACCAGAAATTCCAGCGCCAAGTCGTAGACGTCCAGTCGTTCGTGCTCAAGCTGCATTCCGACCTATCGTCGCAGGATCGCACTTTTTTGCGCATTTCGGGCACGGGCACGTTTACGGGCACGCCGGAAAATCCCAATTCAGCAACGCACCTAGCTGCCTTTTCTGCCAAATCTACGGCTCGCCACGCTCGCCGCGGCGTGACGCACGGGTGCATGCGCGCGCCGGGACCCAGTTTCTCCATTCCGCTAACGGACTCACACTGGACATTTGTCCGGCGCCGGACTAGGTTGAAGAAGACGTAGAGGACCTCCCATGTCGGCTGCTCCTTCCCAACCCGCCCCCGCAATAGACCTCACCGCCCCGGCCACGGCGCAGGCCGCTTTGCGGACGTTCTTTCGCATCGCGGAGCGCTGGCAGTTGTCAGCCGGCGAGCAAACCCAGCTCCTCGGCATCGGAAAGAGCACGCTCTATGATTGGAGAGCCGGCAAGGTGAAGCGCGGCCTCGAACCGGCCGTCCTCGAGCGCCTGTCGTATGTGTTCGGCATCTTCGCCGCGCTTCAGATCCTGTTTCGAGAACCCGAACGCGCCGACGCCTGGTTACGGAAACCGAACAGCGCTCCCCTGTTCGGCGGCAAGAGCGCGCTCGACCGCATGCTCGCCGGCAACGTCGCCGATCTGTTCGTGGTGCGCCAATACCTCGACGCGCAGCGCGGCGGTTGGGCCTGAACGCACAGGCGAACCCCTTGGCGCGCGTCCGATCCATTTCCGCTGCCACGTTCCCGCAGCGCCGCGTGCGCTGGCGGCCGAGCTTCCGGCTGATCCCGAGCCGCTTTCCGCCGGTCGGCCTGTACGACGGCGTCTCCGACCCCGCGGATCTCGACGCCGTCTACGCCATCGAAGCGCTCACGAACGAGCGGCTCCGCCACGAGCTCGGCCGCATCGAGCTCGTGCCACCCGCGGATCGGCTGATCGGGCCCGGCTCCACGCCGATCATGGCCGCCTTCACGCACCTGAACCCTGAAGGCTCGCGTTTCAGCGACGGCTCGTACGGCGTCTATTATGCGGGCGAATCGCTGGACACCGCGATCTCCGAGGTCGGTTACCACCGCGCACGCTTCCTCTCGTACACCAAGGAGCCGGCTCTGGAAGTCGAGCTGCGTTGCATTCGGAGCGACATCGACGCGAGCCTGCACGACCTGCGCGGCTCAAGGCGCCGCGACATCTACGACCCGGACGACTATGCGCCGGCACGAGCTGTCGGCCGCAAGCTCCGCGCCGCGGGCAGCAACGGAATCGTCTACGACAGCGTGCGCCGGCGCGGCGGCGAATGCATCGCCGTCTTCAAGCCCAAGGTGATGTCCGCGAGCCGGCAAGGGCCGCACATCACCTTGGTCTGGGACGGCAGCGCGATCACCGGTTGGTACAAGAAATCCCAGCTGCGGAGTCTGGACGCTTAGGCCGCCGCGCGAAGCGGCGATCGATCCGTGGTGCGCCGTTCCACAGCCGCCGCGTGGGGTGGGGCCCCGGCGAATTCACTTCTGGGGAGGGGCGGCGCGTGCCGCCCCTGGTTGGGCAACGCGGCGCGGGCCGCCCCGATGGACCAGTTAGGCGAAGCTAGTGCGGCGCTGCGAAGCAGCGACGAT
>DATDJP010000336.1:0-25038 GCA_036520475.1 Polyangiaceae bacterium | reverse complement strand
CGCAGACCACGCGCGATGCGCCTGACTTCGCCGAGCGCTCGGGCAACGTCGACCCGAAGCTCACGCGCACGCATGCGCGCGGCATCGAGACTCTGCGCTTCGGCGACTTTGCGGAGCTCGAGCAATAATAGAGTGAGCGATTGCGCCGTGTCGTCGTGCAGCTCCCGCGCGATCCGTACCCGCTCTTCCTCCTGCGCGTGAACGACGCTGCATAGCAGCGCACGCATCCTGGCCTCGGCCCGCACGCGATCGGTCACATCACGGACGATCGCGATCCGGGCGGCCCGATTCGCGAAGGTCACCCTCAAGGACGTGACTTCGACGTCGATGACCGATTCATCTTGCTTCAGGTGTCGCCAGAGCGTCGCGTCCGTCGCCGGATCATGTCGCATTTTCGAAATGCGACGAGCCAGACGCGGAATGTCCTCGGCCGGCCGAATGTCGCGAAGCGTGCGTGCCAGAAACTGCTGCCGCGAATATCCATAGTGACCGATCGCCGCTTCGTTGACTTCCAAAAATTCGAGCGTTTGACAATCGTAAATCCACATCGGCTGCCGATTGAGCTCGAACAAACGGCAATAGTCGGGCGCGTCGCTGGCACTGGCCGGCGCAGCGCGCTTCCAGCGCCGTCCCATGGCTTGCACACCAAGACACGCTTCTGTGGCTGCGTATTTCGGCGCACCAACGGTGGCTAAGAATTCAGACACGAGCGCTCTGGAGGTTATCACACGCCCGCCCGCGAATTCAGCGCTTTTCCGTGGAGCCGCGCGCAGCTGAACTGCGGCGAATACTCAGAGAATACACGCGCATCGCTCGGTCAATCGGATCGCTGTCCGACTCGCTCGATGAATCCGCTAAGCGCGCGTCTAGAAACGACCGCAGGGCGCTCCCGACTTGGCACGCGCGCACGCGGCTCAACGCGCGGAGCGCAGATACTGGCCGTAGTAGAAATCCGCGCACGTCGAGCACAGGCCGTGGCTCGTGTCCTTGGGCAGCGATGCGACCCAACCGCGCACCCAGTCCCAAGTGTCGCCGTCAGCTCGTCGAAAGCGGCGGCAGTTGCTGCACTGAACGATGAGCCCATTCGCGGCGCGATAGGTGGCTTCGATTTCCGGCTGCGACGCGCGCGCGTGCAGCCCCTCGGCGACCATGCTGTGCTGCAGTAAGAGTGCGCTCTGTCCCACTGGCAGGGCACGCAGGTGCATCAAGCGGTACACGTCGGGCGACGAGCATTCATACTCCAACTGGAAGACTTCGCCGTGGCGCAGCGCGACCCGAAATCGCTCTTCATAGTAATCCCGGAGCGAGCCCGAGATTCCGTCGAAATAGGACCTGCCCACGTCGAAGCGGTCGAGCACCGAGCTGCCGCCGTTGCTTTCCGCGAAGCGCCGCCACGCATCGTTCATCCACAGCATCGTACCGCGCGGATCGATCGCGACGATCGTCGACGGATCCTGCTTCAATGTGTCGATCGAGAACGTCGTCGACAGCACACGTGGGAGAGCGCAAAAGTCGACTAATTGCGTCATCGCCCCCCCATTTCTTCGCGGCGACGGCTACGGACGACGAGCGATTGCGTTTGGCGAGCGACGAAGAACGTCATGGTTGCATGACTCCGACTTCATGGATGACCCATCGCACTAGCCCGCGCTAGCGCAGAGAATGCGCGGCCGCGGCGGCGCCGCAGGTGAACGGCGCAAATTTTTCCCGAGCGCGCGGCCGCAGCGTGATAGCGAAGAGCAACGGACCCCGTGCGAACACAGGATGCTCGCCCCGGTTTGACGCGAGATGAGGCACGAGCGCGGCTCGTACGCCACGGTCTCAATCGTCTGCCAATGGACCGACGAGCGCCGGTTCTGCTCGCGCTGCTCCGCCAGGTGACGCACTTCTTCGCGTTGATGCTCTGGCTGGCGGCGGTGCTGGCATTGATCGCGGACATGCCGGAGCTCTTCGTTGGCATCTGCCTCGTGATCGTCGTCAATGGCGCTTTCGCATTCATTCAAGAGTATCGCGCCGACCGAGCCGCTGCGCGCATTCGGGAGCTCTTGCCGCGGCGAGCCACCGTGCGTCGCGACGGCGTGCTCGTGGAGATCGAAGCATCGGAGCTCGTCCCGGGCGACGTGGTTTTGCTGCGCCCGGGCGATCGCGTCTCTGCGGACCTGCACATCGTCGACGCACACGATCTCGAGCTCGACACGTCGCTGCTGACCGGCGAGAGCGCGCCGGTGCCGGTGCGCGAAGCGGAAACGGCCCACGCCGGCAGCTTCGTCGTGCGCGGTGCCGGGGAGGCCATCGTGCAAGCGACCGGAGCGGCGACCCGGCTCGCCGGAATCGCGCGCCTCAGCCGCGCTCGCCGCCGACCGCACAGCCCGCTGGCGCGAGAGCTGAATCGAGTCGTGCATGTCGTGGCGGCCATCGCGGTCGCAACGGGTACCCTCTTCTTCGCCGTCGCGCTGCTCGTGGGCATGCCTGCCAGTCACGGGCTGCTGTTCGCGATCGGTGTCACGGTCGCCCTCGTCCCGGAAGGGCTGCTCCCCACCGTAACGCTGTCGCTTGCCGTGGGAGCGCAGCGCATGGCGCGCGAGCGCGCGCTGGTTCGGCGCCTCGAATCCGTGCAGACCCTGGGTTCGACGACGTTCATCTGCACGGACAAAACGGGCACGCTGACCGAGAATCACATGGCCGTGGTGGCCGTGTGGACGCGCGAGGGGCAGGCTTCCATTTCGGGCCACGGATACAGTCCGGAGGGCACCGTCACCGCGCAGCCGGAAATGATGCCCGGCCTGCGCGAGCTGGCGCGAGTTGCAGCGCGCTGCTCGGACGGGGCAGCGGTCCTCGAGAACGGCGTGTGGGTGGTGCGCGGCGATCCCATGGAGGCCGCGCTCGACGTGCTGGCGCGACGCCTCGGCGTCGATGTGCTGGCGGACATCGAGCGAGCACGGCCGGGGCGAACGTTCGCGTTCGATACGTCACGCAAACGGATGTCTCTCGTCGCCGGCGATCAGCTCCTGCTCAAAGGCGCTCCGGACACCACGCTGAGCCGCTGCCGGCCTTGCGCGGGCGCTGCCGAAGCCGTCGAAGACATGGCCGCGCGCGGTCTGCGCGTGCTCGCCGTCGCCGTTCGAAATGCAGGTGACCTGCCGCAAGGGGCAACCGCGGACACCGCGGAGCGCGATCTCCGGCTGTTGGGCTTGATCGGCTTGCAGGATCCGCCGCGCGCCGACGTACCCACGGCGATCGCCGCCTGCCGGCGCGCGGGCATCCGGATCGCGATGATCACCGGCGATCACCCAGCCACCGCGCTAGCCATCGCTCGGCAAATCGGCCTGCCGCGCGGCCGCGAATTCGTCGTCGAAGGCGGCGATTTGCCCGATGACGACGCGATGCTCGGCGCGCTCATGGATCGCGACGGCATCGTCGTGAGTCGGGTCACACCGGAAGACAAGCTGCGCATTGCCCGGGCGCTCCAGGAGCGCGGTCACGTCGTCGCCATGACGGGCGATGGCGTGAACGACGCCCCGGCGCTCCGCCAAGCCGATATCGGAATTGCCATGGGGCGTTCGGGAACGGACGTCGCGCGCGAGGCCAGCGACTTGGTCCTCCTCGACGATCGGTTCACGACCATCGTGGCAGCCATCGTGCAAGGGCGCGCCACGTTCATCAACGTCCGTCGATTTCTGACGTACCATCTCACCGACAACGTCGCCGAGCTCGCGCCGTTTCTGATTTGGGCGCTGTCCGGCGGGCATATTCCGCTCGCCCTCGGAGTGATGCAGGTGCTGTCGCTGGACATCGGTACGGACTTGCTGCCGGCGCTGGCTCTCGGCGCCGAGCCGGCGGATGCGGGGTTGCTCGAACGCCCACCGGAGCGACGCCACTTGATCGAGCGCGATCTGCTCGTCCGCTCACTGCTGGTGCTCGGCCCCGCAGAAGCCGCGGTCGAGCTGACCGCGTTTTTGACCGTGCTGTACGTCGCCGGGTTTCGGCCCGGGCAAACGTTCACTCCCGAAGCCGCGCTGGCGAGCGCGTCGGGGGCTGCGTTCTTGAGCGTCGTCATCGGACAGATGGCGAACGCCCTGGCATGTCGCAGCGCGAGCCACCCGTTCTGGACCGTTCGATTGTGGAACAACCCGCTGCTGCTCTTGGCGATCGCATTCGAGCTCGCGCTGGCGGTGTGCTTTCTGTTCATCCCGCCGGTCGCGCGGCTGCTCGGCCATGCGCCGCCCTCGCTCGAGGGGTTCGCCGTGGCGTGCCTGGCGGCGCCAAGCGTTTGGCTGGCCGATACCTTGCACAAGCGGTGGTTGCAGCGCCGCGCGCCCGATCAGCCGTAGATGCGTACACGCGCCTCATGGATCACCGCTCTGGATGCGAAACGCTACTCACGCGAGCGTCCGAGCGTTGCCCCGGGGCGAGGTGCTGATTCAGAAACGCGAGCTGGTCGGCGACCGCTTGCTCGAAGGCAGCGTCGAAGTAGATGTCGAAGTGCCCGACGGGATAGCGTTTGACGACCGCGTGTGCGGCGGTCTCGGCGTAGGCGAGAGCCGCTCTGGCCGGTGCCACGGTGTCGCGATCGCAGACGCACAGGAGCACGGGACAGCGCACTTGGGCGAGCTTTCGGCCTGGACGGTAGTTGAGGATGCGAAGCGCGATGCGCGCAGCCACGTCGTTGTTGAAGGGGCCGCCGGAAATGAGGCGCTGGTAGCCGGCGATCACGTCGGGTGCGGTCATCAACGCGGCATCACCCCGCGTGCCGGACAGCTTGGCATAGACGGGACCGCGCCCGAGCGCCGCCGCGAGCGTATCGGCGATGGCCAGCACCCCGACCTTAGGTCTGGCTGTCAGCGTTCGTGACGGAGGATCAGGGCGCCGTTTGCGGGAATCCGAAGCGCAGCACTGGCAGGATAAACGGTTCCGCCGCCCGGATGCGCGACCACCCGTCCCGCATTGCCGACGGCCCAGGCGTTCGGAAAATGGTCGTAGACGTCGCTGTTGAAGACCTCGAGCCACGAACCAGCGTGCGGGAACTCGATTCGATAGCCGTCGAGCGTGGTGTCGCGAAAACTTGCCACGATGACGATGTCGTCACCTTCGCCTTCGACCCAGCGGTGCACGACGAAAATGCGATCTTGCTCGTGAACCTGTGGAACGCGAACTCCCTCGGCGTGCAGTGCGGGCTGCGAGCGCCGCAGCCAGAGTAAGTCGCGCACGCAGCGATGGAAATCCTGCATGACCCGATCGCTGCTCAGGCCGTCCCACCAGATCAAAAACTGCGCCCAGTTCGCCACGTCGTCGTGCCACGGCTTGTCTTCGAAAATCTCTTGGCCCATGAAGAGCATGGGGATACCGGGCGCTGTGAGCAGGAGCGTCGTGGCGACACGAGCGCGGCTCCGCGCGTACCACGAGCGCGCGTTGGACGGATCAGCAAGCTGCGGAACACGGGGCGCGCGCGGCACTCGACGTTCGTAGTCCCAGCGCACGACATCGTGGTTCTCGAGGCAGTGTACGGCCCGCCAGGCAGCGGGAAAAGCGGCCGGGCGATAAAGGGCGTCGCGCAGGCGGTCGAGCGGCAGCGGCGCGCCGTTGCCAATAGCCGCCAGAGCGAGGACCTGGCGCAGCTCATCGCGCAAGCCGTCCGCCAGCGCAGCATCGAAGCCGAGGCCCGAAGGAGCGGGAGTGACGGCAGCGGCACGATCCCAGCCCCAGTACTCGGCGATCTGAATCGCGTCTCGTCGAAGGAAGCGTACGGTCGAGGTCAAGTCGCGAGCAAAGCGCTCGCCGCCGTGATCGTGAATGACCGTGACCTCGTCGTAGCGGATGCCGTCGATGCGGTACTCATTCAAAAAGAAGCATGCGTTGTCGATCAGAAACTGCCGCACGCCGTCTTGCCAGTAAGCAAAGACCCTTCCCCCTGCCCAGCCGCGATCCGTGAAGTAAAGGCTCCGATTGTCGTCTCCCGGCGGTTGTCTGTCGTAGAAGTGGAGATCACGATCGCTGAAACCGCCGCCAGCGTGATTGTAGACCAGATCGAAAATCACGGCGATGCCGTGCAAGTGACACAGGTCGATGAAGCATTTGAGCTGATTCGGCCCAGGCGCAAGATCGGAGAGAGAGAGAGTCGCGGCTCCGCGTTCCTGGAGGAGCCCATTCACGAACCGACAATGGCGTTCGAGCTCGATTGGATCTTCAACCTGAAGGGTCATTTCCGGCGAGTAGAAGTCGAGGTTCGCGTATCCGAGGCCAAACTCCCGGTCGTATTCCTGGATCGGCAGCAACTGGACCGCGTTGATGCCGAGATCGCGCAGGTACGGAATGCGTTCGACTGCGTCGAGGAACTTTCCGTAGCGCCGTCGTCGATCTTGGCCGTCCGCGTCGACCGCCCAGAACACACCCACGTGCAGCTGATAGATCACGAGCTCGTGAAATGAGGGCGTGCGCCAGGCTGAGTCGTGCCAGGGATAGCCATGGGGCGCGCGAATCAGGCACGGACAATTCGGAAACGCGGGGGTCAGACCGAGCTCTCGTGCATAGGGATCACGCTTGAATCCTTCGGTTCCGCCGGTCGGACCGCGAACGAAAAAGAGATACGCATCCCCCTCGCGAACTCCTGCAACGAACCCGCCCCAGGTCCCGTCTCCCAAAGGAGTCAGCCGGCTGGCCTCCGAAGGGCTCCAGCTGGACAGGTCCTGTTCGCCATGCTGTGCGATGGCGACGTAGACATCACGAGCATTGGGCGCCCATGTGCGGAAGGTCGCGCCATCATCCACCAAAGTTGCGCCCATCTGCGTCCGTGGAGACACGAGCTCTGCGCGATTCGGCATGGCCTCTCCCCTTTCGTCGCCCCGATTACACACTGCAACGCAGTTGCGGTGTTGATTACTGGTCGGGGCACTCGCCGCCTTCTTGCAGCACGCGTGCGGTACTTTCGCCCGGGCAGCGAAGGCGGCAGTCGGTGCCAGGGGCGCAGGTCACAGAGCACGATCCGGTGCACGTTACGTGACACTCGGAATCAGTACCGCAAGATACGCTTCCGCTATTTCCTACCGTTACCGTACAGGTCGAGCCGCCTTTGCAATCGATGCTGCAGGACTCTTCGCACGTCCCTCTGCACGTGTTGTGGTCGGCGCACGCCAGCGAACAACTGCCGGCGCCGCAGCTGCTGGCGCTGAAGTCACAAGCTTTTCCGCTGGGGCACTCGCAGGACGTTCCGGTACATACGGGTGCGCGCGTGCTCGGCTCATCGTCATCATCACCTCCACACGCGAGGAGGCCGGAGAGGACGCAGCTGGAGAGAGCCAGCAAAGATGTGATGGTCGCGATCTTCATGCAAAACTCCATGGCCTCGGCAGCATAGCCCGACGTGAGCGCTGCCAGCCTGCTTGTGAGAACCGAGCTGGGATCAGCTAGATTGTACGCGAGTCTCGCGCCGCGCTGAGCTCGGCTTGCTCGAAGGTCTGCTTGCCGGCAGGCGACAGCGAGCGAGGATGCGGTTTCTTCGGTCGCGATGGCGCGGGAACCCCGCAAAAGCGCGGCAGTCGTTGCGCCCCGCGCCAATCCGCGTCAGCTTCCGTCGATCTCATGGCCGTGCGGCTGCCCGAAGATTTCGTAGACTTCATGGAAAGCGGCGTCTCGGTCCTCGTGGCTAGCCGGGACGAGGACCTGCGACCCGAGTGTATGCGCGCCGTCGGCGTGAGCGTCGCGGCCGATCGGCAGAGTATGACGCTCTTCCTGAGCGAAGTGATGGCCGGGCGAACGCTCGAGAACCTGCGCGACAACGGCGAGATCGCCGTTTCGTTCTCGCGGCCGATCGATCATCGCTCCTTGCAGGTGAAAGGGCGCGTCACGGCGCTGCGGCCGGCGATGGAGGAAGATCGCAGCCTGCAAGATCGCTACTTGATCGCTTACGTGGAGCAGCTGTACCTGGTCGGCTTGCCCCGGTCGCTGGCGCGTCGCGTGCGCAGCTGGCCGAGCGTCGCCGTCAGTTTGCAGATAGCGGACGTGTTCGTGCAGACCCCAGGGCCCGGCGCTGGGCGGCGCGTCGACCAATCCGGGCGCGTCGCATGAGCCGTCTCGACTTGCCGGATCGCTGCTTCCACGGGCTCATCCCGGCCATGATCGCCACCTGCTCGAAAGACGGCGTTCCGAACGTCACGTACCTGAGCCAGGTCTTTCGCATCGACGAGCGACACGTCGCCCTGTCGTGTCAGTTCTTCAACAAGACGAAACAGAACGTCTTGGAGGTGCCATTCGCGACGGTAGAGTTGCTCGATCCGGTGACGCTCGACGCGTTCCGTCTGGCGCTCCGCTACGACCATTCCGAGACGAGCGGACCTTTGTTCGAACAAATGGATCTGCGCATCGAGGCGATCGCGTCGCAAACCGGCATGAAGGGCGTGTTCAAGCTGATCGCCGCGGACGTTTACGAGCTGCTCGGCTGTGAACGACGCGCGGATTTTCTGACTCCAGCGCCCGCCGAGTCTGTCGTCGTGGAGGAGCCGGCGCCCGGCCCGCGCTCGGAGCTCAAGAGTCTGCAGCTGATCTCGCAACGCACGTGCCGTGCTCCGAGCCTCGAAAGCCTCCTCACGGCCACGTTGTCGACGCTCGACGAAGCGCTAGGTTTCACGTACTCGATGGTGCTGTTGCCGGACGAGGCGGGCAAACGGCTGTTCACCGTTGCGAGCCGTGGCTATGGCGAGGAAGGCGTCGGCGCAGAGCTCGAAATGGGCGAAGGTTTGATCGGGACTGCGGCGCTGCAGCAAAAAGTGCTGTGCATCTCCGGGATGGAAGCGGAGCTCCGCTACGGCCGTGCCATTCGCAGCAGCGCACAACACGGCGGCGTACGTCGTGAGATTCGGCCCGAGATCCCGCTTCCGGGTCTGCCGGACGCGCAGAGCCTGTTGGTTCTACCGCTCGTCGCCAATGGCCGCTTGGTCGGTGTGCTGGTCGCGGAGAGCCGGGAACGCATGGGTTTCGAAGGCTGGGACGAAGCATTCTTGGAGATCGTCGCCAACCAGTGTGCCGTCGCGTTCGACAATGCGCTGCTGCGCGAGGGCAGCGAGGAGCACGAGTCCGAGCCCGTGCCCGTGTCGCGCTTGCCGAGCGTCCCCGAGGTCAGCGCGCGGCGATTTCGCTTCTATCGCAACGATGACTGCGTGTTCGTCGGCGACGATTACCTGATCCGCAACGTACCGGGGCGCATCCTCTGGAAGATCTTGCGCTCGTACCGCGACAGCGGTCGCACGGATTTTTCGAACCGCGAGCTCCGGCTCGATCCCTGGCTTGGCTTACCGCCGGTTCGGGACAACCTCGAGAGCCGCTTGGTCCTCTTGCGCAAGCGACTCGAGCAAAAGGTCCCGGAGCTGCGCTTGGTTCCCACGTCGCGGGGTCATTTCCGCTTGGAAACGAGCTGCCAGCTCACTCTGGAAGAGACCGAAGGCAGCGCCTGACGCCACTCGCCGGTTTCTTAAAGAGCGCTCTTAGCAATCTTTGAAGATTGTGTAAGGGCCTAATTAGCAATCGGGTTTTCGGAATTGCGCCAGATTTGCTCCAGACACGCCAACGCGGCGTGCTCGAGGAGAATCCGAAATGTTGCGTACGTACTCATTGCTCGTAGTGGCCGGTCTGGTTCCGCTCGCCGGCTGCTCGAAATCTGCCGCCGCCAGCGGCAAGGAACGCGAACAGGCGCAGGCCGAGCTCGTGGCTCGCGGCGAGCAGCTCGTGAAGCTCGGTGGCTGCGGCGATTGCCACACCCCGATGCGCTTCGACGCCAAGCTCGGGATGCCGGTGCCGGTGAAGGAGCGGATGTTTTCGGGACACCCCGAGGGTGCGCCCGAGCCCAAGAACGCTCCCGGCGCGGGCGACCAGGCGGTGATCAACGCGACCTTCACGAGCTTCCGTCTGCCATTCGGTACCGTGTATTCGGCCAACTTGACGCCCGATCGGCAGACCGGTCTCGGCGCGTGGACCGCGGACGAGTTCGTGAAGACCATGCGCAGCGGCCACCACAAGGGCACGGGGCGCGCCGTGCTGCCGCCCATGCCGTGGCAGAACCTGTCGCAGACGCCCGAAGCGGACCTCAAGGCGATGTTCGCGTACCTGCAGAACATCCCGGCAGTGAAGAACCGCGTGCCCGTGCCGAACGTCCCGCCCGCTGTCATCGACGGCTTCGCCAAGAGCTACGCGGTCGCCGCCAGGGGAGGCCACTGATGAACGCCCCGCTGACGGACAAGGCGACGAATCGCGTGCTAGCGGACCCCGCGCGCGCCCTCCAGACCATGCTGCTCATCCGCCGCTTCGAGGAGCAGGCGGCGGCGCTGCAGCAGAGCGGCCAATCCCCGAGCATGTGCACGTCGGTCGGGCAGGAGGCCTCCGCGGTAGGTGTCGTGGGCGCGCTCGAGGAACGCGACCTGATCCTCACGAACCACCGCAGCGCCGGCCACCTGCTGGCACGCGGAGCCGAGCCGGAACGCGTGCTCGCAGAAATCATGGGAAAGAGCACCGGCTATTGCGGCGGCAAGAGCGGCAGCTTGCACATCTCCGTCAAGGACCTCGGGGTCCTGCTCACGTCCACGATCGTCGGGGGAGAGCTGTCCCTCGTCACGGGCGTGGCGCTCTCGCTCGCGATGTCTCGGAGCGACGCAATCGCGACGTGCTTCTTCGGCGATGGCGCGGCCGCCGAGGGCATCTTTCACGAATCGCTGAATCTGGCAGCGGTCTGGAATTTGCCGATCTTGTACGTGTGCGAGAACAATCAGTGGCAGGCTTTCGTTCACCGCCGCGAGACGATGATCGGCGATCACGTCAGCGAGTGGGCGCGGCCGTACGGGGTGCGCTCACTGACGATCGACGGCAATGACGTCGAAGCCGTCGCCGCGGCCGCACAATCGGCCGCCGAGTACGTGCGCAGCGAGCGCAAGCCTTTCTTGCTCGAGACCTACACGTACCGGCTGCGCGGCCACATGGAGCCGGATGATCAGGGCTACGTCGATCGCGACGAGCTCGAGCGCTGGCAGAAGCAAGACCCGATTACGACTTACGAGAAGCGACTGCTCGAGAGCGGACGGCTCACACCGTTTGCGCTCGAGGCTCTGCGCGAGCAGGCCGTCCAGCGCGTTGAACGCGCCGCGGCGTTTGCGCTCGCCTCACCGTACCCCGGCATCGAAGAGCTCACCACCCACGTCTACGCCTGAGAGGAAAAGACCATGTCCGTCATCACAGCCGAACAAGCCCTGGTGGATGCGCTCACCGAAGAGATGCGCCGCGATCCCCGCGTGCTCACCTTCGGTGAAGGCGTGGGAACCAAATTGCACGAGCTGGCGCGCGAATTTGGCGCGGCGCGCGTGCGCAACACCCCGCTCGCCGAGGGCATCATCGCGGGCACGGCCGTAGGCGCCGCGGCGATGGGCTTGCGTCCCGTCATCGACCTGCTCTTCGCGCCGTTTCTGGCTTTTGCCATGGAGGAAATCGTGAACAGCGCCGGCAAGCTACGCTTCATTTCGGGCGGCCAATTTTCGTTCCCGCTCGTGGTGTTGGCGCGCACCGGCGCAGGCTGGGCCGTCGGCGGTCAGCACAATCACAACCTGGAAGCTTGGTTCGTCCACGCGCCCGGCCTGAAGGTCGTGATGCCGTCAACGCCCGCCGACTTCAAAGGTCTCTTGAAGAGCGCCATACGCGACGACAATCCCGTGCTCTTCTTCGCCGACATCGCTATCTTGCACCAGCCCGGCAAAGTGCCGTCAGAAGATGTCTGCGTGCCGATTGGTAAGGCCGCCGTTCGGCGGGATGGAACGGACGTGACCTTGATTTCATACGCCAAGACGGTGCACACATGCCAAGAAGCCGCGGAAGCGCTCTCGGCAGAGGGCGTCTCCGCCGAGGTCATCGATTTGCGTTCGCTCAAACCGCTCGACGAAGCCACCGTGCTCGCGTCCGTGCGCAAGACGGGCCGCGCCGTGGTCGTGCACGAAGCCGCGGCGCCCTGTGGAGTAGGTGCCGAGATTGCGGCTCTGCTCGCGCAGAAGGCATTCTCGGCGCTGCGCGCTCCCATCGTGCGATTGACGGGTCCTGACGCTCCAGTGGCCGCTTCGTTTCCGTTGGAGCAGGCGTTCGTGCCGCAGGTGAACGCCATCGTGGACGCCGCGCGTGAGCTCATGGCACCTCGCAGCGGCCCGTCGTTTCGTCTGGCCGGGTGAGAGCGCGGGGGTGCCTGGCAAAGAACACTCGCCCTCCGACAAGAGCACCTACGATCCCGGCTAGCCGAGCGGGCGTGCTGGTCTCCCTGAACGGGTGTTCGGCACCTTGCAAAAAAATCTCGGCGTTGTCGAACCGGGTCCGGGTCGCCCGTCATGGGTCGTGGAGGATCGAAAGGAGCAACCCGATGTGCCCTGCATGTTTGGCGAGCGCGGCGCTACTAGCCGCGAAGATCGCTGGAGCGGGCGGGCTCACGGCTTTGGCTGTGAAGTCGGTCCGGTCCAGGAAAAAGTCGAGATTGCGCTGATGCTTCATTGCGAAGCACGGCGCGCCGCGAGGCGCACCGGCAATGGGGAGTACGTCCCTATCAGCGAACAGGACACGCAAGCGTGGAACCGGCGGCAACTCGAGGAGGCGGATGGCTTGTTGACGATTGCAGCGGCGCGGGGTCGCCCGGCCCGCTTTCAGCTCGAAGCAGCGGTTCAGTCCGCGCACGCCCAGCGCGCCCGTAGCGGTAGCGTGAGCTGGCCGGCGATCGCGCTCTTGTATGAGGGGCTCGTGCAAGTCGCGCCGACGTACGGGGCGCTCATCGGTCGCGCCGCAGCCGTGGCGCAAGTGAGCGGCCCGGCCGCGGCGCTCGGGCTGCTCGATGCGATATCCGACAGCGCCGTCCAGGCTTATCAACCCTACTGGGCGGCGCGCGCTCACTTTCTAACCGGGCTCGGCCGCCGTGATGAGGCGCGGCTCGCGTACGAGCGAGCGTCGCAGTTGACCGAGGACGTTGCAGTACGCCGCTTCCTTTCGTCAGCCCAATCTGAGCTGGGCGACACGAGCGCGTGAATCGGCTGTTTGCTGGAGGGCGCCGACGACAGCGTGCACACCAACCCGAGCTTTTGCTTTGTCCGCGCACCTCACCCGTCTGGAAGAAGCCCGGCGACTCCTCGTCCCAGTCGTACCAGGCCAGGACCGGTACGGCGGAAGCGGAGCTCAGATCGACGTCGGAGCGTTCGACCGAGCCGGACAGGACCAGCAAGACCTCCCCCGGTACTCGGGATCCGCCTGCGCAGAGCAGGCACCGAGGGCCGACGCGGCGATGGCGACGACCGAGCAAGACCAACGCAAACGGCTCATTTGTCCGTCCTTCTTAGCAGCGAGCGGCCCCGCGCCGGAACATCCGGCCAAGGAGAACGCCACTGCCTGAGCGATGAGGAGCGCGAAACTACCGAATCAGTGCACACCTGGGCGCCTCACCCGCGGACGCGACGGCACACAGACCTTGTCTGGCGCTGGGTTCGGTCGTTCATAGCGACGACACGAACTCGAGCATGAGCGAACCTTCGGCCCCTCCCAGCGCACGCCCCGACTGGGGAAGGCCTCAAGCGAGTGGTGCGATGTGGCACAACACGATACATGCGCGGAAGTATGCGCTGACACTCTCAACGCGGACACGCCTCGATGGCCACTGAAAAGGTCACGCTGGCTCGCGACGGCGGGACGCCGGTTGCGGCTCTCGAGTCGTCGCTGATCGCCGAGCGCTATCGCGTCGCGACGGAGCTAGGTCGCGGTGGCATGGGCGCCGTGTACCGCGTCCGGGACGAGGTAACCGGGGACGTGCTCGCGTTCAAGAAGCTCGAAGCGACGGCTCCCGAAGCTCTGGAGCGCTTCGAGCGCGAGTACCGCATCCTGGCTTCGCTCGACCACCCGCGCGTCATCGAAGTGTTCGACTTCGGTCACCTCGAGGACGGCGGGCGCTACTACACCATGGAGTGTCTCGAGGGCAGGGACTTGTATGCGCTATCTCCCGTGCCGTGGCGCAAGCTCTGCGAATACCTGCGCGATATCGCGACTTCTTTACTCCTGCTCCACGCACGAAAGCTCGTGCACCGCGACGTCAGTCCGCGCAATGTGCGGTTCGACTCGAACGGACGCGCGAAGCTGATCGACTTCGGAGCGCTCGCGTCGTTCGGCATCGCCACGGAGATCATCGGCACGCCCGTGTGCACTGCGCCCGAGGTGTTGCGTCAGGGAACGCTGGATCAGCGCACGGACCTGTTCTCGCTCGGTGTGATCGGGTACTGGGCGCTGACGCAGCGTAAGCCGTACGCGATCAGCGACTTTCGTGAAGCCGAAGGTGCCTGGAGCAGCGCGCCGATTGCCCCAGCCCGGCTCGTTCCCGAGATTCCGAAGGCGCTCGACGCGCTGCTCTTGTCGTTGTTGAGCGCCGATCCCTCCGGCAGACCGGCGAGCGCCGCCGAAGTGATCGACCGCCTTACCGCCATCGCGGAGCTCGACGACGACACGCTGGCGGGCGTCGCAGAAAGTCATCTCCTCAGCTCCGAGCTCGTAGGGTGCGATCACGAGAAGAATCAGCTCACGCAGCATCTGGAGCGCGCGTCGCGCGGCCAGGGCGGCGTCGTCGTGCTCGAGGGCGCTTCCGGCAGCGGTCGGACTCGCCTCGCGACGGAGCTCGCGATCCACGCGCGGGTCGTCGGTCTGACGGCCGTCAGTGTCGATGCCAAGCTTTTTCGCGGCTCACTCGGCGCCATCAGAGCCCTGATGCGCGCACTGCTCGACGCGGCGCCCGGCAGCGCACGGCGTGCGCTGTCCGCCCATCCCGAGCTCGCGCGGGTGCTCGAGACGGACGACGCCGAGCACGCCACGGCATCGCCAGGCACGACCGAGTTCATCGGCTCCGGAGAGAAGCGCGCGAGAATCTCCAGTGCGTTCGTCAGCTGGGTGCTCGAGATCGCCGAGAGCCGTCCGCTGTTTCTGTTCATCGATGACGCACACTTCGCGGACACCTTCTCCGCGGGCGCGCTGATCGGGCTCGCGCACGCCGTGCGACGCGCGCGCATTCTGTTCTTGGCGACCGTATCGCAGGCCGGCGACGCGCCGGCGGGCGTGCGGCAACTGATCCGGATCGGAGCGCGCATCAAACTGCGCGGGCTCGAGCTATCAGCGGTCGAAAAGCTGGTGAGCTCGGTGGTCGGTGACGTGCCCCACCGTACCCGGCTGTGCCGCTGGTTGTACGAAACGAGCGACGGCAATCCGCGTCAGGTAATCGACCTGCTCGGCGAGCTCGTGCGCCGCGGCACCGTGCGCTACGAGAATGGTGCATGGGTGCTACCGGCGACGCTGTCCGACCAGGCCCTGCCCGCCAGCATTTCCGAAGTGCTGGCGACGCGCATCGAGCAACTCGGCGGCGGCGCCCTACGCCTGTCGGCGCTTCTGGCTTTGCATCGAGGCGTCGTGTCGGACGCGCTGTGCCAGAGGCTCGTCCCCGTCCCTTCCGAGGCGCACAGCTTGCTCGACGAGCTCGTAGCTCGGCGAATCGTTGCTCGGTCCGGGCGCTACCTGCGCCTGGTGCACGAGCCGCTGCGAGCGTTGCTGCTCGACCGAGTGACGGCGAAGGAGCTGCCCAGTCTGCACGTCACACTGGGAAACGCGCTGCTCGCCGACATTTCGACGCTCGACGTCTCAGGCGAGTCGCAGCTCGGCACTTCCCAGCTGTGTGTGATGCTGCAAGCCGGCTGGCACCTGCTCCACGGCGGCGAGGAAGCGCGAGGTCGCGAGCTCTTGCGGCGCGCTGGACTCGAGCTGACTCAGCGCGGTGAAGGTTTGCCCGAGGTCGTGCCGGCGCTGGAGGCTGCGCTGGAGGCTTACCGCAGACAAGGGCGCTCGCGCTTCGAGTGCGGACATCTCTTGATTCCGCTCACTCTGGCGGGCAACTGGATGGATTGGCGACTCAGCTACCGCTACGGTGACGAACTCTTCGAGATTCTGGCCGACGCGACCGGTATTGCTCTGGCAAAACGGCTCGCGCGCGTCTTGCCGAAAAAATTGGCGCTCGGGGTCGCGCTTGCTTTTGCGGTCGTGGCGCAAGCCGTGAGCGCGCGGGGACTGATCGCGCGAAACTTCCGTGACTCTCTGCTGATGCTCATCGGCCTTACCTCGGCGATGCTGGGAACCTGCGCGACCTTGCTGGACAGCGCGCGCGCGCAGCGTCTGCTGCGCTTGCTGGAGCCGATGCAGTGGTTTCCCGCAAGCCACCCGGTCCGCGTCACTCACGAGCTTCAGCTGGCGCTCGCCGATTGCGCGGGTGGCCGCTACGCGGAGTGCTGGGCGCGAGCTCAGCGGGCCCTCGACCAGCTGCGCCGCCCCGGCGGCGTCGCCGGCATCCCGGAGAGCGCGCGCCAGCAACTCGAGACGGGCGTGCTCCTATTGCTCGCCAGCATCGATTGCTATCGTCTGGATGGCACCGTGCATCGGACGTTGTCCGCGCTGGAGATACACGGCACCGCGGCGGCGCGTGAAGCCGCGGTGAGCATCCGCGCGAACTATCACGCCGGTCGCGGCGAACGGGCCGAGCTGGAGCGATTCCGGGAGGAAATAGACGTGCTCGCAGCGCAGGGCGGCACGACGTGGCGGTCGGACGTGCTCATCCCGCGCAACCTGTGGTGGTGTTACGCGTTGTGGGAAGACGTGCTCGGCTTGAAACGCATGGTCGCCCAGCTCCAGGTCGTCGGTAGCGATCACGCGGGGCTCGCGGCGACTCGCGACGCCGCTCACGCTTGCTATCTGGCGGAACGCGGCATGGCTGCACAGGCGCTCGAGCGCTACGAAGCGATGTTCGAGGCGGAAATACGGCCGCCGAACGCGATCGCGATGCGCTTCGTGGGTGCTTACGCGCGCATCCTCAGGGCCACCGGGCAACCGCTCCGCGCCAAGGCGGTGTGCGAGGACGCGCTGAGGAGGCAGAGCCCCGAGAGCCTGGCCTTCGAGTGCTTGAGCTACAGCACGCGGCTCGAGCTCGCGCTGGCCGTGGCCGAGCTGGGTCAACCTGCAGAGGCGCTCGATACGCTGCAAGCGCTGCTCTCCGCGCAGCAGGCGCACGACAACCCGTTGATTCACGGCCTGACCCACAAGGCCATCGCGCTGGTTTCCCTGATGCAGCGCGACCGAGAGACGTTCATCGATCACCTCTGGCGCATGCAAGACTGGTTCGAGAAGACCGAAAACCCAGCGCTCATGGCGCAATGCCAGCGCCTCACGGCGGAGGGTCGCGCGGCTGGCTTGCTCGAGGTCAGCGCGGAGGCCCAGCGCGACGCCCAGCGCGAGGGCGAAGCGGTGAAGGTCGCCGCGGCGTTCAGCGGCTGCCGCGGCCCCGCCGCACGCCTGCAGACCGCGCTCGATCTCCTCGTACAGCAGGCGCAAGCGTCCCACGGCTATCTGTATCTGATGGAGCCGGGCGGGCTGCGCTTCGCCGCACCTGCGGTCGGCTTCGAACCGCCCGAGGCGCTGCTCGAGGAGCTCGGGCGCCGCGTCTCCGAGCTGTGCGATGATGACGTCGAGACGGTCATCGTGACGGCGACGTCGCTGAGCTCGCCGTCAGCCGAGCGCAACGACTATCGCACGGTGCTTCTCACCCTGCTTCGAACGGGAGAGCTGGTCGTCATCGGTGTCGTTGCGCTTTTCACCGGCGATGAACCGCTCGAGCTGCTGAGCTCAGCCTTCGTCGAGGAGGTGGCCCGCGGGATCTACGACTCCGGCGACGTGCGCACCGTCTATTTCCAGCGTTCATCAGCCTACCCCTCACAGCATCCGCGTGGAGACGTGGTAATCGAAGGCTGATACGTTTCGCTAGCGCGGGACCCACGCAGCCGAGGCCAGGCCACGATGTCATGACAGCGAGCCGTGCAATCTGGCGTCTGCTGACCTTCCGCATCACGGTGGAAGAGTTCATGTCTCTCGGCCGCAGGCACCTGGTGGTGGGCCTTCTCTGGACGTGGATCGTGGGCATGGGTCGATGGTGGGACGATCCAGATGCTCGCCTGCTCCAGCATCTCGGACTCGGCTCAGTCCTGTACGTCGGCGTGCTTTCCGCACTCCTCTGGGTCGTGGTGCTCCCGCTGCGACCTCGGAACTGGACGTTCACTCGAGTCCTGACGTTCGTTTCAATGACCTCGCCGCCCGCGCTGCTCTACGCCATTCCGGTCGAGCAACTCCTGGAACCGGCGACTGCTGGCCGGCTCAACCTTTGGTTTTTGGCTGCCGTCGCGCTGTGGCGTGTCGCGCTCCTGCTGCGATTTCTTTCGATGGTTCCACGACTCGGGACTGTGACGCGAATGGTGACGGCGCTCCTCCCGCTGAGCGCAATCGTGTCGTCGCTCGCAGCGCTGAACCTGCACCGCGTGGTGTTCCGGATCATGGGCGGCATCGCCGAACACGAGAAGAGCGTGCATGACGCCGCCTACTCCGTGCTCGTCTTCCTCACGTTCTGCGCGGTTACCGCGTTGCCGATCCTGTTAGTGCTGTACGTCGCCGCGATCGTTCATCGGCGGAAACGCGGCATCAGCGCGCTCTGATTCAGCGGTCCCAGCTCCTCTGCCGGTCGCGCGTGCACACTGGAGCTCATCGTCGTTGAAGCCGCCGAACGGGGCCCGACAGTCGAGCTTCGCGCGTTGCAGTGAGTGTCGCGCCGTCACGGACCGGTCTGGAGGCGAGGCCCGAACACCAGCGCCCCGACTATCACCGCGCCGACTGCAGTGATGAGCACGGCGCACGCGGCAACGTCCTTCGCGGCGCCGACGAGCGGGTGATGCTGCGGGACTGCCGCGTCTGCTAACGCTTCAAGCGCCGTGTTCATGGCTTCGGCCATCCATACGCTGCTTATGCACACCGTGATCAGCGCCCATTCGAACGCGGATAGCCGCGCCAGAGCGCCTGCGATTATTGCGCAGGCCGTGGCTGAAGCGTGAATGCGTGCATTGGATTGGCCCCAGAGTGTGCCCATCCCGCGGAATGCGAACGCGAAACTTCTGCGCCGCCCCTCGAGCCACAGCCTGAGACTCGGTGTTTGCTGCACAGTCATGCACTGAAGCGTACACCGCGCAGCGGGTCCCGCTGCATGGAGCGTTCGAGGAGAACCCGTGTAAGCGCTGCACGTCCCCGCGGTTTGAGCTCGCGTTCGTCGCGCCGTCCAGGGTGACCACCAAGGGTACGGGCTCGAATCCACGGCTCCTTCCTAGCCGGCTCGCGGCGCGTCCGCCGTGGCTATCCACGGCTCCGGTCGTGTCTCGGTGTGTTCAGACTCGCCAAGAAAGTACGGCAACGACCGCGTCGAAGCGGCGTGTGCGCGAGCCATTGGCGCGCGCTCGTATCGCCACGTCACATCATCGTCCAGCACGGACTCGATCGTGGCCCGGTGCTCGACGTCGAGCCGCGCGGACCGAGCGTCACCCACGAGAATGTTCGTGGGCGCGAGTACTACCACTGAAGGAACTGAAGGAGACCGAGCATGCTCAAGGAAGCAACACTCGAAAAGCTCCAGCGCTTCGCCTTGGAGTGATGGCAGCTGCGTGGGATGACCAACAGCGTCACCCCGACGCCCGGCCATGAGCGTCGACGAGCGGCCTGGACCGACCGTGCACGGTGACCTATGCTTAGGCATATGCCAAGTTTTCCCGAACGATACGTCAAGTTGTTCAAGAATGGGCGCAATCAAGCGGTGCGCATACCCCGTGAATTCGAGCTGCCGGGCGAGGACGCGATCATGCGTAAGGAAGGCGACCGACTGGTCATCGAACCAGCCCGCCCTCGATCGCTCCTCGCGCTTCTGGCAACCCTTGAACCGCTCACGGAGGAGTTCCCGCCCATCGGCGAGTTGCCGATGGACCCGGTAAAGCTGTGAGCCGCTACCTTCTCGATACCAACATCGTTTCCGACTTGGTGCGAAATCCACGGGGTGCCGTGATGCGGCGCATCCGAAAAGTCGGCGAGGAGCAAGTCTGCACGAGCGTCGTCGTGGCCGCCAAGCTGCACTACGGCGCCACCAAGAAGGCCTCGCCCCGACTGACAGCACAGCTCGAGGCCGTGCTCGACGTGCTCGAGGTCGTGCCGTTCGAAGCGCCTGCAGAAACGCACTACGGACGCTTGCGCACGGAGCTCGAGCGGGCGGGCAAGCTCATCGGCGCCAATGACCTGCTCATCGCAGCGCACGCCAGCGCTCTCGGCTACACGCTCGTGACGGATAACGACCGCGAGTTTTCTCGAGTAAACTCACTGCATCTGGAAAACTGGCTGCGGGAGCCAAAGCGTCACCGTAACGCGTGACTCGCGTCGAGACGCGCCATCACGCAGCTACAGCCGTTGGCGCTCCGTAAATCACGCTTCAACCGCCGCACCATCACCTGCTCCAGCGCGCCCGAATCGCCGTCGATGGGCCCTGCTTGCCGTCGCGAGTGCTCCATCATGAGCCGTGCGAGACGCGTTCCGTCGACGAGCACGATGCTGCCGCGTGCTCGGACGGCGGCCTCACGCGCATCGTATGATGAGCGACAACGCCTCCGACGACCTTCCCTGGCTACGGGGCGCCAGCTGAGTCGTACAAGGCGCTCACCGTGAGAGAGCAGCCGAGCGCCGCGATGCGTAGGGTGTGCGCGCTCTCAGCAGTGACGTTTCCCCACGTCTCCCCTCGTTCCCAGAGCTCGATGCGGCGCTCGCGTTGGGATACGAGCACCACGGCTTGGAGAGTCGGAATGCGCTGGTACTGCGCGAGCTTCTCCCCGCGATCGTATTCTTCAGTGCCGTCACTCAGCACCTCGACGACGAGTCTCGGGTTGACCGCGGCGTTTCGATCCTCGGGATCCGTCTGAACTGGGCCATACACGACGGTGACGTCCGGATAGGTGGCGAGGCCAGTGGCAAGGACGCGTACCCGCAAGTCGGAGCCGTAAACGCGGCACTCCGTGCCCACGAGCTGGTTCGAGAGAGCCGTCGCAACAGCTGCTTGAAGCGCGGCGTGCAGCGGCGTGCCACCCGCCATCGCGTAAATCTCGCCGTCCAAAAACTCGTGCTTCGTCGAGCTGACCTCCTCGAGAGAGCGGTACTCGAAGTAGGAATATCGATGAAGACGGACAGGCCGCATCATGGGACGTTTCAAAGGTTAGCACGGTACGAGCACGGCCTGACCGGGCGTCCAATCGCACCCTCTTTCAAGGCGGGTTCTCGATGAGCCTGCGGTTTCGTGACGACGAGCTCGCGTGACTACCGGCCTCGATCTATTCTCGGACGATCATGCCGCGCTCTGCTGTGGTTGCCGTCGGCCTCCTGCTTGCTGCGTGTCCGTCGAAATCGCAAGACCCGCCGCGACCGGTCGCCCCGGCTTCAGCGGCCGTGCCACAGAAATCCAAGCAGCCTCCGGCCCAGTCGCCACCGCTCGTGGCGAGCCCGTCCGCTGCGCCGGTCGCGGCGCAACGACTCGAGATCACCGCCGCTCAGGCCAGGCAGCACGGTCTCGCGCCGCGGCGCATCGCCCTCGACCTGGGCGCTTCGGGTATGTCCGGCTCGATCCGTCGCCACGCCACGTCGGTCTTCCATGGTCGGATTCACGACCTCTGCTCGAACGGATATGCTCGACCGCACGATGCGGCAGAGGTTTCTCTTTCTGTGTAGAGCGTGCTCCGCGACGCTGTTGAGCTCTCTCGCGTTGCTCGCCGCCTGCAGCGAAGACGAGCCGCGCGTGGTGCCGGAGGCCGGCGGGCGATGCCACGACTTCGACCCGTTGCGGAGGCCGTATTTCGGGGATCTCCACGTCCACACCACGCTCTCGCTCGATGCTAACCTCCAGGGGACGCGGCTCGGGCCCGCCGACGCCTACCGTTATGCGCAGGGAGAGGCGGTCGGGATTCAGCCCTACGACGATCGGGGCGTGGCGCTGCGTACGGTGCAGATCGACCGCCCCCTCGACTTCGCTGCCGTCTCGGATCACGCCGAGTTCCTCGGGACGATTGGAGCGTGCACGGAGCCGAGCTCGCTCGCATACGACCAGCCCGCATGCGTGACCTATCGTGACTCGCCCGACGTGGCGTTCTTTCAGCTCAATTTCCTGCTCACGCAGGAGCAGGGCAACGTCGCGCCGCCGGAGCTGTGCGGCATGGACGGGAGCCTGTGCGAGGCCCCGGCGCGCGACGCATGGCTCGAGACGCAAGACGCTGCGGAGGCCGCGTACGACCGCACGGAGGCGTGCACGTTCACGACGTTCGTCGCGTACGAGTGGTCCGGCAATCCCGAGATCATGGCGAGGAACCTGCACCGGAACGTGATCTTTCGGAACCACGTCGTGCCCGAAGCGCCCATCTCCTACTTCGACGAGAGCTTCCCGGAGGGTCTCTGGGACGCGCTCCACGAGCGCTGCCTCGATCGCGGCAACGGCTGCGACGTCCTCACGATCCCGCACAACTCGAACCTCAGTAATGGCCGGATGTTCGCGCAGGTCGATCGCGACGGGCAGCCGCTCTCGGCGGAGTATGCGGCGCAGCGCCGGGCGATGGAGCCTCTCGTCGAGATCTTTCAGCACAAGGGAGATTCCGAGTGCATGCCGGGCACGGCCGCGGGCGATGAGCTCTGCGGCTTCGAGAAACTGCCCTACGACGGCCTCACCTCGGCGAACCTCGATCCGGACCCACCGTTTTCGGACCAGGATCCTTCGCCGACCGACTTCGTGCGTCACGCGCTCGGCGAGGGGCTCCGTCTCGACGAGCTCCTCGGCGCGAATCCCTTCGAGTACGGCATCGTCGCCAGCACCGACACGCACATCGCCACGCCGGGGAACGTCGGCGAAGTGGGCTTCGTCGGCCACGGCGGCGCTGGCCAGCCGAACCGCGACGGGCTCCCGAAGGGGCTCGCGGACGTGCCGGCCTTCAACCCAGGCGGCCTCGCGGTGCTCTGGGCCGAGGAGAACTCGCGCGACGCGCTCTTCCTCGCGATGCGCCGCCGCGAGGCGTACGGCACGAGCGGGCCACGCATCGTGCTGCGCTTCTTCGGCGGCTTCGGCTACCCCGCGAACCTGTGCGACGCTTCCGACTTCGCAGAGCAGGGCTACGACGGCGGCGTCCCGATGGGCGGCGTCCTCGGCGCACCGCCGGCGCCCGACGTTGCCCCGGCATTCGCGGTCTCTGCGCTACGCGACGCAGGAACGCCGGGCGCTCCCGGAACCCCGCTCCAGCGCATCCAGATCGTGAAGGGCTGGCTCGCGGGCGGCGAGTCGCGGTTCAGGGTGTACGACGTCGCTGGTGACGCGCAGAACGGTGCGAGCGTGGACCTCGCGACGTGCCAGCCGACGGGAGTGGGAGCGGACTCGCTTTGCACCGTATGGACCGATCCCGCCTTCGATGCGGCCGAGCATGCATTCTACTACGCGCGCGTGCTCGAGAACCCGACGTGTCGCTGGCACGCGCGGGCATGCCTCGACGCGCCGCCGCTCGATTGCGCGCTGCCCGACTCGGTGCCCGAGGAATGGGCGGGCTGCTGCGACGCGCGCTGGGCCCGGACGCAGCAGGAGCGCGCGTGGAGCTCGCCGATCTGGTACCGGCCGGGCAGGTGAACGCGATGCGCCCGGTCCTCCACTTTTTCGCGATCGGCGTGACGCTCTTCGTCTTGAAGAGCCTGCTGCCGCGCCTCGCGCCCCAGGAGCGACCGGCGATCGAGGTCGTAGTGCCGGAGGCCGTTCACGGTCCCGCGCTCGCGCAACACGTCGACGAAGCGATCCTGGTCGAGGAAGGGCTGCGCTTCGGCTGGGCCGAGAGCGATCCGATCATCCGCCAAAGGCTCGCCCTGAACATGGCCTTCGCGCGCGGCGAGCCGGCCCCGACGAGCGACGCCGCGATCGACAAGGCCGCGGTTCACGAGGCGGTCGCGCTGGGCATGCACCGATCCGATCCCGTGGTGCGAGGGCGACTCGTCTCGCGCGTTCAGCAGATCCTCGATAAGCCGGCCCCTGGCGAGATCCCGGACGACGCCACGCTCGTGGCGCACATGGAGGCCAATCGAGCGCGGTTCGAGCGGTCCCCACGTATCGAGCTCGTGCACCTGGCGTTCACGCGCCATCGA
The DNA here is from genome assembly GCA_036520475.1 of Polyangiaceae bacterium. GTDB lineage: Bacteria > Myxococcota_A > Polyangia > Polyangiales > Polyangiaceae > DATDJP01. The sequence continues at coordinate 963 of DATDJP010000336.1, read as the reverse complement.
CATGGCGAAGCCGCAGCCTCGAGCGCGACCGCGCTCCTCGAGCGTCTGCGCCGAGGAGCCGTCCTCTTCGAGACGGCGACCGGGCTAGCTGACCCAAATCCGCTCCTTGCGGTGCGACAGCGCGCTTCGGTCACGGCGCTCGACCGGCTCTTCGGCGAGGGCTTCGGTCGTGCAGTCGCGGCGCTCCCGGTCGGCGCCTGGTCAGGGCCGATTCGGTCGTCGTTCGGCTGGCACATCGTCCGCGTAGACGCACGCCATGAAGGGCGCCTGCCGCCGCTCGAGCGGGTGCGCGCGCGTGTGCTCGCGGACTACTTCGCCGCGACGCGCGCGGCCCGGATCGCGCGCCGCCTCCGCGACCTCCGGCAACGCTATTCCGTGCGCGTGGTGCGCGGCGGAGGCTCGTCGTGAGCCGCGTCTGCACTGCGACCTTCGCCGCTCTTGCGCTGGTCGCCGGGACGGTCCACGCGCATCCGCTCGCGCCCTCGAGCCTCCACCTCGTCGAGGCCGACGACGGGGTCGTGCTCCAGCGCTTCCGGACGCCGTCGATGCGGCCCGTCGGCTCGTCGCTCGTGCCGATCTCGCCGTGCGAATGTACGCCACTCGCGCCGCCGCGCGTTGCGCTCCTCGGCTCCGCGGTGGAGGAGACGAGGCGTCTGCGCTGTGACGGCGGCGTCGTGGGCAAGACGTTCACGGTCCGCGGTGTGACGAACGCTCGCGCCAACGTCGTCTGGCAGGTGATCCTGGCCGACGGGACGACCGCGCAGGGGCTCCTCCACGGCAACGTGGACCGCTTCGACGTTCCGTCCCGAACGCGACCGATCGCCGTATTCCGGGACTACCTGCGGCTCGGAGTGGAACATCTGATCACCGGCTTCGATCACGTCCTCTTCGTCCTCGCGCTGCTCTTCGTCCTCGACCGGCGCCGCGCTCTCCTGATCGCGATCACGGCGTTCACCCTCGGTC
>DATDJP010000335.1:0-12496 GCA_036520475.1 Polyangiaceae bacterium | reverse complement strand
TCCCGCGGCGGGGAATGTTTTACCCCGAGCATTCTTCGGCAGGCCTGTCCAACCCGCGAAATGGCTGTGCGCTCAGCTCATGACGGCGCCGCGGCGCTCGAGTAGGTCGAGGTGCTCGGCCAAGCTCAGACGATCGGCGTCGCTGATGCGGATGAACTTGAGGGCTTGTTGCGAGCCGCGCTTCCAGATCGGACGGGCGACGACGCTGATCGTGCGTGACTGCTCGGGCAGCACGAGCTCGAGGTGCACGAAGATGGATGCGGTGCGCCCGGCAGATTGCCGCCCGCGGTCGAGCAGGATGCCGGTCGGTGAGAGCTCGATGCCGCGGCATTGCACGACGGAAGCGTTCGAGCGCTCGATGACTTGCAGGTCCGTTCGCATCCTGACGCCGATTCGTCGTTTCATCGTTCCTCCGGTGCGCTGCGATTGCGTCCCTGTCTTAGCGGCGACGTTGCGTGCCGGCTCGCGTCAGAGTCGATCAAGTGCATCTCCTTTCTCGGCAGAATCGCTAAATTCGATAGTCAGGTTGCGGCCTTGCAAGTGATGCGCTCGGAGTTGGCGCGGCCTTCGCATACAGCGCGGTGAAATCGCAGGGCGCGTTGGCTGGCGATTGTTCGCGCACGGTGCGCACGTGTTCGCAGAGAGCTTGAACGGTGCCGATCGTTGCGACTTTTTCTCTGAGAATAGTGTGTGGAGCTAGCGGCATCCCTCGTGCATTAATGCGGGCGCATGGGGCAGCCGAGCAGGGGGCTCGCGCGAAGTCCTGTATGCGCCGCAATCGCAAGGCAGGTTCGATATGGAAAACACACACGATCGCATTCGCTTCACTGTTGCACCCTGGGTGGTCGCCTTCATCGCCTTGGGCTGTGGACCCGTCCACCCCGTGGGGCAGGGAGGAGCTGGCGGCTGCACGGGTGAAAATTGTGGGGGTGCGGGAGGCAACGCCGGCACGGGTGGTACGGGCGTGCCCGTCGATGCGGGCGCAGATGCCGACAGCGGTCTCGGCTCAGGTCCGCCGCCAGGCTGTCTTCCGCCGTGTCTCGAAGACGCGATTCGGCAATGCGTTCCGAGCTTCGGAGCGTGCCTCGTGAGCGAGGAGACGCGACCGACGGAGCCGATGCCGACCACGATCACACGGACGTGTGATCCGGCTTCCAAGTGGAAGGTCGTCGAGACGGTGAGTTATCCGATCGCGAGTCGCACGCTCTACAGGGACAATCAGGAGTGCTTCGCTCGCTCGACACACACCCGCAACGTGGGCGGTCCAGCACTCGAGGTCACGTATTACAGCTTCGGGACGCAGGTCGCTACGGGTGCGGAGATGTCCGGGTCGAGTGCTGTCATCTGCGGCGACGCAGGAACGTTCAGGCTGGAATCGCCGAGCGCCGAGTGCGCTCCATGGCGTGCGCTGCTCGTCCCGACGCCGACCTGCACGACGACGAGTCCCGGCGTTTGTGAATGAGGCTCGGGCAGATCATCGCTTCTGAGCCTATGAGCGGTGCTGCGTTCCTTGACCCGGCGTGATGAACAGCATCGTACACGCCGTCTGTGTCCTGGCGGTGTGCCACGTGCCGCGGGGAATGATCGCGAAAGCGCCGGTGGTGTTCAGAAGGAGCTCGTGCTCCTTTCCGTCGAGCTCGAGCACGAAGGTGACGGAGCCGGACAACAGCAGCACCAGCTCGTCTCCGTTGGGGTGCATTTCCCAGCTGTCCCAGTCTTTGGCGAATTCGCCGTAGGTCATGAGACGGCCTTGCTCGAGCTCGCGCAGCTTCCCGCTCATGAGATCGGGCCAGAAGCTCGGCGTCACGTCGATGGCGTACGCTCCGCCGCCGTCGCCGAAGTGCACATGAGTGTCGTGGACGTGACGGGCTCGTAAAACGTCGGTCATGGCCGCAGTGTGGCAACGGAGTCGCGACGCTACAACCAGTGGGATCCGGCAGATCCCGTGCAGGCCTGGAACTCGATGTTGACCCGGACTTACGGGCTGCAATGGCACCAGAACTTCGCCTCAGCGCACGGCAAACTCTCCGACAATCAATACCCGACCACCGGGGCCGCCTACCGCGCCGCGTTCGCGACGCCCTGAGCGCGCTTGGCTTGCTAGCGCGCGAGCTCGAGGCGTTCCGTCGTCTTGGCTTCGATCTCGTCCTCCGAGAAGAGCAGCTTGCGTGAGCGGTTCTCCACCCACTCGTCGAGCGTGTCCCGGAAGTGAGGATCGCCCGGCTGACCGCCGTTGCCGGGCGGAAAGTTCACGTGCGCGATGGGCGTCCCCGAGCTGTCGAACTCGGTGATCGAGCGAAAGATCGCGCCGCTCGAAGCTTTCAATTGCTCGTGCGTCCCCGAGGCCGAAAACAGATTCGTATCGGAGACGTTGACCGTTCCCACGCCGCCTTCCGTGGAGACGAAGCCGACGCCGGCGCCGCCGGACCACACATGGTCGAACTGCGTGCCATGAATGGCGCCCCAGGTGTAAGCGCTGGGGGCCGTCGTGCCGAACTTCTCGTTGAGATACGCGACGACCTCGTCGAGCGCCTGCAAGATCAGCAAGTTCTTTCCGGGTGTGAGGTAGCTCTCGGCGTTCGGGACGCGCCCGAGCAAGGGGAGGAGGCCGAAGCGGAGCATCACGCCCTCGTTCTCCTCGATGATCGGGCCGAACGTGATGCTGAACTCATCGGCCACGGCCTTCCGGACCACGAAGAACAAGAACGCATTGAAGACGACCGCCTCCGGTGAGTCACGGTCCATACGTCGGTCCCAGCTGGAGAGCATCTCCACGAGGGCCTGCATATCCGCGCGAGTGCGGTAGTCGCTGAGCGACGCGTCCGTCGTGCGGGCGGCGAAGGCGTTCTCCAGCAGGGGCACGACGTCGTCTGCGAACACGGAGTAGGTGTCGCGTTGCAACGTCTGCATGCTGGGGACGTCCAGCTTGCCGGCCTGCAGCAGGCGATCGAGCTCGGATTGAATACGATGCGCGCGCGTGCCGGGATCGAAGAACGCGCCGAAGTAGAAGGGATCGTCGTCGAAGGCGCCGTTCGACGTGAAGCCGAACGGATCGTTGTTTGCGGTCACGACGTAGCCCTTCGGTTCCCCACGGCTCCTCGGCAACTGGGAGAGGGGCAAGAACTCGTCCGTCCAAAAGCTCGACGCATCCTTGCCATCCAGGAGCGCCCAGCGCGGATGCACCTCCGAGGCTTTTCCTTGATCCGGCACCAGCATCGATGACCGATAGCTGATGCCGTCGGTCGTGGCTGCCAGGAAGTTGAAGGCCGCGATCTCCATCATGTCCGCCGCTGCCTCGAAGTCTTCCAGAGTGCGCGCCGAGTCGAAGCGCTGAAATCCGAGCGCCTCGCGCGTGGGACGAAAGCCGGTCCAGTTCAGGAGCATCCGGTGTCCCTCGGGCACGACCGGGATGGGCAGGACGGACGGCGGTAACAGCACGCCGTGGTCGGGCACGTCTTCACACGTGATGGAACGGCTCGCTTCGCCGCGCACCTCGATGATTTCCGTGCGAACTCTCATGGCCACCTGCTGGTCACCAATGCGCGCGTTGCCGGCGTTCACCTCGACGTCCCACACGTCCATCATGTCCGGATAGGTGGTCGTCGCTGCCCACGCCAGATGTCGATTGTGACCGAGCTGAACCGACGGGCTGCCCACGAAGCCGAAGCCCACGACGTCCAGCGAGCCGCCAGAGTCGGCGCTGTTCATGTGATGCGCCCACATCAGCGAGGGGCTCCTGAGCGGCTGGTGTGGGTCGTTGGCGATGATGGGTCGGCCGTTTGCCGTGTGTCTCCCCGCTATCGCCCAGTTGTTGCTCGCACCCGGGCCAAGGCTCGACATATCCGCCAAGAATGCGTGCAGGTGGGCGGCCGCGTTCTCCGGCAAAACTCCGGCTGGACGAGCTCGAGCAGGCCGCGTGTGCGTCGAGGTCGCGGCGACGCCGGGTGGGGGTCCGACGATGAACGTGTCGCGGAGCGGTTGTAGTAGCGGCATTTCGAAGGCGCGCGGCGCGTACTGTCGGAGCACGGTCGCGAGCAGGTCGTATTGGATCTGGTTCGCGTTGCCGAACACGATCATCTTGCCGACGGCCAGCGCCTCTGCGCTGGTCCAGCGCTCCGGCTGGTAGTCGAGCTCCGCCGGTCCGAAGCCGTACGGCAGGGGCGCTTCTCCGCTCAGCACCGCGTCGATCCGCGCGTTCACGCCTTGCACCCAGGCATCCACGAGCCGCGCCGACTCGGGGTATTCGGCGCGCAGCATCGCGTCGTTCTCGGCGCCCAGCCGCTGAATGCCGATACGGCGCATCAGCTCATCGTCGTTCGCCATGCCTGGACCCAGCACCTGCGCTCGCCGCCCGAGCGCGCGGCGTCGCATCAGGTCCATCTGAAACAGCCGATCGGTGGCCTGCATGTAGCCTGCCCCGTAATAGACGTCTTCGTCCGAGCCGCCCCGGATGTGCACCACGCCCATGTCGTCGCGGCGCACGGAAATGGGCTGGCTCTCAGCGGCGTCGTACGCCTCGTCCGTCCCACAGCCTACAGTCGATGCACAAACGCCCAAGCAGCCGAGCAGTCGCCGAGTTCGCATTGCGTGCGACGGTACCCCAAAACGGCCTCGCACATCAGCTTCGGCGATGTGCCGAGCTCACCTTTACGTCGCCCTGTGGTCCCGCGCGTCCCGCGGCCCCGCGCGTGGCGCGTGGTCGCAGGCGCAGGTGGATGCCGTCCCGCGGCCTCAGGGTGGCGCTCGGGAACAGGCGAACCTCTCGCAGATCACTCGGTTCGATGCGGCACTTTTGCATGATCGTGGTGAGCAAGAGCACCGCCTCCATCATCGCAAACGCATTCCCGATGCACACACGCGGTCCACCGCCGAACGGGAAGTAAGCGAAGCGCGGTAGCTGCTCTTCGAACTCCTTGGTCCAGCGTTCAGGCTGGAAGGTCTCTGGATTTTTGAAGTAGCGCGGGTCGCGGTGCACGACCCATTGCGCCATCCAGAGCTGCGTGCCCGGCTCGAGGTCGTAGCCTGCGATGCGAACGGGTGACGTCACTTCGCGACCGATGGCCCATGCGGGCGGATACAGGCGCATGCATTCTCGGACGACCGCGCGCGCATACGGCAAGTTGCCGACGTCCGTCTCGGTCGCGGGGCGATCCGGACAAATCCGCTCTATCTCGTCCAGTAACGCAGACTGCACGGAAGGATTGCGCGCGACAGAGTGGAGGGCGAACGACAGCGTGAGCGCGGTCGTCTCGTGGCCCGCCAGCATCAGCGTCACCACTTCGTCCCGGACTTGCTGATCGCTCATCGACGAGCCGTCCTCCACTTTGGCCTCGAGCAGCATCGACAGCAGATCGCCGCGGTCGCCGTGCGCGCGATGCTCGCGAATCATGCCGTACACCACGTCGTCGAGCTGGCGAACGGCACGCCGGAAGCGGCGGTTGGCCGACGTCGGGACCGACACCGGGACGAGGGCGGCGTAACCCGCGAAGCGATCCGTGGCGGCGTCCAGCGCTTCACGGATCACGTCGGCGGTTTCGGCGACATCCGTACCGAACAGCGTCTCTGCCACGATGTCGAGAGTCAAACGCATCATGTCCTGATGGACGTCGCGCGTCTCGCCAGACGCGATCTGCGATGCGCAGCGCCCGGCGTGGCGGACCATCGCTTCGGCGTAGCCTTGAACGCGTCGATGATGAAACGCAGGCTGCGCCAGTTTGCGCTGTCTCTTCCAGAAGTGGCCTTCGCTCGTGAGCAAGCCGTTCCCCACCAGCACCGAGAGACGCCGGGTGAACTCGTCCTTGATGAGCCGATCGTTCTGCGCACGGAACGCCTCGTCGATCGCGCTCGGGTGATTGAGCAGATAGATGGTTTGTCCCGGCAACGCGAAGCGCACGACGTCCCCATATTCGCTAGACACCTGCTGCAGAAATCCGAGCGGATCTCGAATCATCTCGATGGCGTTGCCGAGCACCGGCAAGCCTCGTGGTCCTGGCGGACGAGCCTTCGTCGTCATGGTTTGCGCTTCCTCCGTGAAGGGTCGTCTATTGCGCTTCGGGCTCGTTTGCGGCCGGCTCGGTCAGCACCTCGCGCACCTTGCGCAGCAGCGCTTCCGGCGTGATCGGCTTCTGCAGAAACGCGACGCCGGGCTCCAGGACGCCGTGGTGGACGATGGTGCTCTCGGTGTAGCCGGATATGTACAGCAGCTGCGTTTCGGGCCTGGTCGAGGCCAAGCGCTGCGCCAGGTCACGCCCGCTCATGCGTGGCATCACCACGTCCGTCAGCAGGAGATGAATTGGCGCGCCGTAGCCTTCGCTCAGGCGGAGCGCTCCGTTTCCGTCTGGGGCGTCGAGCACGGTGTAGCCGTTGCGGCGGAGCACCGTACAATTCATGGCTCGTACTTGGTCGTCGTCTTCCACGAGCAGTATGGTCTCCGAACCGCGGAGCGTGACGAGCGCAGTGGGCACGCGGCTCGCGGTCTCGGCCGCGCGAGTCGTACACGGGAAGTAGACCTTGAACACCGTCCCCACTCCGGGCTCCGAATAGACCTGAATGTGCCCGCGACTCTGCTTCACGATTCCGAACACGGTCGACAGCCCGAGGCCCGTGCCCTTTCCGGCTTCTTTGGTCGTGAAGAAGGGCTCGAAGACCCGTTCACGAACAGCGGCATCCATGCCGACGCCGGTGTCGGTCACGGCCAACAGCACGTACCGCCCCGCGGTCACTCCGACGTGAGCGGCGGCGTACGCAGCATCGAGCGTGACGTCGCGCACCTCGATGGTGAGCTTTCCGCCATCCGGCATGGCGTCCCGCGCATTGACGGCAAGGTTCATGACGATCTGTGCGACTTGACTCGGATCGACGTGCACCTTGGACTCGGGCGGGCCATGCCCGGTCAAAACGGAGAGCTCCACGTCCTCACCGAGCAGGCGACACAGCATCTTTTCCAAGTCGCAGATGATCGCGCGGAGGTCCAGGACCTCGGACGCGAGCACCTGCTGGCGACTGAAAGCGAGCAGCTGCCGAGTGAGCGCCACTGCCCGCTCGCCGGCGCGGTGCACCTCCGCGATGTCAGCGTGGATGGGCTCATCCGGATTCAGCTCGTCGAGCGCGAGACTCGTATACGTCAAGATCACGGAGAGCAGGTTGTTGAAGTCGTGCGCGACACCCCCCGCGAGCCGGCCGATGGCCTCCATCTTCTGCGCTTGGCGCAGCTGCTCCTCGAGGCGGCGATACTCCGTGATGTCGCGAGATACACCTGCCACCCGATAGACTCGACCGTTCGCGTCACGGACGGGGTAAGCGCTCGTGCGAATCCAGCGCACGGAGCCGTCCGGGCGGACGATGCGATAGATCTCGTTCCACGAGCCGGTCGCGTAGGCGGCCAGGGACGCTCGCACGCGCGGCTGGTCTTCGGCGTGCAGCCCGTGCAGCCAATCGTCGGCAGACGCGTACAGCCCTTCACAGCTTCGTCCCCAGATTCTCGCATAAGCGGGGTTCACGTAGATGACCTGCTCGTGCTGCAAGTCGCTGAGCCAGAACACGTCGTCGACGCTTTCGGCGAGCTGACGGAACCGCTCCTCACTCTCGCGCAGCGCGACCTCGGCCAGCTGGCGCGCGGCGACGTCCCGCTGCAGCAGTCGATTGCTCTCTTCGAGCTGCAGCGTCTTTTCCTCGAGCTTGCGTATCAAAGTCTCGCTGTACTCGCGGAGCAGCCCGGTTTCGTCCTGAACCGGCTTGGTCTGGCGCGGTGGCACGGCCGCCGACTGCCGGCTCTCCACTGCCCGCAGCCGCGCGATGAACTGGTCCGGTTCCGCGGGCTTGAGGATGAATGCGTCGGCTCCGAGCCTGAGCGCCAGCTGCTCGTCTTCCGGCTCCGTATACGTCGCGGTGTACACGACGAAAGGGATTTTTTTGAGGCGCTCGTCGGACTTCCAGTGTCGAAGTAGCGTGTAACCGTCCATCACCGGCATCAGCAAATCCGAGATGACGAGTCCAGGGGGAGCGTGGCGCGCTTTGATCAGCGCCTCCGCCCCGTGTCGCGCCGTGTCCACCTCGTACCCGTGGCCGCTCAGGAGCGCATTCAAGTAGTAGCTGTTCTCTTCCTTGTCCTCGACGATGAGCACGCGCTTCACCGGCGGCCCTCCCCGCTCTTTCCCAGCACTTGCTCGATCTCCGTCACGAAGGTGTCGGGATCGATGGGTTTCTCGATGTAGCCGGTGCAGCCGGCTGCGAGCGCTTTCTCGCGATCCCCGGGCATTGCGTACGAGGTGACGGCCACGATGGGTGTGTCGCGCAAGGCTTCATTTCGACGCAGGGCGCGCGCCACCTCGTAGCCGTCCATCTTGGGAAGCTGAATATCCAGCAAGATCACGGCAGGCTGCAGGGTTTGTGCGGCCGTGATACCCCGAGCACCATCGACCGCACAGACCACGTTGTAGCCGTGCCGCTCCAGCAGAAACGTCACGAGATAGCGGTTCTGTTCGTTGTCCTCGATCAACAAGATGGATCGATTCATGGCGTCACGTCGCGTTTCACGGGCAGAGTGAGCGTGAACAGGCTGCCCTGTCCCCAGGTGCTCTCGGCTGCAATCGTACCTCCGAGCAGCTGGGTGAGTCGCCAGCAAATCGCGAGTCCGAGCCCGGTGCCCTCGCGCAGGCGCTGCAGGCCGGAGTCGATCTGGCGAAACGGCTGGAAGATCGTCGGAATATCGGCCTCCTTCATGCCGATCCCGGTGTCTGCGACGCGAATCCGCACAGCGGGGCAGCTCGTATCGGTCATGTCGACCGTGACCGTCACGCCGCCTTGATCGGTGAACTTGATCGCGTTGTTCAAGAGGTTCAACGCGATCTGCTCGACCCGCCGTTGATCGCTCTCCACGTCGCCGAGAGCCTCCGGCACGATCAGGCGCAAGGTCAGTCCGCGTTTCTCCGCCAGTGGCAGCAACGAGGCGACGGTTCGCTGCAGCGAGACGCGCAGATCGAAGGGCGCGCAGCGCACCTCGACTTGGCCGGCCTCGATCTTGGAGATGTCGAGCACATCGTTGATCAGAGCCAGGAGGTGCCGCGCGCTCGTCTGCACCATCCCGAGCTGCTTCGTCTGCTCGGGATTGAGCGGGCCCGCCAGACCCTGCAGGGCAATGCCGGTGAAGCCGATGATGGAGTTCAACGGGGTCCGGAGCTCGTGGGACATGGTCGCGAGGAACGCCGATTTCACGCGATCAGCGGCCTCTGCGCGCTCGAGGGCTCGTGCGAGGTCCCGCGTGCGCTCCAAGACCTTGAGCTCCAGGCTCTCGTTCAATTCGCGCAGCGCACGCTCGGCGCGCTTGCGCTCGCTGATGTCCATGGAGAGCACGAAAATCCCTTCGGGAATGGGTTGAGCCCTGGTGTCGAACCAGCCCGAATCACCGCTCGGAAAGACGAATTCGGCTTCTTCGTGCAGCGCGACGCGTTCTCGCATGCAGCGCTCGAGCATCTGGAAGACGGGCGTGGCTTCGATGCCCGGCCACGCCTCCGGCATGCGCGCGCCGAGCAGCTCCGAATTGGGACGGCGATTGTGCACGGCCGCCGTGTCGTTCAGATACACGTAGCGCCAATCTCGATCGATGATTTGACAACCCTCCAGCATAGTGTCGAGCGTCGTGCGGTAACGCTCCTCGCTCTTGTGTATGGCTGCTTCTGCATGCCGCCGCTTGCTGATGTCGACGCCCATGCCCACGAGGCACTGTTTGCCTTCGAACTCGACGCGGCGCCCCGTGAAAAAGTACGGCGCTGTGCTGCCATCCTTCGCGACGAAGTCTGCTTCCACACTCGCCTGACCAACGCGGAACACTTCGGCGATGCTTTGCTCGAGCAGCGCCTTATCCGTGCCCTTGAAGAAGTCCAGCGGGTGCATCTGGGCGATCTCGGCCGCTGCGTAGCCGGAGACCTGCTCGAAGTTGCGATTGAAGCGCAGAAACTTCCGCTGTTCGTCGTAGAAGTAGAAGATCCCGGGCATGGCTTCGATGAGCGTGTTCGCGAAGCCCCGCTCTCTCTCGGCGAGCAGCTCGGCTTCGCTGCGCGCGGTCACGTCGCCGTCTAGCGTTTCCGCGACACTCCTCGAATCCCGCTCGTCCGATCGAATCACGAAACACCTCGCGTCCGCCTCTGCGTCGCGGGTCCTGCTGCGCTTTCACGCAGCGTCTCGCACTTGCGGTCTCACGACTCGGGACGCGACGCACTCCCGACCAATGACGATATGCCGAACTCCGCACGCGCACAACGGCTCGCGAAAACTGCAACCATTTGGCACGTGCGCGAGCGGAGCCAGCTTGCCGGGAGAATTCTGGTGCTCGCGACGCGCTAGTCTTGGTCGGCTGCCGCCAAGTCGAGCAGGACCGGGCAATGGTCGCTCAGCCGCTCCCGGGCGTCTTCGTGCCATTCGCGCATGCGGTCGCACTTGAACTCGGCGCAGATCCCGGAGACCACGGCGATTGGATCAGCTCCGACTTCTTGCGTCGTGTCGGTCGCGGCAATGTGATCGAGCAGGGGAGAATCGCCTCCGTCCTCGCGCGAGCACCTTTCGGACGCTGGGATCAGCCGCAGCGGGTGCGAAGGTTCGTCGAACTGCTCGACCACACTCGCGATCTCCTCTTCGCTCGTGAACGAGGGGCTGCAGTTTTCACAACCGCTCGTGTTGAAGTCGCCCGCGAAGAAGACGTCGTTGTCGGCGACGAGCGCCTGAGCCTCCTGGATCACATCGGGCATGGCCGAGAGGGCGTGCGCGCGACCGTCCGCGGGGTCCTGGGACGAACCCGAGTGCATGTGGACCGACACGAGGTGAAAGTCGGGCCCGCCGTTGATGCGGAAGTAGCCCGCAAAGCCGGGTGAAGCATCGTTGCTGCAGACCGGATCCGGATTCAGGAGGGGTACTTCGCGGAAGTGCTCTCCAGTGACGCGGGAGGCGTCGTACAGAAAGCCGGGGTGCTGCACATCGTTGGGTGCACACCCTGCGACCTGAAGCTGCCAGTCGCCGCCCGTGCGTGAGTTCAGCAAGTCTACCAACTCTCGCTGCTTGTCCACGGACTCTGGCGTCTGTTTGATCTCCTGAACGGCGAGGACGTCCACGCCCAGAGACGCGACGGCACACGAAAGCCACGGCACATCCGTAGCTTTGTCGGCGTCGCTCTGCGGCCCTTCCTGAGAGTCTGGAAAATAGCGGATGTTCCACGCCCCGATGCGAGGTGGGCGCGATGTTGCGTCAGCAGGTGGAGCGTAATCTTCGCAATCGCCGGCGCCCGTCCATGCGGTTTCGTCGTAGTCTTTGAAGCGATCCACCGTTTCGCGCTTCACCTCGCTGCATCCGAAGGCGAGCACGACCGTGGACGCAAAGATTGCGCGCACAGCCGCCGGTTTGCGGGCCTCACGATAGCGTCTCAAGTCAAGCATACTCACGCGTACTGCACCTCACGTGCCACCGAGCAATTGGCAGCGCGACACGTGTTTATCGGCTCGGCAGCGCGACCGCGGGCGGAACCAAGGCGCGTCGCGGACTGAGGCAAAACTCGCCGGTCTTCATTGCTGACACATGGCACGGTCGCTTGGCCGGATGCGCGGAGGGGGCTCCTCTTCGGATTCGACGACGGCTGCGCCGGCAGAATTCGCGCGCACCAAACGGTAACTGAAGACGCGCGCTGCGTCGCCCTTCGCGGTGAGCGGATCACGAGTGAGATGTCGTCCTTGCCGTCCGATCCAGAGGACCAGCAACGGAATGCTCGGAAACGATGAGGCAGCGCGTTGTCGCCGATCGCGTTTCACGCTAGCGATGTCTCGGTTACGGCGATGTCACCGGAGGTAAAACGTGCGCTGGTAGTTGCAATGTCGGCTCTGTGGGTCACGTGGGCCGGCTACAAGTTCATCACTCGTGGCGTTTTCTATGGGGACTACAAATTCGGGGGAACCTTGCTGGTGGCGATGTACGTTGGACTCGTTGGTGGCGCGACCATGCTCGTCCGGCACTACCCGGGGACCGCAAAGAGGATTGTATTGGTTGCGGCAGTGCTCGTGATACCTGCAGCGTTGTATTCCGCGATCGATACGACTTCGAATTTCGAGCGAGTTTATAATCTCTCATTGAGTGTGGTTGCCGGGCTCGCCACGTGGCACCTGGTCTTCAGAGCAAAATTGGTACTCATACTTGGGCTCTTGGCGGCATGGTTCGCGTGGACCGGCTACAAGTTCATGACTCGTGGCGTAGCTTACGGAGACTACAGGTTCGCCGGAACCATGTTGGTACTGATGTGGTCTGGCTTCGCCATGGCCGCCGCTGCGCTCGCGCGGCACCGTCCTCGGTTGGCCAATGGCATGTTGCTGTTTTCTGCGGTCGTTGTCGTGCCCGGCGCCGTGTATTCGTTGATCTCTGGCACTAGAACAAACGAGCGCGCATACAATCTGCTGTTGGCGATCGGCGTCGTGGTGCTGACGTGGTACCTCGTGTTTCGGCTGAAGCTTTCCCGCGGCTG
>DATDJP010000334.1:0-14198 GCA_036520475.1 Polyangiaceae bacterium | reverse complement strand
CTCCGCGGGCGGTGCGACGCCGCGAATTCGCGAGGTGGCGAGCCGAAATGTCGCGCGCACCATCCTGGACGAAGCGGCCCGGGGCGTGGACGTGATCCTGATCGGGGCGTCCGGGCGCGGTCCCAAGATCGGCGGCCCTGTTCTCGAAGAGGTCGTCGTGCACGCGCCCTGTCACATCGTGATCGTCAAGGCAGCGCAAGCGCCGGACGGCGCTTACAAGCGCCTGATCGTACCGATCGACGGCAGCACAGTGGCGCGAGTCGCCGCCGAGTTCGCGCTCCGCTACGCGGAAGCCACTGGAGCATCGCTGACGCTCGCGCTCATCACCGAACGCCAGGCGCCGACGCGGCAGATCGTGGAAGAAAGCGCGGACACGCTGCCCGGCGACCCGATGCCGGAAAACATCGCGCGAGCCCTGCTGCGTGCGCGGCAGATCAACGCGGAGCGAGGACGCGGTACGCCGAGCACCGCGCCGCCTCCAGCCGCGGCCGGTGCGGTACCGGAGGACAGCGACCCGCACCCGCTGACGTCGGATCATAGCGAGCTCACGCGCAACGAGGAGCTCGCGCGCATCTCGCCTGCGTTTCGCGTGAGCGAGCTCGAGCCGCGTGTGCTGTACCTGAACTACGAACAGTCGCAGACCGCGCTGACCCACGAGATCAGCGCGGGCGCCTATGATCTGGTCGTGCTCGGCGCAGAGAACAGAGCCGTCAAGAACCGCATGTTCTTCGGCTACGAGAACCAGGCAATCCTCGAGCGTTCGGCCGTGGCCACGTTGATCGTCGTCCCCAAGATCGCGATGCTGAAGTGACCTTCGGGGTCCCGAGCCCGAGCGGACTTCACACTTCTTAACAGTGGGGCGCGAACGGCCTTCACACACCGCCTCCATGCTCTCCTGGGCAAGGAGGTCAGTGATGTTTGGATTTTTTATCGGAATCGCCTGTTTGGTCGGGCTGTTTTACGTGCTGTCCGGCGGCCGGCGCTGGGGACGAGGCGGGCCCTCTTGCGGTCTCCACCGCAGTTCCGGTGTGCGCGGGTTCGTCCGGAACCTGTTCGAAACGCTGGACACATCGCCGGGGCAGGAGAAGGAAATTCGCAGCGCGGTCGGCGACTTCTTTCGTGAGGTCCACAGCGTACGGGACCACTTCGTCGCGTCGCGTAGCGACGTGGCCAGGGCGATGCGCGGCGACTATTTCGACGAGACCAGCATGGGCGAGCTCTTTGCCAAGCAGGACGACGGGCTCGACAAGCTCAGGAAAGCGGTGGTCGGTGCGCTCGCTCGGGTGCACGCAGTGCTCGACGAGAATCAACGCGTGCGCCTGGCGGAGCTGATCGAAAAGGGCCCCTGGCAATTCTTCAGAGGACCGAGTGCCGGCCGCGTCTGAAACGCAAACCATGACCAGGAGAGACACCATGAAACGCAAGGCAGTGATCGCGCTCTTGGCCCTCGGAACGATCGCGGGATTCGCCGCGGGCTTCTCGCACCTCCGGTGCGGGGGTCAGCATGGCTGGGCGCGGCGGGCGCACTTCGAGCGGCACGTGGCCGACCTGTGTACAGAAGCCGCGCTTCGCGCGCAGAAACGCTGAGCGCCGCTCGGGACGTCCCTCGACTCGGCAGCGTCCGAGACGAGGTACACTCGGGCGACCCGGCAGAAGGTGAAAGCGGCTGAGCATGGCGATTCTGGCTCTCGTCATCGATGACGACGCGCGGCTGTTCGAGCTGCTCCACAGCTATCTGGAGCAGCACGGGGTGCACGTGACGCACGCGAGCAATGGCCAGGATGGTCTCGCGCGGCTCGCGTCCGACACCTACGACGTGGTGCTCTTGGACGTCATGATGCCGCCGCCGGACGGTCTGGTCGTCCTGAAAAAGCTGCGCGCCGTGAGCTCGATTCCAGTGATCATGCTCACGGCTCGGGGCGACGAAACCGATCGCGTCGTGGGTCTGGAGCTCGGCGCCGACGACTATGTGGCCAAACCCTTCAGCCCGCGCGAGCTCCTGGCACGCTTGCGCGCGGTGCTGCGTCGCACCCAGCCGGACCCGAACCTCGAGCGCCTCAGCGCCGGAGGAGTCGTCATCGACCTCGGCGCGCGCACGGCACGGGTGGACGGCCGCAGCGTCGATCTCACGGGGCTCGAGTTCGACATACTGCTCGCGCTGGTACGGCGCGCGGGGCGCGTCATACCGCGCGGCATGCTGCTCACGGAGGCCGGGCGAAATGACGTCATCGTCGGCGAGCGCACGGTGGACGTGCACATCTCGCGCTTGCGCAAGAAGATCGGCGATGATCCCAAGAACCCGCAACGTATCCGCACGGTGCGCGGCGTCGGCTACGTGCTGCCGCGAGACCCTCCGTGACGCCGGTGTCACGCTTCGTGCGGCAGCGCTTGCATCGCCGCATTTTCGTGTGGTTCGGCGCGTCCATCCTGGTTACGGGCCTGGTGGTCGCGCTGGTGCTCGGGCTCCAGGCGCAGCCGCACTCGGGATTCCGCGAAGGGTTAGTCGGGCTGCGCGCGTTCGCAGCCGGCCAGTTCGAGCGCGTCTGGGACGATCCCGCGCGGCGCGAGCAGCTGGCGCGCGCCGCATCGGAGCAGCTGGGTCTGGACCTGGTCCTGGAAGACGCGCGGGGCGCCGAGCTCGGCGTCTATGGTCGCCGCTGCGCGCGCGCCGAGTTCGAGCTGCCGATCGAGCGCCGCGGACAGCGCCTCGGGCAGGTTCGGGTGTGCGGCAATCGCTGGTTTCATTCGGGGCCGCGCTGGCCCGTTCTGCTCGCGTTGTTGGCCGCCGGTGTCACGCTCTGGGCCGCGTCCGGCTTCATTGCACGGCGCTTGACGCGCCCGCTGGGAGAGCTCGTGCGGGTCACGGGCGACATCGGCGCCGGCAAATTGGCCACGCGCGTCGCGCTGCATCGCAGTCGCTACGGCGAGATTGGCATTCTGGCCGACGCCATCAACGACATGGCAGGCCGCATTCAGAAGCAAATGGACGATCAGCGTGAGCTGCTCGCGGCGGTGTCGCACGAGATCCGTTCGCCGCTGGCGCGCATGCGCCTCTCGCTGGAGCTCGCGAGGGATGCTGGCAGTCGCGAGCTCGCGCGCGAGCAGCTCGACGGCATGGAGCGTGAGCTCCACGAAATCAATGAGCTGACCGGCAAGCTGCTGGCCAGCGCGCGGCTCGATTTTTCCCTGCTCGATCGGCGAGAGCTTCTGGTGTGCAGCCTGGCGCGGAGCGTGCTGACGCGTACGGGTTTGGATCCCGAAATTCTGGAATGCGATCCAGAGCTCCGCGTCGTGGCCGATCCGACGCTCGTCGCGCGCGCGCTGTCGAACGTCGTGGAAAACGCGGTCCGGCACGGCGGCGGTCCGAGACACGTCCGGATCGCCGAGCGCGGGCGCGAGCTCGTCTTCAGCGTCGAGGACGCGGGCGCCGGCTTTACGGAGGCGGACTTGCCGACGGTGTTCGAGTCGTTCGTGCGGGGTAAATCGCACGCCAGTGGCACGTCACTCGGGCTCGGGCTCGCGCTCGTGCGGCGCATCGCGCTCGCCCACGGAGGGCAAGTCTGGGCGCGCAATCGCTCGCCGGCGGGCGCCGAGGTGGGCTTCTCCATCCGGCTGGCGCGGGCGACGTAAAGCGGTGCTATGCTCGCCACGCCATGGCGACAGCGCGCTCTTCGGAAGCTTCTCAACCCGTGTCGAAGCCCCCGGCCAATCCGGACGGCGAGATGAAAAGTCCTTTCATACCGCTACTTTGGCTGCTCGTTCCGTTCGTTGCGCTGATCATCTACGGGTTCGCGACGCGCCACTGACAGGCCGTCAAGGGGTGGGGTGGGGATCCTCGCCGTCGAGCACCGTGACCCGGAGCAGGCGGATGCGGTGGCGCTTCACCTGGAGCACTTCCAGGTCGAGCGGCCCGACCCGCACGTGGTCACCGATGCGCGGAGAACGACCGAGCTCGCTCAGCACGATCCCTGCGACCGTGTCTTCGTCGCGATCGCTGAATTCGATGTCGAGCTCGTCCTCCAGATCCATGACGAGCATGCCGCCCGAGACGTTGTAGACGCGCTCGGCCTTCTTCACGAGCTCGGGGCGCTCTTGATCGAATTCGTCCTGGATCTGTCCCACGATCTCTTCGATCACGTTTTCGAGCGTCACGACGCCGCTCACGCCGCCATACTCGTCGACGACTGCCGCCAGGTGAACGCGATCTTGACGCATACGCCGGAGCAGGCGGTCCAGGGTCAGCGTCTCCGGAATGAACTGAACGTCCCGGCGTATCTCCTCCAGTGATTTGGGCAGCGCGTCACTCGTGAACAGATCCTTGATGTGTACCAGGCCGATCACCTGGTCGAGATCCTCGGTGCACAGCGGGAAGCGCGTATATCCAGTGTTGCGCGCCGTCTCGAGGTTCTCTTCGAGCGTGCGAGCCAGCGAGAGATAGACGACGTCCGGGCGCGGCACCATCACCTGGCGCGCGGTGCGGTGCGAGAGCTCGAACACATTGTCCAGGAGCTCACGCTTCTGTTTCGAGAGGCGCCCGGCGGGCGCGGAGCTGAGCAATAGCCGCAGCTCCTCTTCGCTGTGGCTGAGCTCTGCCTCGCTGACGGGGGTGATTCCAAAGATGCGCAACAGGCCGTTGGCCCCATGGTTCAGTAGCCAGATCACCGGATAGGTAATCTTGAAAAAAGCGTAGAGGGGAACGGAAGCCCAGAGCGTGGTTGGTGCCGGTTTGCGGATGGCGAGAGACTTCGGCGCGAGCTCTCCCAGGATGATGTGGAGCACCGTGATGACCATGAACGCCACGGTCAGGCTCACCGAGTGAATGATCCCGCTCGTGATACCCGGGATCTTGCGCAGTAACGGCTCGAGCAACCACACGAACGCGGGCTCGCCAATCCAGCCCAAGGCCAGGCTCGCCAGGGTGATCCCGAGCTGCGTGGCGGACAGATAGGCGTCCAGGTGGTGCACCATGTGCAGCGCCGTCTTCGCCCGAAAGTCACCCTTGGCGACGTGCGGCTCGAGCTGCGTGGGCCGAACTTTGACGAGCGCAAACTCGGCCGCGACGAAGAACCCGTTCAGGAACACCAGAAACAGCCCGAGCAGAAGCCCAAAGCCAGGACTCAGGAACGGCTGCTCAGCGAGCTCGCCTGCGGCGGCTATTGGCCAGTCACTCATACTCGAGCTTGCAGGTGTGTGCCTTCGCGGCGAGGCGCCACAGGCGTCCTTGCTACCACGGCCCGAAACGTAGGCGCAGCACATTGCAGCGACAAGTACGCTCGTACTTTTCCGGCCGGCTACGCTCGAACCCCCCTGCTCAAAAGCTGTTTATGCGCCCGGCGCGTCCAGGGGACGATCGTCATGAGCGGCGTTCCAGCCGCCCCGTGGGCGCGCGTGCTTTGCAGTTGCAGAGCCAAGCGGCCGATGTCTAACATTCGGCGCACTCGGAGCGCGTCCCGATAGGCGAAGGTCGAAAGCGCTTCGGTAGCCCTGATGACGGAGAAATCCATCGCCATTGAGCCGCACGGCACCGATAGCGCGAGCCGAAAGCGGCTCCTCGTTCTGTCGCTGACAGCGCTCGGCGTCGTGTTCGGCGACATTGGCACGAGCCCGCTGTATGCGATGCGCGAGTGCCTGCACGGACCGCATGGTGTGGCGCCGGAGCGCGCCAATGTGCTCGGCGTCTTGTCGCTGATCTTCTGGGCGCTGACGCTGGTGGTTTCCGTCAAGTATCTGGCGTACGTGCTCCGCGCCGACAACCGAGGGGAGGGCGGCATCCTGGCGCTCATGGCGCTGGCGTCCGCGAACACTCATCAGGACCGCTTGCGGCATCGCGCCGTGATTCTGCTCGGTTTGTTCGGTGCGGCGCTCCTGTACGGCGACGGCATCATCACGCCTGCGATTTCCGTGATGGGCGCGGTCGAAGGCCTGAACATCGCAGCACCCGGTCTGTCTCGCTACGTGATTCCGATCACGATCGTGATCCTGATCATGCTGTTCGCGGTGCAGAGCCGCGGCACGGCGATCGTCGGGAAAGTGTTCGCCCCGATCACCCTGGCGTGGTTCTTGGCGCTCGCGGTGCTGGGGGTTTCCAACATCGTGGCGCACCCGGACGTGCTGTACGCGGTCAACCCCATGTACGCGGTCGACTTCTTTCGTGAGCAGGGCAAACCGGGCTTCCTGGTGCTCGGCTCGGTCGTGCTGGTGGTCACGGGCGGCGAAGCGCTGTACGCGGACATGGGGCACTTCGGCGCGCGGCCGATCCGCCTGACGTGGTTTAGCCTGGTGCTGCCCGCGCTGCTGCTCAACTACTTCGGTCAGGGAGCGCTCTTGATCGGTAACCCGGACGCGGCCGAAAATCCGTTCTACCGGATGATGCCCAGCTGGGCTCTTTACCCGATGATCGTGCTCTCGACGCTGGCTGCGAGCATCGCCTCGCAGGCGCTGATTTCGGGCGCGTATTCGCTGACGCGCCAGGCGATCATGCTCGGGTATTCACCGCGCATGCGCATCGAGCACACGTCCGCGCACCAGATCGGACAGATCTACGTGCCGGCGCTCAACTGGATCATGATGCTGGCCACGATCGGCCTCGTGCTCGGGTTCCGGTCGTCAGCGGCGCTCGCCGGCGCGTACGGTATCGCCGTCATCATCACCATGGTGATCACGACGCTGCTCGCTTACATCGTCGCGCGCAATCGCTGGGGCTGGAGCCCGCTTGTCGCGGCTGCCGTCACGATCGTTTTTCTGGTGCCGGACCTCGCGCTGTTCGGCGCCAACATCAACAAGATCCCGCACGGGGGTTGGTTCCCCCTCTTGCTCGCCAGCGCGGTGTTCATGGTGTTCACGACCTGGAAGCGCGGTCGCGCGATCTTGAGCGAGCGCTTCCGCGATCAGATGGTGCCGCTCACGGACTTTTTCGAGCTGATCCACGTGGAAAGGCCCGCGCGGGTGCCCGGCATAGCGGTATTCATGACGAGCAACGCGCAGGGGACGCCGCCCGCGCTGATGCACAACTTCATGCACAACCGTGTGGTTCACCAGCACGTCGTGCTGCTCACCGTCGTTACCGAAGAGGTCGCGCGCGTGTCCGACGCGGAACGACTGACGGTGGAAGAGCTCCCCGAAGGTTTCGTGCGGGTGGTGGCACGCTACGGCTTCATGGAAGATCCGAACATTCCGGCGCTCATGGCGCAGGGCAACGTGCCGGGTTACGCGCTCGAGCACACCACGTTCTTCCTCGGCCGTGAGACGCTGCTCGCGAGCGAAAAGCGGGACATGGCCATCTGGCGCGAGCGGCTGTTCGCGTTTTTGGCCCGCAACGCCCAACCCGCGACGCTCTTCTTCGGCATCCCCACGGACCGCGTGCTCGAGATCGGCACCCAGATCGAGCTATGACCCTGCCCGCCGGATTCGCGCGGCGACGCCATACGAGACGAGCCCTTCAGGAAGTGACACTGGGTTCGGCGGCACGCTTGGTCGACATGATCTTGCTGCTGATCCAGATGTAGCTGCCTAGCCCGACGAGCAGAGAGGGCACGAGCCAAACCATATGTCGCGAAACGACAGCTTTTCCGGTGTGCACGAGCTCGCCGTAGCTCATGGCTGTCGTGTGTGTGCCGATCGCGTAGCCGATGACCGTGAGTACCACTACCCAGATGCCGGCACCCAGACCGGTCCATAGCGTGAAGCTCCCGAGCGGCATGCGTGCGAGGCCCGCAGGAATGGAGATCAGCTGACGAATGGCCGGTAGCAGGCGACAGAAAAATGTCGCGCCGGCTCCGTAACGGCGGAAGATCTCTTCCGCGCGATGCAGCTTGGGCGGGGGGAGAAGAAAATACTTTCCGTACTTCTCCAGGAACGGCGTTCCGAGCCAGCTGAATAGGTAATAGTTGACGTAGGCGCCAGCCAGCGAACCGGCCGTCCCGCAGAGAATGGCCACCGCGGAGTCCACTATTGGGTTACCGAACGTCAGGCCTCCGCGCGCGGCGAGAAAGCCTGCGGGAATCATGACGACCTCGCTCGGAAACGGAATGAACGAGCTCTCGATCGTCATGAATACGAATATCAGTAAAAAGCCCCACGTCGAAGCATGGGTGGACAAAGTCTCGAGGTGCTGAATGAGTATCTCGGTCACGGCCGGTGCTTTAGCCTGTTACAGAGCGGGCGTCCAACGCGCGAGAGGTCGGGTGCGCACCGGGCGCGCAGCGGCATCGGATTCATCGCGGCGGCCTCCGCGGTTGCGCGATCGGCTCACTCATACGGGTAGCACTGCGGAAAAGCTGCGAATCCGCCGGCATGGGACGGGTGGCTCTCAGGCTCCGAGGTAGGCGCTCGCAACGCGCTCGTCCCGCAGGAGCTCCTGGGCCGGCGCATTCATCGTGATTTCGCCAGTCTCGAGCACGTAGCCGCGGTTGGCGAGCTTCAGCGCCATGCGTGCGTTCTGTTCGACGAGCAGCACGGTGACGCCTTCGCGGTTCAACTCTGCAATGACATCGAAAATTTTCTTGACGATCAGCGGCGCGAGGCCGAGCGACGGCTCGTCCAGCACGAGCAGCTTGGGACGCGTCATGAGCGCGCGGCCCACGGCCAGCATTTGTTGTTCGCCGCCGGAGAGCGTGCCGCCCGCCTGCGCGCGCCGTTCGGCGAGGATCGGAAACAGCTGGAAGACCCGCTCGATGTCCTTACGGACGCCGTCCGGGTCGCGACGCGTGAAGGCGCCCATCTCCAGGTTCTCGAGAACGCTCAGGCGCGGGAAGATCTTCCGGCCCTCCGGGGATTGCGCGATGCCGAGCTCCACGATCCGGTGCGCGGGCAGGCCCGAAAGATCGCGTCCCAGGAAGCGCACGGCCCCGCGACTCGCGCGGAGCACGCCACAAATCGTCATCAAGGTCGTGGTCTTGCCCGCGCCGTTGGCGCCGATCAAGGTGACGATTTCACCTTCCTCGACGTGCAGCGAGATACCTTTCAACACCTCGATCGCGCCGTAGCCCGCGTGGATGTCATCGAGCTCGAGCAGCCTCATCCGAGCTCTTCCTTCCCCAGATAGGCTTCGATCACCTTGGGATTCGTCTGAATCTCTTGCGGCGTGCCCTCGGCGATCTTTCTGCCGTACTCGAGCACGCAAACCCGATCGCTGATGCCCATCACCACGCGCATGTGGTGCTCGATCAAGAGGACCGTGACGCCGCGCTCTCGGATCGCGCGGATCAGCCGCGTGAGCGCCCGGCTCTCTGCCGGGTTCATGCCGGCAGCCGGCTCGTCGAGCAGCAGCAACGTCGGGCGGGTGGCGAGCGCGCGCGCGATCTCGAGCCGGCGCTGGTCACCGTAGGCGAGGTTCTTCGACACCGTGTGTGCCTCGCGGTCGAGTCCGACGAAATCGAGCAATTTGTGCGCCTCGTCGCGCGCGCTCGCCAGGGCGCGCAGCGCGTACGGGCTGAACGCGCCGAGCTGCCAGACGTGGGCGACGTACGCGATGCCGAACAAGAGGCTCACGACGAGCAGGAGCGACGCGGCGGCGCTCGGTTCGCTCGCGGAACGGGTCAACAGGCCGATGGAAAACAGACCGGCGAGCAGCAGGACCGGCGCCAGCACGTAGCCGATGCGGGCAGGGGCGTACCAGGGCGTCCCTTCCAGCGCGTGCCGGTCGACCCCGACGAGCACGTTGTCGAGCACGCTCATGTCTTGAAACAGGCGAATGTTCTGGAACGTGCGCGCGATGCCGCGACTCGCGATGTACGCGGGTGCTCGTCGGGTTTGACGCCACACGGCGTACCCGCCGCCTACGCCCAGGAGCAGGCCGAAGAGAAACGCCACGGCACGCACGCGACGCGCGCTCGTAGCAGAGCGGTCCGCGAGCGCGGTGAGCTTCACACGCTCTTCCGCTTCTGCGCGCGTGTCGAGCGCTTCGAGCACGCGCGAGCGATCGGCGGACAAGATCGCAAAGCGGCCGTCCCTCTCCACGATCGTGTCTTCGCGTCCAGCGAGCTCGCCGATTTCGCGATACGCGGACCTGCGCCGCTCCGCCTCGGCGCGCGAGGCCGCGGACGAAAATTGGATGGTGCCGTCGTGCGAGCTGACGAAGAAACGGCCGAGCCGCTGCTCGACTTGCGGCTCGGCCGTCAGGTATTCTCGCGCGCTCCGCAGCGCGGCCGTCACCGAGAAGCCCTGCGTCGTGTCCGTGTAGTTCTGCTTGATCGCTGCTGCCCACAGCTTGTCGACGTTCGCGATGAACAAGAGCAGAAATACGCCGACGCTGAGCCCGAGCAGCGCCCAGCGCGTCCACTGGCGCCGCCTGAGTGGGCGTGCCAGCTCGTGGCCTTGAAAGCAGATGTCGCCGCTGGTCGGCTCATAGATGCCGGCGATGGCGTTGAACAGCGTCGTCTTGCCGGCGCCATTCGGGCCGATCACGGCCACCACTTCGCCGCGCTCGACCTGGAGGTCCACTGCCGACACGGCCGTCAGACCGCCGAAGCGCACGGTCAGCTGGCGCACGTCGAGCAGCGGTTCGCTCACGGTATGCTCCTACGCTCGTGGTGGAGCTCGGCCTTCAGCTGGCTCGACGGCCAGAGCCCCTCGGGCTTGAAGCGCATCATGAGCACCAGTGCCAGGCCGAAGATCAACCAGCGCCAGTTCGAGAACGTCGTAAATACGCTGGTGGAGCCCTGCGTGCCGTCCTGCAAGAGCTGCGTGATCAGCGGCGAGAGCACGTTGTCGAAGCCGATCAGCACGAGCGCGCCGAGCAGAGCGCCGCGCAGACTGCCGAGGCCGCCGATGATGATGCACGACAGCACCATGATCGAATAGTTGAAATCGTACGTGTTCGGTTCAGCAGTCGTGGTCAGGTTGGTCGCGTAGAGCGCCCCGGCGAGTCCTGCCACCGCCGCGCCCAGCGCGAACGCGATCAACTTGATGCGCCCGGGGTTGATGCCCATACAGGAGCTCGCGAGCTCGTCTTCACGCAGCGCATTCAGCGAACGACCGAGCCTGGACCGCTCGAGCGTCCTGAAGAGCACGACCAGCGCCGCGAGCAGCACGAAAGCCAGGTAGTACATGACGAGGAACGCCACGTGTCCTGGCGCTTGTTCTCCGATGGCGGCCCTCAGCCAGGCGGGCAGCCACGGCTCGGGGATCGGGTTCAAGCCGCGGGGCCCGTCCGTGATGTTTTCGAGGTTCAGGAGCACGACCCGCACGACCTCGCCGAAGCCGAGCGTCACGATCGCGAGATAGTCTCCCCGCAGGCGAATCGTCGGCGCCGCGAGCGCCACGCCGAAAAGCCCCGCGATCAGCGGTGAGAGCACGAGCGCGCCCCAGAAGCCGATCTGAAACGGGTACTTCTCCACCGTGAGAATGCCCGTCGAGAACGCGCCGATCGCGAAGAATGCCGCGATCCCGAGCTGCAGGAGCCCCGCGTAGCCGACCTGTACGTTCAGCGCGAGCGCCAGAATGGCGAAGATGAAGATGTTGACGAGCTGGCGATCGAGTCGCAGCGGCACGCTCGTCACCGCTCCCACCGCCAAATCGAGGAAGGGCACGAAGGGATACACGAGCAGCGCGGCGATCGCGAACCACTCGATCGACGGCAGCCGCTTCATCACACTTTCTCGCGAGTGTGCGCGCCGAGCAACCCGGACGGTCTGAACACCAGGATCAGAATCAGCATGCCGAACAGCACCGCCGGTTGCCACTGCGCGCCGATGTACTGATCGGAGAAGGCGCGCACCATGCCGATCACGAGGCCACCCAGCACGGCGCCCGGGATGTTGCCGATGCCGCCCAGCACAGCGGCAGTGAACGCGTACAGCCCGTTCTGGTAGCCGATCTGGTAGTTGATGGTGTTGATGTAGAAGCCGTAGACGACGGCTGCGAACCCGGCGAGCGCGCCGCCGATCGCGAACGTCCAGCTGATGACACGATCGACGTCGATGCCCATCAGCCGCGCGGCGACGGGGTTTTGCGCCGTAGCGCGCATGGCCTTCCCGAGCCGCGAAAAGCGCACGAACACGTACAGGGCCACCATCACCGCGACGGAGCTCGAGATCACGACCAGGTCTTTGACCGTCAAAATCAGCGCGCTGCCTTCGCCGAGCAGGTTCCGGCTCGAGAATAGATTCGGGAAGGCTTTGGGTGCGGCGGCCGACGTGCCCCCTCCGAACACCTGCATCGGCAGACCGCCCCAGAACAGGCCGAGGTTCTGGAAGATGAACGACACGCCGATCGCCGAAACCAGCGCCGCGAGCTTGGGCGCGTTGCGCAAGGGCCGGTACACCAGGCGATCGACGCTGAGGTTCACCGTCGCGGCGAACGCAGCGCAAGCCAAGACGATCAGCAGGATCCCAAAGACCAGTCCGGGGATGCCGGCTGTCTCGAGCCCCAAGAGCCCGACGAGCGTCAGCGCCAAGAACGACGCGAGCATGAACAGGTCGCCGTGCGCGAAGTTGATCAGCTCCAGGATGCCGTACACCATGGTGTAGCCGAGCGCGATCAGCGCGAACACCATGCCGTTGGTGAGGCCGATCAGGAGCTGCTGAAGGATGACTTCCACGGGGAAAGCGCGAGGCGAGCGAGCGCCGTCAGGGAGCGGCTCGGCCGAGCACGGTCGCGAATTCGAACTTGCCGTTCTTCACCACATTGCCGCTCATGGTCTTGAGACTCGTATCGCCGTTCGCGTCGAAAGACCACGTTCCGAGCACGTCGTCGGTTTGCTTCGTGCTGGCTACTGCCTGACGCACGGCTTCGCGATCCTTCTTGCCGGCCTTGCGTAGCGCCTCGAGCGCCACTTGTGTCGCCACGTAGCCGTACACGGCGTACGACTCGGGGTCGGCCTTGTACTTCTCTCGATATCTCTTCACGAACTCCGCGCCTCGCCCCGTCAGCTTCGACGGCGGCAGGCCGCCGAACGTGATGTGCGCGCGCCCGTTCACGTTCTCGGCTCCCGCCGACTTGATGAACGCTTCCTCGAAACACGCGTCCGGCACCATCAACTTCGCGCGCTGCCCGGAAGCGACCAGGTCCTTCGCGATCTGACCGGCGTTGGTTTGCGTCGCGCCGCCGAAGTACACCCAGTCGGGGCCGAGCTGTTTGATCTTGGCCATCAAGCTCTTGTATTCCTGCGCCTTGGGATCGATGCCTTCGCGTCCCAGCACCTTCAGGCCGAGCGACTCTGCCGTGACGCTGAAGACGTCCGCGATGCCTTTGCCGTAGAGGCCTCGATCGTCGAGCACGTACACCGATTTGCCGCCGAGCTCCTTCACCCACTCAGCGCCGACTTTCCCCTGGATGTCGTCGGCGGGTACCACCCGAAAGTAGGACACCTTGCCGCTCGGTCGGTACACGGCGGGTTCGTTCGGTTCGCCGAGGCCCGGCTTCGTGAGGCCCGCGTAGGTGTTGGCTGGCGAGATCATCACCACGCCGCCCTTGTTGAGCACCGGCATCGAGATCTTCGCTGCGCCCGAGTTGTACGTCCCGATGTAAAAGAGCACGTCGAGATCCTTGACGGCCTTGTCGGCGTTGGCCGCTTCCACTTCCGGATCCCAGTCGCCCTTGCGAGCGGACGCGTCGTCCCAATCCTCGTACGCGATCTTGAAGTCGCCGACTTTGCCGCCTGCGTCGTCGATGGCCAGCCGAATGCCGTTCACCAGGGTCGTGGTTTGAGCATTGGCGCTGCCGGTGCGCGGCAGGCTGCTCACGATCTTCACGGTTTTCGAGGAGGCGGCCTGAGTGGCGCTGCCCGTCTTGCGATTACAACCAAGCGCGAACAAGGCGCCGAGCAGGAGCAAAAAGTGCAGTCTTTTCAAGGGCTTTCCTCCGGCGTGCGGAATCATACCGGCGCGCAGCGGGAAAGCCTAGGCCAAACCGGCGGGGTTCGAGCCAAATTCTTTCACTGCTGCACGGCTCGTGCAGGCAAGTTTTGCTAGACTGCACCGCATGGGAACGCTCAGCCCGATACATTGGATCGTCCTGCTCCTGGTCGCGCTCTTGTTGTTCGGCCCGGCGCGGCTCGCCAACATCGGCAAGGGGCTTGGTGAGGGCATCCGCAACTTCAAGAAGGGCATCGAGTCGGGGGACGAGGAAAACAAGGACCCCGCGCAGCTGCCCGCCGCGTCGAAAGACGCACCGCGACCCGGCGATCCCGCGTGAGCTGAAACTCGCACGCTACGCCTGAAATCAGAAGGCCCCGAGCTGCGTCGCAGTCGGGGCCTTTG
>DATDJP010000333.1:0-4168 GCA_036520475.1 Polyangiaceae bacterium | reverse complement strand
CCTTCCTGCAGCGCGAAGCACGCTTCGTTCAAGAAGGGGATCAGCATGCGGTTGACGATGAAGCCGGGCATGTCGCGCGCCGAGACCACGACCTTGCCCATCTTCGCGGTCACTTCCTTGGCCCGCTCCACGGTGTCGTCACTCGTCTGCAGGCCGCGGATGATCTCCACGAGGCGCATGACCGGCGGCGGGTTCATGAAATGAATGCCGATCACGCGCTCCGGACGCGACGTGCTGGCAGCCAGGCTCGTGATCGAGATCGAAGAGGTGTTACTCGCGAGGATCACGTCAGGCCGTGTTACCGCTTCTACCTGCTTGAAGATCTCGCACTTGACGGCCGCCAGTTCGACGGCCGCTTCGATGATCAGATCGCAGTCGGATAGAGACGCGTAGTCCATCACTGGCTTGATGCGCGCGAGCGTGCCGGCGCGAGTGGCGTCGTCGAGCTTGCCCTTGTCGACGAGCACGCCGAGCGTACGCTCGATGCGTGCCTGCGCGCGCAGCGCCGCTTCCGGGTTCTGATCGAGCAGGAACATGTCGAAGCCGCACTGCGCTCCGACCTGCGCGATGCCAGAACCCATCTGTCCCGCTCCGATGACGCCGATACGCTGGATGCTCATGACGTCTGAGTGTGCGGGGCGCTGTCGAAACGAGCAAGCGCTCACAGGCCTACATGGGCGCTCTAAACAGCTCTGTCTGTGTCTCCAAGCTTTCGTCACGACGCGCCGTGTCGGACGCCGGGCCGTGCGGTTCTGCCACGCCTTCGTCAGGCAATAGCGTGCGTCTGCCGCTCACCAACACCGCTTCGCGTCCGTCATCGCCGAGCACGCGTACGAGACGGTACGTGGTATTGCCCGTCGCGCGCGCCACTTCGGGCGCCGCGATCAACAGCTGAAGTTCAAGGTTCTGGCAGAGCTCGAACAGCACGCCCAGATTGTCCTGCGAAAGACGGTTCGCTTCGTCGAGAAACAAAAAACGCAGTGAGCCGCCGAGCGCCTTCGGTCTGAGAAACTTGGCGTCGCGCTCCCACTCGGTGAGCACCACCATCATCAAGGCCGCACCGACGCCGATGGCCTCGCCCGTGGACAGGCGGCTCGGGTTGGCGGGCTCCCACTCGCTCTTCGCCTGGCGCTGCACTTCGACGCGGAGCTCGATGTATTCGCGGTAGTCGAGCAGGCGCTGCCCGCCGGTCTTCCCGCTACCATAGCGCTTGAAGATCTCGCTCAGCGCCTCTTCGATCGGTAAATTCGGATGGAACAGCAGCTCCTGCGCCGTGCCTTCGCGGAACGCGGTGAGCACCTGATCCATGCGATCGATGCGCTCCATTTGCACGCGGATGCCGGCGATGCTGCCGAACGACACCTCGGTCAGGTGTTGATTAAGACGCCGCACTTGCGCGCGCGCCCTACGCACCTGCACGTCGATGCTGCGCGCGACGTCCTCCGAGGTCCCGCGCAGATCCAGCTCTTGACGCGTGAGCCGTTGCTCCAGGTTCGTCAGCTGAGAACGCAGTCGATCCAGCGCCTCGAGCGGTTCCGCTTCCTCCGTCACCTGCGGGGGCAAGCGCCGCTTCAGCCAGTCGCGTGCGCGCAGCCAGGCGGTCAAATATCTGTTGCCCGAGACGGGCTCTGGATCGCGAATCTTTGCCGCGACGTCCTCGGCGCGCGCCGCGATCAAGCGGTCGCAGAGCACGTCGAGTCGGCTCTCGGCTTCCGCCGAGCTCTGCACGCTGCTTGGTCTGGAGCGGGTCGTGTGCGGCTCCGCGAGCGCCGCTTGCAGCACGCGTTCGCGACGCGCCGCTTCGCACAAGCCCTCCCACTCGCTCTGTGCGGGGCGCACGCGCTGTTCTTCGGCTCGCACGCGGCGCTCGACCTCCGCGGCGGCGCTCCGCTTCTGAGCGGCGCGCTCCATTTCGACGGCCCTCTGCGACTCCGCGTCGCGCTGCTCGCGCGCGATCGCCTGGAGCTCGCGTTCCGCCTCGGATAAAGCGCTCTCTGCGCGCTGCCTGGCTGCTTCCGACGTGTCCGGCGCGCCGAGCTGAGCGAGCTCCTCCGCCGTGCGGGCGCGCTGAGCCGCGACCGCGCTGCGCGCGGCTTCGGCTTCTTGAAAGGCCAGGGTCTCTGCCTCCCAGTGTGCTTCGGCCTCCGCGAGCGCCGCGTCGCTCGCTTCGATCGCGCGCCCGAGCTCGGCCAGCTGATCGCTCAGCGCGGGCAGCAGCGCGCTTTGATCGTTCAGCGCGCTCTCCACGTCGGCGGCGCCAAACGCGTGCTCCAGCGGAAGGAGCTCGCCGAGCAGCTGCTGCACGGCAAACCAGCGATCCCGTTCACTGTCCAGAGCCTGCCGGGTCGCCGCGAGCTCCAGCTCTCTGTGCGCGCTCGGCGGCGGGCCGCGGAGTGCTTCCAGGAGCGCGCTCAACGTTCGCCGCGGGCCGTCGAGCCGCGCCAGCTCGGCGCGCGCCGCTTGCAGTTGCTCCTGACGCTCGCTGAGCTCGGCGTGTCGTGTGGCGTAGTCTGGGGCGTCCAGGAGGTACGCCTCGGCGACGAGCGAGCCCAGCTTTTCGGCTGCGGCCCGCGCCTGCTGAGCTTCCGAAGAGCTCGCGATAGCCGCCTCACGCTGCTCGCGTTCCAGAGTCACGCTGGCTTCGAGCTCGGCCTGGACCGTCGCGCGTTCGTCACGGGGATCGCGCTGTGCGAGCAGCCCCCTGTCGCCCCAGATGCGGTCGATCTCGAGCAGCGCCGAGTCGAGCTCGCTGCTCCGCACGAGCAGCTGCTCGAGCTCGCGCTCCTTGTCCGCGCTGCCCTTGGACAGCTCGCCCCGCCGGCGCTGGCGAGCGGCGCGGCCGAGCGCCGGCTTTTCGGACAGCCGCGTCACCCGCGTGCCCTGCGCCAGAGGCACGATCACGTCGCTGCCGTTCCCGAATGCTTCGGCGCGTCCGGGCTCGAGACCGAGCTCCGCTGCTCGATCGACGAGCCACACGCTCGGCACTTCGCGGGCCTGGCCGGCGATGCTGCGGGCAGCAGCCGCCGGATCGGACACCAGAAGCGCGTGAACCAAGGGCCCGAGCTCGGCCTCGACGCGCGCCGCGTCTTTGGGATCGACGTCCTCGAAGCGCTCGGCCAAGAGCTCGGCGTCGAGCTCGTCGCAGAGCCGCAGCAAATCCGGATGCAGCGCGCGCGTCCCCGTTTCCAACAGGGAGAGCTCCCGGAGCAACGCCTCACGCTCGGCCTCCGTCGTCGTGCTCGCGTGGCGCAGCTGCTCCCGCTCCCGGCGCAGTCGCACGCGCAGTGCGTCGAGTGTGGAATCTGCGTCGCAACTGGCGCCGTAGGCGCGCTCGAGCCTGTCTGTGCGCGCGCGCAGCCCATCCCAGCGCGCGATTACGATCTCGAGCTCCCGTAGTCGCGTCGCGAGCTGCTCGGCCCGACGGGCGCACGCCTCGGCTTCCGTGTTCGCGGTGCGCGCGCGTTCCTCGGCTTGTCTGCTGTCTCCTTCGAGCTCGCGGAGCTGCCGTTCGATCGCTGGCGCTTGAGGAGGGGGCGAAGACCCAACGCCGGCGGCGAGCGCGCGCTCGCGCACCGATGCCTGACGCTCGGCCAGGCGCGCGGTTTGCTCGAGCTCGGCGCCGAGCTCCGTCGCGTGCTCGACCCGCGCCGAGAGCTCCATCAAACGCGACAGCTGCGCGCGCGCCGTTTCGTACAGGTCCGGCCCCGCGGCGTCGGCTCCGAGCTCGAGCAGCGCGGATTTCGCGCGCTCGTGGTCGGCCGAGCGTGCCTCAGCCGCCTGTGCGTCACGGTCGAGCCGCGCGCGCTCGCGATCCAGCTCCGCGAGCCGCGTGCTGGTCGTGCGCCGCAGTAGAGGCAGCTCGGGCGGGGCAAGCTCCGGTTTTTCGAGCAGGGTGCAGAGCTCTGCCAACTTCGCGTGCGCGCTCCGCCGAGCATGCGCGCGTCGGTGCAGTTCTTCGAGGCCCGTTTGTAGATCGGCGACGCCGCGTGCAGCCCGGTCGTATTCGGCGCGGGTGCGCTCCAGGCTCTTCTTGCTCGTACTCCGGCCCTCCTGCGCTGCGCCCTGCGAGGCGCGGGCGAGCCGTGACCGTTCTGCTGCTCGCGCGAGCTCCTGCTCTAGCCCTGCGAGCCGCGCTGCCGTGAGCGCAGCGCGCTCGAGCTGCTCGATG
>DATDJP010000332.1:0-14904 GCA_036520475.1 Polyangiaceae bacterium | reverse complement strand
GCCGCTCAGTCCTCCCGCGCCGGAGGCGTACACGGGCGGTGTGCGCGTGATCACCTATCGCACGCAGCGCCTCGCGGATGCCACGGACGCCGCAGGCGCCAAGATCGGCAACTACCTGATCGCGGTGCTCGCGATGCGCGAGGCGAAGTCCAGGGGCGCGGTCGAAGCCCTGATCATCGACGCGCACGACGCGGTCGTGGAAGGCACGAGCTCGAATCTGTTCGCGGTGCAGGGAGGCAAGCTGCTCACACCGCCGGAGACCACCGGCATTCTGCCGGGCATCACGCGCGCGCGCATTCTCGAGATCGCTGGCGAGCTGGGGCTCGGCGTCGAATACCGCGCTCTGCCGCTCAGTGAGCTCGTCCAGGCGGACGAAGTGTTCATCTCGTCGACGGTGCGCGAGATGCTCCCCGTGGTTCGTATCGACGATCACACGATCGCCGGCGGCAAGCCGGGTCCCTTGACGACCCGGCTGCTCGCCGCGTTTCGTGCCAGCGTTCGCGGCGTGCGCGCGGCTCAGCGATAGCCGAGGTTGACGTCGTAGCTGAGGCTGTCCTCGTTGCCGGCGACGACCGTGAGGTTGGGGCCCGCGCCGCAGCTGAGCGTCTTCGAATTTTCGGCAGCAACCGTCACTTGGCAGCCCGTCGGCGCGGAGCCTGCGTTGACGGTACCGCCGCCGTAAGCGGCGGCTTGAACGGAGAAGTCGCTGGTGCTGGCCGGCACGGTGAGGCTCACGTCGCCGTTCTTCGCGCGAATGTCGCCGTTGCCGGAGCCCGCGGCGATGCTGGCAATCGAGACGGTGACATCACCGATTTCCTTGCTCTGCACGATCACCTTGTCGGCGACGTCCAGCACGCGCACGTCGAAGTCGCACTGCACGTCGGTGTCGCGGATCGTCGGTGCCCCGGCGATGAGACAATCCCCCGCGCCGTTGTTATCGACGATCAGCCTGTTCGCTTGCCCGACATAGTCGATCTCGACCTCGCCGTTCTTGTTCTCGATCTGAATCAGATTGTCGAACTCGGGCGGCAACGAGACGAGCACGTGCGCGCCCAGACTGCCGCTGCCCGGGTCCTTCGTGACGGTCGCGTGCACGTTGCCGGCGCTGTCTTCGGTGAGCGCGATGTGCAGATCGTTGGCGATGGCCTCCCGCGCCTCCTCTTCCTTCTCGTAGCCCTCGAAGGTGAACGGCTTGAACCGCACGTGCACTTCGCCTGCCGTGCCGGCCTCCAGGCGGATCTCACCGTTCAGGCCATTCACGTACAAGGCGCGCCCCGCCGTGTAGTTCACCGCCAGCTCGACCGGCTTGCCTTCGAATTCTTCGAGCGTCTGGGCTGAGCAGCCGGCCATGGCGGTTGCCAGCAGCGAGGTGGAAGCAAAAGCAGAGAAGCCTGGACCCAAGTACTTGCTCATGATGAGATTTTTCCTTCAACGGGATGATACGCCGGCGCTCCCCGAGTCTTCCCTGGAGGGGTTCTCGGCATCCCACGAAGCTTAGACCGATTCGGCCGGCGGATGATTCAGTTGTAGCTGCAGTGTAACGTCAGGCCGGCTCACGCGCGCGCTGCCGCGCGCAGGCGGCTCGCGACGTCCACGTCCTCTGGCTCGCCCATTGGCAAGAGCAGGATCACCGAGGTGCCAGCGCCGGCTTCACTCTCGATCTCGATGTCGCCGCCGTGTGCCTCGATGATGCGCTGGACGATGGGCAAGCCGAGCCCGGTACCGCTCGGGCGCGTGGTGAAGAATGGATCTACGGCGCGCTCGAGCACTTCGGGTTCCATGCCTTGCCCCTGGTCGCGGATCTCGACGCGCACACACGAAGCGCCGTTCCACTCGCCGCGCCGAATTTCGATGTTGACCGTGCCGCCGCCCGGCATCGATTGCAGCGCGTTCTCCACGAGGTTGTCGAACACGAGGCGAAAGAGTCCCGGATCGACCCAGACCGTCGCGACGTCCGGATCGTCGCTGATGATCACGCTCACCGAGTGTCCTTCGCGCGCCAGGCTCTCGGCGCGGTGAGCGAGCTCGACCAGAGAGACCGCCGAACGTTGCACCGTCACCGGTCGCGCGAAACGCAACAGATCCGTGACGAGCCGGTTCAGGCGAGCCGCTTCTTCGTCGACGATGTCGAGCAGCACCTTCCGGTCGTCTTCACTCATGCCGGCGCGACGCAGGCCGGCGACGGCGTTCACGATGACGGCGAGCGGATTTCGCACCTCGTGCGCGATGGCTGCGGCAAGCTCGCCGACGGTGGCCAGCTGCTGCTTGCTCGTGAGCTCGTCCTGAATCTGCCTGAGCTCGTCGTGCGAATGACGCAGCTCTTCAGTGGCACTTTTCAGGCTCGACGCTGTCAGCTCGAGTTGTCCCGCTGCCGCCCGATAGCGCACGAGCAGCGTGCTCGCGACGCCGAGCGAGTACAAGGAGAACGCGTGCGGGACGAGGTAGAGTCCATGCGAGACCTCGTTGGTGAGTAGGAGCACGTCGTTCAGGCAGGCCGCGGCGACGATGGTGGCGCCGATAATCGAGCTCAGCGCTTCGCGTTTGCCGCTGCGATACGTGCGCACGAGCAACGCCACGCTGAGCAGCAACGTCAGCATCGCGAACCCGTAGAACGTCGCGGAAAGCGCGTGG
The DNA here is from genome assembly GCA_036520475.1 of Polyangiaceae bacterium. Taxonomy (GTDB): domain Bacteria; phylum Myxococcota_A; class Polyangia; order Polyangiales; family Polyangiaceae; genus DATDJP01. Next base: position 12,273 of record DATDJP010000332.1, on the reverse strand, counting down.
GGCTGGGCCGAGAATCCCGGCAGCTCGAGCCCGAACAGCTGGCTCCGCTGCAGCGCCACGCTACCGGTCTGCCACCAGCTTCCAGTCAGGTTGAGCAGCTGGTAGAAGAACGTCAGTGTGTAACAGCCGGCGGCGACGCGCCCCGCAGCGCCGAGCTGGGCGTAACGCATCACGAAATGCAGGTTCAGGGCCGGCGCGGCGATTGCGCCTGCGTGCGACAGCATGGCGGCGTGCAACCAGGCATTAGCGTCTGCTGCTTGGTAGCTGAGCGCTATGCCGCCGGTCGCGACCGAAAGCACGAACGAGACCAAGCCGAACAGCAGGTACTCCGACTCACGGCGCCCGCGCGTGAAGGCGAGCACGAAAAACAGCCCGACCAGCGCCTGAGAGACGGCCCACGCCGCGAACATCCCCGACAGAAACGGCGCGCTCATTCGCGTTTGCCCACGGGAGCATCGAGGTTGACCGTGATCATCCGCTCCGCGGAGGCGCGTGCTGCCACCACCGGCTCGCCGTGTGCACCGACGAGGTCGAGGCGCACCGAGTAGTCGCCGCTCGACAGGCCCATGATGAGCAGCGGGCGCCACTCCGAAATGGTGGTTTCGGCCTTCGTGCTCTGGCCGGTGATCGCGACGCGCACGCGTTGCCCGTCCTTCGCGAGGGCTTCGCCGATCAGGAAGAAATCGAGCAGTACGGCTTGTCCCGCTGCTTCGCCGTTGTAAGTGCCGCGCGGCAGATTGTAGACGAGTACCGGCTCTTCCGCGCCGCCTGCCTCCACGACGCCCCGTGTTTCGAGCCAAAAGCGCACGCTCGCGAAGGGCCGCGGCGAGGCCGCGTCAGGTTTCACCGTTTCGCCGTGCGCGCGCGCCAGCATGGCGACGAGCTGGTGGGGTCCGTGCTCGAGCTCGGCGTCCTCGTCGACCAGATCGGTGAGACGAAGCGGAGGGACTAGCGCGTGCACGTTTCTCGGCCGAAACGTGTCCAGCGCCAACAGGACGCTGGGGCCGGGTTTGCTGATCGGCCAGTTCTTCGTGCGGAGCCGAACGACCGACGTACGCAGTCGCTTTTCGGTGATCAGGGCGTCTTGCCGTGGCTCGACGATTTCGACGGCGGCCGAATCCGGCGCAACGGTCGCCGGTGCCGGAGCAAAACGAATGGTCGGTGTTGGCTTCGGCTCGGCTGGCTCGCCGCTCGGATCGAACTCCAGACGCGGAGCAGCAGCGTCCGCCGCGGCGACTCCGTGAGGGTTCGAGCTGGGGTTGGCTTCGACCGCAGGCTTCGGCGCTGGCGCGCAACCAGCGAGCAGCGCCCACGCGGCGCCGGCGCGCAGGCGTCGAAGGCCGCGGCTGGTCGCGTACTGCGGGATATGGCCGGGCCTCATTTGCATCGGAGCTCGAAGTAAGCAGGGAGTGCCATATTACAGTGCTGCCGCGCCGCTGCGCGAGGATTGGAGTCGCGGGCGCGAGGGCTGTGGCCCGCGCGCCTGTTTCCGCACCGCGCGCGGCCGAAGTGACGCTAGGCCATCGATCTGCTACCCGATGGCCATCGCCATGAGTTACGTCGTCCTCGCCCGCAAATGGCGTCCGATGCGCTTCGAAGATCTCGTCGGGCAGGATCACGTGGCGCGGACGCTCGGAAATGCCATCGCGGCCGGCCGGGTCGCCCACGCGTTTCTGTTCACCGGTGTGCGCGGAGTGGGAAAGACGACCAGCGCTCGAATCCTGGCGAAAGCACTGAATTGCATCGGAGAGCCGGGCAGCCCGAGCGCAGGGCCGACGGTGACGCCGTGCCTGAAGTGCTCTGCCTGCCGCGAAATCACGGCCGGTACGGACGTGGACGTTCGCGAGATCGACGGCGCGAGCTACAATGGCGTGGACGAGGTTCGCAAGTTACAGGATTCGCTGCCGTATCGTCCAGCGCGCGACCGCTTCAAGATTTTCATCGTCGATGAAGTGCACATGCTCTCTCAGAGCGCATGGAACGCCTTCCTGAAGACGCTCGAGGAGCCGCCGCCGCACGTGAAGTTCATCTTCGCGACGACCGAGGTGCACAAGGTTCCGGTCACGATCCTGAGCCGCGTCCAGCGCTTCGATTTCAAGCTCATCCCCACGCAGCTCATCGCCGAGCGCTTGCGTTATGTGCTCGGCGAGGAGCGCATCGAGAGCGACTCGAGAGCTGTCTCCATTTTGGCGCGTGAAGCGTCGGGCAGCATGCGCGACGCGATGAGCCTCCTGGACCAGGTCATTGCGTGGGGTGGCTCGAACCTGAGCGGCGAGGACGTGGCGCGGGTGCTAGGTGTGGCAAGCCACCAGGTGCTTCACGACATGGCCAGCGCGCTCGTGACGGGCGAGGCTGCACGCTGCCTCGAAATCACCGGGCAGCTCGCGAACCAGGGCTACGACATGCCGCATGTCGCGCGCGATCTGCTGCTTTTGCTGAGAGACATCGTCGTGGCCAAGGTCTGCGCGGACCCTGGGGATTTGCTGGATCTGGCGGACGAGGAACGACGCGACGTGCAGGCGCTCGCGGTGCGCTCACAAACCGACGATCTGGTGCGGCTGCATCAGGGCTTCTCGCAAGGGTTCGACGACGTGATCAAGAGCCCTCAGCCGCGGGCCGCGCTCGAGATGCTGCTCGTGCGTCTGGCCCGCCGTCCGCCGTTGGTCCCGATCGACGATCTGCTGGGTCGCTTGAGCGCTCTCGAACGCCGCTTGTCGGCGCCGGCGCGCGCGCCAGCAGCGGCGCGGCCGCCGCCCGCCGCGCCGAAGAGCGAGCTCGTTACGCCGGAATTTCCCGAGCGACGTGCCCGTCCCGAGTCGGTTCGGCTCGAGCTGGTTCCGCCCCCGCTTCCGGCCCCGGTCGTGGCGGCGCCGCCGAGCGCGCCCGCTCCGAGCGGCGGAGCGCCACGCAGCCCAGCGGTAGCCGGCGCGCCAGCACCGCAGCCTGTGCCTCCGCCGGCGGCTGCGGTGCCACGCACCCCGTTGCCGGAGCGAGTAGTCAGCGAGTTCCGCGCCATCCTCGATCGGGTTCGCGAAGCGAGGCCGGAGCTGGCCGCATTTTTGGAGCACGCGGCGCCGCTCGAGCTCAGCCCCGAACAGATCATGCTGGCCTGGGAGCCGAAGTCGATGTTCGCGACGCAGGCTTCGGACAAGGAGTCGCTCGCGGTGCTGGGTCGGGCGGCGCAGGCCCACTTCGGCCAGACGCCGCGCATCACCTGCGAGTTCGACTCCGAGCGCGCGCGGACTCTCCAGACGCTGGCCATGCTGGATACCGCCGCGCGCGACCAGAAGACGCGCGCGGCGATCCAGAACGCCCGGCAGCACCCGCGCATCGCCGACGCCGTGGAGATACTCGGGGCACGCTTGAAAGACGTGAAGCTTGCCGAGGGTTGAGAGCGCACAGTCATGCTTCCCGAACGCCTGACGCGCTTGATCCACCTGCTGCAGCGTTTGCCCGGCGTCGGCGAAAAGACGGCGCAGCGCTACGCGCTGCATCTGGTGAGCGTCGCGGGTGAGCTCGGGGAGGAGCTGGGCCGAGAGCTACTCGATCTGCGCGCGTCGGTGCGCGCGTGCGAGCTGTGCGGCAACCTGGCGCAAGTCGATGAGCACGATCGCGCCGTTTGTTTCATTTGTCGCGATACGCGGCGCGACCCGACGCTGCTCTGCGTGGTGGCGCGCGTCCAAGATTTGCTGGCCATCGAACGCAGCGGCTCGATGCGCGGCCGCTACTTCGTGCTCGGGCGGCTCCTCTCGCCCCTCGACGGTGTCGGCCCGGACGAGCTGCCGCTCGCGCAGCTCCGCGCCAAGATAGCGGAGCAAAAGGTCGCGGAGGTGATCGTGGCTACTCCGCCGTCGGTCGATGGCGAAGCCACTGCGCTGCTGCTGGCGCGCGAGCTCGGCGCGCTCGGAATCCGCGTGTCTCGCATCGCCAGCGGCGTGCCGCACGGTGGCGACCTGGAGTTCGCCGATCAAATCACGCTCGGCCGCGCCATCAGCGGCCGTCGATCCATCGACTTTCGGCGCTGACGCTCGAGACGATACGACCTGAGGAGGAGGCCCTGCCATGACCCGCTTTTCGATAGCAACGACGGAGGCTCCAGGCGCGATTGGCCCGTACTCCCAGGCGATTCGCGCGGGCGATTTCGTGTTCGTCAGTGGTCAAATCCCGCTGGACGAGCACGGCGCGCTCGTGGCCGGCGGTATCGAAGAACAAACCCGCCGGGTCATGCAGAACCTGGACGCCATTTTGCGAGCCGCTGGAGGGAGCTGCGAAAATGTCGTCAAAACGACGATATTTTTGTGCGATCTGGGCGATTTTGCGGCAGTGAACGCGATCTACGCCGAGTCCTTCCCGACGCGACCTCCGGCGCGGGCGACCGTCCAGGTCGCGGCGTTGCCTCGGGGCGCGCGCGTCGAAATCGAGGCAGTGGCGCATTTGGGTTGAGTCCGCGCCCGGGGCGCGCGAGACGCGATTCCGACTATTGGGAGAAGACCATGAGCAAATCAGGAGCAGCGAGCACCAACGAGCTATCCTCGGCCCTCGCCGAAGCCACGGCCGAGACGGCGCTCTCCGCCGTCAATCAGTGCTCTGCCGAACCCGACGGGCTGATCGCTGAATGGCTCAAGCGCAGCAACGCAGCCGCGATCAACGAAGTCGCCGAGCGCGGCAGCGGCAGGGCGCGTAAAGCCGCTCGGCGTGCGCTCAATGTGCTGCGCGCACGCGGCGTGCGCATCCCGGATCAGAAGCGTGTCGCGAGCATCGGTGCGCCGCTCGAAGAGGTGCACGAGGCGTGGCTCCTGGCTCCCGACGCTCTCGGCAACGTCATGCTCGTCTTCGCGGCGCACACTCCGGCTAGCCGCTATCGCGCGGCGTTTTTGGTCTTGCACGAACAAGGCGGCATTCAGCGCGTCGAAATCGCCGAGCTCAGCCAATCTCAGCTCAAGGAATCGATGGCCAAGGCCGCACCCGGCGGCGACTACAAGCCGGTGCGCGTACCCGTCGAGTGGGCGCGAGCTCGCGCAGCGTCGGCGCGCAAGCGCCACCAGGAGCACGGGATACCCGAGCCTTTGGGGCTCACCAGCGCGTCGCATTTGCTGAATCCGGTGCCGGAGAAGGCCGTCCCGCATCCGTTCGACGACGAGGGCTTCGAGCTGTCGGAGGATGACGCGCGCGAGCTCTGTAAGCAGTCGGCGCGGCTGCACATGCTGCCCGAGTTTCGCAGCTGGTTTCCGGCGCGCAGCGCGGTCGACGAGCTGCTCGGGCATGTGGGCGAAGGCCTGACGCCGGGTCGCGAGCCAGATCCCGAAGAGCTCCGCCAGCGTATGGACGACGAGATTTCCGCCGCCACGGATCGCTACTTCTCTCCAGAACGCCGCGAGCAGCTGGTGCGCTCGCTGAAGGACAGCGCACTCAGCGTGCTGCAGCGTGAAGGGGAGACGGCGGCGCTCGAGGTAGCCGCCGTCATGAACCTCGTCGCAAGCGCGGGACTCATCACGGATCCGCCGCGCGAGATCCCATTTCTGCGGGCATTCTTCGAAAAGGCCGTGAGCGTGCTGGCCGCACAGGGGCAGGGCCGGCTGCGCATTCCGGTGCGGGGCGCCGATCAGCAGGCGACGCCCCCGGCAGCTCCGGAGAGCGGCGCAGAGGAGCCCGCGACCGAAGCAGGAACCTGAATCATGGCGCTCCGGCGCGAACAGATCGTCGCCAGCGACAAGCGCCACCTTTGGCACCCGTACACGGCCATGGGGCCGTATTTGTCGGACACGGAGCCGCTCGTCATCGACAGCGCACAGGGCGCTCGTCTCTTCGATCGCGACGGCAAAGCGTACCTGGACGGCAACTCCTCCTGGTGGGCGTGTCTGCTCGGCCACCGCCACCCGCGCATCGTGGCCGCGCTGTGCGAGCAGGCGCAGAAGCTGTGTCACACCTCGCTGGCCGGCGTGACCCACGAGCACGCGGCGCTCCTTGCCGAGGAGCTCGTGGCGGTCGCGCCGCCGGGGTTGCCGCGTGTGTTCTTCAGTGACAACGGCTCGACGGCGGTCGAAGTGGCGCTGAAATTGGCGCTGCAATACTGGCACCAAAACGGCAGGCCCGAGCGCCGGCGATTTCTCGCGCTGGACGGCGCGTTCCACGGGGAAACGCTGGGCGCGACGGCGCTCGGCGGCGTGGAGGTCTTTCGGCGCCCGTTCGCCAGCGTGGTGCTCGACTGCATTCACGTGCCTCCGGCCAAAGGCGGACACGAGCGCGCCTTCGCGGCGCTCGAGCAAGCCGTGCGCGCGCACGCAGGAGAGCTCGCGGCCGTCGTCCTCGAGCCCGTGGTGCAGGGCGCGGCGGGCATGCGCATCTACCCTCCAGAGTACCTGCGCCGCGCGCGCTCGATCACGGAAGAGCACGACGTATTTTTGATCCTGGACGAAGTGTTCACGGGTTACGGCCGCACCGGCCCGATGTGGGCCTCCGAGCACGCCGGTATCGTCCCGGATCTCGTGTGCATCGCGAAGGGGTTTACGGCCGGCACCTTGCCCATGGCCGCGACCCTGGCGAGCGAGCGCGTCTTCGAAGGTTTCCTGGGAGATCCAGAGCGCGCCTTTTATTACGGCCACACGTTCTGCGGCAATCCGCTGGGAGCGCGCGTCGCGCGCGAAGTCCTCGCGATCTACCGCGAGGAGAAGATCCTGGCTCGTGTCGCGGACGGAGCCGCGCGCATCGCGCGCGCTTTCGCGGGCTGGGGCGGGTTGCCCGGCGTAAGCGGAGTGCGCAGCATCGGTATGATCGGCGCGCTCGATCTGGGACAGCAGGGGTACCTGGAGCGCGCGGGCTGGCGTGTGTTCCAAGAAGGGTTGAAGCGTGGCGCGTACCTGCGTCCGCTCGGGAGCACCGTGTACGTCGCTCCGCCGCTAAACATCGCGGAAGAGGAGCTCGAGCTGTTGCTCGGCATTCTGGAGGAGTCGCTGCGTGCGGTGCTGACGTGAACGCGAAAGCGGCGCGGTGATCGGCGCCCTTGACCGCGCTCGCGCCTGGCAGCACGCTCGCGGACAGAATGGCTCAACGCCGGCGCTACCTGTTCGTGTGTGTGAATCGGCGCCCTGACGGGACGCCGAAGGGGTCGTGTGCCGCGCGAGGCGCCGTGGAGCTCCACGAGAAGCTCAAGCGTCTGCTCAAGGAGCGGGGTTTGGCGGAGGTCGAGGCGCGCGCCTGCACGTCGAGCTGTCTCGACACCTGCTGGGTCGGGCCATCGATCGCGGTCGAGCCGGATCACTACTTCTACGGTCGCGTGCAGGAGACGGATCTCGACGACATCGTGCAGGCGCTGGCGAGCGGCACACGCGTCGAGCGCCTGCTGCTCGCGCCGGAGGACTTCATCGAACCGAAAGAGCTGAAGAAGGCCGGGCGGCCATGATCGAGGAGGCAGCATGCAACGTCTTCGACCCAGTACGACCGCGGTCATCGTAGTCGACGTGCAGGAGCGGCTGGCGGCGGCCATGCCTGCGGAGCAGCTGAAAAGCCTGGAGCGCTCCGCGCGCATCTTGCTCGAGGGCGCGCGGCTACTCCACGCACCCGTGTTCGTGACCGAGCAGTACCCCAAGGGCCTCGGACACACCGTGCCGGCGATCGGCGAGCTGGTTCAGAAGGGACGCGTGCAATCCTTCGAGAAGCTCGACTTCAGCGCCTGGAGCGCGACCGGCTTCAGCGACGCCCTGACGGCCAGCGGGGCGCGCTCGGCCGTCGTGATCGGCATGGAAGCGCACGTCTGCGTCTACCAGACGGTCAGGGACCTCACGGCCCACGGCTTTCAAGTGCACGTCCCCATCGATGGGGTCAGCTCACGGCAGGAGGATCACCGCGAAGTGGGCCTGAAGCTCTGCGAGCGCGCGGGCGCGGTGCGCACCACCACCGAATCCGTTGTCTTCGACTGGCTCGAGCGAGCGGGGAGCGACGAATTCAAGGCGCTTTCCAGGCTAATTCGCTGAAAGATTGCCAATCTGGCACAAGCCTTGACAGTCTGGTTGGGGCGTGACAATACGTCGTCATGGATGACATGTTGGCGGAAGGTCGGGTGAGCGAGGTCCCGAGCTCGAGCAAGCTGCCGGAGGCCGAGCGCGCAATGACGGACGTCACGGTGCTGGTCGTCGACGACGAGGCCGGCAACCTGACCTCGCTGAACAAGATTTTCCAGCGCGAAGGCATGCGCGTGTTCACGGCCGAGTCGTCCAAGCAAGCCCTGGAGCTCGCGCGCCGTCACCACATCCACGTCGTGCTCACCGATCTGATGATGCCGGGCACGAACGGCGTCGAGCTGCTCAGGGCGCTGAAGGAGCTCACGCCGGACACGGAGGTCGTGTTGATGACGGCATACGGCACCGTGGAGACTGCGGTGCAAGCCATGCGCGAGGGCGCCTACGATTTCGTCGAGAAGCCGCTGAAGCGCATGACGATCGTCAAGAGCGTGCGCAAGGCCGCAGAGCGGCAGTCATTGGTCCGCGAAAACCGTTCGCTGCGCGAGGAGCTGAAGCTGCTCACCACCCGCGAGATCGTCGGGCAGAGCACGGCGCTCCGGCGCGTGCTCGACGTGGCGACGCAAGCAGCGCCGTCCAGCGCGACCGTGCTCGTGCTGGGCGAAAGCGGTACCGGCAAGGAGCTGATCGCTCGCTACATCCACGGTAAGAGCGCGCGCGCAGCAGGGCCGTTCGTCGCCGTCAATTGCGCGGCCATCCCCGAGAGCATCCTGGAGGCGGAGCTGTTCGGGCACGAACGCGGGGCGTTCACCGGCGCCACGGCTCGCCGCGAGGGTCGTTTCGCCAAGGCGCGCGGGGGCACGTTGTTTCTCGACGAGATCGGCGAGCTGTCACCCGCCGTGCAAGTGAAGATCTTGCGCGTGGTTCAGGAGGGCGAATACGAGCCCGTCGGCGGCAACACGGTGAAAGCCGACGTGCGCATCGTCGCGGCGACCAATCGCGATCTGTCGGCGGAGGTCGAAGCCGGGCGCTTTCGCGAAGACCTGTACTACCGCCTCAACGTGATCGCCGTGACGGCGCCGCCGCTGCGCGCGCGCCGCGAAGACATCCCGCTATTGGTCGATCACTTTCTCGGCGTGTACTGCAAGAAGAACGGCAGGGCGCGCCTGATCGTCCCGGGCGAGGTGCTCACGAAGCTCATGGACTACTCGTGGCCGGGCAACGTGCGCGAGCTCGAGAACGTGATCGAGCGCGCGGCCGTGCTCTGCCGCTCGGACACGCTCAGCATTCAGGACCTCCCGGACGTGATCGCCGAAGCCAGCGCCAAGGCGCCTTCGAGTCTCACGTTCACGATCGGCGCCCCGCTGGAAGAGGTCGAAAACCGGCTCATCCGGGAGACGCTCAAATACACGGCGGGCGATAAGTCGCTCGCGGCCCAGCTGCTCGGCATCTCGACGCGGACGATTTACCGAAAGCTAGGTGAGGTGGATCCATGAAAAGCGCGCTCCTTTGCCAAATTGTCAGAACTTGCCAGGTGTCCAGTGCCTCGAGTGACAGCTTGGCGGTCGGAACGAAGCCGCACGGAGCCGCTAAACGCCGCGAATTCGCCGTGATTTTTAAGTGATTGACGGTGGCACGCCTCTCGCTCTAGTGCGTCCGGACCCGTGGCATTCGACGTTCTTCTGAAAAAGTACTGGCCGGCCGTGGTGCTGACGCTGCTGGCGCTCGTCGCGTTCTTCCAGGCGCGGGGCGCTACCCAGCTCCTCAGCTCCGCTCTCAGCCTGGATGAGCGCGCGCTGGTGGCGGCTCCGGCGCGCACGGCCCCCGACCCCGAAGAGGTCGAGCGCTTGCGTCGCATGCAGGAGCCCAAGAGCGCCGAGCCAATCCTGGCGCGTAACCCGTTCGATTCCGTGACCGGTCCGCTCAACGCGGTTCCCATCGAGGGGCTCGAGCCCACGAAGCCCGATTTGAGCGATCCGCTGGCAGCGCCGTCGTGCGACGGCGTGCGTGCGGCGATCATCAGCGAGTCCACCGATCCCGAGTGGTCGATGGCGGCGCTGCAGGGTCCCGGCGAGCCCGCGCCCAAGCTGCGCCGGGTCGGCGACGACATGGGCGGAAAACAGGTGACGTTCATCGGTTTCAATCCGCGCAAGAACAGCCCGTCCGTGTGGCTGTTGAGCGGCTCATCGCTGTGTCAGGCGCTGCTGTTTGCCGAGCAGCAGCCCGTACCGCAGCCAGGCGCCGCGGCTGCCCAGGTGACGCCAGATGTGCAACCGCCGCCGTCAGGCGGCCCCACGACCGTACCCGCGGAGATCGCGTCCAAGATCCAGAAGATCAGCGACAGCGAGTTCAATGTCGACCGCAGCGCTGTCGACAAGATCCTCGAGAACCAGGCCGAGCTGATGCGCTCGGCGCGCATCGTCCCCGAGCAGAAGGACGGCAAGGTCGTCGGTATCCGCCTGTTCGGAATTCGCCCGGATACGCTGCTTGGAACGTTGGGCCTGCAAAACGGAGATCGTCTCGAAGCCATCAACGGTTTCACCATGGCGAGCCCGGAGAAGGCGCTCGAGATGTATGCGCGCCTGCGCACCGCCGGCAACCTGAACGTGAAGCTCAACCGCCGCGGCAGCCCAGCCACCATCGACTATCACATCAAGTGAAGAAGCTAATGATTGTCCGGAAGACCTTGAACTTGAAGACCCCCCTCTTGTTCCCGCTCGCGACGAAACGACTCCTGGGGCTGACTTGTTGCGCAACGGCGATGTCATTGGCTCTCGCGGAAGATGCGCGTGCACAGCAGCCGCCGCGCCCCGGCAACCGGCAGATCACGCTGCCCGGTGCGCGGCCCGCGCGGCCCGCCGCGGCCGCTGCCGCCCCCACGCCCGAGCCCGCGCCGGCTCAAGCACCCGCGCCGGGTGCCACACCGGAACCGGAGCCTCCCGGCGCGAAGGGTCCCTTGCCGGACAGCATGGACGCGATCGCCAAAGCGGCGGACGTGCCGTATCGCCCGAAGCCCGCCGGCCACCTCGTGAAGTTCAACTTGCAGGACGCCGACCTCGCGGAGCTCGTCAATCACATCAGCGGGCTCACTGGGCGGCGCTTCATCTATGGGCCGAAGGTCCGGCAGATCAAGGCGACCGTGGTGTCGCCGCAGCCAGTGACGCTGGCCGAAGCCTATCAAGCGTTCCTTTCGATCCTCGAGCAGAACGGGATGACCGTGGTGCCCCACGGCCGCTTCCTGAAAATTGTCGATAGCGGTGGGATCGCGACGTTGCCCACGCCCGTGTACTCGCGCGGCGCGCCGATCCCCGAAGACGATCGCTTCATCACCCGTCTTTACCGCCTCGAGCACATCTCGGCGGAAGAGGCGACGGCCTTGCTCATCAAGTTCAAGGGCAAGGATGGCGACCTCTCGTTATACGGCCCGGGGCGGCTTCTGATCATCACCGACACCGGCGCCAACATCCGGCGCATGGTGCGCATCATCGAGGAAGTCGACATCGGTGGCGCTGGCCAGCGTATGTGGATCGAACCGGTCCAGTACGGTTCCGCCAGCGAGATGGCGAAGCGCATCAACGAGCTGTTCGAGCTCGGTGCGCCGGGCCAGCCGGGTCAGCCAGGCCAGCCACCGGGTGGCGGTATGCGTGGCGGGCTGAGCAAGGTGCTCGCCGACGAACAGTCGAACAGCTTGATCGTGGTCGGCACCGAGGACTCCTACTTGCGGCTGCTGGAGCTGCTCAAGCGGCTCGACGCACAGCCGACCGCCGAGGGACGGATTCGAGTGCTGGCTTTGCAGCACGCTTCAGCGGAGGAGCTCGCCAACACACTCACGCAGATGTTGTCGGGACAGGGACGCCCCCCGCCGGGGCAGCCGCCGGGACCCGGGGGTGGCAATGCCGCTGGCATGTTCGAGGGTGAAGTGCGCGTCACGCCGGACAAGTCGACCAACTCGCTGCTCATCACGTCATCGGCCCGTGACTTCGCGGCCATGCGGCTCGTGATCCTCAAGCTCGACATGGCGCGACGCCAGGTATTCCTGGAAGCCGTGATCATGGACCTATCCGTCTCGGATCGGTTGAACCTCGGCACCTCCTGGCACGCCGGCGCCCGCCCGGATCTGGGTGGGCCCGAGCCGACCTTGCTCGCGGGCGGTCTCAATGCGCAAAATTCCGTGGGCTTTCCGCTGTCGCCGGACCTGCTTCAAGGGTTCGCGGTGGGGGCTCGCGGTCCGGGTCTGACCGGCACGGAGAACTTGCTCGGCACGGGCGTCAGCATCCCCGCGTTCGGCGTGGTGCTGAACGCGCTCACCACGACCGGC
>DATDJP010000331.1:0-72351 GCA_036520475.1 Polyangiaceae bacterium | reverse complement strand
GCTGGGCTTCATGTTAGGTCCCGGCGGAGCAAGCTCTCGAGCTGATCGACAGCACCGTTCCAGAAGCGCTGGTGGCGCTCGATCCAGGTGCCGGCTTCCTGCAGAGGCTTCTGCCGAAGACGAAAGAGGTGCACGCGGCCTTCGACACTGCGCTCAATCAGCTTCGCCTGCTCGAGCACCTTGAGATGTCGCGAGATGGTGGGTTGAGCGGAGCTGAATTGCTTGCCCAGCTCCCCTGCGCTGCGCGCCTTACCTCCCGCCAACGCGTGGATCATCGAGCGACGCGTTTGGTCTGAAAGGGCGTGGAACGTCCGGTCTAGCGCCTCCGTAGATTGCATAGCCGATCAGCTATACGTATTCGAGACGTGCGTCAAGTCCGGGCGCAGCTCCGCGTTGAGCGCCGGGTGCAGTTTGGCGACCCCACACGCACTACGGTAACAGCCCCTTTCTCGGCGGGCCGGGGTGGGAGATACTCCGACGATGTATCTGCACGGGGTCGGGTTCAGACGCATCAGCCTGGTCGCGGCGCTCGTAGCAACCTTGGCGGGAAGCTGCGCACCGCGTGACGACGATCCAAGTCAGCCGTCACGCGCACCGAAAAACCTCGGGGCACTCGTGCTCGACTCAGAGTGGCCCGTCGACGCACCCATCGCGCTCCCGACGGCACAGGGCGCGCAGCTTTCGCGAGCTGTGGCACGCGGACGCACCACGTCGCTCGTGCTCTGGTACGACAATCGCCACGCCAATGGACCCTACCTCTCCGGTACGCGTCTGGGCCCGGATGGCTCCGTGCTCGATCCGACCGGCCTCGCTATCTCGTCGCTGTCGGGGAAAGACTCGGAAGTTGCCGCCGTCTTCGACGGCACGAACTATCTCGTAATATGGACGCACCGGCCCGACCCCAACGAGCCCGCGACCGACCTGTACGCCGCGCGTATCAGCGAGGCCGGCGTCGTGCTCCAGAAGGACATCGCACTCGCTCGGCCACCGTACAGCATTTTTGAGCCCGTCGCCGCCTCCGACGGAGTGAGCTCGCTCATCGTGTGGGGTGAGCTGCGCGATCCGAGAAATGTTTACGGCCTGCGCGTTTCGTCTTCCGGCGTGGTTCTCGATCAGGCCCCCATCGCAATCGCGACGACTGACGCAGACGAAGCGGAACAGGCCATCGCGTTCGATGGCACGAACTACTGGGTGATCTGGAATAGCTTCTCGGCTTCGGACCAGGTGACCCGTCTCCTGGCCAGGCGTGTGAGTGCTCAGGGGCAAATCCTGGATGCGACGGCACTCGACTGGACCAGTGACTCGGGCTGGCAGGGCAACCCAACACTGGCGTTCGACGGCACCAACCTGTTCGCCGTCTGGACGCATTACACCACGGACATCTCGGGTTCACACGGCATCTCGGGCCGCCTGTTCAATCGAAGCGGTAGTCCCCTTGGCTCTGGAGACATCGCCATCGCGACCGGCGAGAATCTCGTGGCCCCTCGCGTGTCGTTCGATGGCACGAATTACCTGGTCGCGTGGCAGCACCAGTACTTGGCACCCGCGTGGAGCCGGCGCCTGAGCGCCGCGGGCGCACTACTCGATCCAGAGCCCACGCAACTCCTTGCCGGCGAGTTCAGAGGTGCGATGCCTCACGGCGAGCAGGATCTGGTCGAGGCCCTGCTGCTCGCCTTCGATGGCACTCATCATCTTGCCATCACGTCGAGCAGCGTGAATCCCGACGTGTTCGCGCTGCGCGTCGCCAGTAACGGACAGATCGCTCCACCCGGGCTCCGTGCCATCTCGAGTGGTGTGAACGCGCAGGCCCGACCGGCGATCGCCTTCGGGAGCGACGGCTATCTGGCGGTGTGGTCCGACTACCGAAATTGGCGAACCGGCATGCGCGATCTGTACGGAGCATTGCTCCCAGTCGGCGGTCAACCGCCGTCGACTCCCACTTTCCCAGTTTCGAACGCAAGCACCGATCCATCCGACGTCGCCGTCGCATCCGATGGCACGAACTATCTCGTCGTTTGGTCCGAACAGCGCGACGGCACCGAGAGCGACGTGCTCGGCATGCGTGTCTCCAAGACCGGTGTGCCGCTCGATTCCGAACCCATCGCCATCTGTGTTCGTGCCGCGAACCAGATCAAACCGAAAGTCGAGTTCACGTACGGCAGCTACTTGGTGGTGTGGGAAGATCAGCGAGACTACGCAACCCATCGAGAAGACATCTACGGCGCTCAAATCTCTTCGGCCGGCGTGGTCCTTCAATCCACCATTCGCCTGGCGGTCACCGCGGATCCCGAGTGGGCACCCGCGCTCGCAGTCGCGCGAAACGGCTTCGTCGCTGCGTGGATGAGCGCTGTGGAGCCTCAAATTCCCGCGCGCATCGAACGAGCCGACGTCCGCGTTTCCTACATAGTCCCCACCAGCCAGAGCGGCCTGGTCGCCACGGCGCCGACCTCAATTGCAGCCACTGCCGATCCTCAAGGTTCGATCGCGATGCGGTCCGGCGGCGAAAGTCTCCTGGTCGTGTGGGCGGACAAGCGCGCGAGCAACTCGCATATCTACGGCGCGCGGCTATCCGGCAGCGTGCTCCAGCCGCCTGAAATCCCTATCGCAACGACTCCAGTCACCGAGCGCGAGCCGACCGTTGTCTTCGACGGCGCGCGCTTCCTCGTTGCGTGGTCCACCCCAACGTGGACCCACTCCGAACCCACGCCACATCCCGGCGTGCGCGGCCGATGGGTGGAACGAGACGGCACCATCAGCGGCGACATCTTGCAGCTCTCTCCGGACGGCCTGCATGCCGTCTCACCCCGGCTGGCAAGTGAAGGCCAGGGGCGCTCCGTGCTCGCCTACGATCGGTTCAACGACGACCCTGCCGTACGCGCCAATCGCGTGTTCGTCCGCAACCTGTCCCGCGATTGCAGCGCCGAGCCGGAGTGTTTTCCCGCAGACGCAGACGCAGACGCAGACGCAGACGCAGACGCAGACGCAGACGCAGACGCAGACGCAGACGCAGACGCAGACGCAGACGCAGACGCGCCCGCACCGGACGGCGGAAGGCGCGACGGCGGCGGTCCATCCGCTCCCAGTGACGAGGACGACGCGGGTTGCTCTTGCCGCGTTTCTGGAAGCGCCCCGGGTTCACGTCTCGCGCTGCAGGGCCTGCTGCTCAGCCTGGCCGCGTGTTGCGTGCGGCGAAGGAGTCGCAGCGAGCGTCACAGACAGACGGACATCGTGGGCACAGTCCCATCGGGACAGAACCCGTGTACGTAGGGATCGCAGAGTCTTCCCGCGTACCGGAAATTGCAGCAGCTCAGATTGATGCCGTATTCGCCCGGCTTGGTCGGGCCGTACTGCTGCCCATCGCCGACACCGTTGCCGCACCCGCACGGCCACAGGACTTGACCCGCCGCTATGCCCTGACAAGCGCCTGAGCCGCCGCTTCCGGCGAGGCCACCAAAACCGCCGGCACCACCCGAGCCCGCCGTACCGCCGATGCCGCCGGCCCCACCGATTCCGCCTACGCCGGCTGTGCCGCTCGTGCCGTCTTCGACGGCGGAGCCGCTCGCGCCTGAGCCCTCTCTGTCGTCAGAGCATGAGGCTGCCGCGACCGCGACGAGCCCGACAATCGCGATTCCGAACCGGGAGCAGTGCACGTTCCCCGCCATTGCGTAACGCATCCATGCAGCCGGATTTCGGGCGTTCTGTCAACGGACCGCGCGGACTCGCAGAACAATTGGGCGCTTGCGCGCGTTCGCGGCGAGAGCTGAGCCCTCAGTGTTGCCCTTGCCCGGGCACGAAGAGCCGAGCGAGGGTTTGCTTCTGGGAGCGGGGACGCTATCGCTGACAGAACTCTCATGACATATGACGAAGCCTCCCTCTCACCGGCATTCGGGCGCGGAAACATTGCGGTCGTGACCGGCGCTGCCAGCGGCATCGGGCGCGCGGCGGCGCATCGCTTGGCGTCGCTCGGCATGAAGGTGGTGCTAGCCGATTTAGCCGGTCCGGCGCTCGACGAGGCAGCTCGCGAGATCGCGTCCGTTGCGCAGAACGGGAGCGATGTGCTGGCAGTCGCGACCGACGTGGCGCGTAAGGAGGAGGTGGCCGCGTTGCGCGATCAAGTCGGGGAAAAGTTCGGCGCGGTTTCGGTACTGATGAACAACGCCGGGACAGGACGGAACCCCGGGCTACCTTGGGAAAACAGCGCGGAGTGGAAATCACTCGTCGACGTCAACGTTTGGGGCATCGTAAACGGGGTGGAAGCCTTCGTGCCCGGCATGCTTGCAGGAGAAAAGCCGGGAGTCGTGATCAATACTGGCTCCAAGCAAGGCATCACGAGCCCGCCCGGCAACGCTGCGTACAACATGTCGAAAGCCGCCGTGAAGAACTACACGGAATCGCTTGCACATGCTCTACGCGGTGCGTGTGGCGATCGCATCTCGGCGCACTTGTTGATCCCTGGATACACCCACACCGGCATGACGGGAGCGACAGAGAAACCCGCGCCCGCATGGACTGCAGAGCAGGTCGTCGAGTTCATGTTGGAGTCCCTCGCGCGGGGCGACTTCTACGTGCTCTGCCCGGACAACGCCGTCGACCGCGCGACGGATGAGCGGCGCATCCGCTGGGCGGCAGAGGACATCATCCTCAACCGTCCTGCGCTCTCCCGCTGGCATCCGGACTTCGAGCATGCCTTCGCCCGGTTCATGAGCGGAGCGAAAGAATGATGGGCGGCCCGCAGCGCGAAGCGGCTGGGGCCTCCGGCCTCGAAGGGCAGCTCGTACCTGCAAGCACCGACCCAATCCAAGGATGGAGCGCGGGAGGGCCAGCGCCATCCCACCGGGAGAATATTGGCTTGCCAGCGTTCAGCCGCGGGCGACCCCGGCGAGCTGCACGGTCAGGCTGGCGGCTCGTTTGCAGAGCTCCTGCGCGAGTCGGCCGAGCACGGGGTGCACGAGTCCGGCTCGCTTGCAGCGGCGTAGCTCGTCAGTCGCCAGGTCGGGCAGGACCTGCGCCATGGTGCGGATGCGGAGGAGCACGGCGTCCACGTCGACTCTGAGCTCGCGGAACGCCTTCGACCACTGGTGGGCACCGATGTCCCGCACCCGATACTTACCGCCAATCTTCATGGCCAGCTTCAGTTTCTGCAATTGAAAATGGTCGTAGGGCAACGCGCTCGCCAGGTCGTAGAGGGGCGCCATACGCACACGTCCCTGCGGAGCGATGAGGAGCGAGTAGTTCTTGGCGTGCGCATCGGTTCCAGCGATGAGCCAGTTGAATGCCAGCGCGTTCACGAACGTCGCAATGTCGTCTTCTCGAGCGCTCGAGTGCTCACGCAAGAGCTCGACAACGGCTCGAGCTCCGGGCCCGCCTTCATTTTCGTACTTGCGACCCGGCGGCACTGCGAGGGCTTGACAGATATCCTCCTGATGAATGCGCACGACCTGCCGCTTCGACCGGATGCGATCGTAGCGTTCGATCACGATCGCGACCTGATCCTGAAAGCGGTGTACCTCGGAGCTGACCGTGGGAAGCTCGAGCGCTCGCGCGAGCATCAGGCAGAAGTGTTCATTTTCAGCGTGCCCCTCGAGCCCCTCGATGCCCGGTTTGAAGATGTGCGTGGTCGGAATGCGCCCGGACGGGACGCCCCAGCGCGCGCCGTCGAAGACGAACGCAGTTTTGGGTTGTGCGCCAGCCAGGCTGAATTGTCCGACATCGCTGAGCGCGCGCCAGGCGGAGACATCGCGGGTCAAGGCACGTAGGCGCTCTGCAATTTCTACTTCGGTCAGCCAGTGAACCTGGCCCGTTCCTTCGCGCGCCGGCGCGCCGCTGTCCGACCTTTCGACGAACCGAACTGCGCCCGCGCAGTCGTCGCCGACCTTTGCGATGAGCGCGTACGCGTTGTTTGGCGACACCTGAAACTTGCGCGCCCAGCGCTCCAAGATCAGCTCGTTATCCGGCAAGAGGCCGGCGATGTACGCGCTCACGACTCTGTGAGGATGCTCGCGCTGCAGCAGCGGCATCGACAACGATAGCGGATGGGCCTCCTGCGCCTGTTGCCAGTCCTCTGCATAAACGAACGACACCCGGCCGGACCTATCTCGACGCAGGCGTCCAATCTCGACGCTGCCTATCAACGTGACGAGCTCGCTCGTCATTTCCGCTTCTTCTTGGCAAGATTCACGATCGCGTCGATGTCCACGGCGCTCGTGCCGCCGCCTTGACGCGATGAGCGTTCTGCAGCGTCGAGCTCGAGACCGAGCGCGCTGAGCGTCCGGAGCACGAGCCCGAGCTCCGCGCTCGATTTGCCTTGCTCGACGGCGCTCAGCCACTTACGGCTGACACCGGCGCGGTCTGCGAGCGTTTGCTGGTCCAGCTCGAGCCGTTTCCTCTGTTCGCGGATGAGCGCGCCGATGTCCCGCGGAGTGCGAACTATCATTCATGCACCGAATGTCACCGAATGTCACCGAACGGTAACAGTCGGATAATGTCACCGAACGGTATCAATTGTCAATGCGAACGAACGGTGACATTGCAGACTGTGCACGAACGGTATCAATGCATTCAATCACCAGTTGTTCTGGCCACATAGACTCCAAGGATCAACGGGCGATGGCTTTCTTTCTCGCTTCCTGCTTCGCCTTCGCCTTGCGCATCGCGCCGCGCTGAAGGCCGCTCTCACGCGTGTGCAGGACGGGCGCTGCAGTGAAGGCCAGCGACTGCAGTAGACACGCCGGAGCGGCGTCGTAAGCGCTCGTAATTACTTACTGTATGAGCCGGCACGGCGCGTGCTTTAGCACCCGGCATGAACCAACTACTGTTCGCCACCACTACTCACGACTCCGCTCCCCAAGACGCCGGCTTCCTCGGTCCCGCTCTGCGGTCGGTCCGCGACTCCTGGGAGAAGCTCGGCGAGTTCCTGGACACGCCGCGAAGCGCGACTCCCGGCATCGTTCGCCATCTGCCCGACCACTGGCTGCGCCCGACGACCAATCGCGACCTGCTAGGTTCGTGACATCCGATGTCTTCACGGCTCATCCGGGAACAGGCGGGACGTCCGCTCCGTGGCCTTCAACGGCGACTGCGCACGCGCCCACAGCCGTCTGAGCTCGACGTGGCCGTGCGGCGCGCGAAGCGTCGGGCGGCGCATCGCATCGCCTTCATCGGCCATGTGATCGTCTGGGCCTCGGTGTGCTTGTTCCTGTCACTCGTCGCCGGGCCGTTCGTGGGGGCAACCGTGGCCCTGTCCTGGGGAATTGGCGTCGCGTCTCACGGCTTCTTCGGCGTGGTGGCGCCCGTGCTCCGCCAGCGCTGGGTGGAACGTGAAGTAGGACAGCGTTTGTCGACGACCGTAACGCACGAACGCCGCGCGCTCGAGGGACGGCACGCGCGCGCGCTCGAACAACTCTCCGCGTCCGTGGCCCACGAGATCAGAAATCCGATCACCGCGGCCAAGAGTCTGGTGCAACAGATCGCCGAGGACCCCACGCATGCCGGCAACGCCGAGTACGCCAAGGTCGCCGCCGCAGAGCTCGACCGCGTGGAGCGCTCCGTGTCTCATCTCTTGCGCTATGCCCGTGAAGAGCCGCTCAGTCTGCGAGAAGTCGACATGGAAGAAGTCGTGGACTCGGCGCTCGAGACCTTGCGCGAACGGCTGACCAAGACAGACACCTCGGTGCAGAAAAGTCTGGAGCCGGACACCTGGCTCGAGGCGGATCCGGACAAGCTCCGTCGCGTGCTGCTCAACCTCTTCTCCAATGCCCTCGATGCGCTCGAAGACAGTAGCTTTCCGAGCCCGAGCATCGAGATCGCGGGCGGCGCGAACCTTTCAGGGAACGAGCTCTGGCTGCGCGTCCGTGACAACGGCCCCGGGATCGAAGCGGAACGGCTGCCCAAGATTTTCGATCCGTTTCACACCTCGAAGGAGCGCGGGACCGGTCTTGGTCTGGCGATCACTCGCAAGCTCGTCGAGGCGCACGGCGGCAGCATCGACGTGGAGTCGAAGCTGGGCGAAGGCACCACGTTCAGCCTGGTGTTTCCCAGGCACAGGGAACACGGAGGCGCATGAAGCCGCGAGTCTTGATCGTCGAGGACGAGCGCGCGATTCAGCTCGCGCTGCGCGGCTTGCTTACGAAGGACGGCTATGACGTCGTGGTCGCGGGCAGCGGGCAGGCGGCGCTGGTCGAGCTCGGCGAAGGCGCGTTCGATCTAGTGCTCACCGATCTCGCGCTGGGGAACGGCCCCGACGGCCTGGCCGTGCTGCGCGCCTCGAAGCAGGCGCGGCCCGAGACGCCCGTGGTGCTGCTCACCGCGCACGGCAACGAACGCGTCGCCGTGGAAGCGATGAAGGCGGGCGCCGACGACTACCTGCCCAAGCCGTTCGACAATGACGAGCTCAGGCTGATCTTGCGCCGCGCTCTCGAACGCACGCGGCTCGAACGCGAGCATCGCCTGCTCCTGGATCGGCTCGAGCGCGAATACGGCTTCGGCGCCCTGATCGGCTCGGGTGCCGCCATGCAGCGCGTGTTCGACGTCATCAAGCGCGCCGCGGAGACCGACCTGACCGTGCTCATCCGCGGCGAGAGCGGGACCGGCAAGGAGCTCGTGGCGCAGGCGCTGCATCAGCGCAGCACGCGCGCGTCGCGGGCATTCGTCGCCGTCAACTGCGCGGCCATCAGCCGTGAGCTCGTGGAGAGTGAGCTGTTCGGTCACGAGAAGGGCGCGTTCACCGGCGCCGACTCACGGCGCATCGGGCGTTTCGAATCCGCGCACGGTGGCAGCATCTTCCTCGACGAAATCGGCGACATGCCGGCCGACACGCAGGCGAAGGTCCTGCGCGTATTGCAGGAGCGCGCGTTCGAGCGCGTGGGCGGCAACACGCGCCTCGAGGTGGACGTGCGCGTGATCGCGGCGACCCACCGCGACCTCGAGGCCGAGGTCAAGCACGGCAAGTTCCGTCAGGACCTTTATTACCGACTCAAAGTGTTGCAGCTCGAGCTGCCGCCGCTGCGCGAGCGGACCGAGGACATTCCGGCGCTCGCCGAACGTTTCCTGGCTCAAATTGCCGAACGGCTGGGCCGTCCCAAACGCACGCTCTCCGAGGGCGCGCTACGTCGACTGACGCGCCACCCGTGGCCCGGCAACGTGCGAGAGCTGCGCAACGTCGTGGAGCAGGCGAGCGTCCTCGCCGCCGGAGAGCACATCGAAGCCGAGGATCTGGCGCTCTACGGCGAGCCCGAGCTGTCGCCCGGCCAGGATTCGCCAGCGTTCGAGCCCGGCGTGTCGTTCGCGGAAGCGAAGAAGCGCGCCGTCGAGCGCTTCGAGCGCGAGTACTTACGGAGCGCCTTGAATCGCAATCAGGGCAACGTGTCGCGCACCGCCGAGGAGCTCGGCATGGTGCGCCAGAGTCTGCAGCAGAAGATTCGCGAGCTCGGTCTTCGCGATCAAGAACCCAGCGAAGAGTGACCTCCAGCAGACTTCAGCGCTCTGGCACACGCCTCTTCAGCGCTGCGTACAACTCGCGCGTGCGCTCCGGCTCCGCGAAATTGACGACGACGTAACTCTCCCGAGTACGCACCAGCACGTAGGGCGCCTGGCCGGCGACGATGAACAGCCGACCGTCACCGAGCTCGTCGAGACGGAAATGACCGCGTAGAGTGTGCCCGAGCGCGAAGCCGTTCGTGCGCCGTCGAATCCGCGGCAGGCGTTCGCGGAGCGATACAGACGTGATTTCATGCAGAGGCACGTCCACTCCGTACATGGTGGAGCTCACCGAGAGCTTGTCCGCCGACAGCTCGACTCGGGGCGGCCTCATCTCGAAGCTGAACCAGACGGCGAGGCCAACGACCAGCGCCGCGCCGAACAGCGCAGACGCCACGATGAAGCGTCGCCCGCGCGTCCGTAGCTGCTGCTCTTCACCCGGAGTGAGCGCTTTCGATGGCCCCAGGACCTCGCCCAGGACCCGCAAGACCGGCTCCGCGTCGTCCGTGCCGAAGCGCACGCGCCGGCCGTTAGCCAGCACGAGCTCGACGGCGGCGGTGCCGGACACGTTGTAGAGCGTGCCCCCTGGGAAGAGGCGTATCCCCCAGCCGTAGTACCAGGGGTTTTTGACGAGCCGGTAAGCCCTCACCTCCTCGAACTGGACTCGTCGTTTGAAAATGCCCACTCCGAGGCGTGCCTCGATCGAGCGGTCGGTCACGGTCACCGTCATGCTGCCGAACCCGGCGAGCAGGAGCGCGAACACGGCCGCCACTCCGGCGGCATGCAGGGCGAGCTCGGCCGCGATCAGCGCCGGAACCGCCACCAGGGCGGTCAGCGCGGCAGCCGCGATGATCATCCAACCAACCTGGGTATGCCGATAGCGAGCTAACATGGGCGGGGGCCGTCCCGAGCATGATATCGTCGCGTGCGTTGGTAGGGAAATCCGCTAGCGAGAGCGCCCGTCCGCCGGCGCTGGACGCGCGAGGATTATCTTCCTCGCGGCCGCCCCCACGCGTCCGCGGCGGCCCGGGCGAGAACGCCGAGGCGCGGGCGCTGCTCGACGAAGTGAGGCGTGCGTGTGCGTCGCTGGAAGCTTTGGTGGCGCACGGCGAACAGCTCGGAGCCCTGGCCGTGGCCGACGTCCGCACGCGTGTTCTGGACATCCAGCGCAAGCTGGATCGCGACACGCTCTGTGCCGTGCTGATGGGCGACGACAAGCCTCGGCGCATCACGTTCATGAACGCGCTCCTCGGAGAGTCGCTGCTCGCAGCCGAGGCGCGCACGCCGGGCAAGATCGTCTCACTTCGCACGGGACCGACGCGTCACTACCTGGCGCGTGGGGAACGTCACGCGTTCGACTTCGACAAGCTGCACCCCGACCGCGCCCCCGAGCTCGTGCACAAGATCGCAGACAGCGAACGAAAGCTCCACGAGGCTACGGCGCTACGCGACACGCTGGCGCGAGAGGTCGAAACGCATCGCGACGCCGCGGAGCACGCGTTCGGCGAGCTCAAGGACAAATTCAACGCGTTCGAGACGGCGCGCAGCGAAGCCGAGGGCATGGCATCCGAAATCGCCCAGCGAGAAACGGAGCGCGCCGAGCTCGCGCGCGCGAGCGCCGAGCAGGAGCGCGCGCTGCCCCGCGTGCTGCGTGCCGCCCCGCCTGGCTGGGCGATTTGGTTGTGGATCGCGTACGCGGTCGCGCGCCTCGTCTGGTCGAAAGCCTACCGCGCGTGGCAGGCACGGCTCGCCGTCATCGCCGACGTGGACACGGACGTGGGACGCTTGCGCATCGCCGCCAGCAACGCCGCGTTGGCCTGCCGAGTCGCGGAAGCGGCGCTCGACCCGCTCGCGCTGCCCGCGGAGTCGAGCCGCAGCGGTTTCGTCGAAGCGCGCAAGCGACTCGCGGAGCTCGACACGCGCATTCAGAGGCTGGGGCGAGATCTCGCAGCAACGCAAAAGGAGCTCGAGCGCCGGCAGTCCGACCGCATTCAGCAGTTTCACGAGGACGTCTCGGGCTTCTACGAAGACGACGCGGAGGACGTCACGAGCCTCGAGCTCCGCTATCCGGCCCAGCACCTGCCGGAAGAATTGACGCTGCTCGACGTGACCAGTGCGTTCAGCCGCGGCGCGCAGGCGGAGGAACGAGCCTGGGCGCTCGTCGCGGAACGAGCCGACGCCTGCGTCTTCGTCTCCGACCTCGATGCCACCTTACCGGACGCGACGAAGAGCCGCATTCTGCACGCGCTCGCGCTGATGCCACACGTCGTGCTGGTGCTGACGGGAATGGACGACGTGTACCTCGAGAGCCTGCGCGATCCGACGTCCACGGCGGGACAGCGTCTCGAACGCCTGCGCGACGTGGCCGGGCACCGTTTCGCCGCCGAGCTCGGCTGCACCGAGCAGCAGCTGCCGCTGCTGTCGCTGCCGGCGGGCGCGACGCTCGAGGAGGGTGTCCCGGCAGAGCTCGTGCGCCGCTTCGACGCGGAAGTGAAACGGCTTTCGCAAGTCGTGCGCCTGGAGCGCAGCTTGCTGCTCGGCGCGCGCATGACCAGCGCCGTCCAGGAGTGGCAGAGCGGGATGCGCGAGGTGGAGCAGCGCGTCGAGCGCTACTACGAGCAACAGATCACGATCCTCCAGGAACGCCAGCGTCCGGATCCGGAGCGGTTCCGCTCCGAACAGATCAGCGCCGCGGCACCGTCGATTCAGGCCGCTGCCGCGGACATCACACACGCCGCCTTGCAAGCGCTTCGTACGCGCATCAACGGCCTGCGCACGCAAATCGTCGAACGCGTGCTCGCGTGCCAGAGCCCGCAGCAGCTGACCCACGCCGCCGCGGAGCTGGAGCGCTGGATTCGCCGCGGGCTCGAGCGCTCGGGCACGGAGATAGGCCGCGAGATCGAGCTGCGCGCGGACGCCGCGGTGCGCAGCATCGAGCTCGGCGTATTCGAAGCGCTGCGTCTTCGTTACGAGATCGGATTTCTCGTGACGCGTGCGTCGAGCCCGTCCTTACACATCGACGATGCCCCGACGACGGCGCGCGCCGCGGCAAGTCTCCAGCCCTCGTTCGAGCGCGTCGCTCGACGCTTCTGGGTGACCCGGGGCGCGATCGGCTTCGCCGGTGCGCTGATCGGCGCCACCCTCGCCGGCAGCGTGCTGGGCCTCGCCGGCGTCGCGCTCGGCGCGCTCGGTGGAACGCTGCTGCTCTTTGCGTGGACGTTCGGACAGGCGCAGCGGCAGTGTCTGCGCGCCGTGGACGCCTCGCTGCTGGAGCCGGAAGCCGCGCTGGCGGCGCAGGTCCGCGGCTCGGAGACGGTGCTCATCGACGCGATCGGCCGAGGGCTCGACGCGTCCGTGAGCCGCGCCATGGCGCGCTACGAACAGTGGATTCTGGAGCCGCTGGACGCCGACCGTACCGCCATCGAACACTATGGCGAACGCTTGCGCGATCTGCGCGCATTGCGCGATCGTCTGCTCGATCATCAAAAGCGCCTGGCCTGGCTCAGCCAGGCCGTCAGCTCCAGCATGAGCGCGACTTTGCGCCGTTGAGCGCGCGTCCGCGCTCTGGCCTGACTGCACAATTCGGGCGTCGCGGGCGCCCCCCCTGTCGGAACCGGCGAAACGCCTTGAATGGACCTCGAGACTGACTCATACCTTTGCGATGAGCACGCGAGCTCGCGAATGTATGAGTCGGGTTTCGGTCGCATGCGTCCTGGCAACGTGCTGCGCGGCTTGCACCTCGGACGAAAAGCTGAGGACCGACTATCTCGGGCTCGAGCAGCCGAGCTACGGCTTTCAAGTGCGCAGCCTGGGCGCGGACATCGCGCCAGGCGAGGACGTCGAGTATTGCGAGATCGCCGAGCTGCCCGGCGATCCCGGACAGCCGTACTACGTGCGCACTATCGAGCTCGCCAATGCGCCGTCCAGCCACCACATGTTCGTGGCCGCGGCCGTGCCCGGCAGTCGCGCCGACGAGCGCCTGCGAACCATGAACGTCGGCGACCGCATCCCGTGCTTCAGCACGTCGACGGCGTTTCCCGAGCCGGGTCTCGAGACGGTGCACGGGATTCAGCTGCCGTACGGCCGGCTCGACATGCCCGAGGGCGTCGGACGCGAGTTCTTCGGCGGCCAGCGCGTGGTGTTCGACTATCACTACCTGAACACGGGCACTCGCACGATCCCCGCGCGCAGCGCGTTCAACTTCCACCTGACGGACGGCGCGCGCATACAGCACGTGGCGCGCCTGTTCGGGTTTTACAACTGGACGATCGAGACGCCGGCGGGCGCGACGTCGCAGTTCACGGCGGAGTGCCGCTTCCGCAACGACGTGAAGCTCGCCGGGCTCACGCGCCACACGCACCGCTGGGGAACGAACTTCGACGTCTGGTACGCCGGTACCCGCGACGACGGGCACCTGTGGACGAGCAACGACTGGGAGCACGAAACCGAGCTGCTGTTCCCCGAACCATTGCTCATGAAGGCGGGCGAAGGCTTCCGCTTCCGTTGCGGCTTCAACAACACCGAAGACCATCCGCTGAACTTCGGGACGAGCGCCCGGGACGAGATGTGCATTTTGTTCGGGCTCGCCTGGGACGCTGGCTCGTCGAGGACCATCCCAGGACAGGGCTGCGACGTCACGTGGATCGATGAAGACGGCGTCGGACATCCCACGGCGGTCGGGGACGGGTTTCCGCCGCCCAGCGCGGGCGAGGAGGCGCTCTGCCGCTCTGGCTCCGGAGAGGAACCGGGCAAGCCGCTCGATGAATGTTCGGCGTGCCGCTGCAGCGCCTGCGCGAACATCATCATCAAGTGCGTCGCCGACAAAGCGTGCTTACCGATCCTTCAGTGCGTGCAGCGCACGCGCTGCGGCGACGAGTGCGCCAATATGTGTCAGGCGGAGATCGACGCGAATGCGTCGGCGGTCGGCCTGATCACGCGCGTGGCGAGCTGCATCGACCACGAATGCCCGTCGTGCAGCATTCAGGGCGAAGCAGACTGACGCGGGTCGGCCGTTATTCCGGCAGGCCGAAGGCGACGAGGCCGCCCTTCAACTGCGCAAGCGGCAGCCATGCCCAACCGTGACCGACGAAGACCATCCCGCGCGCGACGGTGACGCCGCCCGCCATGGTATCGCCCACCTGCGCCCGCCACAGTTCCCCGCCGTTCGCGGTGTCGAACACGCGGAGCGTGCCATCCAACATGGGCACGAACAAGAGCCCGTTGGCGTAGGTGACACCGCCGAACGTGCCCGCGTCCATTTCTGCCTCCCAGCGCACGCTGCCGTCCTTCGCGTTGAGCGCGAAGATCACGCCTCTTGCCGGCCCACCGCCGGCGCCCGCGCGCCCGCCCGAGGCTCCGTCGTTCGAAGCGATGTAGATGACACCGGCGTGATAGGCCGTGGAGGCCATGACGCCACCGTTGGCGCCGCCGGGAGTGAGCTTCTTCCGCCACACTTCCTCGCCGCTGGCACGGTCGAGCGTGTAGTACGTGCCTTCCTTGTCGGCCACGCCGACCACCGCGCGCTTGCCGATCTTGAACAGGTTCGGGCTCGCGCCGACGTCGTGATCGGGCCCGACCTCCGCCGCCGTTCGGCGGAGCTGAAACACATCTCCACCGGTGAACTGCCGGTGCCACTTCTTTACGCCGGTCTTGTAGTCGAGCGCGACGAGCGCGTCCGACATCGGGCTCTCCGGCTCGCGGTCGTAGGGTTGGCCGGTGCCGATGAACAAGAGCCCGAGCTCCTTGTCGATGGCCGCGGTAGACCAAACCGACACGCCGCTGACGTCGGTCATGAACGTCTGCCACGCGATCACTCCCGTGTTGACGTTGACGGCAACGACGCTGCCCCTGAAGACCTCGAAAGAAGCGGGGTCAACCGGGAAGAAGACCTGATACGAGCCGACGCCAATGATGAGCAGGTCGTCCACGACGATGGGCGACGACCAGAGCATCAGCGCCGGCGCGTCCTCGAGCACGACGGGCTTTTCCCAGATGCGCTCGCCATTGTCGCGTCTCAATGCGAACAGCTGCGCGACGTGTGCCCCCGAATACACGCTGTCGTCCGTGACGAACGGCGTGTGGTTGACCTGATTGATGCCGTTGGCCGGCTGAAGATCCGCGGACCAGATCTTCGTTCCGTCGCGGTAGTTGACGGCCTCGGTGTTCGACGCCCAGGTCCCGAAGTAGAGCGCGTTGCCCCTGAGCACTGGTGTGCTGGTCACCGCGGCCTCGGTCCACTCCCACTTCTTCTCGAGCGTAGCGACGTTCGCTCGCGAAAGACGGCGCTCGTCGGTGTTGGCGCGCGTGTTCTCGTAGTCGTGCCCGTAAAACGGCCATTCCGCGCGGTCGCTCCGCCGTAGCTCTTCGTCGATCGACTCACCGCAGGCGGAAGCGGCAATCAGCAGAAAAAAAGGGGTAAGCGTCTTCGAAAGTCGGGTGAACGTCATGGTATTCGTAAGCGTCGTGGTGGATCCTGAGGTCCGTCGGCGGCGGATGTTACACCGCATGCTGCCGTTGTGCGAGGGCTCGATAGCGGTCAATTGCTGAGACTTGACGCACAGCGCGACGCGTGAGGTAGCCGCTTCATGAACTGGAGCCCAGAGCTCGAGGAGGTCGCGCGCCGCCGCGCGGAAGCCCTGAAACTCGGCGGACCCGAGAAAGTCGCGCGTCACCGAGCGGCGGGGAAGCTCACTGTCCGAGAACGCATCGCGCAAATCGTCGATCCCGATAGCTTCGACGAGGTCGGGTCAATTGCGGGCTTCCCGAGTTACGACGCCGACGGCAACCTGGTGCAGTTCACGCCGGCGAACATCGTTTGCGGCCTCGCCCGCGTGGACAGCCGGCCCATTTTCGTCACAGCGGACGACTTCACGGTACGCGGGGGCGCCAACGACGGCGGCATGCACGACAAGTTCGTGTATGCCGAGACCTTCGCGCGGCGCTGGCGGATTCCGCTGGTGCGCTTGGTGGACGGTACGGGCGGCGGTGGCTCGGTGAAACACCTGGAGACCATGGGCCGTACCTATTTGCCGGACGTGCCCTCGTTTACAGAGGCGATCGACGCCCTCTCGGAGGTACCCGTGGTCGCCCTCGGGCTCGGCTCGGTCGCCGGGATGGGGGCCGCGCGGGTGTGCGCCAGTCACTATTCCGTAATGGTGCGGGGCACCTCGCAGCTCTTTGCGGCGGGACCACCGGTCGTCGCGCGCATCGGGCAAACCGTCACGAAAGAGGAGCTGGGCGGCAGCCGCTTGCACGCCGAGAACGGCACCATCGACGACGAAGTCAAAAGCGAAGGCGAAGCGTTCCAGCGCGCGCGTCGCTTCCTGTCGTACCTGCCGAGCTCCGTGCACGAGCTCGCGGCGCGTACGGAGCCGAGCGATCCTCCAGACCGCCGCGCAGAGGAGCTGCTCAGCGTCGTGCCACGCGAAGAACGGCGCGTGTACAAGATGCGGCCGATCCTTACGGCCGTGCTCGACCAAGGCTCCTGGTTCGAGATCGGCCGGAGCTGGGGTAGGTCGGTGATCACCGGCCTGTCGCGCCTCGACGGCTGGCCCGTCGCCGTGCTCGCCAGTGATCCTTACTACTACGCGGGCGCGTGGACAGCGGACGCCTGCAGGAAAGCGGTGCGGCTGGTCGATCTCGCGCAAACGTTCCGCCTGCCAGTCGTGCACTTCGTGGACATCCCCGGCTTCTTGATCGGAAAGGAAGCCGAAGCGGCGGGCGTGATGCGCTTCGGCACGCAAGCGCTGACTGCAGTCAGAAAGTCCACGATGCCGTGGTGCGCCATCATGGTGCGCAAGGCGTTCGGCATGGCGGCGCTCACCCAGCGTAACGGATCGCAGGCGTTCCTGCGGTACGCTTGGCCGTCGGCGCGCTGGGGCTCGCTACCCATCGCCGGGGGCGTGGACGCCGCCTACCGCGCCGTGATTGAAGCAGCCCCCGATCCGGCCGAGAAACGCGCCGAGATCGAGGCGAAGCTCGAAGCCGTGCAGTCTCCGCTGCGGACCGCAGAGGCCTTCGGTGTCGAAGAAATCATCGATCCTCGTGAGACTCGCCGCTACCTGTGCGGGTTCGCTAATCTCGCTGCGCCGCTGCGGAGCGGCATAGAGCGGATTCACTATCGACCATGACCTCTCGAGAAGAACTCCTTGCTGGGTCGCCGAGCACGCGCTGCTTTTCGCCCGTGAGCTCTGCACGACGACAGGCCCGCGGACGGCCGGCCGAACAACGCGTTTCATTAATTCAGAACACGAGTGTCGCGTGCAAACCGCGGTGTGTAGGTCAGAGTATGCTCAAGGACACCCTTTACCTATGTCCACGCACAACTTGTTGGTCTTGTCCGATGTCCACTTGGGGAGCGACTTGGTGCAACACGCGCGGCCCGACGCGCCGGCGCGCAGCGGCGCGAGCTCACGACGCGATCGCGAGCTCGTCGCGCTCTTGCACCACTACCGCGAGCGACCCCAAGACAAAAAACCCTGGCGACTGGTGATCGCCGGCGACTTCATCGACTTCGCCGGCATGAGCGTGTCGGGCCTTCCCGACGAGCTCGCCACCGAGCCCACCGAAGAAGAGCGCGCGCACGGCCTGGGCAGCGCGTCCGATCACACGCTCATCAAGTTGCGCCACGTCGCCGCGCATCACCGGGACGTGTTCGCTGCGCTCGCGGCGTTCGTGGCCGCCGACAACAGCCTGGTAATCATCCGTGGGAACCACGACGTCGACCTGCACTGGGAGCCCGTGCAAGCGGAGTTTCGCGCGCTCCTGGCCGGACACGCGGCAGGCTCCGGTGACCGCGTCGAGTTCGCGGACTGGTTTTACTACGAGGAAGGCCTCGTCTACATCGAGCACGGCCATCAGTACGACGACTATTGTTCGTACGATCACGTGCTGCACCCGGTGCTGCCGTCGGATCCGCGCCGCTCGTACCCATCGGTGTCCGACGTGCTCCTCCGCTACGTGGTTCGCCCCACGCGCGGCATGCTGGAGAGCGGCCACGACTCCGCGGGCGCGCTCGACTATCTGCGTTTCGGAGCGCGCCTCGGCGTGCGCGGCTTGCTCGATCTGGGGCGGCGCTTCGCGCTGGCCGTGGTGTGCCTGATCACGCTGTGGCGCGAACACTTCAGCGATGCCGGGCAATGGGTGCGTCAGGAACACGAACGCAAGATGGCGCTCCTGGCCGAAGCGCGGCAGATCAGCCTGATCAAGCTGCGCGCGCTCGCGTCCCTGCAGCGGCCTCCGGTCACACGCAGCTTGCTGCGCTTGCTGGCGGGCGTGATGGTCGATCGCGTCGCCGTCGCGCTGGCGAGCGTGGTCGCGCTCGCGTGGCTGCTCGTCGCACGCTGGACGCTGACGCTCGGCGTGAGCATCGGGGTAGCTCTCGTCGGCCTTGCGATCACCGCATGGCTGTGGGGCCGCACGCGCGCCACGCTCGACGCGAGCGACTCGCTCCGTGCCGGCGCCGCGGCGGTGGCCGGCTTGTTCCCCGCAGCGCTTGTCGTCATGGGGCACACCCACTTGCCGGAGATGACGCGGCGCGCGCGGAGCGGCGCCACCTACGTGAACCTCGGAGCCTGGGCGGAAGAAGACACGCCGGACGGGACGTCTCCGCCCCTGCCTGCATCACGCACGCACCTGGTCGTTTGCCAGAAGGGAAACCGTCTGAGCGCGAAGCTCCTGCGCTGGGACGCGGCGCTTGGAACCGAAGTGCTCCGCACCGCGCGCCTGCGCTGCCCTGCACTGGAAGCCACCTCGAAAGCGGCCCCGGAGCTCTGCCTGCTGCGCCCCTCGGAGCGGCTGCTGAATGTCGCTGAAATCGCTTGATTTATCAGTTATTGCATACATTCTCATATTTGAATGTATAATGCCCGGGCATGCAGGCACTCCCCGCGGGCGATACGCGCTGGCAGCTCTACCGGCTGCTCAGTGACCCCACGCGCCTGAAGCTCCTGGCGCTGGCCGCCGAGGAGGAGCTCAGCGTCGGAGAGCTGGCGGAGCTGCTCGACGAGTCGCAGCCGAACGTTTCTCGCCACGCCGCGCCCCTACGCCAGGCAGGCTTGCTGGCGGACCGGCGGCAAGGCACCCGCACCCTCGTCCGTCTGGCTGATGGAGCGCGCGCCGATGCGGTCGTGGCGGACGCGCTCGACTCCGGCAGGAAGCTGTGCGCCGCGGACGGCAGCCTCGAGCGCGTGGCGGAGGTGGTGCTGCGGCGCGACGCGCGCACGCGAGAGTTCTTCGCGCGGCCGCTGGCGGCGGACGTCGGGCTTTCGCCGGAGATCCCGTCTTACCTGTTCGCGCTCGCGTTGCTCCTGGACCAGCGCGATCTGGCGCTGGACGCCGGCACCGGGGACGGCGCGCTCCTCGATTTGCTGGCACCGATCTTCAAACGCGTCGTCGCCATCGACCGAAGCGACGCGCAGCTGGCGCGCGCCCGGCAGCGCGTCCGTGCGCACGGTTACGAAAACGTAGAGCTGGTCGAGGATCCGATCGGCGGAGAGCGCGTGACGGCAGCGGTCGGTGCTGGCGCCGATCTGGTCGTCGCGTCTCGCGTGCTGCATCACGCGCCACGTCCGCGCGCGACCATGGTCGAGCTGGCGGCGCTGGCACGACCCGGCGGCAAGGTGCTCGTGATCGACTACGCGCGTCACGAGGACGAACAGTTTCAGGACGCGCAAGCAGACGTGTGGCTGGGCTTTTCGGCGGACGAGCTCACGGGCTTCGCCGCGTCGGCGGGGCTCCAGGACGTGCGCGTCGTGCCCGTGCCCGGCCGCTTCGTGCGCACGGGCCCGGACGCGCATCTGCCCTGGCTCAGCTTGCTCGCTACGCGGCCGCTCACGCAAACGCCGTGAGCCGCCATCATCCAAGACAGACTCACGAACAACAGTAGACAGATCAGGAGAACCCATGACGCAGAGTGTATCGGTAGGCGCTTCCAAGAGCGCGGCGCAGAAGGATTACGTGGTCAAGGACATCGGCCTCGCGGACTGGGGTCGCAAGGAAATCGAGGTCGCCGAGCACGAGATGCCCGGCCTGATGGCGACTCGCGAGAAGTACGGCAAGAACAGGCCGCTCAAAGGCGCGCGCGTCGCTGGCTCGCTCCACATGACGATTCAGACGGCCGTGCTGATCGAGACCTTGAAAGATCTCGGCGCGGACGTGCGCTGGGCATCGTGCAACATCTTCTCGACTCAAGATCACGCCGCGGCCGCGATCGCCGCGACCGGTACCCCCGTGTTCGCGTTCAAGGGCGAGACCCTCGAGGAGTACTGGGACTTCACTTACCGCATGCTCACCTGGCCGGACGGCAAGGGGCCGAACCTCATCGTCGACGACGGCGGCGACGCCACGTTGCTGCTGCACCGCGGCTACTATGCGGAGAAGAACCCCGCGATCCTCGACGAGCCGACGGACAACAAGGAGCTGCAACTCGTCAACAAGCTCCTCAAGCGCGTCGCCAAGGAAGACCCGAAGCACTGGCACAAGGTGCTCGCGGATCTGGTCGGCGTCTCGGAGGAGACCACGACGGGCGTGCATCGCCTCTACCAGATGCGCGACAAGGGCGAGCTCTTGATCCCCGCCATCAACGTGAACGACAGCGTCACCAAGAGCAAGTTCGACAACATCTACGGCTGCCGCGAGTCACTGGTCGACGGCATCAAGCGCGCGACCGACGTGATGGTCGCCGGTAAAGTCGCGCTCGTGTGCGGCTTCGGCGACGTGGGCAAAGGTTCGGCCGAGGCGCTGCGCAGTCACCACGCGCAGGTGTGGGTCACGGAGGTCGATCCGATCTGCGCGCTCCAGGCCTGCATGGCCGGCTTCAAGGTCACCACGGTGGAAGACGCGCTGCCCCACGTGGACATTTACGTCACCACCACGGGCAACAAGGACATCATCACGCTCGAGCACATGAAGGGCATGAAGGACCAGGCCATCGTGTGCAACATCGGCCACTTCGACAACGAGATCCAGGTCGAGAAGCTCTACGAGTCCCCGGGCGTCGAACGCACGGAGATCAAGCCCCAGGTGGATCGCTTCCGCTTCCCGGACGGGCATTCGATCTACTTGCTCGCCGAAGGCCGGCTCGTGAACCTCGGCTGCGCCACGGGGCACCCGAGCTTCGTGATGAGCAACTCGTTCACGAACCAGACGCTCGCGCAGCTCGACCTGTGGACGAACAAGCGCGAAGTCGGCGTGTACGTGCTGCCGAAGAAGCTCGACGAAGAGGTCGCCCGGCTGCATCTGGCCAAGCTCGGCGCCAAGCTCACGGAGCTCCGTCCGGATCAGGCCGAGTACATCGGCGTGCCGGTCGAAGGGCCCTACAAGCCCGAGTACTACCGCTACTGATGACGCGCGTCGAACGCGCGGGCGCGCCGCTACCCGCGTCGCACCGCGCGTTCGCCCCACTCAGCCGATAGCGAACTTTGGATCGGGATGTTGAAGGCGGTGCGCGCGCAGCGCCGCATCGGGCGAGTCACACAGCTGGAGCTCGCGGCCGTACACTCCGGAAAAAACACCGCTTATCGCCTGGGCGGCCACGCGTAACAACGAGCTCATCGTGAGCGCGACGATCACGCCGCGCACGGGCACCCGGCGCGCCGCGATGCGATCGATGTAGTAGCGGATCACCACGGGATCGAAGGTCCGAACGGTGCGCCAGTCGTAGATCACCAAGAGGCCGCCGGCGGCGACCACCTCGGGGCGGTTCCTGTCGAGCACGCGATCCATCAAGTTTTCGGTCATCATGCTCGATGTGAGCGCGCCATGGCTGACGGTGGCCTGCGACACGAACGCCGCCGGGCGCGTGTACCAGTTGAACCCGTACACGCTGACTCCGCCCGCTTGAATCGGCCAACCCGTGAAGGGGGGCGCCGGCTGAGGTTCCTTCAGGGCAAAGGCGGACATGTCGCCTCATGAGAGAACGGCGGATCGGCCCCTGGCTTAAGTGCGAAGCGCGCACAGCGTAGTCAAAGGTACGCCGTCACAGATTGGCGCCCACGTTGCCGATGGAGATGCTCGGGCCGAAGATGAAGGCAAAGCGATTGTCACGCTGCGCTTCGTCCTGGGAGGTGATGTCCATTTCCAGCCAGCCATGCAGATTGATGGCGGCCGCCGCCGCCGACGAACGACTGGAAATCGGCATGCTCAGGCCGACCCCGGCGACCGCGCCTAGCTGTGTCAGAGACCGGCCCGTGGTGCTCTTGGAGTCCGTCAATCCGAACGCCATGACGCCCGCCTCCAGGCCGAGCAGGCCTTCGCGGCCCTCGGAGTCGAGCCACGTCAAGCGCGACACGATGCCGAAGTTCAACGAGAGCAGGCCGCTGTGCTCGTCGTCTCCGAAGCGGTAGAGGCCCGTCGGAATCGCGGTCATGGCGTACAGCCGCGCGCGCCCCGTCCCGAGCACCATGGTCCACTGGACGGCGGGCGCGCCCGTGGGGATCTCCAGCGCTCCCACGTAGTGCGCCTCGTCCGGCGCGTGGGACAGCCGCACGATCACACGATCGAACGGCGCCTGCACGCCGCGGATCCACGCCAGGCGCGGCGTGAAGCCGCTGCGCAGCACCACCGTTTGAGACACGCGGCCTTCGCCGCGCGAGACGCCGTCCAGCGTGACCACCTCGATGTCTAGACTCAGCTTCTGCGTGCCGTACTCCGCGCTCAGGCGTTCGCGGTGGAAGACGAGCCGGCAATTGTCGCGGGCGGAAAACGGCAAGCGCGCTGTCTCCGCGGGCTTGACGCGAAACGTCTTCCCTTCGTCCGAACAGATGAGCTCGATGAGCGGCCGCGGACCGAAAGCGGAGACGTCGATCGGCGACGGGATATTGGCTTCGTGAATGCCGCGTTGCAGCGGGTCGGTCAACACGGCGAGGTTTGCACGTCGCAACGCGCCGCGCAGCGCGTTGCTCCTGTACCCGAGACTCAGCGCCGTCAGCCCCGCCGCGTTCGGGTCGCCCTGCACGGACGGGAACCCGCCCTGCTTGCCCACGCGGTACACGCCTTGAACCGGCAACACTTCCAGGTACGCCTGGTGGCCGAGCTTCGGCAGATGCACGAGCGCGGAGCGGTTGTTGGGGATGAAGCCGATGTTCGGATAACCCGGCAGCTCGAGCGTGGTGCGCACGTGCGGCGGCTCGATCGTATCCGTGCGGGCGATCGCGACGGCGTTGCTCTGATCTTCGCGGCGCACGGCCACGATCGTCAGCGTGTCCGCGTCGTACTTGCCGAGACGGAGCAAGACGTCCGCGCCCTTCGAATGGAACTGCGTGTCGACCACGGCCAGCGGTTTTTCCTCGACGAGAAACCGCAAGGCGGGGACGTCCTCGGCGCAGCGACCGGCTATGTGCACCACCGTCTGCGCCGAATCGAGCCCGCGCAGCACCGGCCCCGAAACGACGGACATCGGGCAATGCAGCACGGCGAGATGAGCCGTGGGCTGTGTTTCTGCGCCCGCCTCACGGCTCATGAACACGTTCGGCACGAGCTTGAAGGTGGCCTCGACGGCGTTCAGGACTTTGGATAGCCCCCTGACGACCAACTTGCCGCCGGCCATCTCGCAGCGCACGGCGCCGCAGCTCACGGACAGCACCGCGTCGGCGTGCGTGAGCGGCACCTCTCCGCGACCGCTCGACAGATCGATGGCCGAGTCCGGCGGGAGCAGATGATTCAAGATCACGCGCGCCGGCGGCAGCACGAACGTCTCGGGCGGAACCGGCTTGCCGTCGACCCCGAAGGTGGTGACGTCCGCGCCGGCGCGGCCGCCCGCTGGAACCCAGGCGAGCGCGCCGCTCTGCGGGTTGGCTGGTAAGCCCTGGCCCACGACGTTCCACGAGCAATGCTCCGCCGTGGGTTCGAGCTTGGGCGTGTGGCAGACATCGAGCCCCGAGGCCGAGCGACTGCGCCACGACAGCGCGAGCCCGCGCAGGTTTCGGCCGCGCGCCTCGACGCGGGCCTCGTCTGCGTAAAACAGCACTGTGGAGCGATCGACTTGGGGCCACTTGCCAGTCGCCACCAGCGTGACTTGCGTGGCACCACTCGCGCACTTGGAGCTGTCGGCGGCGATCTTCAGCTCTACGGCCTTGCCGATGGCATCCTCTTGGAGCGGCGGGCGGAGATAGTGGCCGCTCGCGTCGAGCACCCAGCCCCCTCCCGGCGGACTGCAGCCGACACGCGCGCTACCGAGCCAGATCGACCTTCCCCCGATCGGCGCTTGCAGCGTCTCCGCGAACGACGGGCGCGCGATGAGCACGATTGCCCAGAGCAAGAGGACGAGGAGGCAACGCATCACGGGGCGAGGAAGGAAGGAGCAGCGTTGCTCCGCGCAGAATCAGGAGGGTCGAACTTGCCGGCTTGGGCGCGGCGATCATAGAAACTTGTTTGCACTTCCAAAAGCCAGCCGCACTTTGTGGATTCGAGCCTTGAGCTGCCGCCGCGCGGCCGGAAAAAATTGCCAATTCAACGGCATCGGGCAAGTTCCCCGCTTGTAAGTCGCGCCTGAAGGCAGCAGGAGAAAACCATGGACGTGAACATCGGGATCGACTCGAAACATCGAGAAACCATCGCGGACGGCCTCGCGAAGGTACTCGCTGACTCGTACACCTTGTACCTCAAAACCCACAATTTTCACTGGAACGTGACTGGACCCATGTTCCAGACGCTGCACCTGATGTTCGAGCAGCATTACAACGAGCTCGCGCTGGCGGTGGATACGATCGCCGAGCGGATTCGCGCGCTCGGTTTCCCCGCGCCCGGGACGTACAAGCAGTTCGCGGCGCTGTCGTCGATCGGCGAGTCTGACGGCGTCCCCAAGGCGCAGGACATGGTGCGGCTACTGGTCGAAGGCCACGAGGCCGTGGCGCGCACGGCGCGGAGCGCGTTTTCCGTCGCCGAGGACGCGAACGATCAGCCGACGTGTGATCTGCTCACGCAGCGCATGCAGCTGCATGAAAAGACTGCCTGGATGCTGCGCAGCCTGCTCGAATGAGGGGCTCACCTCGCTCAACACGACTGACAACCGCAGGACTCCGGGCACCGTTCGACGCGTGGATGGTCGGGTCCGGCACCGCTACAAGTCGCTGAGCAAGCGCCTGCAGCGCACTGAAGCCGGGTGTCTTTGCAAGCTTCTTCAGCGCCGCAGTCGAGGGTGCAGGTGCCGGAGCTGCACGTGAACGTGGCCTTGATGCACGCCTGCTTCCCACGGCATTGCACCACGCAGCCGTACTGGCTCGGGCACGCGAAGGTCGCGTCCTCGCACGCTTGCTCCGCGTCACAGCGGATGGAGCACTGAAAGCCCGGGGGGCAGGTCAACGTTTGTTCTTTGCACGCCTGTTTGGTCGAGCACGCGATCACGCACGTGCCGCCCTGACATCCGCCAGTGCAAGCTGCCGGGCAGGTGCCGCCGGGAGGCGTTGGCAGACTGCCGCAAGCGAGGCCGCCGTCGCTGCCTGCCGCACCGCTGGATCCTGCGGCACCCGCCGCGCCAGCAGCCCCGGATTGACCGGACCCGCCTGCGCCCGCCGAACCCGCGCGCCCCGCAGCACCGGCTTGGCCCGTTCCAGCTTGGCCAGTTCCGCCCTGGCCAGTTCCGGCTTGCCCCGCCTGCCCGGCGGAGCCGGAGCGACCCGCCGAGGCCGCGACACCGGCTGATCCGGACTGACCCGCCGCGCCTCCACTCGTTTGCGTGCCGCCGTCGCTAGTTTCTTCGGTGATCTCGAAGTCGTCGGACAGCGTGAGTGGGCAGCCGGCGCTGCCCAGAGCGCTCAGCCCAAAGAGCCAACGCAGCGATCGGACAGAAAAGGTTCGAGAAGCGCGCATGCTCAGCTTCACACCAGCTTAATGGAAAGCTGACGTCCGGCCATGTCGCGCCTTGCCACGCCCATACAGTGACACGGCAAAAATCAACCGTAGCGGTTCTCGACTAAATCCCGACCCAGCGGTGCTCTTCGGCAAGCCGCCGGATGAAACCCGGCGTGCGTCGCCAGCGCGCTTCCCGCTCGATGCGCGCCTGACGGATTTCGCGCCAGCGCTCGAGGTAGGCGTCGCGCACGCTCTCGTCGATTTGATAGCGCCGCAGGGCATCGGGGTGAGCGGCACGGAGCGCGAGCGCACCATTGTAGCCGCCAAAACCCTGCGTTGGTACCAGCACGCCGCCGTCCTCCTTGCCCAGCATCGGGTTCGCCGACAGCGCGAAGTACTCGCCGGGCTCACCGAGCTCGGGATCGAGCCGGCGCAACGTGGGGACGCCGACAGTCGGTTCGCCGAGCAGGTAGCGGATGGCTTCGTTCACCGCCTTCAAGCCAGTCTCGCCCATCGAATGGCCGTCGCCGATGGCCTTGGGGGCGCTCACCGTCATCGACGCGAGGCGGCCCAGGTGGCCCTCGAGCTCGGCGGCAGCCAGGCGCGCCGCATGCGTGGCAGCGAGATCGGTGCGCGAGTTGGTGCGCGTCCCCGTCGCATGCGCGATCAGGTGCTCGAAGTCGTGCACGCCATAGCCGTGCGCTTCACGCGCCATGCGGTACGCGACGATGCTCGAATTCTCACCGCCGAAGCCGACACCGGCGAAGTGGCCCTTGCCGCCCGTCTCCCCGCTCTGGCCGAACCCGACGATCAGCGACGTGATGTCGAGGAAGTTTTTCAGCGCAAATTCCAGTGTGGTGACGATGACTCCCGAGCCCGCGTGACCGACGATGGTGCCCTGAGCGTCGATGTCGAACGGGGCCAGACTCTCCGCAATCGAGCGCTGCTCTCCCGGCGATCGGCCCGCGTTCATCTGGTCGAGCTTCTCTTGACTCATCATGGCGCCGGCCCCGAAGCCCTCGAGGATGCGGGCGTCGGGGAGCAGCGCGGCGTCGGCGGCAGTCCAGAGAAACATGTGCGCGGACGCGTGCCCCGGATAAGCGAGCAGCGCCGACGCGGCGGCATCGCAAAAGCTGACCAGCGCGCTCGCACACGCGGCGCTGCTGACGAGAGGCGCCTGTGGCACGCGCCGCATGGGCGACCCGGGTCCGCGTAGTTGAGCGAGCAGATCCGGATTTCTGCGCACGCGACTCAAGTTGAAGGCCGGCGCCAACACCGTCGACAGCAAGGACGGACCGTGCGTGCTGAGCGACGCAGCGAGCCGATAGGCGAGCTTGTCGTTCTTCTTGTCCGGCACGGTCTCGTGCTTGGGCTGCATGCCGAGGCTCATCTGTGCGTGGCTGTCGAAGCCGGGGAACGCAGACGCCGCCACCACGCGGAAACGGTCGGGCTCGGGCAGGAGCTGGCGCAAGGGAGCCGGTAGTGCCGCGAGCGCACCCAGGCCACCGTACAGAAACAGCTGCGACTGCAGGCTCGGCTGGAGCCGCGGATCGTCGTCGAACAGCCCGAACAGGTCCATGAGCGGCGAGTGGCGGATGTCCGCAAACGTCAGCCCCGCCATACGGCGCAATCCGCCCGCTTCGAGATCGTGCGGGAGCGGCGCAGCGATGTCCGTCAGCAGATGGGGCGCCATGCGTTCGCGCGGAAGGCGGCGGATACCGAGGTCGCCCCGCAGACGCTGCCCCCAAGTGGCCTCGATCTCGGGTACGGCGATGGACTGACCCGCGCGCTCACCGGAGGCATGGACGAAGCAGGGCTCCAGAGCGGTGCTACGCGACAGATCGAAGGCGATCAACCCGGCGTCGTGGGCGGCAAACGCGATTGCCAGCGGGCTCTGGGCCACCAACGCACGATGCGTCTCCGTGCTTCCTACCGCAGAGAGCGTGCACGGTGTTCCAATCGTACAGAGGACTTGGCTGGCAGAAACTCGCATGTGAGCCGGTCGCGAGACCCTACCCCATTCGAAGGCGCGGCGTCGATTGTCTCCGAGTCTCGATGGCGAGGTCCCGCCGTGCGGTTCAGTGGCGTTCGTCGTTCCGCCGTCATAGAAGGCAGCGCTGTTCGCAAGAAAGTCTGCGGGAAAATCGACGCACGCCGTCGACAACGCATCGAGTCGTGCGGCACGCAGTGATTCAGCGTCACCGCGAGCGAGGTCGCTCGAGAACGGCCGCACCCTGGCCGATGCTCCTCGCGCCCCGAAGCGCGCTCGCGCTTGCTTTTCGCCCGCGATCTGCGAGCTTCGGGGCGCATGGACGACCATGCTCTGGTTTCAGTGTCGCCGCGGCACTCGGTGTGGCTCGCCAAGGAGTACCTGCACCTGCTCGAGCAACCGCCGCGCCACGATTTCGTGGTGCGGACGATCGCGAAGCGCCAAGCTGGCAGCCTGATGCTCATGTCGGCGGAGCTCGTGATCGCCGGCGCCGACACGCGCGAACAGCACACGCTCGCCCAGGTCTACCCACTGCATTTCAAGAAGACCTACTTCCCCGGGCGCCTGCACGGCGATCCCAAACAGGAGTTCGACAGCCACACGCGCGCGAGCAAGCTCATCGGCATACCGCCGCCGGTCGGCCATGGCCCCCGCACCTTTCGCAGCTGTTTGATCCCGGGGACGCCCTACGACCGGTTGTCGCCGTTCGGCACGGACCCTGAAGAGAGTAACATCGATGCCGCGCGCAAGCTGGCGCTCGCCGGAGCGGCGGGACTATGGCGCATGCTCGAAGAAGCGTTCCAGCACCTCACCCGCTTGCACGCGGGGGAGCTGACGCACGGCGACGCGGAGCTTCACAATTTCATCGTGTCCCCGTCTCCGCTCGAGCTCGTGACGATCGACTTCGAGGCCGCTGCCACCAAGGCGGAGCTCGGCGAGGGGGCGTTCCGCGAGCGCTGCCATCAGGACTTCTTGCCCGTGCTGCGCGAAGGGGCATTCGTGCAGTGCGCGCTCGGCCGTCAGGTGGGCCCGCTGGCAGAGGCCTGCTGGGAGCACATGGACGAGCTGTTCAAGGCGCCGGATGTATTCCGCCGCGCCATCGCCGGAGAGGCGCACATGGCCTGACGATCTACGCCGGCGCTGCGCCGTCCGATCGCGGCTGAATGCCGCAGACCTCGTGCAGCGGCCGTCCCGTGCGCCGGGCGCGCTCGAGCTGCGAGTAGCGCCAGTACGTGTAAATGACGGGGATCAACTCGAGCGTCAAAAACGCGCTCGAGAGCAAGCCTCCGACCATCGGCGCCGCGATCCGCTTCATGACGTCCGCGCCGCTGCCGGTCGCCCACAGAAGCGGGATCAGGCCGAGGAGCATCGTGCCCACCGTCATGAGCTTGGGGCGGACGCGCTGCACCGTGCCCTCGCTGTGCGCGTGAATGATGTCTTCCAGGTTCCGAATGCGCCCTTCGCGCACACGCCTCTCGAACGCGTGATCGATGTACACGATCATGACCACGCCGGTTTGGGTGGCCAGGCCGATGAGCGCGATCACACCGACCCAAACGGCCGTGGAGAGCCGGTAGTCGAGCAGGTACAAGAGCCAAAAGCTGCCCACGAGCGCGAACGGGATCGACAGCAGCACGATCAGCACTTCGACCAGATTTTTGAACTGAAAATACAGGAGCAAGATCACGATCAGCATCGCTAGCGGGACCAGGACCTGCATGCGCTCTTTCATCTGTTGAAAGAGCTCGTACTGACCGGTCCAGCGCAGGTACATCCCGGGTGAGAGCTTCAAGCCTCCGCCTGCGGTGGCAGCTTCGATGCGTTCCTGCGCGTCCGCGACGTAGCCGCCCAGATCGCGATCCGGCAACACGTCGATGTAGACGTAACCGACGAGCAGCCCGGCTTCGTTTCGGAGCATCGGCGGACCGGGGCTCACGCGCACTTCGGCCAGATCCCCGAGAGGCACGTGGCGTGCGCCGCCCGAATCTCCGCGCTCGGGAAGCGCCACGAGCACGTCGCGGATCGCGCCGGGCGTCGCTCTGAAATCCTGCTTGTAGCGCACGTTGACCGAGTAACGCGCCCTGCCGTCGATGATGACGCTCACCGATTCCCCGCCGATCGCCGCCTCGATCACGCGGTTCAGATCCTCGACCGACATGCCCAGCCGCGCCAGCGCCTCGCGACGCGGGACGATGTCCAGGTAGGTCCCGCCCAGGGACCGTTCGTAGAACACACTGCGCGTACCCGGCACTCGAGCCAGCACTGCCTCCAGCGCCTCGCCCGCGCCTTCGACGTCTTCGAGTCGCGTGCCGAACACCTTCACGCCGAGCGGCGTGCGCACGCCCGTCGTCAGCATGTCGATGCGAGTCTTGATAGGCATCGTCCAGGCGTTGGTCCATCCCGGCAGCTCGAGCTCCACGTTCATCCGCTCGACCAGCTCGGCGAGCTGGAGCGGCTGATGATCCGGCCAGATTGGACGGAGAACGCGGGCCAACCAGGCCGGCGCGAAGCCCGAATACCAGCGCTCTCGGTAGTGCTTTGGCCACTCGGCTTCGGGCTTCAGCTGGATGACCGTCTCCACCATCGAAAGCGGCGCCGGATCCGTGGCAGTTTCGGCACGGCCGACCTTGCCGAACACGGTCTTCACTTCCGGGAAGCTCTTGAGCCGCGCATCCTGCCGTGTCAGCTGCCGTTTTGCTTCCTCGATCGAGAGGTTCGGCAGAGTGGTCGGCATGTACAGGATGTCGCCCTCGTTCAGCGGCGGCATGAACTCGCTGCCGAGCTTCAGATAGATCGGGATCGTGGAGAGCACGCCGAACAGGCCAATCGCGAGCGTCGTCCGCGGCCGGCGCAACGCCACCCACACGAACGGCTCGTACAGCGCGCGGATGGCTTTCGAGACGGGATGGTGCTGCTCCGACTTGAACTTGCCGCGGAGCAGCAAGTCGCGCAGCGCGGGCGCCAGGGTGATGCTGAGCAGCGCCGCAGCGAGCATCACGAACGTCTTCGTGTAAGCCAAAGGCTTGAACAGCCGCCCCGCCTGTCCGTTGAGGCCAAAAA
This sequence comes from Polyangiaceae bacterium, assembly GCA_036520475.1. Lineage (GTDB taxonomy): Bacteria > Myxococcota_A > Polyangia > Polyangiales > Polyangiaceae > DATDJP01. The sequence goes on along the minus strand of DATDJP010000331.1, from coordinate 41,039 downwards.
TCGGCACGAACGACGCCGCGATGATCAAGAGCGAGAAAAAGATGGCCGGTGTGACTTCTTTGGCCGCCTCGGCGAGCAGACGCGCGCGCTCCTTCCCGCTCAAGTCGGGCGGCGCGTGCTCGAGCTTCTTGTGACACGCCTCGATCATCACGATCTCCGCGTCCACCGTGGCGCCGATCGCGATCGCGATGCCGCCGAGGCTCATGATCGTCGCCGGCACGTCGAAGACGTACATGGGAATGAACGCCAGCGCGACGGCGAGGGGCAAGCTGACGATGGGCAGGAGCGCGCTGCGAAAATGCAGCAGGAACGCGAAGATCACGAGGCTCACGACGATCATCTCTTCGGTGAGCGTGGTACGCAGCGTGGCGATGGCGCGATCGATGAGCCCCGAGCGATCGTACGTGGTGACGACTTCGACCCCTGCCGGGAGCGACCCGCGGAGCGAATCGAGCTTGTCTTCGACGCGCGCGATCACGTCGCGGGCGTTTTCGCCGTAGCGGGCGATCACGATCGCGCCGACGGTTTCGCCGCGGCCGTCGAGCTCGGCGAGACCACGGCGGATGTCCGGCCCGATCTGGACCCTGCCCACGTCCGCCACGCGAATCGGTGCGGCGTTCGGGCCAGCGCGAATGGCGACGCTTTCGAGCTCCTCGAGGTTCTTCAGATAGCCGCGTCCGCGCACGTAGTACTCACGGCCGGCCATTTCGAGCACGCGGCCACCGACTTCGGAGTTGGCCCGGCGCACCGCGTCTGCCACCTCGCTGACGGACACGCCGTACGCGCGCAGCTTCTCGGGCGAAAGACTCACCTGAAACTGCTTCTCGAAGCCGCCGACGCTCGCGACCTGGGCGACCCCCGGCACGCTCTCTAGCGCGTAGCGCAAGTTGAAATCCTGCAGGCTGCGCAGCTCGGCCAGATCGAGCTTTCCCGAGCGATCGACCAGCGCATACTCGTAGACCCAGCCGACGCCGGTGGCGTCCGGCCCGAGCGTCGGCGTGACATCCGGCGGCAGGCGCGTCTTCTGCGAGCTCAGGTACTCGAGCACGCGCGAGCGCGCCCAGTACACGTCCGTCCCTTCTTCGAAGAGCACGTGCACGAACGACATGCCGAACATCGAGTAGCCGCGCACCGCGCTGACGCGGGGAGCGGCGAGCAGCGCGCTCGAGATCGGGTACGTGACCTGATCTTCCATCAACGTCGGCGAGCGCCCTCGCCACTCGCTGAAGACGATGACCTGCGGATCCGACAGGTCGGGGATGGCATCCAGTGGCACCCGGCGCATCGCCGACACGCTCAGCGCCGCGAGCGCCGCATACGTCAGCAGCACCAGCCAACGGTGCCGCGCGCAAGCGTCGATGATGCGACCAATCATGGCTCTGCACCGGCTTCGGCGCCGCGTGAAGGCTTGGGCGCCAGCGCCGCCTGCAGGCGACTCTCCGAATCGATCAAGAACGTCGCACCGGAGACCACACGCTCACCGCCGGAGAGACCGCGCGCGATCTCGATGCGATGCGCCTGTTCGCCCGCCACGACCACCGCCCGCGGCGCGTAACGACCCTCTCCTTCAGAGACGAACACGTACGTGGCAAGCCCCGTGTCGATCAGCGCGTCGCGTGGAATCCACACGGCGCCCGAGCGCTGCGCCGGCACGTCGAACTCGACGAACCCCGACTGCCCGGGCGCCAGCGCCGACTTCGGGTTGGCGAGCAACATCCGCACGCGTCGTGCCCGCACGTCGCTCGCCACGCTCGGATACACGAGGTCTATCTGCACGCGCGCCACCGGCTCGCTCTGGCCCGGCGCGAAGAAGCGACCCGCGCTGCCGAGGGTGAGCTGCGAGAGATCGCGCTCGTAGACGTCGGCGACGAGATAAACACTCGACAGGTCGACGATTTCGTAGAGCAAGACGTCGGGCGTCACGTACGAGCCCAGCACGACGTTCTTGGCGACGACGGTGCCGCTGACCGGCGCGCTGATACTGATCGCCCGCACCGCTTCGTTCTTGGCGAGGACCGCGGCAATTTGCGCGCGCGACATGCCCAGCAGCTCCAGCTTGCCCTGCGCCTGCTCGAGCGTCGCCGCGCCGCGGTCAGCCGCACCCCAGCTCTTGGCGAGCAAGAGCTCGCTCTGCGCCTGGAAGAGCTCCGGGCTATACACGGCCACGAGCTCCTGTCCGCGCTGGACGCGCACCCCCGTGTCCTTGACGGCGATGCGCTCCACGAACCCGGCGCTGCGCACGTGCACTCGTGCCGTTTGTCGTTCCGGAGCCTCGATGACGGCGCTCACTCGCAGCTTGCCGTCGGGGTGCAGAGACTCGGCCAGCGCGGTTCGGACACCGATCGCTTGCGCGCGATCCAGCGCGAGCTCGATGGGAGCCACGTCGCCGGGCAAGCTCGGCTCGCCGTCCGAGGCGGCGGACGCGCCCGCGTCCTCGACCGACGGACTCTGCCTCTCGAGCGGCATTTTGCAAATCGGACAGCGACCCGGCGCGTCGGAGCGAATCTGCGGGTGCATCGGACAGCTGTAGATGACCTTGGCTTCGGCAGGCGCCGACACCGGCGCCTTGGCCGAAGGCGCTGGCTTGGGCTTGGTCGCGGCGGTCTGCGAGCGCGACTCGCTGACCGGTTCGAGATCCATGTGGCAGATCGGGCACTCGCCGGGCCGATCCGAAACCACCTGCGGATGCATGGGACACTGGTAGCGCTCTGCTTGTACCGGTTCGCTGCCGGCGAACGACCACCAAGCCGCCGCGGCGATCACGACGCTCAGCACCACGAGTGCCCAGCGCACGACGGTCATGGTGCGCGTGCCGCGTGGCGGCGGCTCCGGACCTTCTCCGCCCTGTTCGAGCTCGGTCATCGTGTCCCTCCCTGGCCGCGGCGCGCCATACGTTTGGGTGCGTCGCCATGGCCGGTTGCCCACTCGAGCTCCACGATCGCTCGCTCGAGCTCCGCGCGCGCGCGCACGAGCTCGAGGCGCAGCTGCAAAACTCGTTGCTCCGCCTCCAGGATGCTCGTGAGACCCGCTCCTCCGCTCTGGTATCCGACGCGAGCGGCCTCGGCCGCGCGCACACTCGCCGGCAGCGCTCGGTCGCGGAGCAAGGCCGCGCGCGTTTGCACGGAGCGCGCCCTACCGAGCGTTGTCACGACATCTTGCGCGATCGCGATCTGCACCGCTTCGCGCTCCCGCTCCGCGGCGTCAACGGACGCACGCTGCGCGTCACGCCGGTGCCGCGCTCCGCCCCAGAGCCACGGCAGCGACATGCTGGCGGCGACGCCGTACCCGTGCTCGGCCATCGGTCCGACGGGCGCGAAGTACAATCCCGCTACCGAAAATTCGGGCCAGCTGGCCTCACGCTCCTCGGCCCGCAGCTCGGCGCGTCGGGCATCGCGTTCGGCACGCGCTACGTCGTGCTCGGGGCGGTTCTGCCGAGCGCGTTCGAGCGCTGCCGGGCTGGAAATCGCCGGAGCGGCGCCGGCACCCCATACGGGGTCTCCGAGCGGAGCGCCCGGCTTGCGCCGGAGCAGCACGTTCAGCCGTTCGCGGTTCGTGCTCACCGCCACGTCTTGCACGGCCAGGTCGGCCTCGAGCAGCGCCAGCTCCGCATCCGCGGAGACCACGTCGGCGAGCGCTCCCCCACCTGCCTGACGCGCGCCCGCCACAGCGAGCAGTTTTTCGAGCAGCTGCCGCTGGAGCGCGACGACTTTCCGTAGCTCGAACGCCTCGGCGTAGTCCACGAAGGTCGAACCCGCTTCACGACGCAGGTCGCGCCGGCCGTTCTCTACCATCGCGACGCGCGCGCGCGCCTCGTGACGGAGCGCCTCCGCTCGCGCCGCTCGAGCACCAGGCGGCGGGAGGTTCTGCCGCACCCCGAGCATGAGCATGCCGGCATCGTCGACCGCGTAGGGTCGCTCGATGGGCACCTGCCACAGCTCTGCCATCAGCTCGGGAGGCGGCAGTGCGCCCTCGGCACGGGCTCGTCGCTCGAGCGCGAGCGCCCGCGACGACTCCGCCCGGACAGCGGGATGTCGTTCGAGCACGGCGCGTTCGACGCGCCGGCGATCGATCACCCCAGCGAGCGACGCGTGCAGAGAGGAATCCTTACTCTGCGCCAGCGCAGGCCTGGGCAGCCAGCAAACTGCAGTGAATACGAGAGATCCTATCGCCATGACGGCTCGAAGCCGCCGGCGCTGTTCGCAAACGATCGCAGACATCGCGATACACTCCTTGCTACGGACGGACGACGCGGGTCGCTCCACGAGCGCGCGCACGCAGCAGCGCGACCCTGGAGACGAGCGTCGCTAAATTCGGCGCACACTCGTGCAGCACCGATCTCGTCAGTTCAAGAAGACTTGCAGCAAGGCACGGAGCTCACGCGCCGAGCTCGGTCCGGCGCGTATCGGCCAATGTGGCCGGAGCGCGCTCAGCTGCTCTGGCAGAGCCATGACGCGTGGCAACAGCAGCGCCAAACCCTGCACGAACGGACCAGCCTCGAAGCGCGGAGCCGAAGCGGAGCTCACGTTCAAGCTGCTCGACTGGCGAGGCTCACAACACGGCGCTTCCGGCTCTTCGATGCTCGCCTGCGCGCCCTGCCCGTCCCAGTTCGAAGCGTGCACTCCGCCGGCGCAGCAGGCACTCACGTGTATGCGCTGCGCCATCTTGCAGTAGAAGTAACGAACGGGAGCCGCTACCGCGATCAGCCAGACCAGCGCCAAACCGAGGCTGAACGAGCGCTGCGCGAACGACCTACGGCGCTGGGAGCCGAGCAAGCGGGCCATACCCATCACGCTCGCAACATACAGCGCGGAGCGAGACCCGGCTAGCGTGGTGAATCAGAGACCCGCATCAGAATTTCGAGCCGCCCCCAGCGGGTGCGGGCGGCTCGAAATTCGGCTCTGGGCTACTCTATTCACCACATATTTCCTGTTCCTGACGTGTCCTGAGACAGGACACTAGGCGAACAGCTCGGAGACGTTGCCCGTCACTTCCCCCAGGGTGTTTCCCATGTGACCCGCGGCCTGCATGGCGCTGATCAGCACCTGCGCGGGATGCGCCCCCTGGGTCACGATGTGCCGTCCTGGGGCCAGCCCGCCGGCGCGGCCACCGACGAGCATCACCATGTTTTCGACCGAATGAGTCTGATCGGCCGAGCTGGCGTCATTCAACTGGGTTCCGTGCCCCGCCTCGTTGACGAACAGGACCACGGAATTGTCGAGCACCTTGCCGGTACCCTCGTCGGCGCCCTTCAGCTTGTTCAGCAGATAGGCGTAGTGCGAAATATGCCACTGTAGACACAGGCTCACGGGGAGCTGACCGCGGTTCTGTTCGTCTCCATTGTGTCCGACTTCGTGCAGATCGGCGCGGATGGGCGTGCCCATGGCGCTCAGGATCGGATGCACGTTCATGTGCGACTGAAACGTGGTGATCTGCAGCGTCGCCACGCGCGTCAGGTCGCAGACGAACGCCATGTAGATCAGATCGGCGAGCGCCCGCGCGCGCTCCGTCTCCTGACTGTAGCCGGTGTTCGTGCCGATCTGACTCGACCCCGAGCCTGCGTTGTCTCCGCCGATGGCCGGATCGGCGCCCGGATCGAGCGGCTTGCTGCAGCCGCCGCCGGCGATCGGCGGAATCGCGCCGAGCCGGAGCTCGAGGTCGCGGATTTCGTCGAAATGCCGCTCGAGCCGCGTGCGATCGGCCTGCCCGACGCGGTTCAGCAAGCTCTGCCGCTTTTCGGTCACCAGGCTCAGCACGCTGTTTCGCGCGCGCTGTCTGAACTCGTGTTCGGCCTGTGCCTCGTTGCCCGGGGGCGTGAAGTTCCCGAACAGCGAGCGGTAGACGATTTGGGGGCTGGGCTGCGACTCGATCTTCGTGCCGTTGTCGCCGTACGAAATGTACTGACGGCCCGCGTAGCTGCTGCCAGCCAGGTACCAGGACGGCTGGGCGCGCACGACGAGCGAGTCGATCGGGCCCTTGCCCTTGTTCAGCTTGGCAATCACCTGATCGCTGGTGATGCTACGGCACAGGAAGCCAGAGCTCAGCGAACGCGTGCCAGAGAGCAATGGTCCGGCGCCCCCGCCGTGAAAGTCGCGAAATGCTCCGCCCGGCGGCACCTCGGCCGCCACCGTGGACGTCTTGCTGTAGGGAATACGCATCCCGCTCACGATCGAGAAATCCGCCACCAGCTCGCGCAGCGGCTGGAGCGGGGTGGTGAGCGCGTAACCGGCGCCTACCTGAGCCGGGGCGATGAAGTGCCCGCTCTCCGTGGTGCGCGTGCCGGCCACCATCTGACGGTCCTTCGGCCAGCCGTCTCCACCGAGCGCCTGTCCCGCGAAGACGATCGCGTACCGTTTCGGCAGGCCGCCACCGGACTGCGCCAGCGCCGTGCCGCGCGAATCGAGCATGCACTCGAGCACCGGCAAACCGACCAGGGCTCCGCCGAGGCCAGCCAGAAATGTGCGCCGCTTCATGCTCTTGGCCATGACTACTCCCGAGGCTCCTTGCGCAGCACGAACGCCGGGCTCTCGACGTACGCGAGCAGCAGCTGGTCGAAGGCAAAGTCCTTCGAACGGAACCACTCGAGCAGCGCGCCCACCGCCTCCTGCTCGTCCGTTTCGAGCTCACGACCCACGGCGAAACTGTACAGCTGTCGCACGACGCAGGCTTCGAGTTGCTTAGAATCCACGATCATGCGCGCGAGCTCGGCCGGACCCTCGAAGGCGCCGAGCCCCGCAACAGAACCCTCACCCGCGATCGAGCACTGGGGCAAGCCGTCATCGTGCTCGCGGAAGCGCCCCGCGACGTCGTAGTTCTCCAGGCCAAAGCCGATCGAGTCCATCTTGTCGTGACAGACGGCACAGCTCGGGATCGCGCGATGCTCCGCGTAGCGATCGAACTTGCACACCTGGTCCGCGTCGCCAGGCGGCTGATCGACATCGACGTTGGCGGGAGGCGGGGAGATCTTCTCACACAGGAGGCGCGCTCTCACGAAGATCCCCCGCTGCGTGGGGCTCGTATCCGAGAACTTGCTGAACGCGGCCAGCACGCTGCCGTGCGAGAGAATGCCGGCGCGACCGCTCGCGCCGTACTGCACCCAGCCCGCTCCGCCTGGCGGCGCCGGCAGACCGTAGTGCGTCGCCAGCCGGCTCGTGAGATGCGTCTCACTCGACAAGAACACGTCCAGGTAGTTGCGCTTCTCTTCGAACACCACGCGATCGAGGAGCTTGGTCGTCTCTTGATTGAACTCCGCGACCAGCGACGCATCGTGAGGTATGGCGCGATAGCCGAGCCACTGCGCGTGAAACCGGTGCACCTGCTCGCGCGCCCGCGGATCCTGCAGCATCGCTTCGGCGACCTGGCGGCGCTCCGCCGCACTGCTCAGCCCTCCCTGCGCGGCTCGATCGAGCAGCGCATCGTCCGGCGTCGTGCCCCACAGCAAATACGAGAGACGCGCCGCGATCGCGTAGTCGTCCAGACGATAGACACCGGTTTGTCCGAGCGGTGTCCCCGATTCGACCCGGTACAGGAACTCCGGATCTTGCAACAGGCTGCGGAGGAGCAGCTCGACCGCCGTGTCGAAGCCGGCGCCCACTCCGGGCTCCACGGCAAACGCTTGCAGCTTCGCGTACCGATCGATCTCTGCGTCGGTGAGCGGCCGCCGCAGCAAGCGCCGGCCCATGCTCGAAATCACTTGTCGGAAACACGCCGCGTCACCCGCTCCGGTGGTCGTGCACGGCACGACGCGCGCGCGCCGCGCCGGATCCGCCAGCGTGCGTGTGGCGACGTCTTCCGCCAACGCTTCCACCGAGTCGATCAGGGCGCGCGACGCCTGCTGCAGCGTGTAATCGTTGTCGTACGGCGCAAACTCGTCTTCGAGCAGGAACTGCTGCGCAGGGCGCGTCGTGTCACCGAGGATGTCCCGCAGGCTGTTGTCGATCTCGGCTTGCGAGAGACGGCGCGCCAGACTGCTCGACGCGACGAACGTCGAGGTTTGCTGGCCTCCCGGCGTGACGATACCGCCGGGATTCGGCCCTCCCGCCTCCGAATCCGAGATCTCACCCTTGCAGGCAGCCGCTGCCACCACGCCAGACAAGGCGAGGTGGTGCAGGTTTCGTCGCCAGCCGTGCACCACTCCAAAGAATAACATTGCCGCACGGACTCAGCCAAATCGAAACTCGGACAGCTTCGCACAGGCAGGCTGTGAGTTTTCGACACTGGTGCTCCTCGCGCTCCTCGCGCTCCTCGCGTGCGAGGGCGCGCAAATGTCCCCGCGAAGCGCCCGACTCGCACATATCGCACATTCACATCGCCGCCCTGGAAAGTGGTAGTAGAGCCGCAATCGTTCTCACTGCTTCAGGAGTCCAGGATGATATCGCCGATCTTCGATGCCAAACGCTGGGAATCCGTCGACAGCTTTGCTTTCAAAGACATCACGTACCACCGCGCACGCGAGCAAGGCACGGTGCGTATCGCCTTCAATCGCCCCGAAGTCCGCAACGCCTTTCGTCCGAAGACCGTCGACGAGCTGTACACCGCGCTCGAGCACGCGCGCACCAGCAGCGACGTCGGCTGCGTGCTTCTAACCGGCAATGGTCCGTCACCCAAGGACGGGGGCTGGGCGTTTTGCTCGGGCGGCGATCAACGCATCCGCGGCAAGGACGGCTACAAGTACGAAGGCGAACGCGGCGTGGATCCGACGCGGCTCGGCAGACTCCATATCCTGGAAGTGCAGCGGCTGATCCGCTTCATGCCCAAGGTCGTCATCGCCGTGGTGCCGGGCTGGGCGGTCGGCGGCGGCCACAGCTTGCACGTCGTGTGCGATCTGACGCTGGCGAGCAAGGAGCACGCGCGCTTCAAACAAACAGACCCCGACGTCGCGAGCTTCGACAGCGGTTACGGGTCTGCGTACCTGGCACGCCAGATCGGGCAAAAGCGAGCGCGCGAGATCTTCTTTCTCGGCTTCGACTACACCGCAGACGAGGCCTTCGCGATGGGCATGGTGAACGCCTCGGTGCCGCACGCCGAGCTCGAAACCGTCGCCCTCGACTGGGCCGCCACCATCAACTCGAAGAGCCCGACGGCGATGCGCATGTTGAAATTCGGCTTCAATCTCATCGACGACGGCCTGGTCGGCCAGCAGCTGTTTGCGGGCGAAGCCACCCGCCTCGCCTATGGCACCGAAGAGGCCCAGGAAGGACGGGACGCGTTCCTCGAGAAGCGCCCACGGAATTACAAGAAATTTCCGTGGCACTACTGAAGCGCACCCCCGTACGAGCGCGCTCCGGCCGTGGACCTCGCCCCCGGGAGTGGGTATACCGTCCGACCTCTTCGCTTGCGGCCGCCCCCCGACGTGCCGCAATCCGCCCCACCCAGGGCCGGACGAAATATTTCAGAAACATTGCCGTCGCGGTTTCGAAAGCGACAACACGCTAGAGAGCACCGGTCGGCAGCTGTCCGACGACACCCAGCTAAGAGGAACAAAACACATGAGCGGAAGCACGGCAAGGCTACAGGCAGTCTCTGCGATCACCAGCTACAAGCCCGGGTCATCGCCCTTGAACTTCAAGGAGACGCCGGCCGAAGAACTCTTTGGCGCGAACGTATTCAGCCTTTCCACGATGCGGTCCTGTTTGCCGCCCGAGGTGTTTCAGTCGTTGAAGAAGACGATTGAGGCGGGCGCCACGCTGGATCCGAAGGTCGCGGACGTCGTCGCGGGCGCCATGAAAGACTGGGCGATTTCCAAAGGTGCCACGCACTACGCGCACGTCTTCTATCCGATGACCGGCTCCACCGCCGAGAAGCACGATAGTTTCTTGACCCCGACGGGGGACGGCGGCGCCCTCGCCAAGTTCTCTGGCAAGCTGCTCATTCAGGGCGAGCCGGACGCGTCGAGCTTCCCGAACGGCGGCATCCGCGCCACGTTCGAGGCGCGCGGGTACACCGCCTGGGACGTCACGAGCCCCGCCTACATCCTCGAGAATCAGAACGGAACCACGCTCTGTATTCCCACCGCCTTCGTCTCCTGGACGGGCGAGGCACTCGACAAGAAGACGCCGGTGCTGCGCTCGATGCAGGCGCTCAACACACAGGCGCAGCGCGTGCTCAAGGTGTTCGGTCACGAGAACCCGGCGCTGGTCGTGTCGTACGCGGGCGCCGAGCAGGAGTACTTCCTGATCGATCGCAACTTCTACTACGCCCGACCTGATCTGCTGAACGCCGGCCGCACGCTGTTCGGCGCCAAGCCGCCGAAGGGTCAGGAGTTCGAGGACCAGTACTTCGGAGCCATTCCCGAGCGTGTCCTGGCGTGCATGCTCGAGGTCGAGCGTGAGCTCTACAAGCTGGGCGTGCCCGTCAAGACGCGGCACAACGAGGTGGCGCCGAGCCAGTACGAGATCGCACCGATCTTCGAGAGCTCGAACATCGCCGCCGATCATCAGCAGATGATCATGAATGTGCTCCGGCGCGTCGCCGAGCAGTACGGCATGGTCTGCCTGCTCCACGAGAAGCCCTTCGCAGGCGTGAACGGCTCCGGCAAACACGTCAACTTCTCGCTTGGGAACAGCACCCAGGGCAACCTGCTCGATCCCGGCGACACGCCCCACGAGAACGCGCAGTTCCTCGTGTTCTGCGCGGCGGTCATCCGCGGCGTGCACAAGTACGCGGGCGTGCTCCGCGCAGCCATCGCCACCGCCAGCAACGATCACCGGCTGGGTGCGAACGAAGCACCTCCGGCTATCATCTCGGTGTTCCTTGGCGAGCAGCTGACTGACGTGTTCGAGCAAATTCGCGCCGGCGGCGCCAAGTCTTCCAAGACCAAGAGCCTGCTCGAGATCGGCGTCGATACGCTGCCCAAACTGCCGCGCGACCCGGGTGATCGCAACCGTACGAGCCCGTTCGCGTTCACCGGCAACCGCTTCGAGTTCCGCGCCGTCGGCTCCAGCCAGTCGATCGCCGGTCCGATGACGGCGCTGAACACGATCATGGCGGAGTCGCTCGATTTCGTCGCGACCAAGCTCGAAGCGGCGACGGGCAAGGGCAAAGCCCTGAACGCCGCCGTGCAGGATTTGCTCGCCGAAATCATCCAGCAACACGGCGCAGTGATCTTCAACGGCGACGGCTACTCCGAAGAATGGCACCAGGAAGCCGAGAAGCGCGGACTGCCGAACTACAAGACCTGCGTCGAAGCGCTGCCCGTGCTGCAGCAGCCGGACGTCGTCGCGCTGTTCGACAAGTACCGCGTGCTCTCGCCCCGCGAGCTCAAGAGCCGCTACGAGATCTTCCTTGAGCAGTACATCAAGACCATCAACGTCGAGGGCAAGCTCACTATCAAGATGGCCAAGACCAGCATTCTCCCGGCCGCGCTGCGCTACCAGCGCGAGGTCGCGGAGGGCCTGGCTGCGGTCAAAGCAGCGGGCGGCAACGCCGACGCGGGCCTGCTCACGCGCCTCACCGCGCTCGTGTCCGACCTGCAGAGCGGCATCGCGGCGCTGGAGAGCGCGAGCGCTCACCACGACGGCGCGGGTTTGCTCGAAGAGGCCAAGCACTTCCGCAGCGCGATCCTGGGTGCGATGACCAAGGTGCGCGAAGCGGCAGACACCCTGGAAGGCGTCGTCGCCGACGACCTCTGGCCGCTGCCGAGCTATCAGGAAATGCTCTTCATCAAGTAAGCGCGCTCATCAAAAGAAAAGCGGCCTGCTACGCGCGGGCCGCTTTTTTTTTTGTGCGTGTGCTGTCAGCACGCGTCTCGCTCGTGCGCCTCGACTCGGTCGTCGCAGACGCGGTGCGGATTACTCGTTGAGCTTCTGTCGCGCTTCGCCTTTGACCTCGCGCGCTTTGCCTTCGGCTTGCATCTGTTCGTTGTCGATCAGGGCACCCGCGCGGTTCTTGAGCGCACCGGTGACTTCTTCCACCTTGCCTTTGACGCGCTCCTTACCCTTCGCTCCCTCCTGGCGAGCCTGACCCTTCACCTCTTTGACGGCGCCCTCGGCTTCCATCTGCTCGTTGCCGATGGCCTTACCAATGCCGCGCTTCAGTTTTCCCCCGAGCTCCTCGGCTTTGCCTTCACCACGATCAGTTTGATTGCTCATTCATTCGCTCCTTGTTGATGGACCACTGGCCGCGACCCGGGCGCATCCGGCCCAGCAGCTGACGTGCGACCGCACGCGCTCCCTCGGCTCGAGCAGTGGATTCGCGGCGGCTCAGCGGCGACGCTGAAGCCGACTACTTCCCCCCTGGAGCAAATTGCGGGCCAAGCGACCGCCAACGAAATCCGCTATTTTCGCGGCAAATCCGTCGGTCGCGACGGCAATAACGCCTCGCCGTGCTGCACCACCCCGGGGCGCGTTTCAGCGCTCCCGCCGTCCGCGCGGCGCGAGCTCAGATCTGACCGGTCAGCTTCAACGCACGCCGATACGAAGCTGCGATTTGCGACGTCACGATGCGCTGGGGCAAAAACCGCATCAACACGCTGCCCAGGCGATTCGAGTAGCCCGGGACGTGCAGGTAGCGGCGCTTCCGGAACGCTTCGATGCCTTCCACTGCCGCGCGGTCCACGGGCATGAGCCAGCCGCGGAGCGGACGAAAGCTTTCCGTCCCGGTCATTTCCGTCACGATGCCGCCGGGCGCGTAAGTCGTAATCGAGATCTGCTTGTGCTGGAGCTCGTGCCAGAGCCCGCAGCCGAAATGCACGAGGAACGCCTTGGTGCCGGAATACGCGGTCTGATACGGAATCGGCGTGATCCCGGCCATGCTCGCGACGAGCATCAAGCCGCCGCCGAGTCCGGGTTTATCGAGGTGAGGGACCAGCTCGGTCGCCATGCGCACCACGCTCGTGACGTTCGTGTTCAGCATGCGCTGAAAGTCGAGCCAGCTCAGCCGACCGTGCTCACCGAAGTGAGTGACGCCGGCGTTGAGGATGGCCGCGTACAGTTGCCGACCCTGGGTGGCCTGCTCCAGCGCCCGATCGACTTCCGCGACGTCGGCCAAGTCGGCGCAGACGGTCACGACTTGCACGTTGGCTTTGCTTTCGAGCTCCTCCTTGAGCTCACGCAAGCGCTGCTCGCGTCGCGCCACGGCGACGATATGGGCACCGTGCTCGTACGCGAGCTTGCGAGCCATGGCGTGCCCGAGTCCCGACGACGCACCCGTCACCAGCACCCACCGCTCGCGAAAGTTCATCGGCTTCATCTCAGTTCTCCGGTGCCCCCCGTACCATCAATCCAGGCACGGTAGTACTGGCGTAGCCCACGCCCTGCCCGTGCCTGCGCCGGAGACGCCACGCTCCCGGCGCTGCGCCTTCCGAGTCACCCGAAAAGGCGCTCCGCACCGCTCCGATCCGCTACTAAGCTGCGCATGCGCACCATCGTCATGCTGCTGTGCTCGAACGTGTTCATGACGCTTGCCTGGTACCGGCACCTCAAAGCTCAACAGGACAGCCCGCTGTGGTGGGCCATCCTGGTGAGCTGGGGCATCGCGTTCTTCGAGTACTGCATCGCCGTGCCGGCGAACCGCTGGGGGTACGGACAATTTTCGCTGGTGGAGCTCAAGGTCATACAAGAGGTCACGACGCTGCTCGTGTTCGCCGGTTTCGCCGTGTACCACATGGGAGTTCGGCTCAACCTGAACCACGTGTGGGCGGGCGTATGTTTGGTGGGCGCCGTCTTCTTCGCGTTCCGCTCGTGAGCCCGGCGCGCGCCGCGTGGCTCTGTCCCAAAACGAGACCGCTCCGTCCGTGCACTGCTGCTCACAACCGCCACGGTGTGCCGAAAAGGCGCGCGCGTTCGAGGCAAAACGCCGCTTAACCGTTAGCACTTCCGGCCGTTTCCACAGGGGCCAGCTAGTTCGCCATGTCCGCTTCCTCACCCGAAATTGCTCTCCTCGTCGATGACGACTGGCGGGTGCTCGTAGCAACGCAAGAGACGCTCGAGAAGGCGCATTATCGCGTGATCACCCGAGACCGCGTGTCGGGCGTGATCAACACCATACAACGTGAGAAGCCTGCGGTCGTGCTCGTCGAACCGGACATGTCGGGCGTCTCGGGCGAGGGACTGATCCGTATCCTGACGCAGCCGGATCGCAAACATAGGCCGCTGGTGCTGCTGCACTCGGCCTTGCCGTTCGACGCCCTGTACGAGCGCGCCAACAGCTGTGGCGCTGACGGCTACATTCAGAAAAATGAGCCCGCGGGCAGGTTAATTTCGCAAATTAACCACTGGGCCGTACGAGCCAGGGTCGGAGCCAGCGCGATGAAAATGCGCGCGGCGGAAGCCGCGACTCCGGAGCCCCCCGACGAGGAACCTGCCAGCAGAACCAGCCGCGTTGGCACCCCCGCCACGATCACCGTGCCCACGAAACCGGTCGTGCTCTTCGTAGACGACGACCCCGTCATGTTGAAGAGCTACCGGCGCGACTTCGCGAATGACGACTTCGAGTGTGACTTCGCTCAAACCGGCGAAAGCGCCCTGGCGCTCTTGCACTCATCGTCGCCACCGGACGTGGTCGTGTGCGACCTGCTGATGCCGGGCGTCTCCGGTTCGGAGCTCTACGAGAAGGCGCTGGGGCTACATGCGTCCTGGCGCAAGCGCTTCGTTTTCACGACCGGCTTCGGCAACGTCCGGCACATCTCCGCGTTCGTCGCCTCCGTGGAGGCCCGTGTGCTCAAGAAGCCTTTGAACAAGCCGGAGCTGCGGGAAGCGATCCGTTACGCGGCGCTGACGGCACGCTTATTCACCAGCCGAGCGACCGCGCCGATACCCATGGTTCGACCGGTGCGCGCGGGCTGACGTCGGGCAGACTTCGTTTCTGCAGTGCAGCATTCGTGGGGCGCAGTTGAAAAATTCCGCGCACACGCGGTGCGCGTGTCGCCCGCTCGCCCACAATCCGAGCCGAACCGGCGCTCCGGCGCTGCTTTGCGGCAAACCGGCACACGTGCGTCTGGTAGTATTGGACGCTTGTGGCGATGTGAATTGTTCGAGTCACACTGTGAGGCGCACTCGCGGTTGACGCAAGCCATGTGCGGTCACACGCCTGTAGTCGTGAACGAAAGAGCGGTCCCCCCCGCGTCGCACCGCCCGCAACGGGTCGCGATCCTCGCGCTGGGCATGGCTCTGGGTAGCGCAGTCGGGGCCTGCAACACGGCGCGCGCGAAGTCACAGGGTACGACCGCGGAGGTCACTCGCGCCACGCTGTCACTGGGCGCCGCTCACCCGCGCCTGCGACCCGCGCAGCGTTCGCCGCGCGACAACACGCCCGGCGGCTCCTCGCTGGCGAGCCCCGAGCAGACGCCGGTATGTCCGCCCAACATGGCGCGCATCGATGACTTCTGCGTCGATCGCTACGAGGCAGTGCTCGTCGAGCGCGGGCCGGACGGCAAGGAGATCGCGCATCCGGCGCACGACGCGCCGAAAAAGGGCGTCCGCTACGAAGCGCGCTCCATCCGCGGTGTGCGACCACAAGCGTACATCTGTCAGATCGACTCGGAGCAGGCGTGCCAGAACGCCGGCAAGCGCTTGTGCTCGGTCAGCGAGTGGTACACGGCGTGTCGCGGCAGCGTGCGCCGCACGTATCCTTACGGGGATCGCTACGCGCGCGGTAAGTGCAACTCGGGCAAGCCGCACTTGCTCGGACGCATGTTCGGGAACAACGCGCGGCTCTGGTCGTACGACAACTTCAACAACCCGCGGCTCAATCAGGAGCCCGGCTTTCTGAGCGCCACGGGCGAGTACGAGCAGTGCGTGAGCGACTACGGCGCGTACGACATGGTCGGCAACGTGCACGAATGGGTCAGCGATCGCGTCGATCCCTCACTGGGTACGAAAGTGAAGCTCCTCAGCGGAGTGCAGAATGCCACGTACCGCAACACCGGCAATGGCATCTTCATGGGCGGCTTCTACAGCACGACCGACCAGCAGGGCGAAGGCTGTCACTTCACGACCGTCGGCCACGAGCGGCGCTATCACGACTACTCGACGGGCTTTCGCTGCTGCCAGGATCTGAGCCGCCGGTGACCCCAATCGCGCTCGTCCCTCAGCGCGGCGGGAGATGATCGGTCAAGATGATCTTCCGGCGAAAGCCGGGGGATCCGAGGTTCGCCCCGTGGCACATCTTGCAGCGCAGCGGCTGGCCCTTCGATGTTTCGAGGTTTTCCACGAGATGCGTGGTCATGAACTCGATCGCGAAGCGCTCGTCGCGGGGGTTCCCGAGGATCTTGGCGGTGCCGCGGCCGCTCCGCTGGTGGCAATCGTTGCACCACACTTCGCCGCCTGCCTTCTCGGCTAGCCGCGGCACGAGCTCGCGCGCCATCCAGTTGGCGACGCGCTTCCTGTGGGTCATGGCGCGGTAGTCGGGCACGAGATGGCAGTACGTGCATTTGACTCCCAAAAAGTGCGTCACGCCGCCCATGATCGTGTACACCTCGCGCTGGCAGCGCGCCGCTTTTGCCAGCCCTTCGTACTGTCGCTCGAGCGGCGCGGGCGGCGGCTTGCCGACCTCCGGCGCGCAGTCGTCGCTCACGCTCCGTGCGCGGCCGGCGGGCTGCGGTGCGGCAGTTCGTTCTGGCTCTGCCGGCAGCGGCGCGGAGCCGCACGCGCTGGTGAGCGTAGCGAGCAGCCCGAGCCCGAGCGCGTATCCGGAGCTCATCGCACGTACCTTCTCGCGGAGTGCGCCGCCGTCCCGTTGAACATGTGTGGCACTAGAACACCGATCAGTTTGAACTCTGCCGACTTCGCGGGTCGCGCTGGGTGTTCTAGCCTTTTTCCCATCGGGGCGGCACGCGCCGCCCCGCCCCGATGAAGTGAATTCATCGGGGCCCCACCCCACGCGGTACCGATCGCGTCCCAGTCTCTGCATGTTTCGTCGAGTTCCCAAACCGTTCGTCGCTCTAGCTTCTCCCATGGGGCCGACGGCGTGCAAGTGCGACCAATTTTCGGGCACAGGCGCGGCACGGGCACGTTTACGGCCGCTCGACTCGAAGATAGGCTCGGCCACCATGACAGTATTCGAAGGACCGAAGAGCGGTGATCCCATCAGCATGTCAGCCGGCGTCCTGAACGTGCCGGACGTCCCGATCGTGCCATTCATCGAGGGCGACGGCACCGGGCCCGATATCTGGCGCGCGTCCAGCGCCGTGCTCGATGCGGCGGTGAACAAGGCGTACGGCGGCAAGCGCAAGATCGCCTGGTACGAGGTGTATGCAGGCGAGAAGGCCAAGAAGAGGTTCGACAACTGGCTACCGGACGAAACGGTGGAGGCCTATCGGAAGTACCTGGTCGGCATCAAAGGTCCGCTCACCACGCCCGTGGGTAAGGGCATCCGCTCTCTGAACGTCGCGCTGCGCCAGCAGCTCGATCTCTACGTTTGCCTGCGTCCCGTGCGCTGGTTCACGAACGTGCCGAGCCCGGTGAAGCGCCCGGGTGAGGTGGACATGGTGATCTTCCGTGAGAATACCGAAGACATCTACGCCGGCGTCGAATGGCAGGCGGAGACCGCAGAAGCGCAGAAGCTTATCGCCTTCTTGCAGAAGGAAATGGGCGTCAAAAAGATCCGCTTCCCCGAGACCTCGGGGATCGGCATCAAACCCGTGTCGCGTGAGGGCACCGAGCGCCTGGTGCGCGCAGCGCTCGACTATGCGCTCAAGAGCGGCAAGAAGAGCGTCACGCTCGTCCACAAGGGCAACATCATGAAGTTCACGGAGGGCGCGTTCCGGGACTGGGGTTATGCGCTCGCCAAGCGCGAATTTCGCGCGCAGATCGTGACCGAGCGAGAGACCTGGATCTTGGGTAACCTCGAAGAAGATCCCAAGCTCAGCAGCGTGGAGAACGCGCGGAGGGTCGAGCCGGGTTACGACATGGCGCCTCCCGAAGCACAGGCCGAACTCGTGGCGGAGGTGGAGCAGGCCGCGCAGCTTTTGCCCACGCACGGTCAGGGCAAATGGAAGAAGCTCCTCAAGGTACGCGATTCCATCGCCGACATCACCCTGCAGCAGGTGCTGACGCGTCCCAAAGAGTTCGACGTGATCGCGACCATGAACCTGAACGGGGATTACCTCAGCGACGCGCTGGCGGCGCAGGTCGGCGGCATCGGCATCGCGCCGGGCGGAAACATCAACTACGTCACCGGCCACGCGATCTTCGAGGCCACGCACGGCACCGCCCCCAAATACGCCGGGCTCGACAAGGTGAACCCCGGCTCCGTGATCCTGAGCGGCGAGATGATGCTGCGTCACATGGGCTGGAACGAAGCCGCCGATCGGATCATCAAAGGGATCGACGGCGCGATCGGCGCAAAGACCGTCACCTACGACTTCGCGCGCCTGATGGACGGCGCGAAGGAAGTGAGCTGCTCGGCCTTCGGCAAAGCCATCATCGAACATATGTAAGAGCAAGCGGGCCCGTGCGCCGAGATCCTCGGATGATTCTCGGCGCAGGAGCCGCCGCGCTTGGCATGGGAAGGCGGCCGGCATATGTTTCGAAGCGGCCTGTCGAGGATCGAAGCGTCGAGATAGCGAGCGCTCATGAGCAACCGCTTCGTCTGCTGGACTTCCAGGTGTACATGCGGCCGGTGGCGAAACTCGATAGCGACAGGCGGCGGATCAATCACGCGCTGTTCACGTCGTACGAGCCGGTGAGGCTCTGGCTGAAGGAACACAACGAGCGCGCACCGTTCCAAAAGATCGTCGTATCGCTCGACGACAAAGCGACCGCGGGGCCGTGGCAAGGAAACGTCGCGAACAGCGGCGGTGTTTGCGAAATTACCGAAGTGGTGGACATACCGACTCTCGAATCCAGGGCCGTTGATCACCGCTGGGTGCTTGGCGTCGTCCAGCACGCTTTGGGCTGCGTGAGCCGCTGCGTCGGCTGGCAATCCCACGAGCTAAACGCGGCCATCGAGACCTTGTCGAACAAGCCGCTTCCGCTGCTCCACCTTTTTCGAAGACTGGCCCGAATCCACGAGCCCACCGGCGCGAACTGCGTGCCGTGGCTTTCGACCCAGCCCGGCGAGACTCGAGTCGGTGTGCGTCTGACCAGGCCAGGCGAACCGGAGTTCGACGTCACGGTGATCTCGGAGGCTGGACCTCTATTCATGGAGGATAGCTTTCCGCTCGCCAAGACGGCGTTTCGAGGGTCGAACTTCGTACTGCTGGATCGGTCCGGAAAGGTCCTGCACGCCGTGGCGCTGACCGCCGCTCTATGACGCGCTACCGGCCATCTCTTCGAACGCTGCAGCGCATGTAGATGCGGATCCCGCGGCTCCCACATGGGTGAGGGCCGCAGGAATCCGGCACACGCCGCGATTAGACTCGGCACGCACCTAGTCTTGATGGACCTTGATGACCCGCATCCATTCCCGGGCTGCGTTACCCGAGCAGCTCTTTTACCGTTTCGCGTTCGCCCACGAGCTCCTCGTTCGTGGCGGCGAGCTTGCTCTTGGCAAAGTCGTCCATCTGGGTGTCGGTCAGCACCTGATACTCGCCGGGCTTCGTCGTCTTCACTGGCACGCCGGCCCAAATGCCCTTGGCGAAGCCGTAGAAGCCGTCGCTCTCGACCGCCATCGAGTGCACGGCGCCCGGCGTATTCAGATCGCGAATGTGATCGATGAGCGCGTTGGCCGCCGACGCCGCAGAGCTGAGGCCGCGCGCCGCGATGATCTCGGCGCCGCGTTTGCCGACTCTGGGTAGAAATTCGTTCTTGAGCCAGGTGTCGTCGTTGATCGCCGCCTGCGCCGGCTTGCCCTTGATCTTGGCGTGCGTGAAATCCGCGAACATCGTCGGGCTGTGATTGCCGTAGATGAAAATATCGCTCACGTCGGTCACGGCCACGCCGGCTTTCTTCGCGAGCTGCGTCGCCGCGCGGTTCTGGTCGAGTCGCACCATCGCCGTGAAGCGGCTTCGCGGCAGGCGCTTCGCCTGGGCGGCAGCGATCATGCAATTCGTGTTGCAGGGATTGCCGACGACGGCGATCCGACAATCATCGGCGGCGACCGCGTCAATCGCCTGTCCTTGACCGATGAAGATCTTGCCGTTGTCCTTCAGCAAGTCGGCGCGCTCCATGCCGGGGCCGCGCGGCTTGCTGCCGACGAGCAGACAGTAGTTCACGTCCTTGAACGCGACTCTGGGATCGTCAGTGAGCACCATGTCGGCAAGCGTTGGAAACGCGCAGTCTTCGAGCTCCATCGCCACGCCTTTGAGAGCCTGCTGGGCTTTCTCGACGGGGATCTCGAGCAGCTGGAGAATCACAGGCTGGTCTTTGCCCAGCATCTCGCCAGCCGCGATGCGGAAGAGCAGAGCGTAACCAATGTTCCCGGCGGCGCCGGTCACTGCGACGCGAACAGGCTTTTTCATCGCTAATTTGAACCTTGAGGCGAAGTCGGAGGGTCCGACGGGTTGGAAGGTGGCTCGTACCCCTCCGCGGCGCTCGCTGCAAAGGTCCAATCGAGGATTGCCAAACGAGCCGCAAAGCAGCCTGCTCGGATGTGTGGTTGTCCTCGAAGCGGCTCTGGATTAGCACTCCGTGCCGCCATGAAAATTCACGAATACCAGGGCAAAAACTTGTTCGCCCGCTACGGCATTCCGGTGCCGAAGGGCTACCCCGCGTTCTCGGTCGACGAGGTCGAGCAGGCCGCGGCCAAGCTCGTCGCGGAGACGGGCAGCCCGGTAGTCGTCGTCAAAGCCCAGATTCACGCGGGCGGCCGCGGCAAGGGCGGCGGCGTCAAAGTCGTCAAGGGCGGCGCAAAGGAAGCGCGCGAGGTGGGGCAGAAGCTCCTCGGTATGCAGCTCGTCACGCATCAAACCGGACCGGAAGGGCAGAAGGTCCGCCGGCTGTTCGTAGAACAGGGGCTCGATATCGCGCGCGAGCTGTACCTCGGCCTGGTCGTCGATCGCGAGAAGCGGCGCGTCGGCGTGATCGCGTCAACGGAGGGCGGCGTCGAGATCGAAAAGGTCGCCGCCGAAACACCGGAAAAGATTCTGACCGAGCACATCGACCCGCTGCTCGGCCTGGCGAGCTTTCAGGCGCGCAAGCTGGCCTACGGCCTCGGCATCGGCGAGGGCAGCCCGAAGCCGAAGGAGACCATCAAGCAGTTCACCGACATCCTCGCCAAGCTGGCGACGCTGTTCGAGAAGGAAGACTGCTCGCTGTGCGAGGTCAATCCGCTGATCGTGACCAAGTCGGGAGACGTGGTCGCGCTGGACTCCAAGATCAACTTCGATGACAGCGCGGCCGACCGGCACCGCGAGTGGGGCGAGCTCTTCGACAAGGACGAAGAGGATCCCGTGGAAGTCGACGCCAAGAACGCGGGCCTGAGCTACGTCTCGCTGGACGGCGACATCGGCTGTCTCGTCAACGGTGCGGGACTCGCCATGAGCACGATGGACATCATCAAGCACCACGGTGGCGAGCCGGCGAACTTCCTGGACGTCGGCGGCGGCGCCACCAAGGAGCAAGTCACGACGGCCTTCAAGATGATCCTCTCGAGCCCCAAAGTGAAGGGGATCTTCGTGAACATCTTCGGCGGCATCATGAAGTGCGACGTGATCGCCGAAGGCGTCGTCGCCGCGACCAAGGATCTCGGCTTGAAAGTGCCGCTCGTCGTGCGCCTGGAAGGCACGAACGTGGAGAAGGGCAAACAGATCCTGCGAGACAGTGGCCTGAAAATTCAACCCGCCGACAGCATGGCCGACGGCGCAAAGAAGATCGTGGCCGCCGTGCGCGCTGCCTGATCGAACCGAGCTTCGCTACTCGCCCGACATTCCGAGCCCCGAGCTTTCATCATGGCAATTTTAGTCGATAAGAACACCAAGGTCGTTTTCCAAGGCATCACCGGATCGGCGGGTTCGTTCCACGCCAAGCAGTGCATCGCGTACGGCACACAGGTCGTCGCCGGCTGCACCCCGAACCGAGGGGGCGAGAAGTTCGAAGGCGAAGGACCGGATGGCAAGAAGCTGACCATCCCGGTGTTCGACACGGTCAGCGAGGCCGTTCGGAAGACCGGCGCCGACACCTCCTGCATCTTCGTCCCCGCCCTGGGCGCCGCAGACGCCATCGCGGAAGCAATCGATGCGGGCTGCCGGCTCGTGATCTGCATCACGGAAGGCGTCCCGGTAATGGACATGATCCGAGTGCGACGCCTGCTCGAGGGCAGCCGGGCGTTGCTCATCGGCCCGAACTGCCCGGGCATCATCACGCCGGGCGCGTGCAAGATCGGCATCATGCCCGGCCACATCCACCGCCCCGGTAAATTCGGTGTCGTCTCGCGCTCCGGTACCTTGACATACGAAGCGGTCGGACAGCTGACGGCGCTCGGCATGGGGCAGTCGACCTGCATCGGTATCGGCGGAGACCCGGTGGGCGGTCTCGACTTCATCGACGTCCTCAAGCTGTTCAACGACGACCCCGGCACCGAAGGCGTGATGATGATCGGCGAAATCGGCGGCAACGCCGAGGAGCGCGCCGCCGACTTCATCAAAAGCAACATGAAGAAACCGGTCGCCGGTTTCATCGCTGGCACCACGGCGCCCCCCGGCAAGCGCATGGGCCATGCGGGTGCGATCATCTCGGGCGGCAAGGGCACTGCGAAGGACAAGATCAGCGCCCTCGAAGCAGCCGGCGTCAAAGTGGCGCCTTCGCCCGCCGAAATGGGTGAGACGCTGAAGAGCATGCTGTAGCGCGCCGTTGCGCGCAGCTTTCGCGCGCTTGTGTTTTCGGGCGCGTTCCTCTAAGAGCGAGCCCGTGCGTGCTCCTTCCGTCCCAGTCTGAGACGCGAGAGCGCGCACGAAAACACAAGGAGAGGCCCCATGGCCATTCAGCGCACGCTCTGCATCATCAAGCCGGACGCCGTCGAGAAGCGTAAACAAGGCGCCATTCTCCAGCGCTTGCTGGACGAAGGTTTCAAGGTGCTCGCCGTGAAGCAGATCCACCTGTCGCGGCGCGCGGCCGAGGGTTTCTATGCCGTCCATCGCGAACGGCCCTTCTTCGACGAGCTTTGTACGTTCATGACACGCGGGCCAGTCGTGGTGGTCGCGCTGGAGCGAGAAAACGCCGTACAACACTACCGGGACGTGATCGGCGCGACCGATCCGGCCAAAGCCGCCGACAACACCGTGCGCAAGCTCTACGGCAGCAATGTCGGGGAAAACGCCGTGCACGGCTCCGACTCGGAGGAGAACGGCCGCATCGAGTGCGGCTACTTCTTCGCCGGGCAAGAGCTGGTCTGAGCGCGCGTCTCGGTCCTCCTCCCTGCCTTGCGACGGAAAGAACGCGCCGGCGCACCTGACGGAGAGGCGATCCGGCGATAAGCTAGCCCGATGGCGAGCCGCCCGCCGCCCTCTTCACGGCTGCGTCCCGCAGGGGACGGCGCGCTGGATCGCGCGCGCGGCGAGCTACGGGACGCCGTCGGGGCGCTGAAGAACCTCGACCAGTTGCTGCGCTCGCTGCGCGTGGGTCCTCGCGCGCTCTCGTCCGTGATTCCAGACGTGCACGCATCTTGTCTTCAGATGCGCCGCGCGGCGAGCGACGTGCTCTCCGCGATAGCGGTCAAGCTCCGTCCGGACGCGGAAGCCGCGAGCGCGCTCGAGGCCTTCATGCTGCCGCGGATCAACCAGCTCGAGCAAGGTCTCGCGGACGCCATGAAGCGTCCCATGATCGCCAAGCATCGCCTGGCCCTCGAACGCATCGTGACCGAGCTCGCGCGCGATCTGGACTGCGCGCGCGAGCTCATCGATTTGCTGGAGGAAGCCACGTCGGCGCCCGGCATCCCCGTGGATCTGGCAGAGCTGCTGAAACAGACCTTCAAGTCGTCCGATGCAGGAGACATCGAGCGTCTGCAGGCCGTGCTCGATCTCTCCGCAGGGAGCGTGGAGCTGTACGTCAGTCCGCGTGTCGCGATCGCCTTGTTCAGCATCGCAGCCGAGTTCACTAGCGCCGACGGCTCCCCGCTGCGCATCGTGCTGCGTCGCGAAAGCGACGGCCGTCGCAGCGTGTCCATGGCGCGGGATACGGGAGCTCCCGGTGTGCACGAGGCGCGCTACCTGATCGAGCCCATGGCCGTGTGTCTGCGCGCCGCCGCGCATGTGCTCGGCGCCGAGTTGCGGTACAGCGAGGACGCCTCGAACCTCGAGATCCAGTGGCCTGCGGAATCGACGACTCACAAGCGCGCAGGCGCCGGCTGATCAGGCGGGAGATACGGGCTCTCGTCCCGGCTTCCACTTGATGCTGCAGCCGACCGACGGCCGCTGTTCGTCACTCGGGTGCTGACCGCGTTGCAACGCCTGCACCGCCGCCCGGAGCTCGTTTCCACTCGGGGGCGAGCTGCTCTTCGGGGACGCAGCATCGAAGCGGCCGCGGTACGCGAGTGAGCCCTGGGCGTCGAAGGCGTAGAATTCAGGCGTGCAAGCGGCGCGGAACGCTAGCGCGACGCTTTGATCCTCGTCGAACAGATACGGGAACGCGTAACCCGCGCGGCGCGCTTCCTCGGCCATGCGATCCGGTGCGTCGGCGGGATAGGCGGCGATGTCGTTCGAGCTGATCGCGACGAGCTTCACGCCCAGGCCCTCGCACTCCGTCCCGAATCGCGCAAGCTCCGCCTGGATGTGCAGCACGTAGGGACAGTGGTTGCAGATGAACGCAACCACGCTGATCGATCCGAGCAGGCTCGACGACGACACGATGCTGCCGCTGACCGCGTCGGTAAGAGAGAAGCGCGGGAGCTCCGTGCCGAGCTCGAGCATCGTGGAGTAGGCTGCCATGTTTGTCTCCGGCGCGACTTCGAGCCCGCGCTCGGCTGTCATCTTATGCGCCCTCACCGCGACGCAGGATCCGCAAATCACCGCGGGGGCGTGACGCTCAGCCCTCGCGTGGCTGCGCTCGCGGACCGCCGCTCGCGAATTGACCGGCGGAGTCCGCTCATTGGCGGTTCCGCCGCAAGTAGGGGTTTTCATGACGCTAATTGTTGACCGCACATGTCCTGGTCAGCCGCCCCCGGCCCCCACGCGTTATGGTTTTCTTCGTTCGCAATCCTGTGTACGGTGCCCGCCCGCACTCCGCCGTTCCAGGTCTACGGCACGTGCTTTGGTCTTTGATTGGGCAGGTGCTAGCCATGACACGTTCACACTCATTTTTCTCGTTGGGGTTCGCCGCTATCGTCGCGCTGGGTGCGACTGGCTGTAACAAAGAGAAGCCGACCCCCGAAACAACGACGTCGATTCCAGAGACGCTCCAAGCTGCGCCGCCGGACGTGCCCGGCGATCCAGCCGGGCCGAGCGGTGTCGCGTTCTGCGACGCTTACATGACGCTCTCGGAGAAGTGCGTCGCCGAAAAGGTGCCCGAGGCAGACCGCGCGGGTATCAACTCGTTCATCCGGACCATGCGCGGCAACTACAAGCGCCTGGCCGCGGCGCCCGATGGCCAGAAGCAGGCGCTCGAGCAGTGCAAACGAGACCTGGAAAACTCCAAGACGGCCATGGGGAAGTTCGGTTGTAACTGGGACGTAGAGGCAGCCGCTGAGGCGGCCGCCGCGGCGCCTGCGGATAGCGCAGCGGCTGCCGCACCAGCGGGCAGCGTACCGGTTGCCTCGGGCGATGCGGGCGATGCGGCAGCGACCGATGCAGGCTCCGCCAAGAAGGCCGGCAAGCGCAAAGCTCCCGCGTCGAAGTGACATTGCAGCCGGGCGCGCGTGATCGCGCCTTGGCGAGCGCCGCGCTTCTGAACTAGCGTCCCGCCATGACCGGCGAGAACGAAATTCGTGCACTCATCGAAGCAGCGTTTCTGGACCGCAAGCTGCTGGACGAACCCAGCCATCGCTCAGCGGTCCTGGACGCCCTCGCTCTGCTGGATGCCGGGAAAATCCGCGTGGCCACACAGGATGCACCCGGCCAGTGGACGACGCATGCATGGGTGAAGCAGGCAGTGCTCCTCTATTTCGGCGTCGCCGAGATGGTGAAAAGCCACGCGGGGCCGCTCGAGTTTCACGACAAGATCCCGCTCAAGCAGGACCTCGATCGCGCGGGCGTGCGCGTGGTCCCGCCCGGTGCCGTGCGCTACGGCGCGTTCATCGAACGCGGCGCGATCATCATGCCCGGCTACGTGAACATCGGAGCCTACGTGGGATCGGGCACCATGGTCGATACGTGGGCCACCGTGGGATCCTGCGCGCAGATTGGCCGCGACTGTCACCTGTCGGGCGGCGTCGGCATCGGCGGCGTGCTCGAGCCGCCCGGCGCTCGACCCGTGATCGTGGAAGACGGCTGCTTCATCGGCTCGCGCGCGATCGTCGTGGAGGGTGTGCTCGTGGAGCGCGAGGCGGTGATCGGCGCCGGCGTGACGCTGACCTCCTCCACCGCGATCCTCGACGTCACTGGCCCGGAGCCCGTGGAGCATCGCGGCCGCGTTCCAGCGCGCAGCGTGGTCATTCCGGGCATGCGCGCGAAGCGCTTTCCCGCCGGTGAGTTCCAGGTGCCGTGTGCGCTGATCATCGGACAACGCAAGGAGAGCACCGATCGCAAGACGACACTGAACAGCGCGCTGCGCGACTTCAGCGTCGCCGTGTAGCTCCGCCGGCGTCGATGTCGCTCGCAGACACCCTGCTCTGGTTGTGCAGCGTCCCCTCCCCGATCGGCGAGGAGCGCGCGCTGTGCGACGCGATTCTGGCGCGCTGTCAGCAGTATCCCCTCGCGGCCCCGCCGCGGCGCTATGGCAATTCGCTGGTCGTGCCGCTGACACGCCGGCCCGGCGCTCCACACGTCATCCTGGCGGGACACCTGGATGTGGTGCGGAGTGAGCACGACAGCCCGGCACGTATCGAAGGGGACCGCTTGTACGGCGCAGGTGCTGCCGACATGAAGAGCGGCCTCGCCTTGATGCTGGAGCTACTAGCTCATGGCAGCGCGCTCCGCGTCAGCCTCAGCTTGATCTTCTACGCCCGCGAGGAAGGACCCTACGCGGAGAACGAGCTCGGCGACGTACTGGCGCTGGATCCGGAGCTGAAGCACGCGGACCTCGCCGTCGCGCTCGAGCCCAGCGACAACAAGCTGCAACTCGGCTGCTGCGGCTCCCTGCACGCGAGCGTGACCTTCCGCGGAAGGACCGCGCACAGCGCCCGTCCCTGGCAGGGCGACAACGCGATCTACAAAGCCGCAGCCTTGCTCGAGCGCCTCGCCGCTCTGAAGCCCGAAGCGCGCGAGCTGGACGGTCTGATTTACACGAACGTGATCAGCGCCACCCTGGCGCACGGCGGCCGCGGGCGAAACATCGTCCCCGACGCGTTCGAGCTGAACCTGAACCAGCGCTTCGCCCCGGACACGACCATCGAGGCGGCGCGCCAGCGCATCAGCGAGCTCGTGAACGGGGAAGCGGAGGTTCGGTTCGTGGACGAGTCCCCCGCCGCACCGCCGCGTCGCACGCATCCCTTGGTCGTTGCCCTGGCGAGCTCGGGCGTCCTCGCTGTCGAGGCCAAACAAGCCTGGACGGACGTGGCCCGTTTCAACCTGCATGGCATCGCGGCCGTAAACTTCGGGCCTGGAGTCCAGGCGCAAGCGCACCAGCGAAACGAGTGGACTCTGATTTCGCAGCTGGACGTCGGCGACCGCATCTTGAAACTCTGGCTCGATCGCGTCGGCCCGCCGTGACGAAACGCGCCAGGGCGGGCGCGTGGTTTTTCGCGTTCGCCGGCCGCGGCGACGATTGTGGGTTAGAGTAACGCGAGTCACGTGACGCTGAACGTATGCACACTCCGCCTCCGGACCCTGGCTTCTCAGGCCTGTCGCGTGTGCGCGTTCCTCGGACTCACGGCGGGTGTGCTGGCGTGCGACTCCCGACCGAGCGATCTCTCTTCCGTGCGCGCCGAGGCACCGGGCGCACCCGCAGAAGCGAACGCGCTGAGCCTCAGCGTCGGACCACTCTTCAGCGACGTCAAGCGGCTCGGCGAAGCACAGAGCGCGCTCGCGCGTGCACTGCCCGGCCCGATCGCCGCGCTCGAGCTCGTGATCCGTCCCGACCGCATGCTGCTGCAGGCGCGCGATCCCGCAAAGCCCGAGCAGGTCATCCAGTACGAGTACCGCGCGGGGCACGTGTTCGGTCCGCTGCCAGTCGAGCTGCGCGGGCCCGGTGAGCTCGAAGACAATCTGTTTCCACTCGCCGATGCGGACCTGTCCAGCTTGCCCGCCTTCGTAGTCACCGCGACGCGCAAGGCCGGCGCTCGCGTCAGCCACGTGGTCCTGCGCAGGAATCTACCGCGCACGTTCGACGTGCGTTTCCAGGCTCACATCGCCGGCGGGAAAGCCGTGGAACCGGTGCAGGGCAACGCGCGAGGTCGCCTGGTCGGCCCGAGCTGACGCGCTCGGGATGCGCGAGACACGGATCGAGGAGCGGCAAAGCGACATGGACTTCATCCGGCGCGTTTGGGCGCGGCTACGGCTGCTGTTCCCGTTTGGCATTCTGGTGCGGAACAAGCCACGCCACTACCTCGAGATCTTGCGCGTGCTCTGGGAAAATCGCGGCCGCTGGGGCTACGCCTTGCGCATTCTGCGGCACGGAGTCTGCGACGGTTGCTCGCTCGGCCCGCGCGGGCTCCGGGACGACGTCATTCCCGGCGTGCACCTGTGCCTGACGCGCCTCAAGCTCCTGCGCCTGAACACGATGGGCCCGATCCAGGAGCCGGAGAAGCTC
Source organism: Polyangiaceae bacterium (assembly GCA_036520475.1). Taxonomy (GTDB): domain Bacteria; phylum Myxococcota_A; class Polyangia; order Polyangiales; family Polyangiaceae; genus DATDJP01. The sequence continues at coordinate 12,387 of DATDJP010000331.1, read as the reverse complement.
TCGATCGAATCGCTGCGCGCCCTCTCCAACGAAGAGCTGCACCGGCTCGGCCGCGTCCCCTATCCGTTGCTGCGTCGCGCGGGGGAACGGCATTTCAGCCGCATAGAGTGGGCTGCCGCGACTGATCTCGTCGCGACGGCGCTCGCACAGGCCGACCCCGACGACGTGGGCTTTTTTCTGACGAGTCGCGGCATCACCAACGAAACCTACTACGTGTTCCAGAAGCTCGCGCGCTGCGCCGGAACCCCGCACATCGACAGCTGCGCGCGCCTGTGCCACGCCGCGTCCACGGTAGCGCTCAAGGACACGCTCGGTTTCGCGGCGCCGACGCTCTCGTTGTCGGACTGGATCGGCGCCGAGCTCATCTTCATCGTCGGCAGCAACCTGCCCAACAATCAGCCCGTCTCGACGAAATACCTGCACCATGCCAAGCGCGCCGGCTCGCGCATCGTCGTGATCAACCCGTTCAAGGAGCCCGCCCTCGAGCGCTACTGGATCCCCAGTGTTCCGAGCTCGGCGTTGTTCGGCACGCGCCTCATGGACGACTACTTCGCCGTGCAGCCCGGCGGCGACATCGCTTTTTTCAGCGGCGTGCTCAAAGCGCTCGACGAGATCTCCGGCTGGGACGAGCGTTTCGTGGCGGAGCGCACCAGCGGCGCGGACGAGCTGCGCCGGGCGCTCGCGCAGCTCAGCTGGCACGAGATCGTCACGGAGTCGGGCGTGAGCGAAGCCGAGCTACGACGCCTGGCCGCGCTCTACGCGCGCGCGAAGACCAGCGTCATCATCTACTCCATGGGTCTCACCCAGTACGAGTTCGGCGTCGAGAACGTGAAGATGGTCGTCAACTTCGCGCTCGCGCGCGGCATGATCGGCCGTGAAAAGACCGGCATCATGCCGATCCGCGGTCACTCGGGCGTACAGGGCTCGGCCGAGTGCGGCGCGGACGCGGACAAGCTGCCCGGCGGCGTCCCGATCACGGAGGAGAACTGCGCGCGGCTCGAGCGCCTGTGGCAACACAGCATCCCGCGACAGAGCGGCCTGCGCGCCGCGCAGCTGCTCGAGCGCGCGGGCGAACGCGGTCTCGACGTCTTGTATCTGCTGGGAGGCAACCACCTCGAGAACATGCCCGACCGGCGCCACGCCGAACGCGCGCTCGGTAACGTCGAGCTACGCGTGCATCAGGACATCGTCCTCAACACATCGACGCTCCTGGACGCCAAGGGGGCCGTGCTGGTGCTGCCCGCCCAGACCCGCTACGAGCAGCGCTCCGGCGGTACCCAGACCTCCACCGAGCGCCGCATTCGTTTCACGCCGGAGATACCGGGGCCGCGCATCGCGGAAGCGCGTGCAGAGTGGGAGATCCCCGCGCTCATCGGCCGCGCGCTCTGGCCGGGAGCCGGCCTGTTCGACTATGCGGACGGCGCCGTGATACGCCGTGAAATGGCGGAAGTCATGCCACTCTACGCTGGCATCGAACGGCTTTCGCGTGAAGGCGATTGGGTGCAGTGGGGCGGCCCGCGCCTCGGTACCGACGCCTTTCCGACTGCCGACGGCAAAGCGCACTTCAGCGTCGTGCGCATCCCGCGCATCGACGTCCCCGTCGGAAAATTTTTGCTCGGCCTGCGGCGCGGCAAGCAATTCAATTCCATGACCTATGGACGCCGCGATCCGCTCACCGGGGGCACGGACCGACGCGACATCTTGCTCGATCACAGCGACCTGGCTGCGCTCGGGCTAAAGGCCGGAGACTCCGTCGTCGTGCGCAGCGCCACAGCCGAGCTCAACGCGCGCGTGCAAGCGGGGCCGTGCCGTCCGCGTCATGCGCAAGGTTACTGGCCGGAATGCAACGTGCTCTTGCCACGCAAGTACGACCCTGCGTCCGGGGAGCCGGATTACAAGGCGGTCGTGAGCATCGAGCGCGCCGGCTGATGGACGGCGCGGAGTGCGACGCCTCAGGGCGTTGGCGGAGCGCCGGCATCCGTCGGCGGTACGGCGCCCGCCGCGGACGCGGCTCCGGGGCACGGTTTCGGCGCCGGGCAAGCGGCGGCAGTCGCGCGTGAGTTGCCCGCCCGCGGGCAGAAGCTCGCTGGGCGGTAATACAGAACACCGCGGTCCTCCGAGGGCAGCCACACCGTGATCGGACCCGCACGCTCACAACCGGGCGGCGGAATCACCCAGCCACCCGGCGTCCATTGCCAGCGCCGGCCAACCCACTCCCAGCTGCCATCGAGCCACTCGCACGGCGCCTCGCGCAGACCCTCCACGCGCTCGACCTGCGCGGGTGGTGGCGGGAAGGCGACGACCACGGGGTCCGCGCAATGAGCGCCGGGTGAGGGCCGCGACGCACACGTTTGAACGAACAGCGCGCTTAGCAGAACACCCATGGTGAGTGCCGCGCGCATTCCACGTTTCGCCACGCGCGTCATCATCCCCAAATCCAGGTCCCGTAGAGGCCTTCCAGCACTCTCGCGAAGAGCATGTATTCGAGGGTCGCCAGCACGAGGAAGGGACCGAACGCCAGCCGCGCTTTGCCGAGGCCCGTTTCGGGTTCGCTGGCCACCGGGTCGAGCGCCATCTCCGCCTCGAGCCGCGCGCGCTCCTCGCCCTCGCTCGCTTCGATGCGTTGCCGAAGCTCCTCTCGTTCGCGCGTCACGGCCTCCGGTTCGTCGATGCGACCGCGCGCCGCAAACACTGCGAGGGCCACCACCGTGCCTTGAACGGCGCCAGCCAAGAGCGCGAACAGCGCGCCCTGCCATCCGAACCACGCTCCCGCCAACATGGTGAGCTTGGCGTCCCCGAGCCCCATGCCGGGCTGTCCGCGCAGCGCGCGATAGAGCACGTCGAATGGCAACCAGATCAGCAAAAACCCGAAGGCCGCGCCGAACAGGGACGCCTGCCAGGTGATGTCGGGACGGAGCGCGACACTCAGAATGCCGAGGACGGTGCCACCGAGCGTGATCTCGTCCGGCAGGTACATGTGACTGAGATCGATGGCCGCCGCTGCCAGAAGGCCGAGACCGAGCGCGAGGTGAGCGGCGAACACCGTGAGGACCGACCACCAGGGCGTCTCGCTGGGGAGCTCGAGCACGACTCTCTCGAGGATCGCCCAACCGAGCATCCCACCGAGGAACTCCACCGCGGGATAGCGCGGGGAGATGCGCGCCCCACAGCACCGCGCTCGCCCGCGCAGCACGAGCCAGCTCAGGACAGGCACGTTGTCGTAGGCGCGGACCGGGGCGCCGCAGCCCGGGCAGCGCGAGCCCGGGTAAACGACGCTCTCGCCGCGCGGCCAGCGGTAGATCACGACGTTCAAGAAGCTGCCGAAGAACAGGCCGAGCAGCAGCGCCAAGACAGCCAGGAAGGCGTGCGGGAGCTCGGACAGCGTCGGCACGGGCCGGCTATACTATCCTTTGCGGCTCGAGGCCGAAGCCTTTGCTCGAGCCGCCGGGAGGCACTCAGATGACGCCTCTCCGCGGCCTCCGGCGCGCAAGTTTCACGCCCCGCGTCCGCCGCCGGCGCAGGATATGCGCGATCTACGGGGCGCCGGCGCCGCCGTCGGAACGCAGGAATGCCTGCATGAGCTCCGTCTCGCGGCGTTCGTGTACTTCGAACTGCGCGATCAACGCCTCGAGCCCGATCGCGAGACTCTTCGTGCTGCCCAGCTCGCACATCTCGATGAGCGCTAGCAGAGTTGCTGTCATTTCGGCGTGTTCGGCCTGGAGCCACCCCACGTCGATGTTCATGGCAGGCATGGCTTCGAGCATCGTACCGAAATAGCCGTCGCTCTCTTCGCGCGCGAAGTGACGGCGCAAGCGCCGCAGGAAATGCCTGAGCAAGCTCAACGCATCGAGCTCCGTGGCGCTCTGCCCTGCTCGGAGCGCAACACACATCCTGCGCAGCTCGCCGACCCCGCCGTGCAGCTCCGCATGCTCCCCCAAGACTGCCGTGGCACGCCCGAAGAGCGTTGGTATGGGCGATTCCATTACGATGTCCTTTCGAATGCCGCCACCCGGACCGCGCCCAGCGACGGGACGAACACCGCGAATGCAACTAGCGCGCCGGCCTCGACAGGCCCGGCTACTGAGCCGCGTCCCGCTCGCTGGCGAGCATGGCGTCTAGCTTGCCGCGCCGCTCGAGGAGCGCCATGTCGTCGAACCCGCCGATCGACACTCCATTGATGAAGATCTGCGGGACGGTGCGCCGGCCCGTCACTTGCGCGAGCCACGCCCGCCGGTCCCAGTCCCCCGTCACGTCGATTTCAGTGAAGGCAACACCCTTTCTCTCCAGCAGCATTTTGGCGCGCACGCAGTAGGGGCAATAGGGCGTCCGGTACATCACCACCTCGGCCGGCATCGTCGTCAAGGTAAGGCGGCCCGCAGCGGCTGTCAGCCCAGGACGACCTCCACAAAACCTGCAGCTGATCCGCGCGCGGCGGCGCTAAGGTGAGGACAGCATGGCAGCCCGAAGCGAAGCGACGACACTGTCCCTGGACCGCTACGCGCCGGAAGCCAAAGCGCTCGTCGCGGGCGCGCAGGCTCTGGCCGACGAACGCCGACATGCCGAGGTCCAGCCCCTGCACCTGCTGGCGCGGGCACTGGAACGCGACCCGGGGGTCGCCGAGGTGCTGCGCCGCGCCAACGTGAACACCGTGGAGGTGCTCGCCGCCAGCGAACGCGCGCTCGCGGCGTTGCCGAGCAGCAACGAACCCGCCTATTTGTCGTCGGCGATGCTCGATCTTCTGGAACGCGCCCAACGTGAGGCCGAGCGCGATCGATCGCGGCAGGTCTCGCTGGAACATCTGTTGAACGCGCTGACGCAGGAAATCCGCGGCCCAGCCGGCGAGATCCTCGGCGCTTTCGGCGTCGCGCCTGGCTCATTGCGCCGGCACATGGCCGCTCTGAACAGCGTCGCGCGTCCCGAAGCGCCGCGCGCCGCGCCCGCGTCGGACTACACGCGGGATCTCGTCGAGGAAGCGCGCCGCGGCGCGTTCGGGCCCGTTATCGGCCGCCAAGCCGAGATCCGCAGACTGCTCACGATCCTCGAGCGTCATCAGAAGAGCCACCCGCTCCTGGTCGGCGAACCCGGCGTCGGCAAGGGCGCCATCATCGCCGCGGTGGCCAAACGCGTCGCCCGCGGCGACGTGCCCACGAACCTGTCCGAGGTCACCTTGCTGGAGCTCGAAGTCGGTGCGCTCGTCGCCGGAGCCCGGCTACGCGGCGAGATCGAGGAGCGCGTGCGAAAGCTGCTCTTGTCCGTGTCCGAACGCGAACGCCAGGTGATCCTGGTCGTGAGAAACCTCGATCAATTGTTCGGCGCCGGTCCTTCGGGTTCGCAACTGGGTGAGCTGCTCGCGCCCGCGCTGATGCGGGGGCAAATTCGCATGCTGGGCGCGACGACGCCGGAGGGGATGCGCAAGTTGCAAGACCGCGACGCCTCGGTGCTGCGCCTGTTCACGGTGTTGCCGCTCGCCGAGCCCAGCGTCGACGAAGCCATCGAGATCACGCGCGGCATCGCGCAGCGCTTCGAGGCGCACCACGGCGTCGAGATCAGCGAAGATGCCATCGTGGCCGCGGTACGGCTCGCCAAACGCTATGTGCAGGAGCGTTTCTTGCCGGACAAAGCCATCGATCTCCTCGACGAAGCCGCTTCCGCCAAGCGCGTCGAAACCGACGGCATCCCCCGCGACGTGGACAGCGCGCTGGGCCGGCTAGAATCGCTCAAAGCGCAGATCCATTCGCTCGAGCATTCGTCGGATCGGGCCAGCATGGAAGCGCTCGGGCGCCTGCGCGCTGAGGCGGCGGAGCTCGAGCCGAAGGTCGTGGACATGCGCACGCGGCTCGATGCGCGGCGCAGCGCGGTGGCCGAGCTGCGGACTGCCACGCACGAGCTCGACGCCGCGCTGCGCGCGCTGGACGCGGCGCGCGCTGAAAAGAACTTCGCCAAGGTGGGCGAGCTCGAGCACGCCAAGGTTCCGGAGCTCGAGCGACGCAAGACCGCCGCCGAGCAGCGCGCGCAGACCAGCGGCGTCTCCGCTGGATCGCGCACGTTGAACGCCGAGGACGTGGCGAGCACCCTGGCCATTTGGACGGGCATCCCCGTCGCGCGCATGCTCGAAGGCGAAGCAGAAAAGCTCTTGCGCATGGAGCAGCGCCTCGAAGAGCGCGTGATCGGCCAGGACGACGCCGTGGGCGCGGTGGCGCGAGCGGTGCGGCGTGGTCGCGTCGGCTTGCGCGATCCGGGCAAACCCATCGGCTCCTTCATGTTCCTGGGTCCGAGCGGCGTGGGCAAGACGGAGCTCGCCAAAGCGCTGGCCGAGTTTCTGTTCGACGACGAGCAGTCACTGACGCGCATGGACATGAGCGAGTTCATGGAGCGTCACATGGCGCAGCGCTTGATAGGCGCGCCGCCAGGCTACGCCGACAGCGAACAAGGCGGGTTCTTGACCGAAGCCGTGCGACGCCGTCCGTACTCCGTGCTCTTGTTCGACGAAGTCGAGAAAGCACACCAGGACGTGTTCAATCTCCTGTTGCAGGTGCTCGACGACGGGCGGCTGACGGACGGCCGCGGCCGAGTCGCCGACTTTTCCAACACCGTCGTGATCATGACGAGCAACATCGGCTCGGAGCGCATCCTCGAGACGGACGCGCGCTTGTTCGACTCCGCAGACGGCCGTGAGGCCTTGCGCGACGTGCTGCTCGAACAACTGCGCGGCTTCTTCCGTCCCGAGTTCTTGAATCGCATCGACGACGTGGTCGTGTTCCGCACGCTGAGTCCCGAGCACCTCCGAAAAATCGTCGATATTCAGCTCGCCCGACTGCAGAAAATGCTCGCCGAGCGCAGAGTTTCGCTCGAGCTCGACGAAGCCGCCAAAGCGCACCTGGTGAAGCTCGGTTACGAGCCCGCTCTCGGCGCGCGTCCGTTGCGGCGCGCCATCTTGCGTAAACTGCAAGACCCTCTTGCCGAACGCATATTGAGCGGCAACTTCGCCGAAGGCACGAAGCTGCGCGTCACCATGAAAGACGACGAGCTCATCTTCGAGTAACGCGACTGGGAAGAGGCCGCACGAGCCCGATGACCGAAAAAATCCGCGTGCGAACGCGACGCAGCAAGCAGACGTGCGCTCGATGGACGCCAGCCCTCCGCCATGCTGTGCTCGCCGCGAAATCTCCCCTTGGAGCCGCTTGAGGGACCAAGCGCGTAATCATGATTGGTGAGGGCCTATGAAATCATTGCCATACTTGTTAGCTCGACGTCTGATCGCTTTCGCGGCGACTGACGCGTTTCAAGACGAACAGGGGGAATTTTGAAGCCATTGACACAGAACCTTGGATCTCTCGGGATCATTGCTTGCGCAGTTGCTGGGCTTGCCTGCGCGCCGGTCCCCCCCGTCACCGAGCTCGGACCCACGCCAACGCCGGGGGGCTCCTCAGCTTCCGACGTGAGCGATACTGGCCGCATCGTCGGCACCTACGGATCCCCGGGACAAGCCGCGGAGTTCGAGGCGAACGGAGACGTCGCCGTGTTGCCCATCCCTGCCGGATATGTGCGGTGCCGAGCAGTCGCCGTCGCTGACGATGGGACGATCGCGGGTACGTGCTTTAGCCCCGCGGCCAGTGCGCTGCCAACCACCGGCTTTTTCGCGGAGTCTGCCAGGGCCGCGCTCCAATTCATTCCGCTCGATGCGAACATCGAGAGCACGGTCATGGACATGAACAACCGCGGCGTCATCCTCGTTACCGGCCATCCCGCGACCGACGGCACGATCAGCGGGTCCTGGACCTACGACACCGCAACGGACGAGCTCACCGAGCTTCACGGTCCACCGAACAGCCAGGTATACGCGAGCGCCATCAATGACCCCGGCGATGTCTTGGGCATCGTGTCTACGCGCGGGCCGGACGGAAGCCGTGCTCGAGAGATTGCCCATTGGGCCCGCGACACACGGGCTCTCACTACCGTGACGACGCCGGGGGCCGTGACCATCGAGGACATGAACAATCAGGGTGGCTTCGTCGGAGGAATCGCGGGCTCTGCCGTATATTGGTCTTCCATGACGGCTCCACCGGAGGTCTTGCCGGGACCGCCCCCCAGGCCCGGAGGCGTAGGGAGTGGCGCGCTTGCCAGAGGCGTGAACGACGAGGGCTGGATCGTCGGACGTGCGTCGTATGGAGTGCCCTGGAACGACGTCGCTCAAGTCTACGGTGTCGCCTGGACGCCGGATCGACGCATCATCGACCTCGGTGACGACGTCGAGGTCTATGCCATCAACGCATCCAAAGTCACCGTCGGGGCACGCAGGGGCACTGCGGTTCGGCTTGACCTGTGAGCCATTTTCACGGCGAGGACGTCACGCCGATGCCGATCGCGAAGATGATCATCGCGAGGTAGGCGATGAAGAACAGCAGGTACAACGTGCCGATCACACCGCCGACGATCATGCCGATCAGCGCCATTTGTTCGCCGCCGACGCGATCGGGGTAGTCCCGCGCCGCTTGACGCGCGCGCGCACCCAGCCAGATCGCGATGAAGCCGAGCGGGAAGCACGAGAACGCCAGGAGACCGCACACGAGCGCGGCGATGGCCTCTCCCGACGGCTGCGGCGGCGCTTGCGGCGGGTATCCGTAGGTCCCGACAGGCGGCGGCGTGAATGCGCCGGGCGGCAAATACGGCGGCGGGGCCTGCGGTGGGAATCCTTGTGGCGGCGGACCCGGCGGCGGATAGGGCGGCGATGGCGGGCCGGGCGGCTGCACGAAGCCACAGTACCCGAGCCGGGCCACGCGGTGAACCACTGCCACCGCAGGTCAGAATTCTGGCTCGAAAACTCGCTCGGTTGGCGTGGGACGCGACATTTCTCGGCGAGGCGGGTAGCTCGCCATGCAGTGACGTGCCGGTGTCCCCTCCTCGACGCAGCGGAGCAAGGCGCGGCTGAACGGCCGGGTCAGGCACGTTACCGTGAGCTCGTCGATGGCTCGTTTCATGCTCGGGCTGACGCGCGCTCGAGTGTCCGACACACCGACCACCCGCAGCGCGAAGCGTTCACACTCGGCGGGACCGGGCGCTTTGCGCTGACACGCAGCGAGTAGCAACACCGCCGCCAACGCGAAGGCGCGCGCCGGAGTCACAGGAGCAGTCCCACGCTCAGCACGGCGTCGTAAGCGCCGCCGAAATCCGGCAGGCCGGCGATGCGCACGAGCGGATCGTTCGGCCGGGATACGTCTTCGTCAATGCCCTGAATCGCGCTGAACATGCTGCCGGACTGATTGCCGATGCGGGACGCCGAGACGGCGAGACCGAGCGCGAGCCAGCGCGGGATCACGTCGTATGTGCCGCCCAGCGCGGCCGAGTACTCGATGGCCACTCCCGTACGATCCACGCCTTGCACGTCGCGCCCCTCGAAGCGCGCTCGGTCCGCCCAGATCCGGTTCCACGCGATGCCCAGCCCGAGCCACACGCGCGCCTGAGGAGTCAGCTGCAACGTCGGTTCGACGCGCGCTCCGATCTCGAGCACCTGCAAGCTGGGCTGATCCGCGGACGCGCCGGCCAACAGGGCCTCGCCATCGACGCTCACCGCGTGCACGCTGTTCGAGACCAGCGCTCGCACGCCGAGCCAGGGCAATACCTCGACGCGGCCGTGCACGCCGTACGTGGGCCCCACCGAATAGTGGACGCTGTCGCTGTCCGCCGGGCGCGCTGCGACACCGAGGTCGAGCCCGAGCTCGAACATCTCCAGGCGCGCGTCGCGCTCGCGCGGGGCCCGGTACGGCCGCGGCAGCTGATTGTCTTTCTCGGGCGCGGGCAACGGCTTGGCGGGCGGCTGTTCCTGGGCGAAAGCCGGCACGGCGCCGAGGGCAGCGCAAACGCCGATCATCCAAGGAGCTGCGAGGCGACCCAGCATGACACTCGCGCTCGAGCGCTTCAGGCGCGCTGCGTTCCGCCCAGGCGCTCACTGGCAGCGCGCACCACACCGGCGTGGCAGGCGTCCACTTCCTTGTCGGTCAGCGTGCGCGCGCGTTCCGGCTCCAGAGCCGCGAGCGGATCGCGATACACGAGGCGCAGCGCCAGCGATCGCTGCCCCGCCGGCACTGGACCGCCGCGAAATTGATCGAAGAGCTCCACCGATTCGCACAGCTTACCCGCTGCCTCGCGCAGCACGCGCACGACTTCTCCGACCGTCACGGCTTCGCTCACGGTCAGCGAGATGTCACGCGTCACGGCAGGCAGGCGCGGGATCGGCCGAAAGCTCGGCGTGCGCTTGCCGAGCCGCTGCAGCGCTGCCAGGTCGATCTCGATGACCAGCGCGGCGCCATCGAGCTCCAGGCGGCCTTTCACTTCCGGGTGAAGCGGACCGAGGCTGCCGAGCCGGAGCTCACCAGCCCAGATCTCCGCAGCGCCGCGCGGATGCAGATGCGTCGGGTTCGTCGTCGCTGGCCGGAGCTCCGGAGTGACGCCGCTCAGGCGCTCTATCAGCTCGAGCGCGACGCCTTTCGCGTCGTACAGGTCGACCTCTTCCGGTTTCCTGAGGTACGCGGGACGCGGACCGGCGAGCACCGCCGCGAACGATCGCAACTCGTCGGGCAGCCACGCCGGATCGCTCGCTGAGCGGACTCGGTCCGTGGCGCTCGCGTCGCTCTGGCGCGCCAGATACCGCGACCCGATGCTGAACAGACGCACGGCGCGCTCGCCGCGCCGGCGCGCGCGCGCCAGTGCTTCCAGGAGCCCCGGCAAAAGGCTCGTGCGCATCACGCTGCGTTCCTCGCTCAGCGGACTCTTGAGCGTGACGACCGCAGGGGGCGCGCCGACGGCCTCGAGCTCTCTGGGTGACACGAACGCGTACGTCACGGCTTCCGACAAGCCGAGGCTCGCCGCCTCGCGCGCCAGCGCGCGCTCGAGCTTGCCGGTGTTGCGCGGCGTCTGCGGCTGAATCGCCGGCAACACCGTGGGGATCTGGTCGAGCCCGCGCACGCGCGCCACTTCCTCGATGAGATCCGCCTCGCGCGCGACGTCGGGACGGTGCGAGGCGCCCTTCACCTCGAGCTCGTCGCCGGCACCGGCCCGCGCGACCCCGAACCCTAGACGTTGCAGAATGCTCTCCGCCTCCTGAAACGGCACGGGCACGCCGAGCAGCGCGTCCAGCCGGCGTGAGCGCAGGCGCATGACGGGCACTTCCAGCGCCGTCTTGGCGTGCACCGCGCCGCGCGCCGCGCTTCCGCCGGCGAGCTCCGTGAGCAGCACCTTCGCGCGCTCCAGCACCAGGGGAACCCGGGCCCAGTCCACACCGCGCTCGAAACGGAAGCTCGACTCGGTGTGCAGCCCGTGGCGCCGCGCCGCGCGGCGCACGCCGCGGGTCTGGAAGTACGCGCATTCGAGCAGCACGCGATCCGTGGTGTCGCGGATTTCGCTGTTCAGGCCGCCCATGATGCCGGCAAGCGCCGACGGCCCCTCCGCGTCGCCAATCACGAGATCGTCGGGATCCAGGCTGCGCGTCACGCCGTCCAACGTGGCGAACGGCTCCCCTTCGCGCGCGCGGCGCACGACGATGCGCTGCCCGCGCACCTGGGCCAGGTCGAACGCGTGCATCGGCTGTCCGAACTCGAGCAGGAGCCAGTTCGTGATATCGACGACGTTGGAGATGGGGCGAATGCCGAGCGCCGCGAGTCGCCAGCGCATCCACGCCGGCGAGGGTCCGATGCGCACGCCCGTGACGACGGCCGCGGCGTAGTGCGGACAGCGCTCGAAATCCTGAACGTCCACGCTCACGAGCTCGGACGCTTCCTGGGAAAGCTCGCGCTGAGGCGTGCCCGCTTCCGGCATCTGGAACGGCAGGTCGAACAGCGCGCTGGCTTCACGGGCGAGGCCCACGTGGCCCAGCGCATCCGGGCGGTTCGGCGTGACGCCAATCTCCAGGATGACGTCGCTTGCGCCCGGGAACACGGAGGCGAACGACGCGCCCGCCGTTCCTTCCGAGAGCACCAGGATGCCTTCGGATGCTTCCGCAAGGCCGAGCTCGGTCTCGCTGCACAACATGCCCTCGCTCAGCACACCGCCGATTTCACGCGGCTCGAGCGGCTCGGGCGCTCCCGAGAGTTTCGCGCCGAGCGGCGCCAGCACGACCCGGCCGCCGGGAGCCGGCACGTTGGCGGCGCCGCACACGACGCGCTGTTCGTGGCCGGATCCGCGATTCACCGTCACCAGGCGCAGATTCTTGCGCTCGGGGTGGGGTTCGATACGCCGAACTTCGGCGACGAGGAGCTGGTCGAGCCCGGCGGCGAACGGCTTGATGGACTCGACTTCGAGACCGCCAGAAGTGAGTCGCGTCGCAAGCTCTTCAGGGCTCGCCTGAAGACCCGGCACGAGCTCACGCAGCCAATTGTACGAAAGACGCATGCG
>DATDJP010000330.1:0-4226 GCA_036520475.1 Polyangiaceae bacterium | reverse complement strand
CAGACGGCGTTCGCGACACGCGTTCGTCGCGCCGCCGGAGGGCCCTTTCTCAACGCACTTGGAGTGGCGGAGCCCCATTTCGCGGCAACCATCGGAATTCCCGATCGAATTCGTCGAAATCGAACGCCGCGGAATTCGTCGACAGGTGCACGTTTCGCTCTCGAAGCGTACCGCACCGCAGCTGGACCCATCGCCGTGTTCCGAATCCGGCCCGCGCGCGAGCGTACGCGCGCGGGCGCGGCGCTAGCGCCGTAGTGCAGCGACTTGCTCGGCGATGAGCGCCACGGCCGCGCCGATGTTGTTCAACGCGAGCGCGTCACTCAGCCGCAGCACCGTGTAACCGTGGCGCTGAAGCCACCGGTCGCGGCGCTCATCCGAGCGCTCGCGGACCCGGCCGTGATAGCCGCCATCCACTTCAACGACCAGCTCCACTTCGGCCGCGAAGAAGTCAGCGATGTACCGGCCCAGCACCACCTGACGCCGAAACTGCACACCAAGCCGACCGCCACGAATAGCGACCCAGAGCAAGTGCTCCGATGACGTGGGGATGAGCCGCATTTCGCGAGCGCGCTCACTGAGCACTGCCTGACGATGTGACCGGAAATGAAAGCGATGATTGCGCTTGAGTGCCTCCGCCCGGCGTGCGGCCGGGCGCAGCAACCCACGCGCAGGATCTGTGACGCGACCCGACCCGTGCAATCGCAGTTCGGCGACGTGGATGCGGAAGCCCCGGGCCGCGGCGCTCGGCCCCATCGTATTTCGCGGCCACCAGCTTCCGATACCAGCCAAGCAGAGTGTCGGGCGTAACGATGCCCCGGAGCCCAGGTCGCCCCCAGAAACCTTGGCTCGAACAGCCAGCCGTCGCCGCTGGTCATCGGTGAGCCGCAGCCGTCCGCCGCCGAGCTGCTCGCGGAGCACCCGGTTCTCGGCGACGAGGTACTCGATCACGTTCTGCTGGCGACGGTGAAGTCAGCCGGCCATCGCGAGCACGCAGAAGCGTTAACAGAACGGTGTTCATCTTCCGGCCGGTCCTACCTGCTGAGGGCCCTCCCGAACTGCCTCGCGCAGATTCCCGTCGATTTGCCTGCGCTCCGCGCACCGCCTTCGCCTAACGTGCCGAGTCGAGCTACACTCACCTCGCGTGCAAGCCGAATCCGTCGAACTCACCATCAGCGTTCCCGCAGCCATCGCTGACTCGGGGGCGGGCGAACGCGCGCGCACTCTGCTCGTTCTCGATGCGGTGCGCAGCGAGAAGATGACCTGGCGAGCCGCCGCCTCGGCCTTGAACGTCGCACCGGATCAGTTGCTTGAGCTCACGCGAGTATACGGAATAGCGACAACCCGTTACGATCTCATCGATTTCAATCAGGACATGGCGACGCTGGCGAAGCTTTCGAGCAGACCTACGTCCGGGGCATGATCGTCGTTGCCGACACATCTCCGCCACTTCACCTCGGACGAATCGGCAGACTAGAGCTGCTGCCTGCCGTCGTGGGACGTGTCACGATTCCACACACGGTCTGGGCGGAGCTCGTTCACCCGGGAACACGTGCCGAAGTCGCCGCTGCGATCGCGGCGCGCCTTGGATCGACGTGGTCGACGATCCCTTCGTTCAGGATCTCGGATTGGATCCCGGTGAAACTTCCGCAATCTTCCTCGCCGAGCAACTACGCGCGGATGCCCTGCTCATCGACGAACGGCGCGGACGAACCGTCGCAACCGCTCGTGGCCTCTCGGTGATCGGAACGCTTGGTATCGTGGCGGGAGCTCGGCGTTCTGGCGCGGTGGATCGCGCGGCCCCCATCGTCGCGGAGCTGCGCGCCGATGGTTTCTGGCTCTCCGACGAGCTCGTTGCTGAATTCCTCATGGCGCTCGGCGAGGCGCCCTAGCGCACCGCAGGATTGTGATGCGCGCCAACCTCGCTGTGTCACGAAGCGACGCGCGCCGCGCGGGTGCCCCACAGCAGAGCCCGGCAGCGAGCCGGGCGGAGGAGTTGCGACGCAATCAGAGCAGCGCTCGCGCGACGGCAAGCACGTTGCCATCGAGCATGCGCTCATCAGATCGGAAGGCACTGACAGCGGAGCGAGGCCCACCTCCTCCACTCGCGCGCAGCCGAAGGCGAGCACGAGTTTGGAGGAGGTCGGCGCTGCGAAGCAGCGACGGGTGGAGGCAACCCTACCCGCCCTCTCCGCCGCGCTGAGCGCTGACGTCGCGTAGCGGCGAGCTGCTCGGCGATGAGCGCTCGCGGTGAAGCCTTGCAGACGGCGGTGCCGCGCAGGTGTTCGTCGCGCCGCCGGAGGGCCCTTCTCAACGCACTTGGAGTGGCGGAACCCCATTTCGCAGCAACCATCGGAATTCCCGATCGAATTCGCCGAAATCGAACGCCGCGGAATTCGTCGACAGGTGCACGTTGCTCTCTGCAAGCGCGCCCCACCGCCGCCGGACCAATCGCGTTGCCAATCCGGCCCGCGCGCAAAAAGTACCCGCGCAGGCGCGGCGCTAGCCGTAGCGCAGCGACCTGCTCGGCGATGAGCGCGACCGCCACGCCGATGCTCTTCAGCACGAGCGCGTCACTCGGCCGCAGCACCGTGTAGTTCTGGCGCTGCAGCCACCGGTCACGGCGCTCATCCGAGACCTTTTTCTGGTAGGTCCGGAGCGCGAGTCCGAACATGTCTGCGACGACTTTGCATCCCACTCCCTGGGCCTCGATTTCATTCGCCAGGGACAAGAACACCTGGTCGGCGACGTGGCCAGCGGCGCTCGGATGCCGGCGGCCCTCGAGAGCTGGGCGATGAGCACCGTCGTTTGGCGAACGATTCCGTCGATGAGAAGTCTGGGGTTAATGGCTTTTTGCTTTTGTGACTCGAGTCTACGGGCGTACCCGCACTCGGCGAGGTGGCCGCAACTACGCCCCGGGGGCAAAGCGGGCCGCGCGCCGTGGTCCCACCAATTTGCAAGAGCGATCGTGCACGAGTAGTCAGTCGCCCCGGTCGCGTTCCGACGTAATCGACGACCCGATACCAAGAGGCAATATGCTGCGCGTGCAACCGATCGAGCGACGACACGTTCACGCCACGGCCGATCTCGTGGCCCGCGCCATGGACGTGGATGCTGCGTACCGATACCTGTTCACGGAGGGCACGGAACGCTACGCGGGCCTCGTGCGGCTGTTCGACCGGAACCTACGCATCCATCTATCGCGACGTTGCACCTATGTGGCTCTGGATTCGCAGGATCGGGTCGTCGGGACCGCGACCGTACGCTCGCCGTCGTTCGTCCCGATTTCGACACTCACGATGCTGCGTCGAGGACTGATACCTTTCGCTTGGCGCCACGGACGGGACGCCACGCGGCGTCTCTTCTGGCTCAAGAGTACCTACGACGCGCTCGAGCAGGATCTCGCCGGTCACGCGCCGCACTGGTACGTGCACATGATGGCCGTGCAGCCGGAGCAGCAGGGGCGGGGCGTCGGCTCCGAACTGCTGGCGCGAGCGTTGTCGCTCGCGGCCGGAGACGACCGCAACGAGAAGATGGTCCTGACCACCCACATTCCGAAAAACGTGGTTTTCTACGAGCGCGCTCGGTTCGAAACTGCCTGGGAACGGACGATCGATCCGCCGGGCGGCACGCCCTACTCGGTCTGGGGCATGACTCGGCACACGGCCGCAACGTGAGGTGAGTCGGCCCGGACGTGGAGCGACCGAGCACCGCCTCACCGCCGACAAAATTGTCGCGACGCGGCTCGCCGTCGGCGGCGCGATGCTCGGGCTGATCCTCGCCGTGCGTCGCCAGTCCATTCGAGCCGCGCTCCGCGCTGTGCCCATATTCGCGTTCGTAGGCCTCGCCGGTGCGGCGCTACCCTGGATCGGACAGGCGTGGGCCCAGCAGTCCTCGACTCGGTTCCGGTGGCCGTCCTCAATTCGTGCACCCCGGTGATGACGCTAATCTGCGCCGTGCTCGTGGGCCAGGAGAAGGTGCATCGCAGAGCGTGCGCCAGCGGGAATGCCCCGCATGCCGGGCGCAGGAGTTGCGATGCAATCGAGCACAACGCTCGTACCGGCCTGTCAGCGAGTGCTTCACTTTCAGCGCGGCGTTTGCGGCAAAGAGTCGCTAGCAACACGTGCTCGCAACGCGATGCACAACCAGACGCGGTGTGCACTCCGCGACTACCTCCTCCACTCGCGCGCAGCCGCAGGCGAGCACGAGTTTGGAGGAGGTCGGCGCTG
>DATDJP010000329.1:0-7658 GCA_036520475.1 Polyangiaceae bacterium | reverse complement strand
AACGCCGTGACGTGAGTGCGTGGCACCATCACTTCGCCGGCGCTCACGTCGCCGAAATCCAGCACGTTGCGGATCATCTCCGACTGCTCGTGGTCGAGCGAGCCGTTGAGCTCTCCCTCGTTGACGATGATCTCGACCTCGTTCTCGGTCACGCCGGCTGCGGCGCTCGAACGCTGCGGGTTGGTCGGCCCGGCGACGATGCGCCCGATCCAGACCAGGGGTGCGGCAATTGGCGCGGCCAGGAGCTCGAGCGGCTGCAAGACCCGGAGCAGCAACGGCGCTGAGAGCTCGGGATTGCGCGTGACGAGGACCCGCAGGATCTCCGTCGGCACCCCGTAGACGGCCAGCGCGAACAGCGCCGAGATGACTGGAATCCAGCCCCCCAGGCCTTGGGGTAGCTCGCGTCCGAAGATGAGCGCGCTGGTCGCGATGCCGAACACGCGGAGCACCAGCCAGCGCGACTCGATGGTGTTGCCGTCGGCGATATAGCGGTCGAGCGCCGCGCGAGCGGATCCCTCGGTCGCATCCCGCAACGCGGCGCGGCGCGCGCCCGAGAGCGCGTTGATGGCAGCGCTCGCCGCAAAGAACAGCGCCGCGCCAATGGCGGGCAGTGCCGCCAGGAGCATGCGCAGAATCACTGTCTGTGGAGGGTCGGAGTCCAACGATTGTCCGGAGCAGAGCTCCTTCTCCAATGTTTAGCGGACGGATGTCGCGGCGCGCAACCCAGCGCCGTCACGAACCGACCTGAATGAGTATGAGCGAACCCACGTCCGCCGCCGCAAAATCACCCTCCGGCCCCCAGGCCGATATGCCGCGCGCTCCGACATCCCCCGACTACCGCCGCAATAATCCATCGTTTTTACAGTTTATGCGCGGCGGGGGAAAAGAACCCCGAGGGCCGCAGCACGGGCCAAAATCGGGCGACAAACAATTTCCTGGCGCGGCGCTGGGGGCGGCATCGGAAGCCGCACGAGACGCGGGTAGCCCCTTGAACGACGCCCAGCGCGGCTTGCCGCGGGACGCAGACGCGGAGGAGGGAGGCCCCGGCGATCGACCGCGGCGCGACGGGTCGGAAGGCAGGCACGACGGTCTCGAGTGGCTCGACCCGCTCGTACGGTGTCTCGCGTCCCAGCCCTCGAGAGCTCTTCCAGTGGCGCCGGCGCCGGTCGCGTTTCCCCCCGAGCTCGATCAACTCCTGCGCGATCTCGTGCGCCGCGCGGCGTGGGGTGGGGATCGGCGGCGGGGCACCGCGCGCATCGAGCTCGGCGCCGGAGAGCTGGCCGGGGCTACTCTCCTCGTGGAAGCAGACGCGAACGACCTCCGTATCGATCTCGAGCTGCCGGCGGGTGTCCTCGCCGAACCCTGGCGCGAACGCCTGGCTGCGCGGCTCAGCGAGCGCGGCTTCGCAGTCCGCGAGCTGCACGTGCACTGACGGCCCCCCCTTCAGTCGCTCCGCACGAACCCGCGCAGCACGACCCACTCATCGCCTTCGCGCTGCCCGAGGGCCACGAGCGCTCCGTCGGGAGCGAACCAGGCGCCGGGCTCGCTGGCGCGCGTGAGCTCTCCGCCCCCGAAGTGTTCGGCAAGGAGACGTTTGCCCTGGCGCGCTCTCAGCTCGCCTTCGTCCGTCAGGTCCAGTGCCGGCAGAGCACGGCGCGCCGCGGACGCCAGTGACAACAAGGGCAGGGGTTCGGCGGGCGGCCATTGGTGCGCTTCGGCGATCGAGAAGCTGCCGCTGGCAATCCGGCGCAATGCCGACAAGTGAGCGGGAAAGCCCAGGTGACGGCCGAGATCGCGCGCCAGCGCCCGCACGAAATACCCCTTCGAGACGTGCGCTTCGAGATCGATCGCCGCGCCCTGCACGCCTCTGAGAGTGAGCTCGTGCACGCACACGCTGCGCGGTTCGAGCTCCGGCGGCTGCCCGGCCCGGACCAGCTTGTGAGCGCGTTGTCCGGCCACTTTGATCGCGCTCACCGGCGGAGGGATCTGCGCGGTGCGCGCGCGTTCCGCTGCGAGCGCTGCTTCGAGCCTCTCGTGCGTCACGGCCCCTTCCGTCCAGGAGCGCTGTTCGAGCACATCGCCCCAGGCGTCGTCGGTGGTCGTCGACAGGCCGAGCTGGACGCGCGCCGCGTAGCGTTTGCTCTCCAGCGTCAGGTAATTCGAAAGCTTCGTAGCCTCTCCGAACAGGAGCACCAGCACGCCGCTCGCCATCGGGTCGAGTGTGCCGGCGTGGCCGACGGCCCGCGTCCCGTAGAGTCTGCGCGCGTCGCCCACGACATCATGGCTCGTGGGTCCTACCGGCTTGTCGACGACCAGTACGCCGTCCGGGCTCAGCCGAACCACACGCTCTTTCGCGTGCGCACGCCCTCGTCGAGCATGTTCTGAATGGCGCTGCGCACGCGTTCGGACAGGCGCCCGACCAGGACGTGGTCGTCTGCGGCGCCCGGTCCGTAGCCGTCGAAATGGATGACGTCGCCAAAGTAGATGCGCCACTTGCTCGGCGCGGGCAGCAGGCCGGCGGGACCGAGCAAGGGGAACGTCGGCGTTACCGGCAGGTACGGCAGACCGAGCAGCTTCGACAGGTACTCGACGCGGTACAGCATCGGGCTGGCCTCTTCGCCACCGACCACGGCACACGGCACGATCGGCGTTTGGGTGCGCAGACACAGCCGAATGAAGCCGCCGCGCCCGAACCGCTGCAGCTGATAGCGATCCTTGAACAGCTTTCGGATGCCTTGAACGCCTTCCGGAAATACGGCGACAGCCGCGTCCTGGCGCAGCAGGCGCTCGGCGTTTTCCTGGCAGGCGCGCACGGCCCCGATGCGATTCATGAACGCGCCGACGAAGGGCAAATAGAAAATGTAGTCCTCCGCGAGCCAGCGCAGCTCGCGGGCCGACGGGTGCTCGAGACGCAGCGCGGTGCGGAGCATGGCCCCGTCGAGCGGAATGGTGCCGGAGTGGTTCGCCACGATCACGCAGCGTCCCTCGTGGGGAATGTTCTCGAGCCCCGATGTTTCGATGCGGAAGTAGCGCTTGTACAGAAAGTCGAAGAGCGGCAGGAAGCGCGCCTCGTACGTGGGATCTAGCCCGAAGTCGTCGACCTCTTCGGAGCGGTTGCGCATGCCGATGCGCCCCCACTGCCGCAGATAGTACTTGCTCGAGAACAGCTCGCGCGCCGCTTCCACGACGCTGCCGTCCTCGCTGCCGGGTCGCTCGATTGGCAGCGGGGAAGCCAGCCGTTCGACCACCTCGCGCGCCGCGGAGCCCACCTGCTCGCGGATGGACGGCGGCTGTTCTTCCGCTTCCTCGACCAGGTTGGCGCGACGGATCATGCCGTCGAGCCGCGCTTCGAGCGCGCGGATCTGGGCTTCGACGTCGCTCGAGCCGGCGCGCGTGGAGTCGCGTTGCGGCTCGTCTGGCAGCTCTGCGAGATCCTCCGCGCTCTGGAACTCCGCACCCACCGGGATCATCCGCGAGCCGATGCCGAGGCCATCGAACACGTCGGTTTCGATCGTCTCCTCCGGGACCGTTTCGTTCTCGGCGCGTGAGGCGAGAGGCGCGGGCGTACCCTTGCGGGAGGCTGCGGCGGCGGTGTCCGGCTTGCGGCGTCTGCGGCGTCGCCGCTTCGGCGCGGGCTTCTCTGGTGCGCTGCCGCTGGCCTCGGGCGGCTTCTGTGCGGTATCGGCGCCCGGGCGGGCGGCTCGCTTGCGTGGCCGCTTGGCACCGGGCGCCGTCGTGTCCGTGGTGTCCGTCGTGCGCGGCCGCGACCCGTCGCCGTCGCCAGCGCCGCTCTTCGAAGACGGGCGGCGCGGGCTCACGCAGGATTCTCCGAAAGCAGCTTCACGTCACGCAGGTGCTGGGCGCTCGCATAGTCGATGAGCGCTTCACGAGTGGTGTAAACCGGCACGAATCCCATGACTTTCCGGGCATGGTCGCCGTCGGCGACGCACAGGTACTGAAGGTAGTCGAGAAAGGACGGCGGCGCCTCAATCAGTTGCGCCAGCCAAAAGCCGCTGACGAGCGCGTTCGCGAGCGACCGTGGAATGGGCAATGCGACGCGGCCCGCCAGCTTGATCACCGTGGACAGCGGCAGCACACCGTCGGCCACGATGTTGAAGATGCCCGGGGTATCGCGATCGACGGCGAGCTTGAAGGCGGCCACGGCGTCGGCCTCGTGTACGAACTGCCAGAGCGGATCGAAGCCGAGCATGGTCGGCACGAGCCCGTGACTCAGGTAGCGCGTCAGGTAGTTGTGCACCGTCGGGCCGAGCAAGGTCGCGGTACGCAAGATCGTGACGATGCGGCCCTGACCGGGCTTGCCGAAACGCAAAACGTCGTTCTCTGCGTCGATCTTGTCGGCGAAAAACGTTTCCTTACGCTGGGCGCGCAGCGGGTGTTTCTCGGAGAGAAAATTCGGGTTGGTGGGATGCGCGCCGTAGAGCACCGTCTGGCTCCACATCACGATCTTGCGCACCTGGGTGCGGCGGCACGCGTTCAAGAGATGCATGGTGCCGACGCTCTCGAGCTCGTGCGCCCACGCCGAGGCGTGGGAGGGCGACGCGAGAAACGCCAGGTGGACGAGCGTATCGACGCCTTCGGCGGCGAAGATTTCCGCGAGGCGCTCCTCGGCCGCCGACTGAGTGAGGTCGATGTCGTACACGCGGGATTTCTGGCCGGCGGTGCGGGGCGGCTTGACGTCGAGACTGACGATGCGGCGCACGCGCTCGTCTTCCTCGAGCAGGCCGATCAAGTTCAATCCCAGGAACGAGGCCGCGCCGGTCACGGCGACGACCCGCGTCCGCGCCGGCTGGGCCGCCATGCCGCGCGAGCCGCCCGTCGCAAGCGGGCGTTCGTTCGTGGTTTCTTCGTTCTCGGGCGTGTCGTCGCGCGCGGTCATCGTCGTCCCACAAATACTCCAAGCGCTCCCGGGAAGTGCGAGGTTCGTGTAGGAGCCTGTGCGGAGCGGGGTACCTGTGAGCGTTCGGCGCGGCACATCGGCCCGAGGGCGGTCGTCCAGCAAGGCCAAAAGCGCGCTTAGCCCTGCTCCGGACTGGCCGTTCTGTTATTCTGTAAATGAGGATGGGAG
Organism: Polyangiaceae bacterium; assembly: GCA_036520475.1. Taxonomy (GTDB): domain Bacteria; phylum Myxococcota_A; class Polyangia; order Polyangiales; family Polyangiaceae; genus DATDJP01. The sequence goes on along the minus strand of DATDJP010000329.1, from coordinate 2,572 downwards.
TGTTGCGCGCACGCACGAATTCGCGCCTCGGCTCGTACGAGCTCGGGGACCGTCTCGGTGCGGGCGGGATGGCCGAGGTCTACGTCGGCACGCGCGCCGGCCCTCACGGCTTCAACAAGCGCTTTGCCATCAAGCTGATCCTGCCGCAGCTCGCGCAGGACGCCCGCTTCGTGCAGATGTTCTGCGACGAGGCGCGGATCTGCGCCGCGCTCACCCATCCGAACATCGTCCAGGTCGTCGATTTCGGCGAGAGCGACGGCAACCTGTTCATGGCCATGGAGTATGTCGACGGCATCTCCTGCGCCAAGCTGCTCCGGGCCGTGGCCTCCCGCGGCGAGCGCTTTCCTTTGCCGAGCGCGCTGTTCATCGCGCACGAGGTGCTGCGCGCGTTGACCTTCGCGCACGAGGCGCGTGACGAGCAGGGACGACCGCTCGGCATCGTGCACCGCGACGTTTCCCCGGGAAATATCCTGATCGGCCGCACGGGCGAGGTGAAGCTCACCGATTTCGGCATCGTGCGCTCGAGCTTCATCGACCGCCGCACGTACCCGGGCGAGCTCAAGGGCAAGATGGGCTACATGTCGCCGGAGCAGGTCATCGGCGGTGAGCTCGACGCCCGCAGCGACCTGTTCACCGTCGGCATCGTGCTTGCCGAGATGCTCCTGTGCCGGCCGCTGTTTCCGGGCCGGAACGAGCTCGACATTCTGTCGCGTATTTTCGAGGCCGACCTGCGTGTGCTCGAGCGATACGGAACCCACCTGAGCCCCGAGTTGCTCGTCGCGCTGCGCACCGCGCTCGCCCGGGAGCCGAACGCGCGGTTTCAGAGCGCGCGCGACTTCGCAGAAGCGCTGCGCGGCGTCGCGCGCCAGGTCGGGGCCAGCCTGGAAGAGGGCGACCTCGCCCCCTGGCTGGCAAATCTGGGCATTTTGGCCTCGCGCAGCGGCGTGCGCGAAGCGGTGTCGGCTCACGAGCCGATGCGCAGCACGCACCCGGCGCCGCGCCCCGCGCTGCCTCCGAGCGGAGCAATGCGCGCCGCTCGGCGACCTCTGGCGCGCACCGAGCCTCCCCCTTCGTCGTCGCGCATGGTCGCGACGACGCCTTCCTCTGGTCTGCCGGCGCGCCCGGGTACCAAATTCAAGATTCGCACGGCGACGGGCAACATCGTCGGCCCGCTCACCGTCGCGCAGCTGCTCGAGCTGATAGCCACGGGACGCGTCGCGCGGCGCACGCTGGTATCCAGCGACGGCGTGCACTTTCACGCTGTCTCCGACGACCCAGCGCTCGGGCACCTCGTCAATCGCCCGGCCTTCGACTTTTTCCACGAGGACACCTCGCGCATGGCCTGGCAACGGCGCATCCAGCGCGACACGTTGCCGGCGCAGCTCTACGAGCTTTGTGTGCGCGCGGAAACGGGCCTTCTGGTCTTCAAGGGCGACCGCTCGCAAAAGCGCGTGTACTTCAGCGCGGGTGTTCCGAGCTTCATCACGTCGAACGATCGCAGCGAGCTACTCGGCGCGCGTTTGGTGGCCGCCGGTGTGGTCCCGAAAGCGGCCGTGGAGGCGTGCCTGTCGTTGCGCGACGGGCCCGAACGGCTCGGGGAGACACTGATTCACCAGGGCTACTTGCGACCGACGACGCTGCTGCGTGCGCTGATCGAGCAGATCGAGCACCGCTTCGTCGAGCTCGGCAGCTGGAGCCAGGGCCACGTGTGTTTCTACCGCGGTGAGCAGAGTGGCGAAGAGCAGCTCAAGCCGTACACCACGGGTGCTGCGCTCGTGACGCGGCTCGTGCGCGAGGGCTATTCTGGCGCGGAGCTGGCCGAGCTGCTGGGCGGCATTCGCGGTGAAACCCTGGTGCGGGTCCCGGATGCGCCGCTCGCAATGCTGGACCTGGGTTTGACCAACGCGGAACGCTATGCGCTCGAGCTCGCGCCACACTTGCAGTCGCCGGAGCGCCTGACCGCGCAACTGGCGCAACAGAACGTGGCAAGCCCTGCCGAAGGGCTGCGCGCGGTGTTCATCGGCCTAGCGAGCGGGATCCTCAGCACGCCGCGCTGGGTCGGCCGGGTCTGAGGTCGCGCTGCAGCGCGCGTCGAGCCAGATCAAGCCGCGCTCCGTACGCAGCCAGAGACTCACGCGGTCTTCCCGAGTGGCGATCGCAAATCCGCTCGCGTCCGCCACCGACATCGGTGACCCGAGCGGTGTTCCGTCCGCGCGCACGACGAGCGCGTACACGATCTTGCGTTGTTTGTTGCGGCAGCTCACGGGGCCCACCCACACCACGAGCGCGCCCCCTGTGACGGCGCGCGCGGCGAGCCCGCGCGGCGGAGTTTGCGTTTCAATCGTGCCGCCGGTCTTGCCGAACTGCGCGAAGCGAAGCGGAAAGCGGTCTTCGGCGCAGGGACCGTCGGAAGGCGCTCCCGGTGTCACGAGCAGCGGCTCGGCTCCCGCCACGACATCGAACACGCCGAAGGGGGTCTCCTGCCGCGCGCGTTCTACGGCCCCGCGCTCCGTGTAGTCCCAGAGCGCCACGGCCTCCGAGCTCACCAGCGCCACCGTGCCGCGCACGGCGT
>DATDJP010000328.1:0-47592 GCA_036520475.1 Polyangiaceae bacterium | reverse complement strand
GGAAGTCAGCGGTAAACGCGTGCTCACGGTGGCGCTTCGCGACATTACGCAGCAGAAACGAAACGAGAACGAGCAGCGCTTTCTGGCAGAGCTCGGGCCGCTCCTGGCCAACACGCTCGACTACGAACAAACACTGACGAGTATTGCCGAACTGACCGTGCGCGAGTTCGCCGATCTCTGCATCGTAGAGGTCGTCGAAGACGACGACGAGGTTCGGCGTCTGAAGGTCGCGAGCCGCGACGCTTCCAAGGCGCCTCTGTGCGAGCTGCTCACGCGAATTCCACTGGAACGCAACCGCTCGCACTTGATGAAATCGGTCTTCGAGACGCGGCGCTCTGTCCTCTTGCAGAAACCCTCGGCGGAGACGATCGCTTCTTTCGCTCAGAGTGAAGACCACCTTCGCGCTCTGCAGGCCATGGAGATCCACTCGATGCTGGCGGTGCCGCTCGTGGCCCACACGGAGCTGGTCGGTGCCATAGGGATCGTGTCCTCCACGCCGTCTCGGACATACGGCCCCACTGACGTGCGGCTCGCCGAAGAGCTCGCTCAACGCGCGGCCCTGTCGATCGCAAACGCCCGGCTCTATCGCGCGGCCCGCCGCGCCCCGCAGGCGCGGGACGAGCTGCTCAGCATCGTGGCTCATGATTTGCGCAACCCACTGAACAGCGTAGTCTTACAGGCGGCACTGCTTCGGCGCATGGAAGCGGACGAATCCTCACAGAGACCGATCAACGCGATTGAACGGGCCGCCAAGCGCATGAATCGCTTGATCCAGGACTTGCTCGACGTGACACGGATCGATGCGGGCCGTCTATCCATGGAACTGGCCAGTGTGCCTGCTGGGGGGCTCGTCTCAGACGCTGTCGAAGCTCAGCGGCTGACCGCCCAGTCCGCCTCGCTCGAGCTTCGCCTCGATGTCGGCCCGGACCTTCCCGAGATTCGGGCGGATCGCGATCGAATACTTCAGGTGTTCGATAATCTGATCGGCAATGCCCTCAAGTTCTCTCAACCAGGCGGCCAAATCACCGTCGGGGCGACCCGCGGCGAGGGTGAAGTGTCGTACTGGGTGGCCGATACCGGTCGCGGGATCCCTCCGGATCATTTGGCCAACCTGTTCGATCGATTCTGGCAGGCCGATAAGACAGCGCGGCATGGTGCGGGCCTCGGCCTGGCCATCGTCAAAGGTATCGTCGAAGCGCACCAGGGCCGTATTTGGGTAGAGAGCACACTGGGCGCAGGCAGCCGTTTTTCCTTCACGATACCCATAGCCAGTCGCGCGCGGCCATAACGACGGGACACAGCAAGGCAAAAGATCGAGGACCCCCGCCGGGATAATGACAAACAGCGTTTTCCTCAGCCGTGGTGAACGGGGACGTAGCTGGGTTCCCAAACTGCGGCCCGCACGGTTCTTTCGACGTCCTCGTCGGCGATGCGACGTCCCAGGTGGTGCTCGCTCGCGTAGCGTACGATGGCACAGGCGATTTCGAAGCTCACTTTCCGGAGATCACTCTGGGGCGGGTAGATGGCGCCCATGTCGAGGCGCTCCTGGTTGACCAGACGCGCAAGCGTCGCTGACGCAATGTGGAACATCTCGGTCGTGACCTCGACGGCTTCGGCGACGGCCGTGCCCAGACCCACGCCGGGGAAGATGAACACGTTGTTGGCTTGACCGATCACGTGTCGAGTTCCGGCATGGTTCACGTCGGCGAAGGGGCTGCCCGTGGCGACGATGGCGCGCCCTTCTGTCCAGCGGATCGCTTCTTCTGCCGTGCATTCTGCTTTGCTCGTCGGATTGCTGAGAGCAAGCACGATCGGGCGCTCGACGGCACGCGCCATGGTCACCAGCATCTCCTCCGTGAACGTGCCTGCGTGCGCCGTCGCTCCCACGAGTATGGTGGGCTTCACTTTGCGAATCACTTCCAGAGGGGTGAGCGCGGCGTTCGGGTCCAGGCCGTACTCGAGCAGGACCGCGCGGGGTAGCGCGATTTCACGCTTGTGCGGTTCATCCAGGGTACGGCCGTCGTGCACCAGGCCGTGGCTGTCGAGCGCGAAGAGCGCACGGCGAATCTCGTTTTCGTCGGCGCCGTCGGCGCGCATCGCAACGGCGCACAGCCGCGCGATGCCCGTGCACGCGGCGCCTGCGCCGACGAAAACGACGCGCTGCTTGGCCATGCTTTGCTCGGTGATGCGAAGAGCCGCCAAGATTCCGCCCAAGACGACGCTTGCAGTACCCTGGATGTCATCGTTGAACGACGGCAACCGCTTCGCGTAGCGCTCCTGTAAGAGGAACGCGCGGTCCTTGTGGAAGTCTTCCCACTGCAACACGGCCCGCGGGAACACCTCCCGAACACCGCGCACGAACGCTTCGATGAAATCGTCGTAGTCTTTGCCCCGTATCCGCCGCTTCGGGTAGCCGAGGTACAGCGGATCCGCAAGCAGCTCGGGATTGTCCGTGCCAACGTCGAGGCTGATGGGCAAACACCTGGACGGGTGGAGCCCTGCGCCCGCGACGTAGAGCGCCAGCTTGCCAATTGGAATGCACATGCCGCCGACACCCTGGTCGCCCAAGCCCAGGATCCGTTCGTTGTCGGTCGCTACGATCAAGCGAATGTCGCGATAAGGCGAGTTTCTCAGCACGTTGGGGATATCTTGCACGTCGTCGGGTGTGAGCCAGAGCCCGCGTGCGCTGCGATAAATCTGACTGAACTTCTGACAAGCCTCGCCAACCGTGGGTGTGTACACGATGGGCATGAGCTCCGCGATGTGATCGACCAGTACGCGATAGAACAGCACTTCGTTGCGATCGTGCAGGCTTGCTAGCCCGATGTACTGTTCGAGCGGGCTGTCCTTGGCGCGGACTTGACCGATGGCGGCGGCCGCCTGCTGCTCGAGAGTCGTGACGCGGTAGGGCACCATCCCGCGCAAGCGCAGGTCCTCCCGCTGTGCCCGATCGAACGACGTCCCCTGGTTGGTGGAAGGATTTTGGAGCAGCCATACCCCCGCCTTGCGTGTGACGATCGCCTTCGAGCCGCCCTGGTCCTCGGCGGCGTGCACGGTTTTCTTGAAGTCCGTCATATCTCCTCCCTCGGAGGTAGCCATGCTTGCCAGCGACTACAGAGGAGATTCCTATCATGGATCTGTCACCGAAGCTGGTTCACGTCCCCATGGCTCTGTGCGTGCTGATGCCGATCAGCGCCGGTGGCTTGCTGCTCGCCGTGGCGGAGACGTTCGGCCTCGAGCTCGCAGCCTACGTGGATCGAGCAGGAGCCGTCGCAGACCTCGAGCTCAGCGCAGAACCGGACGCGGAATCACGGAGGCCTTCAGACAGGCCTGCACGTCCGTTGCGAGGGCCACCCATGAAGTGACGCAGCGGTCGGCATCGCTACCGGGTTCCATGGCTCGACCGCCGACGTGTTCTTCTGTGTTCCTGCCCTTACGTATCAGTGTAAGGCGCGCTGGATCCCGGCCGACTTCGCGTACGACCCGGTCGAGAGTCTCCGGCTCGAGCGCGATCACCGACGAATAATTGCGGTCGTGTTCGCCAGTCGCCGTTACTCCGCCGTCCTGGCCTGGACGGTCGCTCGGCGACAGCCGCAGTCCGTCCTTGCCATACAGACGCAAGTTGCGGGCGAGGTGCCCGTGGCAGTCGAGGGAGCCGCAGCGGGCGTGGAGGACGTCGCTCACCGGCTCGAAGCCCGCGCGCGGTGGCGCCGTGAAGCGCGAGTCGTCCTCAGCGGAAGGCGTCGACGCGCAGGCGCTCGCGGCGCACATCAGCAACGCCGCCGCAACCGCGGACCGCCGTCGCGTGCTCATGGCTGCGCCCTCAAGTAAACGTGTCCGGCCGAGCTCGACGACGCAGGATCGGCATGGCATTCCGCGCAAGAGCGAGCTCGGAAGATGGGAGTGCGCATTTCGACGAGCTCCTCGCCGAACTCCAGCGTCACCCACAGCGGAAAGCCGAGTCTGAGCTCCGACTCCGCTACCCAAAAGTTCCCCGCTTCGTTGGTTCCCACGACCAGCGAGCGTCCTTGGCCGTCAACGATGCGCACCGTCGCGCCGACGAGCGGATCCAGCGCGTCGGCGCGCTCGAACACCGTGCCCGCGAGATCGAAGGTGGGCGAGCCCGGCCCTTTGCCGCCGTGACACACGGTACAGGGTTGGCCAGGTCGGTGCAGCGGACCCTGGTCCACCCCCGGTGCTTCCGGTCCCAACGCCTCGACGCGCTCGTCGTGCACGGGGTCGAAACAGCCAGCGCTTAGCGCGGCAGCGACTAACGCGAGCGTGTGATGCCTCATCGAAAGCGCGCCTCCACTTGCAGTGAGCCAAAACCGGCCCAGCGTTGCTCGATGTAAAGCGTGTCAGGATAGTGCGTGTACGTGGCTTCCAGCTCCAGGAGCGCGCTGAAGGCGCGGGGATCGCTCCCGCCGAAATCCCAGCGCAGACCGGGGCCGAGCGTACCGGACCAGAGCGGGCCGAGCTCGCGATCGCCGGTGCGCCAGGTTGGGACCTCGAGCACGGTGCCGTCCGCACGCCCGACGTAGCCCCTGCGCCAGAAGGACACGCCAGATTGCACGTGCGCGCGGCCATGTGGCCAGAGCGACCAGCGCTCACCGAGCTCGATCACGAAGCGCGCGTCTGTGGTACTGGCGAAGAGCCCCCAGCCATCCGCGTACACACGACTGAAGATCAGCAGCGTCGAGTAGCGGAAGCGGTGAGCCAGGCGGCCCGCCAGGGCGTAGCGAGCGCGCTCGTCGGGAACGTGTTCCGCCACGCGACCCGGGAGACGCAGCTGATTGACCCGCGCCGGGGAGGCGCCCGGTTCTACGCGTGCCACGACGTCGCCCGAAAACAGCGGAAGGTAGCGGTAGGGCTTTTCTTGGCGTCCCGATTCGTATGTGAAGTCGAATGAGGGCGTCAGCGTGGTAGCCCGATCGAGAACGAGCTCGACAGAAGCAGAGGTCGCGTAACGATCGAGCTCGAGCGCATACACCGAAAACGGCGTATCCTTGCGACCGGCGACGTCACGAGCGTACATCGCTCCGAGCTGGAGCGTCGCGCTCTTGCGGGCAAGCTCTGCTGTGCCGCGGACCCCTGCGCCGAGCGAGAGGTAGTCGGGTTCCGAGGAGACGCTGCCCGCGATCGCGGCTCCGTACGTCCCGGGTTTGTAACTCGCTTCGAGCGACGCAGCATGCCGGATCTCTTGCCAGCTGGGACTCGCAGTCGAGACGATGTCCACGGAGGCTGCCGAAACGACGTCCACGAGGTAGCTGCCGGCGGCGGACCAGTTCGCGAGCGGATCGCGCACCTTTGCGGATACGGCCGGCGTAAAGACCGTGACAGCGTCCGTATCTTGATATGCCGCAAACTCGCCGCGGGTTTCCCAGATCAGCGGCGATTTACGAGCATGAAACGACGCTGGCGGCACGTCTGCGCGCACCGAGCCGACAAGAAAGCCGAGCAGGGCGCCTGAGAGAAAGAGAGCCTTGCGGACACGAATCAATTGCAGCCGCAGCCGCTGGAAGCACCAGGCGTGCCGCCCACCGCCCCCTCGTGCACGCTGTGAACATGAGCGCGGCCGAGGCTTTCGGCATCGGCAGGCGCCATGGTGGGGTGAGCCAGGCGTCCGCGCTCGTAGGGTGCAATTTCCGCGCAGGCGGCGCACGACCCGGCAATTATTGCCAGCAGGGTCAGCTTCTTGCAGATGACGCGCAATGGGACCCCGAAGTGTGAGCCAGTTTGCGCATGCGCGCCATCGCCGTCAACGGCGCGAGACAAAGTCCGAGCGACGAGGCGCGAGTTGAAGATGACTTTCACAGTCGCTGTTTCCATGCGCATCCAGCGTCTGCGCGATGCGCACTTTCGCGGTGCCATCAGAGACTCGAAGACGCGCGCGACCGGAGGCCGCTGACGGAGACGATGTGCGCAACGGCTGCGCCCTGATGCGCGACGCGCGAAAAGGTTTCGCGCCGTGAGGTTTACGTCGGGTCGTCTCCGCGCGCGCACCCCTTGCGCGCCGCAGCCGTGGACGTCACGCCCGAGAACGTCCACCCACTCTTGACTAGAGACTATCTCGTGCTCAACCTGCCCGGTGGACTTCGAGAAGCCGTAAACCCGTCTATTGTGGGGGATGGGATGGCTTGCGCGCTGCCATCCGAATCATTCACTGATGTTCATCCGACATCATTCACCGATCGTTCCGGTAGCCGCGATGCCGACGATGTGAACTGCGTTTCGCGATCGGCGAGCCATCGCATGTCGTTTCGAGCCCGAGGATCCGGGAGTTTAAGTCAGGCGCGCCCCTGTCGTTCTCCTGTCGATGGCGGAGACCACGCGCGTGAAGCCACTCGTGTAGGCAACGGAAAATTTTACGTCGCTCCTCTCCGCCCGCGCACGCGCACCCGTTGCGTCCGCGTGCGGCACCGCGCCGATCTCTGGCGCGAAGCCGAATGGCCCGTCCTATGCAGCGCTGCCTCCATGGCTGAGGCGTTGAGCTCATGATCCCCCATTCACTCGCTTTGGTTCTGGTCTCATGCTTGGCGGCCCTGTTGCCCGGCTGCGGGCGGCGAGCAGCCGATGTGCCGGCGAACAAGGCCGCGGCAACGGTAGCGGCGGTAGCTCTCGTGGAACGCAGGCCTTTTGCGCTCACGTATCGCACCAGCGGCACCGTGCGCGGCGTCAGCACGGCGACGCTCACGGGCAAGACCATGGGACACGTTCGGACGGTACACGTGCGACCGGGAGACGTGGTGCGCGCAGGGCAGCTCCTGGCGGAGCTCGAAGCCGGCGACGTGCGGGCCGGAGTAGCGGGAGCAGAGGCGGCACTGTCATCGGCCCGTGCCTCGAAGGTGGAGGCCGAAAGTGGGCTCGAGGCGGCCCACGTCGGAGCGAAGCTCGCTCGAACATCGCATGCGCGCGCCGCCGCGTTGTTCGCCGACCGCGTCATTGCGCGCGCACAGTACGATGACGAAGAAGCCCGCCTGCAGTCCGCCGCGGCCGAGGAGCAGATGGCGCGCGCGCGCGTCGAGTCCGTGGAGTCCGGCATCGCTCGAGCCAAAGCCGCGCTCGCCGAAACGCGCGCGGTGCTGGGCTACACGAAGATCCTGGCCCCTTTCGCGGGCCGCGTGCTCGAACGCTACGTCGATCCCGGCGCTTTGGCGACTCCAGGCACGGCCCTGTTCGTGGTCGCCGACGACACCAGGCTACGTGTCGAAGCCTCCGTCGAGGAGTCGCGGATCCCCGGGCTTGCCCTGGGAGATACCGCAACGATAGAGGTCGAATCCGTTCCGGCGCCGCTTCTCGGAAAAGTCAGCGAGATCGTGCCCAACGTGGACGTCACGTCGCGTGCGTTTCTGGTCAAGATCGATTTACCGGAGAACACCCGCACTCTGCGCGCCGGCACGTTTGCGCGTGTGAATTTCCATGTCGGAACCGAGCAGCGCCTGGTAGTGCCGAGCAGCGCGATCAACCGCTATGGCGCGCTCGACCGCGTGTTCGTGCTCGAGAACGGCGTCGCTCGGCTGCGTATGATCACGTGCGGCGAGAGCCAGGGACCGTGGACGAGCGTCCTGTCAGGGGTTTCGGAAGGTGACCGCCTGATTCGGGCGCCGGCAGTCGCGCTGCGTGATGGCAGCCGGATCGAGCCTTCGCCGTGAAACCCGCAAAGCTCGGCGCAGCCGGGCGGATCGCCCGCGCGTTCATTCACTCCAAGCTCACGCCGCTCATCCTCGTCGCGTCGGCGCTGCTGGGTGTGTTCGCGCTGTGGCAGCTGCCGCGCGAAGAGGAGCCCCAAATCGTCGTGCCGATGAGCGACGTGTTCGTGCGCATGCCAGGTGCGTCCGCCAAGGAGGTGGAGGAGCGCATCACCAAGCCGCTCGAAAGATTGCTGTGGGAAGTTCCGGGCGTCGAGTACCTCTATTCGACGTCGAGTCCGGGTTTCGCGACCGTGATCGTGCGCTTCGAAGTCGGCCAGGACGAAGAGCGCAGTATGGTGCGCCTGCAAGAGAAGCTGGGAGCGCATCTCGACCGCATTCCGCCGGGCGCCTCCGCTCCGCTCGTCAAACCCCGATCCATAGACGACGTGCCGATACTGGCGCTCACGCTCTGGAGCGAGCGCTATTCGGGATACGAGCTGCGACGGTTGGCGGGAGAGCTGCGCGAACAAGTGAAGCAAATCCCGGGCGTGAGCGAGGTCACGCTGACGGGCGGCGAGCGTCGCCAGCTGCGCGTGGAGCTCGATCCCGAGCGTCTGGCCGCACGCGGCCTGTCGGCCCTTCGAGTGGCCAGCGCGCTTCAGGCTGCGAATGCACGTTCGCCGGCCGGGACGCTGACCACCGACAATCGCGAATTCGTCCTCGAAACCGGCTCCGTGCTCACCAATGCCAATGACGTGGCGAACGTCGTCGTCGGTGCGGCCGCGGGGCGAGCGGTCTATCTGCGAGATGTGGCCGAGATCCGGGATGGACCGGAAGAGCCTGCCAGCTACGTGCGCTTCGGCGCAGGCGTCGCGGCCCATGGCGCGGAGCGCTCGCTGGGCGATGCAGCCGTGCCAGCCGTCACGCTCTCGGTCGCCAAGCACAACGGAAAGAACGCGGTCTTGGTGGTGGCCGACGTCCTGCACAAGGTCGAAACCCTGCGCGCCACGCTGATCCCGTCCGATGTCCAGCTGAGCGCCACGCGCGACTACGGTGAAACGGCGCGCGAGAAAAGCAACGAGTTGCTCTTGCATATGGGGATTGCGGTGGTCAGCGTCGCGATTCTCATCGGACTGGCGCTCGGCCGGCGCGAGTCCGGCATCGTGATGCTCGCGATTCCGGCGACGCTCGCGCTCACGCTGACGGTTTTTTACCTTTATGGGTACACGCTCAATCGTATCACGCTGTTCGCGCTCATCTTCTCGATCGGCATTCTGGTAGACGACGCGATCGTCGTCGTAGAGAATATTGCGCGGCACGCGCGCCTACCAGAAAATCGCGGACGCGATCTGACAGAAGTCGCGATTCGCGCCGTGGACGAGGTCGGCAATCCTACGATCCTCGCGACCATGACCGTGATCGCCGCCATTTTGCCGATGGCCTTCGTGGGAGGGCTGATGGGCCCGTACATGCGCCCGATTCCGGTGGGCGCTTCCGCGGCCATGATCTTTTCACTCATCGTCGCGTTCATCGTGACACCTTGGGCGACCGTGCGGCTGCTTGCGCGCGCGCACTCGGGAGCTCACGAGGAGGCCGAGGGCCGGCTGACGCAGCTCTACCGCAAAGTCATGGGCACGTTGCTGCGCGTCGCCAAGGTTCGCTACACGTTTCTCGCGGGCGTAGTGGTGCTGCTGCTCGGGGCCATGTCACTCGTCGCGGTGAAGTGGGTGCGCGTCAAGATGTTGCCTTTCGACAACAAGAGCGAATTTCAGGTGATCGTGGACATGCCGGAAGGCACGCCGCTCGAGCAGACCGATCGCGTGACGCGCGCCATCGCGGACGTGGTGCGGGCCGAACCGGAGGTGACGAACTATCAGAGCTACGTCGGCGTTTCCGGGCCCTACAACTTCAACGGTCTCGTGCGCCACTACTTCCTCAGGCAAGGCTCCAACGTTGCGGACGTGCAGGTGAACCTGGTTGAAAAAGGCGAGCGCAGCCTGCAGAGCCACGCCATCGCCAAGCGCGTTCGCGAGCGCATCGCACCGATAGCGCAGCGCTTCGGGGCGCGCGTCAAGGTGGCAGAGGTGCCGCCCGGGCCCCCGGTTCTGCAGACGCTGGTGGCCGAGGTGTATGGGCCCGAGTACTCGCGCAGCGTCGAGATCGCGCGGCAGGTGCGCGAGGTGATGGAGAGAACACCGGGCGTCGTGGACGTCGACTGGTACGTCGAAGACGACCAGCCGAAATACGAGTTTCGGATCGATCGCGAGAAGGTCGCGCTCAGCGGTGTCAGCGAGGCCGACGTAGTGCGAACCCTCAGCCTGGTGAGCGCAGGCGAGTCCCAGGGTCTGCTCCACGACGAACGCGAGAAAGACGACGTCCCGATCGTGCTCAGGCTGGACCGAGCTACCCGCTCCGATGTCGAGCGCTTGCAGAGCCTGCATGTGCAAGGCGACGCGGGCAAGCTCGTGAGCATCGGCGAGCTCGTGCACGTCGAGCGTACCGCCGCAGACAAGAGCATCTATCACAAGAACCTGATGCCCGTCGTGTACGTGACGGGGGACGTGGCGGGTGCGATCGAGAGCCCGATTTACGCGATCCTGAAGCTCGGACCCGAGCTCGACGCCATGCGTTTGCCCGAAGGCTACGCGCTCGAACAGCACACGGCCGCTCAGCCAATCACGAACGACCGTTACGCCATGAAGTGGGATGGCGAATGGCACGTCACGTACGAGGTGTTTCGTGACCTCGGGCTGGCCTTCGCCGCGGTGCTCGTGCTCATCTACATTCTGAACGTCGCCTGGTTCCAGTCTTTCAAGACGCCGCTCGTCATCATGGCGGCCATTCCGTTCTCGCTGATCGGGATCTTACCTGCGCACGGCGCTCTGGGTGCGTTCTTCACGGCGACGTCGATGATCGGTTTCATCGCCGGCGCCGGCATCGTGGTGCGCAATTCCATCATTCTGGTGGACTTCATCGAGCAACGGCTGGAGGAAGGCGCGCCCCTCGAGCAGGCTGTCATCGACGCGGGAGCGATCCGGTTTCGCCCGATGCTGCTCACGGCGGCCGCCGTCGTCGTCGGCGCTTTCATGATCTTCTTCGATCCCATCTTCCAAGGTCTGGCGATCTCGCTGATGGCGGGAGAGATCGCTTCGTTGCTGCTTTCACGCATGACGGTGCCGGTGGTGTACTTTTTGATGCGGCGCCGCGAAGAGAAAAGGCGCGTCACGCGCGCGGCGACTCCGCCTGGCGTGTCGATGGCGACGTCCGACGCCCTGAATCCCGCAGAATAGAGAGGAGTCCTCATGTGCATCGAACGATACGTGCGTCTCGTCGCAGGCTCGCTGGTGTTGATCTCGGTCGGGCTCACGTACTTCGTGAGTCCATGGTTCTGGCTTTTGACCGCGTTCGTGGGCGCCAACTTGCTGCAATCGGCGTTCACGAACTGGTGTCCGCTGATTTCCGTGCTGCGCGCGCTACATGTTCCCGCGTGTGATCAGGCAGAGCAAGAGTCCCGCAAGCTCGTCGCGTCGCACTAGCCCGTGCCCGTGCCCGTCTCATCATTGATCGCAGGGAAGAGCCGTTTTTCCAGTGCACCTGCACTTTCTGCAGGCCGCGCCGAGCACCGTGAGGGCGTGAAGCCCACCGGAGCACTTGTTGGCATAGCCGCCGAGGTCTGCCACGTGGTCCACGACGTCCTTGATGCGCAGCGACGCGCCTTCGAGGTCGCCTACAGCGAAGGTGGCGGCGATTTCGTACGTTGCGTGAGTTCGATGCGTCTCGCCTTGGCTTCACCAGGGCGAAGTTGCGGCAAGGTCGTACTCGGTCCATAGACGCGGACATCGGGCTCGGCTCCCCCGCGACGAAAATGGCCGAGGCGGCAATTGAGAGAGCCGCGCCAGGCACAGAGAGACGACACGGCGAGACGTCGCACCGCTGAGCCGAGCGCGTGAGATCGCGAGAACACGGTGCCATCCGGCGCCACCCCGAGCTGTGGGTGGCGCTGGTAGCCACCCCGCGTCGTTTACGACGGCGAAACGTTTGGCGGCACCAACAGGGCCAACGCGGCTCGCAGTAGAGATTCGGGTTTGGGCTCGATCGCGCGCGCTCGAAGCTTGCCAACGGCTTGCGCGACTTCGTGCTTACGAAATCCCATCTTGCACAGCGCCGAGGAGACCTTGGTCTCGATAGGCTCGCGTGAATCGGACTGCACCGTGTCCGTGGGCCGAACCTCGGCCTGCTTTGCCGACGCGTCACGCGGTTTGCGCTCACGACGCTTCTTCTCGATGTGCGCCTCGCCGAAGACCTGGCGTGCAGTATGAGCGTTATGACTTCGACATAATAGGCAGACGTTCTCTACGGTCGCCGGACCACCGCATGCGTACGGCTGCACGTGCTCAATCGTCAGAAAGCGCCGTTCGCTGCAGCGCCGGCCTTCGGCGTCCACGAACGTGCACTGGCTCCCGTCACGCCGCCACACCTCGGCTTTCACCTCGACCGGGACGTGCCGCGAACCGGGCTTCTGCACACGACGCTTGCGCTTATGACCCGCGCCGCGACGGCGCCGGACCTCCTTCTCGATGAGCGCCTTGATTGCCTGCCCGAACAAGGCCGCGAGGTCGCCACGGGGCAGGACGTGGCTCAGCAGCTCTTGAGCCTGCTCAATCTCGGCGTAGAGCTCCTGGCTCGCGGTGAACTCCACCCGGTAGCGGGACGCCGACAGGGGCTCGAGTTTGGCCCGCGTTGAAGCGCTGTCTGCTCCAGGACCGATCGACGCCGCGGGCCGGCCGGATCGTGCCTGTCCGAGCGGCAAGGCCGACTGACTGGCAACGGGGTCGATACGGGCCGCGACATCCGGCCGTGGGAACCAGCGCGCGATCAACTGCTCGATGGCGCGTCTCGACAAACCTCGTGCTTCACCGAGCAGCGCGTCCGCGTTGTACACGGTGAGATACGGCGCGAGCAGGAACAACCCGGTGAGGTGGATAGCCCCGCTGCGCAGCTCGTCGAGCACAGACGGCAGCGCTCTCGCCAAGTGTGCGACCCGGACGCGCTTCGACGCCTCGTCCTCGCTGTAACCGAGACGCTCGATGCAAAAGCTGCGAAGCGATGCGCACGCTTGTTCGAGGTACAAGCGCCGGCGCTCGATCTCCGCCAAGTACTCGATGAGCTCGGCAGTGGCGACTCGCTCGCGCGTGAGCAAAACGGGCACATGAGCGAGAAGCTCGGAATCCGAAATGGTCGATAGAGATGCCATGTCTCCGGCATAACACGGGTATTTTGTGGCTCACTGGAGGCGAAGAGAGCGCGTTTCACGGCTCTGAACGAAATCAAAATCGTCGGCTCCTCGAAAGCTCATGAGCGTCTGTTCTCGGGAGCGCGCGGCATCGTTCGTGTGTACGCGTCGCAATTGAGTCGCGCGCTCGTCTGCGCGTCGTCAACGAAATTGTGGACGGTTGCCATTTTCTTGCCGGTGCCGCAGACCCTAGCGCGCCACGTCGTTTGGCAACACGCTTCGAGCTCGCCATTAATCCAGATGGCGAGCCGGCAACCACCTCCGCAGTCTCGGCCGCGGCAGCGCTCGCGGGAGATTCGGTGTTCGAGCTTCCCGCGTGCCCTGGCCGGCCCGCGCGTACTGCTCGCGTGGCGACAGGAGTGAGCCTCCTCGTCGCTCTAGATCGGGTGCCCGCAAACACGTGGCCGACGACCGAGGTCAACGCGGGGTCTGCAGAAGACGTCAAACATTGCGGCATGACCGCCTACGTCGTTACCTACTAACCCCAGCGCCATTGGGAAGCTCCCGACAGGCGCGCTGTCGTCCGCGGGTGGACGCTTCAATGGCGGCTCGAGGATTCTCGAGCACGGCAGCGCGCTGATTCCGCGTCGAAGAAACGCGAGTTACAGCCGCGCTGCCCTGATCAGTGGGCTGCCAGACTTGCCAGCTGTGGCAGCCCGCGCCCTTCGAGCAGCTCAGGTCTTGCAATTCGCCTGATACCCCCGCCAGCGACGACGACGACTGATGAATGTGCTCAGACGGGCACGTTTACGGGCACGCCGGAAATCCCAGTGGGACGCACCCTAGACTCGAGTCGTGCCGTTCGGCAGGGCTCGGAACGTGCGGTAGCTCGCATGCAGACCCCACGCCGAAGCGCGCGTTTCACCGGTTTCACGCCGTCGTTGCACGATGCTGCAGGCTCCCGCCGACGCCACGAGAATCGCGTCAAACCGCACGTGGCACGGCAGTCGCAATACACCTGACTGATGTTCACAGTCGCACTCGTTTTGGCTCTGCTCATCGGCGTGGCGCTCGGTCTGCTCGGCGGCGGCGGGTCGATTCTGACGCTGCCCATCTTGCGCTATGCGCTCGAAATGGACGCGCACGAGGCGATTGCCACGTCGCTGTTCGTGGTGGGCACCACCAGCATCGCTGCGCTGATCCCGCATGCCCGCGCCGGCAACGTGCGCTGGAAGACGGGTCTGCTCTTCGGATTGGCCGGCATGGCGGGCGCGTATCTGGCCGCTCGAGCCGCACACTACGTGCCCGAAATCGTGCTGCTCATCGGCTTCTCGCTGATGATGTTCGCAACGGCACTCGCCATGTTGCGCCGTCGCCGCTTGCCTGAAAGCCTAGCCACTGCCCTCCCCCCGGCCCGCAAGCACGCGCTCCCCAAGGTGCTCGTCGAAGGCCTCGTGGTGGGCGCCGTTACGGGACTGGTTGGCGCGGGCGGTGGCTTTCTCGTCGTGCCGGCGCTCGTCTTACTCGGCGGTCTGCCGATGCCGGCGGCAGTCGGGACGTCGCTGCTCGTGATTGCGATGAAGTCGCTGGCCGGCTTCGCTGGTTTCGTAGGACACACCCCGATCGCATGGCCGACCGCGCTGCTGGTTTCCGGGGCGGCCGTGCTGGGCAGTGTTGGTGGTGCGGCGCTAGCCGGGCGCATCCCTCCCCGCATGCTGCGCACCGGCTTCGGCTGGTTCGTCGTTGCCATGGCGTTCTTCCTGCTCGCGCAAGAGCTGCCAGCGCTGTGGGGCGGCACGAGCTCGGCCGCGGCAGCGTTGCTGGTGGCGCTGCTCGGCACGGGCGCCCTTGCGCTATTCGCCGTTTCACTGCGTTTCATCGGCCGCGCCGGCCGCACGAAAACAGCGAACCCAGCGCTTGGCACCGATCCTGTAACAGCAAGCCCAGGAGGAAACCCGTGATCAACCCCCAAGTCGAGGCGTTCTTCGACCCCCGCACCTACACCCTGACCTTCGTCGCGTGGGATCCGCGAACTCGTGACGCCGTGGTCATCGATCCGGTGCTGGATTACTCGCCCGTCGGCTCGTACACATGGACGGAATCGCTGGACGCGGTCAGCGCATTCCTTCGTTCGCACGACTTGCGGGTCCACTACGTCCTCGAGACGCACGCCCACGCGGATCACCTTTCCGGTTCTCAGCTGCTGCGACGGCGGTTCGACGCCAAACTGGTGATCGGAGAGCGCATTCGCGAGGTGCAACAGACGTTTCAGAAGCTCTTCGACCTGCCGGCCGAGTTTCGCACCGACGGCAGTCAGTTCGATCGCCTGGTGCGGGATGGCGAAGAGCTCAACGCTGGCAGCCTCGCGATCCAGGTCATGGCCACGCCCGGCCACACGCCCGCCTGCGTGACCTACAAGCTCGGCGACGCGGTCTTCACGGGCGACGCGCTGTTCATGGACGACTACGGCACGGGCCGCTGCGACTTCCCCAAGGGCAGCGCCGAAGCGCTCTACGACTCCGTACAGAAGCTGTATCAGCTGCCGGACGAAACGCGGGTGTTCGTCGGGCACGACTACCTCCCGAATGGCCGCGCGGTGCGCTGGCAGACCACGATCGGCGCCTCCAAGCGCAACAACCCGCAGCTCCGAGCGGAAACGACGCGCGACGAGTTCGTGCGCTTCCGCAAGGCGCGTGACGCGGAGCTGGCGGCGCCCCAGCTGCTGTTTCAAAGCGTTCAGGTGAACATCGACGCGGGCCGCCTCCCGGCGCCACACGGCAATGGTATTCGCTACCTGGCCGTACCATTGAACCTGTCGCGCCCGGCCGACGAGCTCGGTGAGCCCATCGACGGCGCGCGGGGCGTGAAACGCTGAAACATGTTTCAGGTCGCGTGCTTGTCGAGCGTGACGCTTACGCTCGCAGCTTGGCCTTGCAAAGCACGCGAATACCGGGTCAACTCGTGCTCCAGCAAGGCGATGCCCGCGAGTTGGCGCTCGGGCGCGGTTGCGCGGGCATGACGCTTGCTTTTCCGAGACGTGGTGCGCCAGCGGTCGCCACTCGTCTCCTCGCCGCTATCACGCTGTACGAAGGGCACGCACGGGCCAGAATGCAGACGCTCGCACGTGAGGCGCAATTTCGCCTGATGGTGGAGTCGGTACGCGACTACGCCATCTTCATGCTCGATGTGCAGGGCCACGTCCTTACGTGGAATACAGGAGCTCGGGCGCTCCAGGGATACGAGCCCGAGGAGGTCATCGGCAGGCACCACTCCGCATGCTTCGCGCCGGAGGAAATCGCATCGGGTCGTCCCGCGGCAGCGCTCGCTATGGCCGCGCAAAACGCGCACTCCGAAGACGAGCACTGGCTCGTCAGAAAGGACGGCACGCGCTTCTGGGCCCACGTCACCATCGACGCACTACACGATGTGGACGGCACGCTGATCGGATTTGTCGAAGTCGCGCGCGACGCGACCGCGCACGTGCGCGAGGCGGAGCAGTTCCGTCGCGCCATCGAAGCGGCCCCAACCGGGATGCTGATGACGGACCGCGAGGGCAGCATCGTCTTGGTCAACGCCCAGCTCGAGAAGCAGTTCGGATACGAGCGAGAAGAGCTGATTGGCAAGCCGGTCGAGTTGCTGGTGCCCGAGCGCTTTCGTGCTCGCCACTCCGGCCACCGCGCGGCATTTTCTCGCGACGCCAAAGCGCGGCCCATGGGAGTCGGCCGTGATCTCTTCGGGCTACGAAAAGACGGGGGTGAGATTCCGATTGAGATCGGGCTCAACCCGCTGCAGACCCGCGACGGCGAGTTCGTGCTCGGCTCGGTGGTCGACATCACGGAGCGCAAGCGCGCCGAACTGGAACGTGCCAGCTTGGTGGCCCAGCTCAAAGCCTTGAATAGCGCGCTCGAAGAGCGTGTTCGAAGCCGCACGAGCGACTTGATGACGGCCCTCAAGGAACGCGAAGTCCTGCTGCAGGAGGTGCACCACCGCGTCAAAAACAACCTGCAGATCGTCTCGAGCCTGATCAATATGCAGCTGCGAAAGGCAGATATCGGAGTGAACCATGACGCTCTCAAAGAGTGTCAGACGCGCGTCCAAGCCATCGCGCTCATTCACGAGAAGCTGTACCAGTCGAAGGACTACGCCCGTGTTCCGTTTTCGGAGTACATCCGTAGCTTGGCGAGCAGCGTATTCCAGGCGACGGGCGCGTCGTCCCCCCAGGTCTCCCTGGACCTCGCGCTCGACGAGGTTTGGCTATCCGTGGACCAGGCCATCCCCTGCGGTCTCTTGCTCAACGAGCTCATCACGAACTCCATCAAGCACGCCTTCACGGACGGCCGCGCAGGCACCATTCGAGTCGAGCTCGCGAAGATCGACGACGGGCGGATCCGGCTCGGCGTCGAAGATGACGGAGTCGGAATGCCCGACGGCATGAACATTCACGAGGTCGAGTCGCTCGGGCTTCAGCTCGTCTGCGCGCTCGCCGAGCAGCTCGAAGGAAACCTTGAAGTCATTGGGCGGCGTGGGACATCCTTTCAGCTCACCTTCGCGGCGGAAGCATAGAAAGATGCACACCGGCAAAGCGCGTTCCGTGTTGATCGTCGAAGACGAGCGGATCGTAGCCAACGACCTGCAGCAGACCTTGGCTGAGCTCGGCTACGACGCGTTCGGCATCGCGTCGTCCGCCGATGAGGCCGTGGCGCGTGCGTCGGAGCGCTGTCCAGACATCGTGCTCATGGATATCCGCCTCAAAGGCGCTCGTGACGGCATAGAAGCCGCTGCGCTGCTGCGCGAGCGCTTCGGCACTCCCGTCGTGTACCTGACCGCACACGCCGACGAAGCCACGGTCGAGCGGGCCAAGAAGACTGAGCCGCTTGGTTATCTCGTCAAGCCGGTGAAGGCGGCCGAGCTGCACTCGGCACTCGAGATTTCACTGTACAAGCACGAAATGGATGAGCGGCGTCGAGCCCGCGAACGCTGGTTCTCCACCACGCTGCGCTCGATCGCAGATGCGATCATCACGGTCGACCTCGCGGGAAAGGTGACGTTCATGAACGCCGTCGCCGAGCAACTGACCGGGATGAAGCTCGAAGACGCCCTCGGGCGGCGCGCTCGCGACGTGCTTCGGTTGTCGGGCTCTTCGCCTACGTTTTCACCGCTGGACGAGGCGCTGGAGCAGAGGAGAGCTATCCGGGTCGATGAGGCTGCCCTCGAGAGCAGCCAAGGGACTAGCGTCATCATTAGCGACAGCGCGACTCCGGTCATCGACGAGGGGCAGATGCTCGGGGCCGTGATGGTGTTCCGGGACATCACGGCGCAGAAGCTTCTTCAAAAGCAGCTGGAGGCAGCCGATCGATTAGCGTCGCTCGGCACGATGGCGGCGGGTGTCGCGCACGAGGTGAACAACCCACTGACCGTCGTCGTGGCCAACGCCGCGTTCGTCCACGACGAAGTGAGCCGCATCTTGCAGGAACTGCGCAGCGGTGGCGCGGCCAGCGACGCTTCGATTCGCAGGCTCGAAGAGGCGCTGGAGGCACAATCGGAGATCCAGTCGGCCGCAAACCGAATTGGCCGCATCGTAGCTGATCTCAAGACGTTCTCCCGACCTGCCGAGCGCGCACCCGGGCAGGCGGACCTTGCGCGCGCGGTCGAGTGGGCAGTTCGAACGACAGCTCGAGAGCTCCGACACAGAGCGCGCGTCGTCACTGAAATTGCGGACGTTCCGCCCGTCGCGATCGACGAGACCAAGCTCTGTCAAGTTCTGGTCAACCTCCTGCTCAACGCCGCCCATGCGCTGCCCCTCGGACGACTCGAGCAGAACCAAGTCACCGTCAAGGCGCAGTGCACTAGCACGACTCGAGCGTCGATCGAGGTGCGTGATACCGGCAGCGGCGTGTCGCCAGAAGTCTTGGCGAGGATCTTCGAGCCGTTCTTCACGACCAAACCCGTCGACCAGGGAACGGGCCTGGGACTCTCGATTTGTCAGGGCATCATCGCTTCCGCCGGAGGCGAGATCCGAGCCGAGAGTCGAGTGGGTGAAGGGAGCGTCTTTTGCATCGAGTTGCCGGTTGCAGCGGAGACAGCCAAGAGCGTCGTGGCCCCTGACTCGAGCGCTGCCAGCGAGCGCCGTGGTCGGGTGCTCGTGATAGACGACGACGAGCTGGTGCTACGCGCAGTCTCACGCATACTCAAGGAACATGAGGTCGTCTGTGCCAGCAGCGCTCCTGAAGCACTTGCGCTCCTGAAGCACGGCCAACCGTTCGACATCATCTTCAGCGACCTGGTGATGCCGACGATGACGGGGATGGAATTCTACGAGCAGCTTCTGCACAGCCAGCCGGACGACGCGCGCCGTGTCGTTTTCTTGAGCGGAGGAAGCGTCGACCCGAAGATTGACGACTTCTTGGCAGCCGTTCCGAACCCGCGCATGGAAAAGCCGTTCGACGTGCGACGGCTCAAGGATATGGTTCAAGAGCTTCTCGTCATCAAATCGGGCATGCGCTGAGCACTTGGAGGCGGTTCTGCGAGCGTTTGGGTGAAACGCTGAAACATGTTACACATCGAGCGTGGGGCGCCGCTCGACACCGCAGCCCGTTGCGCTCGTAGCCGAGGCGTTGTCTTCCGTCGTGGGAGCGGCCCTCGTGCTCGACGCAGAGCTGCGCGTGGTGCTCGCGACTTCGGATGCGGAGACGCTGCTCGGCTACGACGTCCCACTCGGCATCTCCGCGCCAAAGCTTTTGTGCGGCGAGTCAGCGAAGCGTCCCGTCGCTGAAGCGCTCGCCGCGGGAAGACCGGTACAGGCCGTCATCCCACTGCCGTCGAAGGGGGGCGCTGAACGCCTGCTGAAGGTGCGTTCCTTGCCCATCGGCCAGAATAGCCGCAGGGGCTGGCTGCTCTTGCTCGACGAAGCCGGAACACACGGAGCCGAGGCCGTCCTGTTTCATGGAATGTGGGCGCAGAGCGTGCGCATGAAGGAGGTGTTTCGAATTGTCACGCGCGTCGCTGCGGAAGACGTGACGGTGCTGGTACGCGGCGAAACGGGGACTGGCAAAGAGCTCGTCGCGCGCGCGATTCACGACTTGTCCGGCCGCAAGAAGGGGCCCTTTCGTGCGCTGAATTGCGCAGCGCTACCGGCCAATCTGCTGGAGAGCGAGCTGTTCGGTCATGTGCGCGGCGCGTTCACCGGGGCCGTCCGAGATACGCCCGGCCACGTGCAACTGGCGCACCGGGGCACACTCTTTCTGGACGAGGTCGCCGAGCTGCCGCTCGAGCTGCAGGCGAAGCTCCTGCGCGTCTTGGAGACGCGCAGCGTGATTCCCGTCGGTGCGCGCGAACCCACGGCGGTGGACGTGCGCATCGTTTCTGCGACGCACCGCGCGTTGCGCAAGGAGGTGGAAGCCGGTCGCTTTCGCGCCGATCTCATGTACCGCCTGCGCGTGATCCCAATTTTTCTGCCGGCCCTACGCGAGCGTCGCGAGGACATCGGTCTCTTGTGCGAGAAGCTGATCGAGAGCATGAACGCGACCTCGCGGCGGCGCATCGAGCGGGTCGCGCCGGCAGCGCTGAGCGTCCTCGAGCGTCACGACTGGCCCGGCAATGTGCGCGAGTTGCGGAACGCCTTGGCGTACGCCTACGCGATGGGCGACGGTCCCATCCTCGAACCCAGTGATCTGCCCGCGGAGCTGCTCGATCCAGCCCTCGGCTCCGCCGAAGCCGTGAATGTCGCGCCAAGCGTCCCCGAAGGCCTAGATCCGCAGGCCAGACGCATCCTTCAGGTGCTCGAACGCACGAGTGGAAACAAGAACCGCGCCGCTCAGATCCTCGGCATGAGCCGCGTCACGCTCTGGCGTCGGCTGCGGGAGCTGGGGCTCGATACGGAGCGGTGAACACGGGCTCGTCCCAGAGCTGACGTGTACGGACTTGGCGTGGCGGATCGGGTGACCGGCCGCGATACCATCACGTGCTCGACTTCCGCTGGGCGGGGGCTTGTCGCTCAGCGAGGGCCCCTCTGTCGTGCTGAGCGACCTGATTCCGGAGAGCCGGCTACCGTTCGATCAGCGCAACGTGTTGGTCGCGATCACGTTGCACGAGCTCGGGAATGGCTGGGCGCTTCCCGGTGCGGGCATGCCGCCCTGGCTGAGCAGCGAGGACATTGCGGCTTCTTGCGCGCGGCCGCAGAGCTCGGTCTAGGCTACTGCGTCGATGCGCAGGTCGAACATTCGGACCACTATTCGACTTGGATCACGTCCTCACCCGCCGGTCGACGGGAGCGCGGATCGGGAACGGAGATCTCCGAATGACGATGCGCCGCTCGCGGTGAGCGTGATCTCGATGACCTGTGCCATGCCGCGGTAGACGCGCGGGCACAACCGTTAATTCCAGATGGACGGCGGTGCTCCCTAGCGGCCGCTGTCGTAGTCGGCGAGCGCGTCGAGCCGAGCGGCGCGATTCGCGTTCAATCAGTGTCATGTTCGCGGACTCAAGGAGCTTTTGCAAACGATTGCGCTCGGCGCTTCGGCTTTCGACCAGCTTGCGACGATAGCGCAACAAGTCGCGCAGTTCCCGGATCGGTTTGGGCGGAACAAAACTCTTGGCGATCAAGCCGTGGCGCAGCAGATCGGCGATCCACTCGCTATCTTTCACGTCCGTCTTACGGCCAGGCACGTTCTTGATGTGGTGCGCATTGCCGACAACGACCTCGAAGTCGTCCTCGAGAACAGCGTGCACCGGCTTCCAGTAAATGCCGGTCGCCTCCATACCGACGTAGGTGCAGCCGTTCGTGAGCAACCAGTCCCGCAGTTCCATCAACTCGCGCGTCTTCGTTCCGAAAGTCCTGACCTCCTTCGTCGGTTTTTGATGAGCCCCACCGACGAGCATGCAGGCGACGACTGTCGCCTGATGCACGTCGAGACCGCAGCACCGTTCCACGATTGGTTCCATTTGGCCTCCATCGCGGACGGGCGATCGCTGCGCCTAGGTACTTGGAGAAACTGCCGTGCGTCCTTCCCGTTTCCGGGTGCGACAAATGGTGGTACCTCAAAACAGGCGCGGGTCAGTCTACCCTGCGGGGTCCGTGCCACCGCAGTTTCAGCAACCTTGAAGCGATCACCAATCCGTGGTTGCAGACTGGCCCACGCGTTTCCTGGAAGCCATCCCATTCTCATCGCGGGTGGTGGGCCAATGGCCCATCTCGTCTACCCTCTACGAAGCAGGAAGGGCTTACGCCCGACGCCCGAGAAGGGCGGTGTTGGCAGAAACTGTCAACACGCTGTAGCACACCGCCGTCGAGATGCGCTTCGGCATCCGACGGTGTGACTTGATGATCGCGTCCGCCGGCTTCGTCCCACGCGAACGGAGTCGGCGACTTGTTCCAAGCACGCATGTAGGCATCGAGGTGGTCGCGCAGCGCCCGCTTCGAATGGATGTCGGTACGTCCCAGCGACTGCTTACCCAAGATGCCGAAGAAGCCCTCGACCTGGTTCAGCCAGGAGGCGCTCGTCGGCGCGTAGTGGAAATGCACGAGCGGGTTGGCCGCAAGCCAGCTGCGGACTCCCTCGGACGGTCGCGCCACGATCGCCTCCAACTCCTGACGCTGTTCCTCGGTGAGCGTGATCTCCATGACCTGTGCCATGCCGCGGTAGACGCGCGGGCACAAATTCCAGATGGACGGCGGTGCACGAGTCTAGTGCTTGGGAACCGCCGCGCAGCGGTTGCTATTGCCTTGGCTCGTGCGCAGTCTGTGAGGCCAGAAGCCCGGTCTTCCTTCGCGGAGTGATGGGCGCACTGAGGAGAGAACGATGAAACACGCGCTGTTGAGCGTAGGGGTCTGGCTGGGCTCGCTTTGCCTCGTCCTCACGTCAGTGGCCTGCGTCGAAGAATCCGGTGAGGAAGTCTCCGCTACGGGGCGCCTGGAGCTTCCGCTCACTGCCCAATCTTCGTCGGGTGCTCAGTACCGACTCATCCGTGGCACCTTCAAAGTCACGGGGCGCGCGAAACGGACTCTATCGTCGGATGCTCAGCCCGACCGGCCGACACTGAGCGTAGACCTCCCGAAGGGCGAATACCGGATCCAGCTCCTCGGAGGCTGGTCTCTCGAGCGCCGCACGACTGACGGGCGCTTCGAGCCCGTCGAGGCCACGCTGACCTCGGTTAATCCGGTCGCGTTTGTCATCCTTGCTCAACAAAGCACTCGTGTGACGTTTCGCTTCAAGGTCGGCGATGACGTGGTGGAGTTCGGCAAAGGGCGCCTCAACGTCGACATCGAGGTCGACGACTGTCAGCCCGACGGTGGCGACGCTTGCGCGCCGAACGACGGCGGTGGGCCTATCGGCCCGTTCAGCGCAATCAGCCACTTCGGCGCTGCGGAGAACTACACGTACTCGAACCCGAATCGCTGGGTCGTGGCATCGGATCAAGCAGACGATCGCTTACTGCTGAGTGCGACGCACTACGAGCCGCTCAGTGGCGGGCGCCTCGGCGAATACGCCCTGGTGCGAGGCAAAAGCTATGGGGACCTCATGCTGAGGTTTCGCGCGCGCTCGAACGAGAACTTCGCGGCCAATTCCAGCGCGGACGTGGCCGCTGTCTTCGGCTTTCAGAACGAGAACTACTACAACTACGTGCTCTGGAGCGCCAGCGCCGGACAAACGCAGCTGTTCGAGGTCTCCGCCGGTACGCGGCGGCTGATCGCGACGGCCAGCGGGCCCGGCCTCCCCGACAGCGCCTATCACGACTTCGAGCTCTGGCGGCATGGCTCATGGGTGCTGGTGCGCATCGACAACGCCGAGCTCATCTCGGCCGTGGACACGTCACTGGCGGCCGTGGGTGCCGTGGGCGTGGGCTCGTACGACGACTCTGCGTACTTCGATGACATCGACGTCACGCACTATGAGCGCCTGGACACACCGAACTACGAGATCACGCTTCCCTCCACGTACACCGCATACGCAGACACGATTTCGAGCTTGCTCGAGAATGCCTACGCTCTGCACGTCGTCAACACCGGACACGACGTGAATTCCCGCTTTGGGCACGCCTGGTACGAGTATGGCTATCGGCCTTCTGGCTGGTACTGGGGCAATGATCCGCGGAGCATCGCACTGGGTGGCGGCTTGACAGTCAGTGGCGGGCCTTCTGTGGTTCTGAGCGACCTCATTCCGGAGAGTCGTCTCGCCTTCGACCAGCGCAACGTCGTGGTGGCGATCACGCTTCACGAGCTCGGTAACGGCTGGGCGCTTCCCGGTCCGGGCATGCCAGCCTGGTTGAGCAGCGAAGACCACAGCGGCTTCTTGCGCGCCGCGGCAGAGCTCGGTCTCGGCTACTGCGTCGATGCGCAGATCGAACATTCGGCGCACTACTCCACCTGGATCGGTTCCTCACCCGCGGATCGGCGCGACCGCGGATCGGGTACCGAGATCCTGCTCGTGAGTTTGCAAGCACGTTATGGGCCGGGCTTGATGCGCGCCCTGTACAGCGCGGTTCAGGACGGCAGCCTGGGCTACCTGGAGGCCCTTGGTGCCGAGGAGCGCGACCGCGAGCTCGTCGTGTTCCTCTCCCTTCGCGCAGGCGAGAACCTGGCGCCCTTCTTCGAGCGCGAGCTGGGTATCGTGCTCGACTCCGCGCGGCGAACGCAGCTGCACGGACTACCCGTGGCGGCCGTTTCCATCCTCACCACGCTCGAATGTCCGGCGCCGACTCTGCGCTATACGCCAAGTGGGCTCACCCTCCGCGCGGCCCCGAACCAAAGCGCGAGCACCGCGCTGTACGTCGCGGCGCCAGTGAGCTGGACTGCTCGCGTCAAACCGGAAGTCGATTGGCTCACGCTCACGCGGACGTCCGAGTTCAGCATCACCACGCTCACCGCGCGCGCGAGTGCCACAGGCTTACCCCTGGGCACGGTGCGCGCGGCAACGATAGAGATCGAGAGCACCGGCGCCGTAAACCCCGTCGTGCAGGTGCCGGTGACGCTCACCGTGGCCGAGGCTGATTCACCCGTGTGGTCGTCAGGATTCGAAAACGTCGTCGAGGATCGTATCGCGGATTGGTCGACTGCTTTCGGCTGTATGTGCTCGGATTGCTGCAGTCCGACTTTCGATGCGGATCCGGTCGTCCGACGCAGCGGAGCGTATTCGGGGCGCATCCGCGCCGGATACGATCGGCCCGCCGACGCCTTTTTCTTTCAAGAGGCGATCGCGATCGAACCGCACACGAAGTACGTCCTGAGCGGCTTCATCAAGACCGAGAACGTCGTCAACCGCGAAGCTCAACAAACCGCAGCTCACATCGACGTCGCCGGTGAGTTCTTTTCACGCAGCGTCGCTGCCACGAGTCTCGCATGGGTGCCTGTGCGCGTGGGCTTCGACTCGCAGAGCCGAACTCAGATCAGCATCCAGGCACGCCTGGGATACTACGGCAATGTGTGCTCTGGCGCGGTTTGGTTCGACGATCTGAAGCTCGAGAAGCGCGTCGTGGATGGGCAATGAGCTCAGGGCAGAATCGCGAGCAACGGACAGAATCGAATCAGGGTGGAGTGATTTCGACCTCGTAGGCGCCGAGGTCGGAGCGCGGCCCTCGTGGCCTCGGGTTACCCTCGATGTCCCAGCGGACGAGCGCCTCGTCACCCCCGCGGTCGATGCAGCAGTCGAGGTTCGCCGCGTTGTGTGGCAGCCGGTACTCATCGCTCAGAATGGGCGTCTTGTGGATCGCACCGGGTGACGCGATGGGATCGTCTCCCACGACCACGCGCTCCAGCGTGCACGCCCCCTGGAAGCGAGACCCGCTATCGAACAGATTGTTGCCCACGACGATGGAGTCCTGGACGAGTACGGACGAGGTGCCACAGTCGAGCGTGCCGCGCCCAAACGTCGGCTCTGCGAGCACGGCCAGCGTGGAGAAGCGAAACACGCCTTCACCGCCCTGAACGAGGACCGCCGGCCTGCCCTCGATGAAGCCGCCCACGTACGTATTGGTGATGAGAAATCGGGTGTTCGTGAAGTCGATGGCAGAACGAAATCCTGCGATACGGACGCGATCGAGCTCGACGTCACAGTCCGTACCTCGGAGCGTGCTGCTTTCACTATTCAGTGTGCTGCGCCGGATCACGACGCGGCTGTGCCCGCACTGCAGCGCGCTATGGGTCGGACCGCCGAGGATGAAGCCATCGAGCACCACATCGGCACCACCGCTAACGTATACCGCGCCGTTGTCCTCCTCGTAGACGGATGCGTCACCGCCCTCACCCGCCGGCCCGATGATGTGCAGGCGCTGTCCAGAAACCGAGAATGGCAAGGTAGAGGCATTCGGCAGCACGCGAATGACGTCCTTGGCGGTCCCCTCTGCCGCTGTCACGGCGTCCCGGATACGGGGAAAGGGGGCTGCCAGGCTTCCCGTTGCCGGCTCCTCGACGCATGGCGCAGCCGCGCAGCCGACGTAGAGCACGCGCCCCGGATCGATACACTCCCCCCGACCCTCTGCCGCGTAGGTGTCACAAGTCAAGCTCTCGCAGTCCGCGTGCAGCCGACAACCGCTGGCGCTCTCCTCCACGTCGATGCCAACGCTGAGTCGGCCGTCGCCCACGTCGAGCACGTCATCTCCCGCTTTGAAGCGGAATCGCACGCTCGTCGTTCGTTGATCGATGATGTTGAACGCTACCGGATTGGCCGACGTCAATGCCGCGTCCACACGCTCGAACGCCCCCGCCGTCGTCTGCTTCTCCAGGAACCAGCCGGAAGCCAGGCGCGCCAGATATGCGCCTGATGGCAACTCTGCCTGAAGGAACTGCGCGCTGGGAGCGGTCTCCGTGGACAGCTTGGCCGCACTCGCGCCGGTGATCTTGAATATGCCGTGACGGAGCCGATAGGTAACTCCGCTCGCGGATCTGGCCGTGAGCGACACGCTGAGCCGCCCGACGGCAGAAATCTCGCGTGCATCCTGGTCCCCACAGGCCGATGAAGCGGCCGCCAGCGAAAAAACCCCTGCCCAGATTGCCACCGCTGCGAACGAGCATTTCATGATCTGATCCCTTTATTCTGGCGGGCGAAGTGCATCATCCGTGCCTTGCTCGGCGGTGCCGCGCGCAGCCCGATGCGTTCAGGTCAGGGCGCGGCCGCTTCGTAGGCACCGAGGTCAGCACGCTGCCCCTGCGGCCTGCGCGTGCCGTCGATGTCCCAGGGGACGAGCGTTCCTTCAGGCGCGCGGTCGATGCAGCAGTCGAGGTTCTGCGCGGTGTAGGGCAGCCGGTAGCCGGCCTGCAAAAGCGGCGTCTCGTGGATCGCGCCCGGCGCGGCGATCGGGTCATCCCCCACGACCACACGATCCAGCACGCAGGCGCCTCTGAAGTGCGAGCCCGTGTCCGCAAATCGGGCATCGCCCACGACTAGGGAGTCCTGAATCAGGACGGACGAACTTCCGCAGTCGATGACGCCTCTGGGTGCGATCTCTGGATCCTGACCCGGGCTCAGCGTCGAGAAGCGCACGGTTCCTTCACCGCCGTGGAGCGTGATGGCCGCCGGCCACATGATGACACCGCCCACGAAGGTATTCGTGATCGAGAAGTGGGTGTCCTTGAAATCGATCGCGCCTGCACGGGTCTGAATAGCGACACGATCGAGCTCCACTTCGCAGCCCACCGCGCTGACCGCGGTGCCTTCGGACTGCAGTGTGCTGCGCCTCAAGACGGCTCGCGACGACCTGCTGACTCCGCTGCAACCGAGGCCTGTGTGGGCACCCAGCTCCAGGCCGTCGAGCACGACGTTTGCGCCGTCTCCGACAGACGCGGCGGCCGTGTCCAGCTCGGAGATCGATGCCACTCCCCCCTCGCCGGCTGGTCCGAGTATGTGCAGCTGTTGTCCGGTGATGTAAAATGGTGCATGCACGCCTGGCATGACACGAATGACATCGTGCGCGGTGGCCCGTGCCGCCGCGGCGGCGTCCAGTATCCGGCAGAACGGGTCTGCCAGGGTTCCCGAGCCCGGGCAGCCCCCACCGACGTACAGCACTCGCGCTGGGTCGACACACTCTCCACGCCCATCTGCCGCATAGGTGTCACAGGCCCTGCTCTCGCAGTCGGCGTGTAGCCGACACCCCCTGACGCTCTCCTCCACGTCAATCTCGACGATGAGTCGTCCGTCACCGAGATCGAGCACGTCAGCGCCGGCTTTGAAGCGGAATCTCACGTTGGTCGTCTCTTGATCGACGATGTTGAACTGCACGGGATTGGCGGACGTCAGTACGGCGTGGACCCGCTCGAACGTCCCGGAGATGGTTTGCTTTTCCAGAAACCAGCCGGGTTTCAGGTGCACTGAATACGCTCCCTCCTGCAGCTCCGTTCGAAGAAACTGCGCGTTCGGATCGCTCTCCGTGAAAAGCCTTGCGCTTGTCGTGCCGCCAATCTTGAAGGTGCCATCGCGGAGCCGATACTTGACGCCCGTCGCGGAAGTGGCGGTCAAAGGCACATCGAGCCGCCCAACAGCGGAAATCTCCTGAGCGTCCTTTTCCCCGCATGACACCGAGGCGAACGCCAGCGCAATCGCCCCGACGCAAAGTGCCGTCGCTACGCACGAGTTCTTCATGATCTCCCCTCTCTTTCGGATGGCGGATGGCGGATGGCACCTGACAGGACAGGAACTGTCGGGATGTGCCGAAATGCGGATTCGAGCGTGCATCAACCGTGCCTCGCTGGTGGCCGCTGCGTATCCCGCGCGGGGTTCATGGGTCCACTCGAGCCGTCTTACGCGACGTCCTGCGCCTGGTCGCAGCGCTGTGCTTCGACGGCAGGTGCCGTCGGGATGGTGAAGAAGAACGAACTGCCCTTGCCGGGCGTGCTCTCCACCCAGATGTGACCCTGGTGCGCCTCGACGATACCTTTGACGATCGCCAGACCGAGTCCCGCGCCGCGTCCATCAGCCTTCCGGGCTTGCCAGAATCGGTCGAACAAGTGTGGCACCTGCTCCGGAGGGATACCGACACCCGTATCCGTCACCCAAAACAGTATCTGGTCCTCTCTGCGTGCGGCTCCGACGGTAATGGAGCCGCCGGGCTCGCTGAATTTCAGCGCATTGCCGATCAGATTGTCGAACACTTGCAGCAGGCGGTCGCGATCCGCCCAAACCTCGGGAACGTCCGCGGCGACCTCGAATCGAAGCTCGAGTGTGGACGAGCTCGCGGCGGCCTTCTGAGCTTCGACGGATTCCAGGACGACTTGCGATACGGGCACCCGCGCCGGCTTCATGGATAAACGGCCTGCTTCCATCCGCGTTACATCGAGGAGGTCCTGGATTAGACGGTTCATGCGCTTCGCGGCGCGTTCGATGCTGTCGATCGGCTTGAAAGACGACGATTGCGCTTGCAGACTCCGCAGGTGCGCGGCCTGCAGCACGATGCTGTTCAGCGGATTTCTCAGATCGTGAGCCACGATGCTAAGGACTTCGTCTCGTGCCTGGCTGGCCCGCTGGGCCGTCCCATACAGCCGCGCGTTCTCTATCGACAGGGCCGCTCGGCGCGCGAGCTCCTCGGCCAAACGGACATCGGCGGGTCCGTACACCCGAGATGCCGTCGTCGAGGCAAGAGCGATCGCACCCAAGAGCCGGCCACGGGCGACGATTGGCACCGCTACCATCGATCGAATCTCGACTCCTTGCAGGAGGCCTTGCTGCTCCTCAGTCTTCGCCAGCGAAGCGATCCACTCTGCCGACGGGTGTTCCATCAACAGAGATTGGGTCGTCTCGAGGACGGACGACAGCAGGTGGCCGCCATTCGTGTCGCTGGGAAGCTGCATCAGGGCGTCGCAGAGCGAGTTGTTTGCCGGGTCCCGGCTCGCGACTTTGAGTCGCCCGATGCCGTCGTCGACCTCGAGGAGGTCTACGATGCAGAGATCGGCGAAGTCCTGCACTGCGAGCTCGGCGACCCGGGTCAGCGTCTCGCGGTAGTCGAGCGTAGCGGCGAGTGCCGGGCCGACTTCCGCCAAAAACCGCTGCTCGCTCTCGATTCTCTTTTGCGCGGTGGCGTCCCGAACTGCCACGGTCAGCACCCGTTTGCCCCCGACGTCCAGCTTGGAAATGGCAGCGTCGGCGGGGAACTCTTGTCCGTTTTTACGGACGCCGACGATCATGCCATCGCGTTGACCCATTCGGCGCGCCGCTTCAGTCCCCGCCGCGAACGCTTCGACATAAGCGTGGTGCGTGGATCGAGCTCGCTCCGGAATCAGTAGCTCGAGCGGAGCCCCGAGGGCCTCCGTCTTCGAGTAGCCGAAGATACGCTCGGCGCCCTCGTTGAACAGCGTAATGCGTTGCTGTTCGTCGATCGAAATGATGGCGTCTGCGGAGATAGAGAGAATGCCCGATGACTTGGCCTCCGCAAGGCGAAGCTCACGCTCTAGCCGCTTGCGCTCGGTGATGTCTTCGATCTGCGCGATGTAGCGGAGTGGCTCTCCCGCGCGACTCCGCATGATCGAGCCGCTCAGCAGGATATCCACGACCGTTCCGTCCTTTCGGATGTAACGTTTCTCGAGCTGGTAGCGTGGAATCTCCCCGTCGTAGAGCTGACGGGCGAGAGTGAGATCGCTGTTCAGGTCGTCGGGATGCGTGATCGCCTGGAACGTCAGCTCCGTCAGCTCTTCAGCGCTGTAACCGACGATCTCGCAGAGGACGCGGTTGACGCGCACGAAGCGACCGTCGAGCGCGAGCAGCGCCATGCCGATGGGCGCCTCTTCGAACGCCAGTCGGAATCGCTCTTCCGATTCGCGCAGCTGCGCCCTCGCCTGTTCCGCCTCTTTTTCCAGGCGCTTGCGATCGCTGATATCGCGCACGAAACCCTGCCAGCGCCCGTCCGCCAGAATCTTGGCGTTCACCTCCACGGGAACGTGGCTGCCACTCTTGGAACGGAGGCTCCACTCGTCAGCATGACTTCCGCCATGGAGCAGGTGTTCCCTCGATTTCCACAGCCGGTCCACGTCTTCCGGCGGGATCAGGTCTACGATCGTCTTTCCAATGATCTCCTCACGAGTGTAACCCAGCATGCGACAGCCAGCGTCGTTCGCGTCGGTGTAGCGGCCTTGGAGGTCCGCCACGAATATGCCATCGGGTGCTTGGTCGAAGAGAGTCTGCGTCCGTGTGCGACTCAGCTCCAACGCTTCGTGGACCCGGTTGAGAGGCACGGCCGTGATCGTGAGCAGAAGCAGATGCACCACCATCGTGGAGGCGGCCAGGGTGGCTGCGACGATAGCGACCTCGTCTGCACCCAGCGCGCGCAGCAGCCGCGTCACGCCGAGCCCGAGCAGCACAGGAAACAGCATGGCCGGAAGCGCGAGACGCCGAAGCAGGACGCCGCCCGGCCCCGCCGCGGTGGCCACGCGCATGACTCCCGCACTAGGGCGTTCGAAGAGCAGGCCTACCGCAATGAAGAGCAGGCTGACCGCCGTAGGCAGCGCGACGCCAATGACCGGTGCGCGGGTCAACCGATAGAGCGGCCCAACGCCGAACACGAATCCCATGAGGCCCGTGAGAGCCGTGAGACCAGCCAAAAGGACGAGCCACTCCGCGGGACGTGCGCGAGCCGGCGCGCGATCGAAGACGAGAACCGCGCCGGCGAGCAGCGCCAAAGAAAGCGCTGTCGGCGGGGATGGCCGTCCCGGATAGGGTCCCGGCAGACCGCGAAACAAAAATTGATCGATGTGCAGATCCGTCTCGAGCGCATACTCCGCTAGCGTTCCGAGTCCGATGGTGAGCACCACGAGCGCAGCCAGAACGGACAGCACTCTCGGCAGCGTGCTCACGTCTTCTCGACGCCGCATGGCTCCGGCCGCGCCGATCAAGAGCAGAGCCATGGCCGTATTCGGCATCATCGCCGGCTCACCCGGTATGACCGTAGTGAAAGCACTGATGCCCGCCATCCAGCCAAGTAGCCCGAGCGCGCCGAGCGCCGCGCCAGCCACGCACAGCTGCCAGCCTACCCGCGCATGGTGCGAGCCGTTCATCATGCGCGGCCCCCGAGCGCGTTCAGCGCCAGAAGGGACGTGCTCGCTGCGGAGGCCATTGCGCCGGACCCACACGGCCGCGCACGCGTCCCGCCAGCGGACGCCGTAGCGAATGATCCCCAAGCTGCAAAGCACGGACGATTGCCTCACGCGCTGCGTTGCATGACGCGGGCCAGCCTTGTTCCTAGGGCGCCTTTTCGCGGGTTACCGGAGCGGCGCGCGGCCTGCTTCAGTGTCGCCCCATGCCTCCGAGGCCCACGGCGGGCGCATCTACGTCGAGAGCCAACTCCAGGAGGGCAGCAACGTTCTTCTTTTTGCGCTCGAGCGCGATGCGCGCGGATTCTGCGCTCGTCGCTCGTCGCGGGTGCAACCTGTGCGTCATCTGCTCTCGCGCGGGCCGCGAAGCCTCCCGGGCGAGCCCCGCGCTCGCCTTGGCCGGCCCCTTGCTTTGAAAGCCCATTGGAGCGGCGTCAAAGCTCGATGCAGATGCGTTCCACTGTCACGAGGGACCCATGGCGAACAAGATCTGGCTCAAGAGCTACCCCGCGGGCATGCCGGCGGAGATCGACGCGGACCTGTTCGAGTCCATACCGGATCTGCTCGAGCAGCTCGCCGCCAAATTCGGGGACAAGCCGGCCTTTCATAACCTCGGCCACACGCTGAGCTACGCCGAGCTCGGGCGTCTGTCGAGCGACTTCGCCGCGTTCCTGCAAGGTTTGCCCGGCCTGTCCCGGGGCGACCGCGTCGCCATCATGGCGCCGAACTTACTGCAATACCCTGTGGCGCTGTTCGGCATCCTCCGCGCCGGCATGGCGGTCGTGAACGTCAATCCGCTGTATACGCCGCAAGAGCTCCAGCACCAGCTCGTGAACTCCGGCGCCAAGGCCATCATCATCGTCGAGAACTTCGCGAGCACGCTGCAGCACGTGCTCGCGAGCACGCCCCTTCTGCATGTGATTACGACCCAGATCGGCGACATGCTGCCGCCGCCAAAACGCTGGTTCGTGAATCTTGCGATCAAGCGGGTGAAGAAGATGGTGCCGGCCTTTCGCATCGACGGCGCCATCGAATTTCGGGCGGCGCTCGCGCGGGGAGCATTGACGACGCGAAAGCCGGTTCGACTCGAGCGCGACGACGTCGCGTTTCTTCAGTACACCGGCGGCACCACCGGGGTCTCGAAGGGCGCCGTGCTCACCCATCGCAACATCCTTGCGAACGTGGAACAGACCGCAGTGTGGATCTCGAGTCAGTTCGAGGAAGGCGCGGAGATCGCGATCGCTCCGCTGCCCATGTACCATATCTTCTGCCTGACCTCGACGCTGTCATTCATGAAGTGGGGCAGCCTGATCGTGCTCATTACCAATCCGCGGGACCTGCCGGCCCTCGTCAAAGAGCTCGAGCAGTGGAAGTTCAGCGCGATGACGGGAGTGAACACGCTGTTCAACGGCCTCCTGCATACGCCGGGGTTCGATCAGCTCGACTTCTCTGCGCTGAAGGTGGTGGTCGGAGGAGGCGCGGCGATACAAAAGCCAGTGGCCGAGCGCTTTCAGCAGGTGACTCGGCGCTACATCACCGAAGCGTACGGACTCACCGAGGCCTCGCCCGGCGTCAGCGCAAACCCGATGGGAACTCCCTGGAACGGCAGCATCGGCCTGCCCTTCCCTTCGACCGAAGTGTCGATCCGCGATGACGACTTCAACGAGCTACCGGTCTGGAAGGGCGAAGGTGATCTCGAGAAACACACAGGGGAGCTTTGTGTCCGCGGCCCGCAAGTGATGAAGGGCTACTTCGAGAATCCGGAAGAGACCGAACAGGTAATGCAGGACGGCTGGCTGAAGACTGGCGACCTTGGTCACCTGAACGAAGGCGGCTACCTGACGCTCACCGATCGCAAGAAGGACGTCATCCTCGTTTCGGGCTTCAATGTGTACCCGAGTGAAATCGAGGACGCAGTAGCGACTCATCCGGGTGTGCTCGAATGCGGGGTCGTCGGTGTACCGGACGAAAAGACGGGCGAGGCCGTCAAGGCGGTGATCGTGAGAAAGGATCCGAGCCTCACGAAGGAAGCCGTGATTCAACATTGTAAGCTCCAGCTCACTGGCTACAAGCTGCCGCGCCAAGTGGAGTTCCGCGATGAGCTCCCCAAGACGCCAATCGGCAAGATCCTGCGCCGCGAGCTGCGCTGAACCAGGCCGAACCCCTGAGGCTGCAAGCGTTGCGGCAGTCTTCTGCGGCGGCGCAAAATCGCCGGTCTCGTTCCTGCCGCGCGACGCCGAACCGCCTCGCAGATAACGAGTTTGCGTGTTTGCACGCGCGGCGCGTTTCATGCATTCGTAGCTCGTCAATCGAGCAGGAGGGCGTGTCATGCGCGTACATCGCAGGATCGAGAATCGCAATTTCGGCGGACTGTCCTTTGCCTTGCTGGCCGGGCTGGGCGCGGCGCTGAGCTCGTGCGAGCCGGAGCAGACGGTCGCGGTCACGACCACGGTCGATGGTCAGGCGGGCTCGCTGCGGGCGGCCATCGATGCGGCCAATGCGAGCCCGGGCGCCGACTTCCGGATCGAGATCCCGAGCGCGACGTACGAGCTCAGCGTGTGCGGGCAGGACGACTCGAACGCGGCGGGCGATCTGGACATCGTCACCGCCGCGAGGGTGGCCATGATCGCGACAGGCTCGAACGTGGTGATCCGCCAGACGTGCCCGGGCGAGCGCGTGCTCGATGCACGGGGCGGTTCGCTGACGCTCAAGGGCGTGACGATCACGGGCGGCTCGATCACGAGCAGCCAGGCGACGCAGGTGGCCGAGGGCGGCGGCGTGCGCGCGGCCGGTGACGTCACGCTCGACGGGGCAACGATCACGGGCAACTCGGCGACGGGCGCGCCGGGAGTGAGCGCTACGACGACGGCCGCGGCGGGCGCAGCGCGGGGCGGGGGGCTGTTCGTGGGGGGCTCGCTCAACGTCGTGCAGTCGACGTTTTCGGCGAACGTCGCGCGGGGCGGCGTGAGCAACGCGCCGACCACGGCCGCGCCCCGGCCGGCGACAGGTGGCGCCGCCGAGGGCGGCGCGGCTTACGTGACCGGCGATCTCTGGATCATCGGCGGCACGATCTCCGGCAACGACGCTCGAGGGGGAAATGGGGTGAGCGCCGCTCTGGCCGTCGGGGGAGGGTCGGCTGGCGGGCTCGCGCGGGGCGGCGGCGTCGCGCAGCGGGGCGGCACACGGGCGGCGCTCGTGATGTCCGATGCGTACTTCGCGCAGAACACCGCACAGGGCGGGGACGCGGGCGGCATGCCGGACGGGTGGGACCCGTTCAATCCGCCGGCGGGGCTGGCTCCGGGTGGGCATGCAAGCGGCGGAGCGCTGGCCATAGGCGCCGCGGGCATTCTGGCGCGCGATGCGACCGTGACCGTCAACCGCGCGGTCGGCGGATCCAGTGGGCCCGGCGCGTGTTATCAGAGCTGCGCGGCACCGAACCCGCCGGGCAGCGCTCACGGCGGCGGCGTGGCGAGCGCGGGCGCGACGGAGCTTCAGACGAGCAGGCTGTCGGCCAACGTCGCCCAGAGTGGCAACACCCACTCGGGCATATTCGGCATGGTGGGCACGCTGTTCGGCGGGCCCAGGGCGCCCGCTGCCGGCGGCGCGGTGTACGCGACCGGGAGCGTCACGTCATCCGGCGGCGCGTACTCGCAGAACTCCGCCACGATGGGCAGCGGTCTGGATGGCCCGAACCGGATCGCGCGCGGCGGAGCGATCGCCAGCGACGCAGACGTCACCGCCGCCGGCGGCAGCTTCGATCAGAACGCCACCGCGGGCTGCTTCCTCGACGGGCACGTCGGGCACGGCGGCGCGATCAGCGGGGCAGAGCTCTCGATCGACGGCGCCACATTCACGTCGAACAGCTCGTGTGGGGAGGGCGGCGCCGTCTACGGAACTGGTCTGCAAGCGCGCGCGATTCTCGCGAGCTCGAACACGGCCCGCGGCCTCGGAGGCGGCGCCGTGTTCGTCGAGGGCGACGCGCACGTCACGCTGAGCGCCTTCCGGAGCAACTCCGTCGACGGCCTGTTCGAAAAGGACCCGCAGGTCAGCGGCGGTGGGGCGCTGCGCGTCTCGGGCCACCTCGATCTCATCGACACGTCGATCTTGGACAGCACCAGCACGGGCAGCGTCCGCCTCAACGGCGGCGAGCTGACGTACATCGCCGCCGGTGGTGGGGTGCACGTGGGCTCGCTGCGCGGTGAGAAGGTCACGATCGCCAGTAACCTCTCGTACGGTTTCTCGCCGAGCGACAGCTTCCCGCTGCCCCTGCGCGCGAAGACGGGAGGCGGCGCCATTTTTGCGACCGCCACCGTTAAACTGATCAACGCGACGTTGCTGGACAACCGCGTCGAAGGCTTCCCGGGGGCGCCGCCGCAGTACGCGGTGCCTAACGAGGGAGCCGCCGTGCTCAGCGCGCGCCTCGAGCTCGAGCACGCCACGATCGCGAACAACGTCGGCGCGGCAACGCTCCAGGCCGCCCAGCTCGTGACCAATCGCTCCGCCGTGATCACACCCGTGGTGGGTCCGACGGAGATCCCGCTCGACGTCTGCGGCATTGGCGTCGTCGTCGATTCGTCGAACGCGGTGGCCAACTGGTTCAGCGACGACAGCTGTGGCCTGCCACCGTTGAATCACCAGGTTCAGTCGAGCTTTCTGCTGGGTCCGCTCGCGGACAACGGCGGCGCCGTGCCGACGACCCTACCAGGGCCCGGCAGCGTGCTCATCGACCAGATCACGCTCGGCAACTGCCTTACTCCGACCGACGCGCGGGGGGTCACGCGGCCGCAGGGTCCATACTGTGACATCGGCGCCGTGGAGCAGTAAGCACTGCAGGGCGTGCGCAAGGTGCCCGGCCGGTTCGATCAGGCCGAGGTCTCCGGGGCGCAGCACGACGGGCCGCAGCAGTCCTTCCCGCCGCCCGGCTTCACGGCCTCGATGGTGGCCGACGCGACGTAGTTCTCGACTCCGGAGCCCGGCATCCAATCGCGGATGAAGGCTCGGCTCTCTTCCTTCACGTGGACGCGGATCTGCTCGAAGCCCGCCACGCGAAGCAGGGCTCGCAGAGTTTCGACGCTCGCCGCTCCCGCGACGCATCCAGTGAGCGCGGCGACGTCGTTCGCGAGCGCCTCCGGAAGCGCGTTCGTTGCGACGACGTCAGAGATGGCGAGGCGCCCCCCGGGCTTCAGCACACGGAACGCATCCTGGAACACTGCGCCCTTGTCGGGGCTGAGGTTGATCACGCAGTTGGACAGGATGACGTCTACCGTGTTGTCCGCCACCGGAAGGTGCTCGATCTCGCCCAGTCGAAAGTCGACGTTCTTCACCTCGAGCTTCTGTGCGTTCGCGCGAGCCTTGGAGATCATGTCTGGCGTCATGTCGACGCCGATCACGCGACCGCTCGGCCCCACCTGCTTCGAGGCGAGGAAGCAGTCGAAGCCGCCGCCAGCGCCAAGGTCCAGCACCGTCTCGCCCGCCTCGAGTCCGGCGATGGCCTGGGGGTTGCCGCAGCCGAGGCCCATGTTCGCGCCATCGGGCACGGCGGCGAGCTCCTCCTGGGAGTAGCCAAGCGCCAGGCTCGCGCTCGCGCCAGGCCCGCAGCAGCCCGGGGCGCAGCCCACGGCTCCCGCGGTCCGCGCCACGTTGCCGTACTGTTCACGCACCGCCGCTCGTACTTCATCCTTCGTCAGCTTGTTCATTGTCGTTGCCTCCTACTCATGAAAACGGACCCCGAGCTGCACCCGGACCACGCCCGACCCGAACACGACGCGACAAGGAGCGCGCTGCCCAGCAGCTCACCCTTCACCGCCCGGCGCCTCCTGCGCGACGCTGCCGTGCGCTTGATAGCGCTGCGGCGTGCTCACACCTAAAGAGCCAGCACCCATCGCCGTACCTCCTCTTTCGTGGGGATGCCGCCCGCATGGACCACGCGCTCGTCGATGACGACCGCAGGCGTCGACATGATGCCGTAGGGCACCATCTCGCTCATCTTGGTGACCTTCTCGATCTCGACGTCGGCGCTGGCCTCTGCGACGACCTCGCGCACGAGGCGCTCGGTCCAGATGCAGCTGCCGCAGCCTTTGCCGAGGATCTTGATGATGTGCTTCGTCATGACTCACCTCATCGAATACAAAAAGTAGAGGCCGCCGAGGATCAGCAGCGCCCCCGTCGCCTTGCGAAACCCGAGCCACGGCGCGCGTCGCTCCGCGCGAATCGAGGAAGCGCTCCGTCATGTGAACCCTCTTTCGTTTAGCGCGATGCGCGATAGATTGAGCACGCATCGCCATCACAGCCCCGCCACGAGCCGCTCGAGCCGGCGCAGCACACGAGGCTCGATGCAATAAGAGCACCGTGGGCCATCCATCTCGCCGCCGATGGGCCGGGTGGGGCGGTTCGGCGTGGCACACCAGCATC
This sequence comes from Polyangiaceae bacterium, assembly GCA_036520475.1. Taxonomy (GTDB): domain Bacteria; phylum Myxococcota_A; class Polyangia; order Polyangiales; family Polyangiaceae; genus DATDJP01. Next base: position 9,311 of record DATDJP010000328.1, on the reverse strand, counting down.
AGCCGCCGCCAACAACTCTGCCTGCACCAAAAACCCACGCCGCCCCGACGTGCGTGCGCTTCACGGCTCTCTCTCCCGGTGGGTCAGGGACGGGCCGCCAGGGACAGGAGGCCGGGAGAGGCCCGCACGGCGCGCGCCAGGTCCCAAGACGTCGAGTCTGGGTTACGCCGCTCGACTCTGATGAGCTCACACCACGCTACTACTTCGGTCGGTCAGCGCTGTCGCTCGTCGGAAGCAGCAAGTCCTCCAGGAAGAACGCAGCGAGGTCGTTCCGGCCGGAGAGGCCGGCCTTCTTGTAGACGGCTCGCGCCTGCTGCCTCGCGGTCGCGTCGGTGATCGAACGGACCCCGGCGATCTCCTTGTGGCTGAGTCCCTTGAGGAGGAGCAATGCCACCTCCTTCTCAGCCGGCGACAACACCCAGCGCTCGAACTGCTGATCGAGCGCTGCGCCAAGCCCCTTGAGCAAATCGCGCGCCTCGCCTCGCCAGCGGGCGGCCTCCTCCTCGGTCGCCTTGAGGCGCTCGGCTAGATGGAGCGCCTCCTCTCGCGCGGCGCGCTCGCTGCGCACGATGCCCATCAGGCGGCGCGCGATGAAGACTGCCCCGAGCATCCCGACCAGGAAAACGCCGCCCTCCATGGCGACATGCCCGACCGTCGTTCCTTCTCTGAGGTCGGACGCCAGATCTAACGCGGCGAGGAGCGTGACCGCGACGAAGGCCACGAGCACGCCGACCAGGAGCTTTCCTTCAGATGTGAGCTCATGGCGTCCCAACACCACGTAACTCCTCGGATGCCACACAAGGCGGATGGCTCGAAGTCACCGGCGCAGCCATGTTCGGGTCAGCGATCACGCGAGGAGATTTCTACCATGGATGCACTACTCTTTCACCCGAAGCTGGTCCACGTCCCCATGGCGTTGGGCGTCCTGATGCCGCTCATCGCCGGCGGCTTGCTGCTCGCGTGGTGGCGCGACTGGTTGCCCCGTCGCGGCTGGTTCCTCGCCATCGCGCTCCAGGCCATCCTGGTCGGCTCGGGCGTGCTCGCGCTTCGCAGCGGGGAGGTCGAAGAGGAGCGAGTCGAGCGCGTCGTCGCCGAGCGCTTCATCGAGGAGCATGAAGAGGCGGCAGAGGTGTTCGTCTGGGCGAGCGGCGGCGTGCTCGCCATGATGCTCCTGGCCGCTGCGCTCGGATCCCGCCGGTCAGGTCTGCCTACCGCGGCCGCGGCAACTCTCGGCACGCTCCTGGTACTGGGGCTTGGCTACCGAACGGGGCAAGCCGGCGGCAGGCTGGTGTACCAGCACGGCGCCGCCCAGGCGTACACAGGCGCCGTTACCCCGAGCGCAGAGGCGCGGGCAGCGCCCTCAGGGCACGACGATGACTGATCCGCCATATGACGGATCCCGCGTCGCGTAGACGGCAGAAGCTGGGCGTACCCCAGCGTCGGGGCATGAAACGTGCAGCGTGCGTAGCATGGCCGCCAATGCACCGTTTCCACATCACTATGCCGTTTCGTTGGCAGACGGACTTCTCGGTGCGGATCCACGGCCACCGATTCCAGCAGGCGCTCCGCCGCAGTTTGGTGGAACGGACAAAGTCTGGAGCCCGGAGGAGCTGCTCGTTGCTGCGGTCCTGTTGTGTCTCAAGACGACGTTCGATGCGTACGCTCGACGGGAGTCGCTCGAGGTGCGCGACTGGCGTGGCACCGGGACAGGGGTGCTCGATAGGTCGCCTACCGGGCCTGCGTTCACGTCGGTTCAACTCCGCGTAGAACTCAAGGTTGGATCGGGGGACGAGGAGCGAGCCCGCAAACTCCTCGATACGGCCGAGCATCACTGCATCATTGCCAACGCCATCAAGGCTCCCGTCCAACTCGACGCCTCTGTAACTTCGGATTGACGACCGTATTCGCGGCGGGGCGCCAGCTCGTGCGACCGCCGCACCTTGCCTCATCGTGGCATTCGGACGCGGCTATCGCGCAACGCGCCCGTGCCCCCGCCTGAAGAGCTATGTGAGGTATGCGTGGCGCTGCCTCGGCGCGTCGCCGTCGCTGGCCACGCGCCGGTTCGCTTCTAGTCCGTGTAGAGCTTCACGAAGTCGCTCTCCGTGAGGATGCCGACGAGCTTACTGCCTTCCATGACTACCAGGCAGCCAATCTTCCGATCGATCATGATCCGCGCAGCGTCCGCCAGCATCGTGTCGGGGGTCGTCGTCACGACTTCTGTCTTCATCGTCTCCTTGATGGCCAGGACCTCGAGCATGCTCGAGCGAGCGTGACTGCCATAGCCCAACGCCTTGAGCAGGCCGCTGTGGAACAGATCGCGCTGTGTGACGATGCCGACGAGTCCGCCATCCTCATCCAGTACGGGCAGGTGACGAATACGCCCGAGGCGCATCACATCGTCAGCCGCCAGCAATTTCGCGTTCCGGTCGAGCGTGACCACGTCGTGGGTCATCGCGTCGCGTACCTTAAGCGTGGGAGAATTCATGGATACCATCTTGCCCTCGAATAGCGGGACCTAAGCGGGCCACCGCTCCACGGTGGTGCAGCGCGCCCGTTCCCGATGGCACTCTTACGCAAAGCGTATGCTCACGCAAAGTGTATGCTCACCAATGGGCCGGTCCGATGGATTCGTCGCCTATTTCTCGAGAAGCTCGCGCAGCCACGACCGTCGTGTTGCAGCGACCTCAGACTTGGCGTCCTTGGCCCTCTCATCGTGACAGTGGCAACGGTCGGCTGGCGGAACGTTGCCGAGAACCTGTTCAACATGCGCACCGCATCCGGCGAAGGTGGGGCGACCGCACTTGGCACAATCGACTCGACGGCACATCAAACACCTCCCGCTCTCGCAGCTCTCGCAGCTCGCGGAGCCGCGCTCTTGCGCTCCTGCTCGTCGAGGCTGCGCCGCACTTCGTTCATGTCGAGCGCACGCACCTTCTTGACGAGCTCGTCGAGCGCGGACGCCGGGATGGCGCCTGGCTGGGCGGCGAGCAGTACACCGTCGCGCAGCACCAGCAGCGTCGGGATAGCGCGCACCTGAAAGGCTGCAGCCAGACCTGGCTCGGCCTGGGTGTCGACCTTGCCGAAGACCACGTCGGGGTGGCGCTTGGCGGCGGCCTCGAAGACAGGCGCGAACGCACGGCAGGGGCCGCACCAAGCGGCCCAGAAGTCGAGCAGAACGATGCCCTGTTTGACGGTTGCTTCGAACGTTTTCTCGGTCACTTGCACGGTCGCCATGTTGGCCTCCATGCTCAGGTAGAGCCGCCCACTGGCGAAAGGGTTCAGGCGTTCTCGGCGAGGAAGTTTCGCAAGGCGACCTTGACAGACGCCTGGACCGACGTCGGCACTTGGACCGTTGGGCCGGTCATGTGGCAGAGGGCCAGCGTTCGCTTGAGTGAGTCACAGGCGCCGCGGCAGCGGTCGCAACCTTGAAGGTGCCGCTCCATCTCCGAGCACATCTCCGCGCTGATTTCGTCCTCGAGGTGTTGCGAGAAGAGCGTCAGAACGTCGGGACACGTCCCGTTCGCAGCCGCGTCGTCGGTCCGAATCCCGAGCACAGGCGCGACCTGCGCGCGCACGGAGAGTCGCGCGCGATGGAGCCGGCTCTTGACGGTCTGGACTCTGACGCCGATGACCTCGGCCACCTCGGGAGCGGTCAGGCCCTCCACGTCGCGCAGGAGAAGCACCTCACGGTACATCGGCTCGAGGGTGCGGATCGCCTGCTCCAGCGCGCGCTCGACCTCCTTGCCAGCCAGCGCCTCATCCGGGCTCAGCGCCGGATCGGTCAGCTGTCTTGCGTCTGCGGTCATCTCGGTGTCGAGCGATCGCTCCTCGACCGGGGCGAACTTGCTCCTGCGCCGCTTCTTGATGCAGAAACTGCGCGCGATCGTGTAGAGCCACGTCGAGATCGACGACGCGCCACGGAAATCGCGTACGCCGCGTGCCATGGCGAGCAACGTGTCCTGCAGGACATCCTTCGCGTCCTCGGGGTCGCGGCACATCTTCATGCCGAATCGGTAGACCTGAGCCTGATGTCGCTCGAGCAACGTCTCGATGGCTTGGCGGTCTCCCACACGGGCTCGTTCGAGAAGTAGGGTGTCGGCTTCGTCGCACATCTACCTGCAAACTTGTCTCACAAAACCCCGAGATCGGCCACGAGGTCGTGTGGGGGCGGCCATGAACCCATTCTGCGAACGCGGGCTCTCACCCAAGTGAAAGGAGCAACCCATGCTCTTCAGGCAGCTCTTTGAGCGGGAGTCCAGCACGTACACGTATCTCCTCGCGTCCCGGCAGGGCGGCGAGGCATTGCTGATCGATCCCGTTAAGGAGGAGGTCGGCAAGTACCTGCAGCTCATCAAGGAGCTGGACCTCCGCCTCGTCTTCGCGGTGGACACGCACGTTCACGCCGACCACGTGACCGGGCTCGGCGAGCTTCGCATCGCCACGAGCTGCGCGACCATCATGGGAGCACAGAGCAAGGCCGCGTGCGTATCACGCAAGGTGACGGACGGTGAGCTCATCAAAGTCGATGGCGTCGAGCTCCGAGCGCTCTACACGCCGGGTCATACGGACGACTCGTACAGCTTCGTCGCGAAGGACCGCGTCTTCACCGGAGACACGCTGCTCATCAGGAGCACCGGTCGCACCGATTTTCAGAACGGCGATCCCCGTGCTCAGTACGAGAGCCTGTTCGGCAAGCTGCTCAAGCTTCCCGACGCGACGCTGGTGTACCCGGCGCACGACTATAGGGGATGGACCGTGAGCACCATCGGCGAGGAGAAGGCACATAACCCGCGCCTTCAGCTCCCGTCGGAACGCGAGTACGCAAACCTGATGCGCGGCTTGAAGCTCTCGAACCCGAAGCTGATGGACGTCGCGGTTCCCGCGAACCTCGCGTGCGGCTTGGCCTGACGTGGACGCTCTTTTGGTCCTATCGCCGGCTACGCCCATCATCGTCGGGGTCAGCTGCGCCTCGAGGTCGCGCTCGTTCGGCGGTTTGCGTGCCGAGGCTTGCGCTCATGCAAGTAAGTGCATACTCGCTTATGCATGGGGGAGCTTCGCAGCAAATCCGAGGATCGACAGGTCGAGCTGGCCGACGCCCCGCTGCGCATCGGTTTCCCCATGAAAGCGTGCATCCGGGACGATCCGATCGAGCGAGACGCGCGGTAAGGTCCATGGCTGCTTCGACCGTCTTCCGTCGAGCTCTCGGCATCGTGCGCCGCGGCCTGTGGGCCGTCGTACTCGTCGCGGTCGTGCTGCTCGTCGCGTGGTTCCGGTTCTGGTCGCCTGTCCGCGTGGAGGTCGCTCGGATCGCTCGCGGCACCATCACGCAGGAAGCGTTCGGACGCGGGACCATCGAGAGCCAGCGCGAAGCTGCCGTGGGGTTCGACCTGGTGGGCCGACTCAGCGAGGTTCTCGTCGATGAAGGAGCCCGCGTCACCCTCGGACAGGAGCTGGCACGCCTCGAGACGAACCAGGCTCAAGCTGACCTGCGCTCGGCCCAGACGGGCATCGGTGCGGCGCGCGCCTCCTTGCAGCGACTTGCTGCGGAGGAGGAGCGCGCGCGGGCGCTCCTCGCGACCGCAGAGCGCGAGTCGACACGGACGCACGCACTGTTCGACGCTGGGGTCGCGCCGGGCCAACAGCGCGATGAGGCGAGCGACCGCCTTCGTGTGGCGCGCGTCGACCTCGATCGCGTTCTCGCTCAACGTTCAGAGGCGACACGCGGCATCGAGGTCGCGGCAGGAGGTGCCGAGCAGCGACGGGTCGCCATGGTGCGCGCCACGCTGCTGGCGCCTTTCGATGGCCTGGTGACGCGCAGGCTGCGCGAACCAGGTGACACGGTCACCATCGGCTCGACCGTGCTGCGAATCGCCGACACGAACCGCGTGTACGTCAACGCCGCGGTGGACGAGACGATGCTGCCGCTGCTCGCCGCGGATCAGCCCGCCGCGATCTTCTTTCCAGGCACGGTTGCGTCAGTGACGGGCCGCGTGAGCAGAATCTCGTGGGAGGCGGACCGGCAGACACACGAGCTTCTGGTCGAGGTCACGCCTGAGCGACTGGAGCGGCGCGTTGCCATCGGCCAGCGCGCCGACGTGCGAGTCGAAGTCGGGCGCCGTGAGCATGCCCTACGAGTTCCGATCCGCATGGTCCACCACGACGAAACGGGTTCCTTCGTCTACGCCGACCGCAGCGGCAGAGTCGCGCTGGTCCGTCCAAGGCTCGGCCTCACGGGAGGCGATCAGGTCGAGGTACTGGAGGGACTCGCGGAGGGCGAGGCCGTCCTGGCTGCGCCGGGCGCAGCCAGGACCCTGCCGCTCGGGCGGCGCTGGGTGGCACAGTGAACCTGGCGCTCCGGGACGTCCGCAGGCACCTCGCCCGGTTCGTCGGTACAGCCGCGGGGCTTGGCCTTCTCCTGAGCGTCGTCGTCGCGATGCAAGGCATCTACGCGGGAATGGTGGATGACGCCACAATCCTGACCCGCGCGATGCACGCCGACCTATGGCTCGTTCAGCGCGACACTCGTGGACCGTTCGCGGAAGGTTCGCGGCTCGACCCGAGCGTCGAGGCTCGAGCCGCAGCAGTGCCGGGGGTGCGCACAGCACGGCCGTACACCTATCAGCTCATTCAGCGAGAGCACCGCGGCGCCGTCATGCGCATCGCGCTCGTCGGGCTCGGCTGGCCAGACGACCCCGGGCGCTCACTGCCTCTCGTGCGCGGACGACGTCTGCAGCAACCGCATGGAGAGATGATCGTCGACGCCTCCCTCGGGCTTGGCATCGGGGAGTCGCTGGCGCTCGCGGGCGAGCAGTACCGTGTGGTGGGGCTCACGAAGAACGCGCTCACCTCCGGTGGCGAATCCGTCGCTTTCGTGAGCGTGGCGGATGCCGAGCTCATCGCCTTCGACCAGCCTGCTGAGGCCTCGGTGCTCGAACGTCAGCGCGTCGTGGAACGCTTGCGCCGCACGGACCTCGGCCGCGGGCAGCCCACTCTCGAGGACCTCGCGACGGATCCGCGCTGGCGTGCGCCTGCGCTTGCTTCGCCACCCGTGGCTGCGGTGCTCGTCGAAGCGGACCCGCATCGAATCGTCGAAGTGCGGGAGGTCATGCGGAGCTGGGGCGACGTCAGCGTCTACTCGCAGGACGAAGAGGAGGCGCTGCTCCTCGGTGGCGTCGTCCAGCGGGCACGGATGCAGATCGGGCTCTTCACCGTGATCCTCACACTCACGGCGACCGTGATCATCATGATGGTCATGTACAACCTCACGCTCGAGAAGACGCACGACATCGCCGTGCTCAAGCTCATGGGTGCGCCGCGGACCCGCCTCCTTGGCCTGATCCTGCAGCAGGCGTGGCTGCTGGGTGCGCTGGGCTATGCGGTTGCCTTCGCGATGGGCGAGCTTGCCTTCCCGATGTTCCCTCGTCGGGTTCTCATCACGGAGACCATCTCGCTCGTGGCGCCGGTCGCGACGATGGGCATCGTCACCCTCGCAAGCATCCTCGGTCTCACGCACGTGATGCGCATCGACCCGTCGATCGCGCTGGAGGGCTGAGGATGGAAGACGCAGTCCGCGCGGTGGACTTGACCAAGACGTACGGGACAGGGCCGGCTTTTGTGAAGGCCCTGGACCACGTCACCCTGACCATCGCCCGCGGGACGGTCGCCGCGCTGCTTGGGCCCAGCGGGTCTGGCAAGTCCACGCTCATCAAAGCCTTGGGCTTTGTCTCGCCAGCCGATACGGGTGAGGTGTTCTTCGGGGGGCGCCTCGTCGTGAAGGACGGCGTTCCGCTGGCAGATCTTGCCGCTCTGCGTAGGCGTCACCTTGGCTTCGTGTTCCAGAAGGCGAACCTCACGTCGTTCCTCACGGCGAGGGAGAACGTGGAGATCGCGTGCGAGTTCGGTGGCAAGAGCGATGGCAGAAGACGTGCTCGTGAGTTGCTCGAGTACCTCGATGTCGCAGGCCGGGAGCGCTCGTACCCCGAAATGCTCAGCGGCGGCGAGCAGCAGCGCGTGGCCATCGCGAGAGCCTTGGCGAACGAGCCTTCGTTGATTCTCGCGGACGAACCGACGGCCGCACTCGACAGCGTTCGCAGCCGAAGCGTCATGGAGCTGTTCCGAAAGGTCGCGCACGACCGTGGAGCAGCGGTCTTGGTGGTCACCCACGACCACCGAGCGCTCGAGGTCTTTGATGTGCTCTACGAGATGGAGGATGGGCGGCTCCGCCCGCATCAACAGGAGCGCCCCGCGCCGCGGCGTCATGAGGCTCTCATCTGACCGCCGAAGTGGCGGGGCGCAGCCTCCTTGGGGGCTCACCTCACGATAAGCGTGGCGATCGCGAAGTAGACGAGGAGGCTCAACACATCCTGGATGATCGTCGCGACGGGCCCGCTGCCCAGCGCCGGGTCGCTGCCCATTCGTTGAAATAGCCATGGCAGGAGAAGCCCAATCGACGTGGCCATGCCACCGGCGACGAGGATTGCGGCGGACACTGACATGGCAAGACGCACGTCACCAAAAGCGATTGCAACGACCGGGAACGAGAGGACGCCGAGCGTGGTTCCGATGAGAAGCCCAGTCCGAAGCTCATCGAAGAGCAGGTGACGCAGGGAAAGGCGGCTCAGCGAGAGACCGCGCACTACAATCGCTTCCGTCTGAGTTCCGATCGCATCGGCCATATACACGATGGCGGGAACGAAGAACGCGACTGCCAGGTTGGTCTCGAGAACTCGCTCGAAGCGTGAGACGACCACCGCGGCGACCATGCTGCCAGCCAGACCGACGAGAAGCCACGGAAGACGATGCCGCGCCCGGCGCACGGGCGGTGCCTCCAGCGCGCTCCGGTTTCGGGAGTTCTCGCGCTGAATACCGGCCAGGCGGAGCAAGTCCTCCACGTGCTCGTGGCGGAGAATCTCGAGCAGCGACAACGCCGGAACCGCTCCGACGAGCCGCCCATCGCCATCTACGACGGCGACGGATGTAACGCGATGCTTCAGCGCGTCGGCCGCCACGTGCTCCTGGTCATTGTGGGGCCCCACGCGCGGGTAGCCATGATCGGTGAGCCCTCCGATCGATTGCTCCCCGGAGGCTCGCAGCAGATCCACGAGGCGGACCGCTCCCTTGAGCGTATGGCCTGCATCGACGACATAGACGGCCTCCACCGAATCGAATGTGTGTCCTGCAAGGCGGCTTACAACTACGTCGACACGCTCGCTCTCCTGAGCCACAGGTATGCGGGTGACGACATGGTGAGCCGCGCTTTCGGGAGGATGCTCCGATGCGCGGATGGTGGGAAGATTGGTGCTCATTTCATC